>NZ_JABXKJ010000159.1 GCF_017115085.1 Nostoc sp. NMS7 | reverse complement strand
GGTATCTGTGTATACTCTCAATCCCGTTGAGTGCAATATTTGCTAGTAATGGGCTAACTACTCCCCCTTGGGGCGTTCCTTGTTCAGGAAATTCTGGGTTAACTCCAGCCTTGAGGCATCGGAAGATTCCGAGTTTTAAGCCTTTGGGGGCAATGAGTTCGTCCATTATGGCTGAGTGGTTAATCCTATCGAAGCACTTTTCGATGTCGAGTTCGATAACTCGTTTTTCTATTCCATTGGCTTCGGAGCGAAGGTTGTTAAAGATGTACTGTTGTGCATCATGGGCAGAGCGCCCAGTTCTGAACCCGTAACTCCGTGCGTGGAAGGTGGCTTCGTGTGCTGGTTCAAGTGCATATTTTGCAAGGCATTGCCAAGCTCTATCCGCTATGGTCGGTATTTTAAGCATTCTGGTAGTCCCGTCCTTCTTAGGAATGGGGATTTCTCGTAAACCTTGGTGCTTCCAATCTCCGCTCTTAGCTCTTAACCATTCTTCTAAATAGAAGCGTTCGCAAAAAGTGAGAGATTTCTTCCCATCAATACCAGCCGTCTTTTTACCAGCATTTAGCTGAGATACTTGTCTTATTGCAAGAAATCGAGCCGAGGTGGATTTTAGAATAAGCTTTTGGAGTGACCTAGCTTTCCGCTTGTCTCCAACTTGAACAGCTTTGTACACGCGCTTTTGAAGGCGGAAAAGATTTCGGCGGAATTTCTTCCACGGTAGGGCTTTCCAAGATTCACTAGTTTTATAACTGTGTCTAATCATTTTCTCTTCTGGAGTTTGTATTTTCTGAACACCTCAGACCAATTACGGTCTGTCCTACCCGAATTGTGGGGATTCCTCCGCTCGTCTGGGCTACTTGGGGTTCGACTGCCCCTAGACCCACAACTCGTTTTTATTCGTTCCTTCGGAGAGATTGATTGTTCCGTTAGATGCAGCCAATTCGACTACTGGATTCCCTGGACTCTTGCCGTTATCTCGTTCATAATTCGGCGGGAATAAGCTCCAGTTAGGTCAGGGATTTGGCGTTGCGCCCTGCCCCACGATAAGTCGCTTTTCTAGGCTCTGTTTCATCATAGGAACTCCCTGTTAGCGCCAGTGTCAACCCGCAACGGTCGTCTGATTGCGCCCTGTTCCCAGCTTCACTCTACAAGAACCGAGCTTGTTCGGTGTGGGCAGGTAAGGAGTCAATTCTGAGTCTGAATGGCAAGGCTTTCACTTGCATCTGACCGAGAGTTCAGCCTTTAGTGACAGTAATCTGCTGTCGGGCTGGATTAGTTATTTACGGACTGATTACCGTGATTCACTAATCAACGAATCGCACAAAAGACTTGTGTGTGGTGACAATAGAGCAAGCCAGAGAATTGTTAAATGCCTCAGCAGTATTTGAGTCACCCCCGTTACTAATTGTCGAAGTGGTTAGTCTTGAATCGGTGAAACGGGATTATCGTTATAAGCGATCGGAATATGCCGCCTTAGAGGTTCCTGAATATTGGATTGTAGACCCACTGTAAGGAAAAATTTCGGTGTTACTACTGGAAGATGGATTTTACGAAGAAACAGTTTTTACTGCCAACCAGCAAATTTTATCACGGACTTTTCCCGAATTGAATATTGTAGTTGAACAGGTTTTGAATGCAGGTAATCTGGGCTAGTAGACCATAGATAGTAGTCGTCTTTTAATCGCGATTAGACTAAAAATTCCTCAGCGATGCTGAGTTGAAAAATATTGAAGATAAATTCATGCTAGATCATCGGGATATTGGTCTTTATTAACGAAAAGTTGCAGCAGATGCAATCTGGTTTGTTTCACCCAAAATTTAAATTTTTAGAAGCATAAAAATTTAATTATTACGTTCCATTTAAAAAAAATATCAATAGATTTTAGATTTTGGATTCAATCCAAAATCTAAAATCTATTATGTGGCTTGCGGCTCAACCAGATTTTCTATTCCTTGAACGACTGTTGCTGATTCAATTTTGTCACCAGCCTTCAGTTTGTCCAAAACTTCTTTGCCTTCAGTGAGATAGCCAAAAACGGCATAACGACCATCCAATAGGTTGCGTCCGGCGGGGGTGAGTTCGGGATCAAACAAAAAGAAGAAAAATTGTGATGAACCACCATTTACTTCACTTTCGGGACGAGCCATCACCACTGCACCAAAGGCAGAGAAAGGCAGAACTGGCATATCAAGGTAACGCCCAGCTTCTTCTAGAGTAATGCCATAAGTAGGTGCTTTATCGCCTTTAACTAAAACTTCTAAAGGAATAGCACGATATTTGCTCGTTGTTGGGTCAATGAAACCGACCTCTTTTCCAGCCGGATCTCCAGTTTGGAGAAAGTAAGATTCTTCAGAACGGGAAAATTCTAAACCATTATAAAAACCCCTTTGTACCAAATCTAGAAAATTACCAGCAGTAACAGGGGCGCTGTAACCGTCTACTACCAGGGTCAAATCGCCTTTGTTAGTTTTGAATTCTACAGTGGCACGACCTTTAAGTTGCGGCAGATTACTATACTCGGCAGGCACTTCAAAGGGAAATTGTTTTACCATTGACTCTTCTAGCTCAGTAACGAGATTCAGCAGTTTAGCTCTATCTTGGAGAATTTGTTCTTTATCTTTGCTGTCCGCCAATTCTTGCAATTTACCCACCCCAGATTTCAATTCGGTAATCCAAGCTTCGGCTTGGGGTTGGCGTTCTTCGGGAACGCTTGCTAAGATTTGGGAGGGTTTATCAAGAATGCGGGATGCTTTGCTGATATCTTTGGAAATCTCACCCCACCGCCGATTCGCCCGCAGTTGGGCAGAGATGTCCTCTAAACTGGCTTGTAGTTGCCGCACAGGTTTGTTATCTATCGGGAGTGCATACCGCAACAAAGCCTTGCCGTCGGTAATTGCATTGCCGGCTGGTAGTGCGGCGCTACTGGAGGGAGTCCACCCAGCTGTAGTTATGCCTAAAAATATTGTTACCAGCAGTATTGCCATTAGGCTGTTCTTCAGCCAGGATTTTAATAAGTTAAGCATGGGATAACTCAAATGCAGTATTAAATTGTTGACTGGACGTAACCCATCAATAATTTTCCCATGTTAGGTGCTGAATGGAACAGACGGACAGTGAGGTGAAGGACAAATGACTAATGACAAATGACAAGTAACTAATGACAAATGCCCAATGACGACCCTAGAAGGGTACAATAAATGCCGATTGTCTTCCAAAATTTGAAAGTTTCATGATCTCCAGTAACGACTTTCGACCCGGTGTTTCGATTGTATTAGATGGGTCTGTATGGCGAGTGCTTGAATTCCTGCACGTCAAGCCAGGCAAAGGTTCCGCTTTTGTCAGAACCAAACTCAGAAATGTCCAAAGTGGGAGCGTAATGGAAAAAACGTTCCGAGCAGGGGAAACGCTGCCGCAAGCCACCCTAGAAAAAAGCACGATGCAGCATACCTATAAAGAGGGCGATGAGTTCGTCTTTATGGATATGGAAACTTATGAAGAAGGTAGATTGACTCGCGCACAAATTGGCGATCGCGTCAAATACCTCAAGGAAGGTATGGAAGCCGAAGTAATTCGGTGGGGCGAACAGGTGCTAGGAGTAGAATTGCCTAAGTCTGTGATTCTGGAAGTTGTCCAAACAGATCCCGGTGTAAAAGGTGACACTGCCACAGGTGGATCAAAACCAGCAACTCTGGAAACTGGTGCAATTGTGATGGTTCCTTTGTTTATCACCCAAGGAGAACGCATCAAAATTGATACTCAGGAAGATAAATATATCAGCAGGGAATAACTTTCATCTCTACGGAGATTGTTTGCCCCCCGATTTAAATCCCTACATAGGGATTAAATCCTTGCCACATTTAAGATGCTAATTTACGGATAGGTCGAGGTAATAAAAACTGTGCCATTGGACTTTAATGAAATCCGCCAACTACTGGCAACTATCGCACAAACAGATATTGCAGAAGTTACGCTCAAAAGCAGTGATTTTGAACTCACAGTGCGTAAGGCTGTGAGCATCAGCAATCAGGTGTTACCGGTAGGTCAAACGACCTTGGGCGGTGTGGTAGGTTCCGGCTTGACGTCGGCTTCATCTTTGGGAAACCAGGGAACCCCAAGTCAAGTAACGGAGGTGTCCACAGGTCGCGTGTTTGAGAATACTGGGACTGGCACACAATTGCAGTTGTCAGTAAATCCTCCCTCAACGATTGACCAGAGATTAGTAGAAGTGCCTTCCCCAATGGTAGGGACGTTTTATCGCGCTCCTGCGCCTGGGGAAGCGGCATTTGTGGAAGTAGGCGATCGCGTCCACAAGGGTCAAACAGTCTGTATCATTGAGGCGATGAAGCTGATGAATGAAATTGAAGCCGAAGTCTCTGGACAGGTGATGGAAATTCTCCTCCAAAATGGTGACGCCGTAGAATATGGTCAACCTTTGATGCGAATTAACCCCGATTAAGTATTAATGTATATATGAAATGAGTCATCGTTAAAACTTTCAGTCCTTGCGGGTTAATCCTGATGAAACAAACGTTGCCTTTACCACCTGAAGTGGTGCAACAAGTAGCTGAATACTTCAGCCTGTTAAGTGAGCCGATGCGCCTGCGGCTGCTACATTTATTACGGGATGAAGAAAAATGCGTGCAAGAGTTGGTAGAGGCAACACAGACTTCTCAGGCAAATGTGTCAAAACACCTGAAGGTAATGTGGCAAGCAGGTATCCTTGGCCGCCGCAGTGAAGGAACTTGCGCCTATTACCGGGTGGAAGATGAAATGATTTTTGATTTGTGTAATCGGGTTTGCGATCGCCTTGCCACAAGGTTAGAAGAGCAAGCCCGTAATTTTCGTGTGTTAAATAGCAATCGTTAGGTCAGTTGTCATTTGTTCTTTGTCATTTGTCCAAAACTAATGACTAATGACCAATGACTAATGACTAAAGCGGATAATTTTTCTGAAAGCTTTCACGAGTTAGCGGTTGTTGTAACTCTAGACCCTCACCGCCTAAAACATCCAACGGTTTGCCGTTGACGTCAATATATACTTTGGCTTTGGGATTTAAAGTTGTCGCAGTATAAACAACTTGTCCTACGCGACCCATCATTGACGTGCTACCACCACCACTGGTAAAATCTTGAGATAAATTAACGTGAACTTCATCATTTTCCGCCTTCAGCCCCAACAGTTTGGTTGCTTTAGGGATGGTCGTAGTAGAATCTGTCCCTCCTGTCGGTGGGCCTGCTAACAAACTTTGGAAAGCTGCTTCTAAAGCTTGGTTGGGTTGTACAGAAGCTACTTTAACAGGCTGGGGAACCAAAGCAATATTTTTGTCCTTTGATGTGAGCCAATAAACGTTAGCAGTTTGCTCATTACCTGGCTGCTTAGTTGATGGCTGTGCTGGCTGAACGATTCGCTCAGAGGGGTTTGACGCTGTGGGAGTATTGCTGGAGTGTGAAGTAAACCAAGCTACACCGCCACCCACTGCTACAACTGCTGCTGATACGGCTGCAATTACGCCTGAAGAAATACGATTAGATCCTTGTTGGTCTTTCATGTTCAAAACCTTCCTGACTGAGGGCTGATATGGTAGTTGTGTGAGGAGCAGCCTGGTTAAGGACGATACTTACAAGTGGAGAGTTTCCCACAACCTGGAAATGCGATTATTTTTAATCCTGTAAGTCCTTGATTCAATTTTAGAATTTTTACTTCTAATCCGTCACCTGCCAAATTATGTAAATCTCTTTCTTTTTGGAGATGATTGAGGTATGGATTTCAAACGCAGAGGAACGCGGAGGGAAACGCAGAGGAACGCGGAGTATTTTTCACAAAAGTCCCTCGGCGAACCTATGCATCTTTTTGCGTTTAATTTTTACCCTCTATTGCTTCGGTAATCCACTTATGAAGTGTTGTTGTAACTTGATCAATGACAATTTCTTGCGATTTACGGGTGGCTCTTTCTACAACTTCGACTTTGCCATTAGCGATCGCCCGTCCGGTTACAATCCGATAAGGGATGCCAATTAAGTCAGCATCTTTAAATTTGACTCCCGCACGTTCATCGCGGTCATCAAGTAGGGTTTCAATTCCCGCTTGATTGAGTTCTGTGTAAAGTTTTTGGGCGATTTCAACTTGTTGAGCATCTTTAATGTTAGGAATTGTGACGATCGCGTGATAAGGTGCGATCGCAACTGGCCAAATAATCCCATCTTGATCATAAGATTGCTCTACGGCAGCTTGTGCCAATCGTGACACGCCTACACCAAAACAACCCATAAATAGCAGCTTTTCTTCACCCTGTTCATTGGTATAAGTTGCTCCCATCGCTTGGGAGTATTTAGTGCCTAATTGGAAGATGTGACCTGCTTCAATTCCACGGGTGCTGAAGAGAGTTTGTTCTGGGTTGTGGATGGCGCGATCGCCTGGTCTGGCTTTCCGTATATCTACTGCTTTCTCTGGCAAATTAAATTGCTCACCCCAATTAGCACCAACTACGTGATAGCCAGCTTCATTCGCGCCTGTAATAAAGTTTTTTAAATTAAAGGCTGTGTTGTCTACCAAATGTACAAGTTTTGGATATTCTAGTTCCAAACTTCTTAGCTGGTTATTGAGTTTCGTAAAAGAAAGTACCTGATTTGCCAAAACCTGTTGAGCAGAATTTTTGACATCTGACACTAAATATTTGCCATTTTCGTCTGGTGTCAGATATTGCAAAATATTTGCCAGTACCTGCAAAGATAAACCATACTCTGGTTCTAGTTGCAAATTTGTAGCTAATTCTTGGTGGGTTAAGGCTTTAACTTTGATATAATCCCCTAAATTAGGAGAAATATAACCCAAGGGGAGTGGTTTAACAGCCCAATGCTTTTGCGATTCCACGTCAGAAATTTTCAAATGTATAATGGCTAAATCTTTACCATTTTCATCAACATATGGAAACGTTGCAGTTCTACCATATTGATCAGTAAATTTAGATAACACATTCTGTAGCTTAATTTCGTTAACTTCTTGGTCTCCCCGAATACTGACAAGTACTAGCAAAACATTATCATTGGCATAAACGGCTTCGTAAAGGACATTTTTCACTAATTGAGTCGGAGAACAGTTGAGGAGTTGACAGACCTTTTCAATGGTTTCTGTTCCAGGTGTATCGCGTTTCTCATAGCTTGTAAACCGTGAGGTTTCGGCGTCAATTGGTAAAGAAATAGCCTTTTCTACGTTAGCGGCGTATTTACCATCCTCAGTGTAGAGAACTTCATCTTCACCAGCTTCCGCCAAAATCATAAATTCTGTGGAACCAGAACCACCAATTGCACCAGAATCAGCTTCCACTGCCCGAAAAGCTAAACCAGAACGCCGCAGGATATTGCTGTAAGCTTTATATATATCCTGGTAAGTTTCTTTGAGGCTGGCTTCATCGGTATGGAAAGAGTAGCCGTCCTTCATGATAAACTCTCGTCCGCGCATCAAACCAAAGCGGGGACGAATTTCATCGCGGAATTTGGTTTGAATTTGGTAGAGATGTAGTGGTAGCTGGCGATAAGAGCGAATCATATCACGAGCGATCGCTGTAATAACTTCCTCATGAGTTGGCCCTAATCCTAATTGTTGCTCACGCCGGTCAATTAGGGAAAACATGATCCCCTCAGCTTTGGTGTAAGTGTCCCAGCGTCCCGATTCCTTCCATAAATCAGCAGGTTGCAATTGTGGTAAAAGACATTCTTGTGCGCCTGTAGCGTTCATTTCTTCCCGCACAATCTGGGAAACTTTTTGCAGTACCCGCCACATCAAAGGTAAATAAGCATAAATACCGCTACCGATGCGACGAATGTAGCCTGCACGGAGTAATAATTTATGGCTAGGAATCTCAGCATCAGCCGGATCATCCCGCAGTGTAACAAATAACATTTGTGAAAGTCGCATCGTTTAATCCCTTTCCAGAATCTCTAAGTTTTTGAACTTGCGTGGTGTGCGATGGCTTTGCCCGCCGCAGGCATCGGCATCTTACAGCCGTTAAGATATAGCATGATATAATCTTTGCAACTATTTAATCTAGGTCTAGCTTATGAGTCCTTTGACATTAAAACTAGACACCGTTCAGTTTAGTGACGAACAATTTTATCACTTATGTCAAAATAACCGCGAATTGAAATTTGAACGCACTGCCAAGGGAGAATTAATCATTATGTCCCCCGTTGGAGGTGAAAGCGGCAATCGAGAAGCAGATTTAATTATTGATCTGGGAATATGGAATCGGCAAACTGGCCTTGGTTACACTTTCAGTTCTTCTACTATATTTAAGTTACCCAATGGTGCTGATCGTTCCCCGGATGCTGCTTGGATTCAACGAGAACGTTGGCAAGCACTTACACCTGAACAAAGACGCAAATTTCCCCCCATTGCACCAGATTTTATCATTGAATTAAGGTCAGCAACAGATGATTTGGAAATGTTGCGTTCCAAAATGCAGGAATATATGAATGCAGGGGTGCAATTGGGATGGTTGATAAATCCCCAATCGCAGCAAGTGGAAATTTATCGCCAAAAACAGGATGTGGAAGTGCGAAATCTGCCCACACAATTATCGGGTGAAGATGTATTACCAGGATTTAGCTTGAGTCTATCTTGTTATTAAGATTTGTAAGTGCCGCTAAACGTCCACTATTTGCCAACACTTTCTATACCAGGATAAAATGGGAGCATCTCAATGAGTGTAAAAAGGCTTATAAAACCTCACACCAGCCCTCTCCTTACTAAGGAGAGCAAGAATTTTGTTTCTCATCTGGTATATTTGCAACACTGAGATGCTCCTCAGAAAATACTCTATAAGTCTGCGTGGGTGGGCTTAATTAAAATAATTCGTAATAACGCTCCCGGACTCGCTACCGCTACGCTAACGTGATTCGTAATGTCGGGGCATTTTACATCCTCTAAGATATCTTAAAAGAAATAACCACCCGGCGATGAGAAATCGCGGTATCTTTAGGAGAAACTACCTTGGCAGATGTAATTTATCAAGCACAGCCACCCTTAGAATTTATTCCTCCGGCGTTTAACCCCTTATTTCTCCGAGTTGTCCAGCTTTTACTACCAACTTACATTAACTGGCAAACAGCTATTACCGAAATTGAAGCAGAGAACGTAGAAGTTCTGGTGGATCTGTATCACCAGTTTCAGGAGGGTAAGATCCGTTTTATGCTGGCGTTTCGCCATCCTAAAACAGACGATCCATTTTGTTTGAGTTACTTGTTTTCTCAACTCGTGCCAAAAGTAGCGCGATCGCAAGGTACAATCCTACAACTTCCGATTCACGCTCATTTTATCTACGATCGCGGCATTCCTCTATGGGCAGGTTCTTATGTAGGTTGGATTGCTTCTAATTTAGGTGCTACTCCGATTCAGCGCGGTAAGGCTGACTGGACGGGGTTACGTTCGGCACGTAACTTGTTCGCCAATGGGAAATTCCCGATGGCGGCGGCGCCAGAAGGTGGTACCAATGGTTTATCAGAGAATATTAGCACCCTAGAACCTGGTATCGCCCAATTAGGCTTTTGGTGTGCTGAAGATTTGCAGAAAGCTGGACGCGACCAACAGGTTTTAATTGTACCAGTTGGGATTAAATATAGTTACGTTGATGCTCCTTGGGATGCGATCGCTAATCTTTTAAGTGAATTGGAAGCGGCTAGTGGTTTACCTGTGAATCCATCAGAATTTGCTTCTGTGGAGTCACTTTATCCCCGATTGTTGACTTTGGCAGAACATTTACTTTCGCTGATGGAGGAATTTTACACGCGGTTTTATCATCAAAAGCTGCCAGATGCTAAAACAATAGGAGAAATCGAAGATAGAAATGAAGCGTTAGCAGTTCGTTTACAAGCTTTGTTAAATACAGCGCTGTTAATATCAGAACAGTATTTTGATTTGCAGTCAAAAGGTAGTTTAAGAGATCGATGTCAGCGAGTAGAACAAGCAGGGTGGAATTATATATTTAGAGAAGATTTTAAGGATGTGGAAGGAGTATCTGCTGTAGAGAAAGCTTTAGGCGATCGCGTTGCTGAAGAAGCGAATGCGCGGATGTGGCATATGCGTTTAGTAGAAAGTTTTGTGGCAGTTTCGGGTAATTATATTCGGGAAAATCCAACGGTAGAAAGGTTTGCAGAGACGACTTTAATTTTATGGCAAATGATCGCTAAAATCAAAGGTGAGAAAGCTGTGCGGCGTCCGCAATTGGGTAAGCAAAAAGTCAAAATTACTGTGGGTAAACCCATATCTGTTTCTGAGCATTATCCGGCGTATCAAGGGAATCGTTTGGCTGCTAGACAAGCTGTTGCTGATGTGACAAATGATTTGCAACAGGCAATGGAAGGATTGATTTGAAAAGGAAAATGAGGAATTGATTATAAACAATATCACTATATCTAATCTTGATGAGGAAATAAAATCTCGTCTACAAAAACGAGCCGAAAAACATGGTCGTTCTCTCGAAGAAGAAGCCAGAGAAATTCTTCCTATGGCTTTAATAGAAAATTATGAATATTCCTTAAATCTAGCTACTATCATTGAGCAGTGTTTTGCAAATTTGGGAGACTTTGAATTACCGGAAATTCCTGGAGAACCTATTCGCATCGTATCAACGTTTGAAGAATAATAGGCTTGCGCGATCGCCTACTAGCTTATATAATTCTCTCTCTAGGCGTGTTTGACAAACAGAGTGCGGTGTACCTTTTTGCAGCCACCTGGATTATTTCACCCTTAATTAGCTCAACTCGCTCATTCTCCTCAAGGAAGTCGAGTTCAGCTAGACGGTGATATTCAGCTATAGTAAAGTGTTTAGGAGTGGTGAGACTCATAACGGCTACAGGATTGCAGGGTTATTTTTATTTTAATGGAGTTACGACTGATTCAACTCCCACGATAGAAGATGATAAGTTATCTGGATCTTCTTCTTTCTCTATTTTTGTAGCTTCTTCTGTGCCTACACCCTTCCAAGGAAAGTTAAAATATTGTTCTTGAACCGCTTTTAATTCCTTTATTGAGTCTTTAAAAAAGAATTTAATAGCAGATAACTGGTCTTTTTCAGATAAAAATTCTTGTAGGTTTTTTCGATAAAATATACTTGACCAAGCTGGTGTAATAGTTAAATTATTTGAAGTCCACATATCAGGCTTATCATTAACTACATTCTGCATAGATTTGATAATGTTTGGGCGTTCTTTAAAGGTAGGGGAAACCTCTAAATATATTCCTAGACATGGATATTCCGTGAAATTATCTGGATTTAAATCGAAGTATCCAAGACCACACCAAAAATTCCAGCCAGAAAAGTGAGTATAGATAATATATCTACTACCCCATGTCCATTGAGTCATACTTGCTGTCTTTCCGACGACACTTCCAAAAGCTAACTCGAATTCCTCTTTCACTTTTTCACTCAGGGTTGATTGCATCAAAATGAGAGTCTTGTTGAAATTAACCATTGTCAATAAGTCAACTGATGAAAATTGATTATTCTGAGACATTCTATTATTCCTCATGAAAATTAATATTTCTTGGATTAATATATCAAATGCACGTTCTTTTAAAAAGCTATAAAACTGATACCATCTCAGTTGAAAAAAATTTACCTTGGGTGATAAATCAAGGCAGTATTTTTTTATTTCATCTTTTGGGTCATAATCACGGGTGATGTAAATTAAAATTCGATGTCTGACATTTGGTAAATTACTCAAAACATCAGCATATTTTCTTAAGGCATTATTACTATCTTTAGAGCCAATTTTTGATTCAATAAATATTACATCTGAATTTAAACCAGTTGAAAGTTCAACCGCAATATCAAGTCTACTATCCTCAGTATGAATCGCCAGTGCTTGATGTTCTTGTTGAGTTGAAATCTTGATGCTGGAATAATTATCATCACTGATGATTGAGTGATGTTTTAGCCAACCAAGTAAAATATCATTATTCAGGGACAAAAAATAAGCAACAATCTCAGTAAAAAAATCTTCACGCGGTTTACTTCCTGAATGCAGATTGAGTAAATTGGTAAACAAAGACATTTATTTTTAAGTATTTAAGGTAATTTCAAAAAAGTTATACACAATAACTAGGAGGTGCATCTCGCTTTTGCAAATATATCCGGCGATTAGAAATCGCGGCTACACAAACAAAGTCCGCCTACGCGGACTAAGAAAAAATCAACAGTTTTTAACCTGCGGAGGCAGGTTTTGTATTTCGACTGTGCTCAACACAAGTCTGTGTAGCCGTGACTTCTAGTCGCCTAGCTAGTAATAAATTAGACTTTTCAAACTAACGTTGCAGCAGTTATAACTTAGCCGATCGCAGTTTGACAAGATTGCTATATAAAGAATATTTACAACAAATAGGGGTAAAAATTTTACCCCTACAAATCGTGTATTATTTGAAGAATAGCTAGAGAAGGTTATTACTCTTGAGTTAAGTGACTTTCTAGCAAAGATGCGATCGCATCAGGATGAATATTCTTGTATTTCTTTTTACCAAGCTGTAAAACACAGTTGGGGGCGCTGCTACAGCATTTTTGGCAACTAGTATGTTCAATAGTAACTTTGTCTAACAAATTGCGATCGCACAAAGTTTTTTCTAATTCTGATAATAACCCTTTACCACCACGTTTGAGACAACCGCCCTTTTGACATACCATAATCCTCGCCTTGGTTTGAGGTGGTAAATCTTGATTTGGACACGCATCAATTGGTGTCACCCGATAGGCTTTGATTTTAATTTTACTTGTGCGCGAGTCTACTTTACTATGACCACAAACGCGAATTTGCTGACCAGGAACTAAGGATGAACTTAGTAAACGGCGCAACTCTTTAGGCAATTTAATTTCCACATTTCCCGATGGAACAGCCAATTGCAAGTATTTATATTTTCCTGGTTCACCACCAACAAAACCTAGTAACTGTCCCTCAAGGTTCAATTCTGATAACGTCAAATACTTGTCACCCATGATTGATAAAAAGTTAGTCATTGGTCATTGGTCATTGGTCATTAGTTAAGAGTTAGGAGTTAAAATTCATAACTCATAACTCCCCACTTCTCAAATCTTGCACGTGCTCTATCTCTCGCCAAGAAATAAATTTTTTGGCTAATAGCTTAACTCCACTAAAGTGGACTAAAAACCTTACTTAGTCTTCTTTAGAAGACTTTAGCTATTAGCCTCAGAATTCATTCTGAGGCGGTTGTGGGAGCTGGTACAATATCTGATAATCCCCACTCCCCAGTTTTTTTACGCGAGGCGTTTAGCTTCTACAGTTTGGGGTAAATTGGCTGTGTCTGGCAAATTACTAAATTCCAATTCCCAACCATTTGCTAGGGTGAGAATCTTGCCATCATTTCCATCAGTTTGTTTGACGACTTCTTCTTCCAGGTCTTTTTTAGCAACGTAAACTACTAAAGTACCGGCATCATTCATGCGTAGCATTACTTTCATGAGATTCCTCAACAGATTCTAGTTCTTTTTTCATACAGCCGACGACGAACCCTGTTTCTAAGAAATGCACAGCATAGATATAGGAAGTCTGCAAATATGTGCCTATACTCGCTATATAGCCGATATCTCCCTTGTTTACTAAAACTTGGCCGACTTCCTTACCAGGAAAAGTACCATCGTTTTTGAGCAGTTTACGAACTCTTACTTTTTCACCAATTTCAAAAGCAGGTGGCAAGCTTAGTTCTAATTCATCACGTTGCATGAGAGTACCTCTGTTCTCTGACCAAATTTAATAGCTCTTCTGTCGTCAAACTGCGTTTTTTCTGTACCGATTGATGACGAACTGCGTCTAAAACAGACTGAGTTTCTTGGGAGTTCAAGAAAATTCCATGCTGTTCTAGCAAGTTTGAAACCAAATGCCGTCCAGAATGTTTACCTAATACTAAACGCCGTTCCCAACCCACCTCTTCAGGAGCAAATGGTTCGTAGGTAATGGGGTTTTGCAATACCCCGTGAGCATGGATGCCAGATTCGTGAGCAAAGGTATTTTCGCCCACGATCGCCTTCCAGGGTGGTACACTAGCACCTGATGCGGCTGCAACTAGTTGAGATAGTTCCAGCAGACTGGGTGTGTTAATGCCCAAATCAACGCCGTAGATGCGTTTGATCGCCATGACAACTTCTTCTAAAGCTGCATTTCCCGCCCTTTCACCCAATCCGTTGACTGTGGTATTCACTGATAAGGCTCCGGCTTTAATACCCGCAAGAGCGTTGGCAGTTGCCAGACCAAAATCATTATGCGTGTGGATTTCTAGGGGAATTGTCAACGCTGAAACCAGCCTTTGGACTTTTGTGTAGGTGGTGAAGGGGTCGAGAACTCCTACGGTGTCGCAGAAGCGGAAGCGGGATGCACCCCACTCTTGGGCATAAAGCGCTACATCTAAGAGGAAGTTTTCATCAGCCCTGGAAGAATCTTCTCCGCCGACTGCTACCCAAAGACCTTGATCGAGGGCAAAGCTGATGGAGTCTTTAAGTTTTTGTAAACTTACTCGCCACTGACCATGAAATTTAGTGGCAATTTGGATACCAGAGACGGGAATCGCAATATGCACCCGGTTCAGACCGCAGGCGATAGAAGCCTTAATATCTGAGATGACGGCGCGGTTCCAGCCCAGGAGTTTTGCTTGTAAACCCAAGTCAGAAATTTGAGCGATCGCCCGGATTTCTTCGTCACCCATTGCCGGTATACCAACTTCTAATTCGGGAATACCAATGGCATCGAGAAACTTAGCGATCGCTACTTTTTCTTCTAAAGTAAAGGCAACACCTGCTGCTTGTTCGCCATCACGTAATGTAGTGTCATTAATTATGATTTGATTCATTGCAAATATCCCTCTCTTGGAAGTATTCTTAATATCCGTCTCTACAATCCCTAGTGATGGTAAATGCTAAAAATATCACAATTCATAATGTAGGATACATGATCCTTAATTATTGCCCGATTATTAGCATCACATCTGTATGGCAGGGAACTAAAACCATGTATAATTTCCTAATCGTTTTTACCGATGTCAGTTGAAATTTGTTCGAGTAGCAATGAACTAATATAACTATTAGCAAATCCTGAACAAAGTAATATACAGAATCCAGCAATTAAGGATGTAATCATCTTAGTAACCTCATATTTTCTAGTGCATTGGTGTGTAATTTAGGCAGTAATGGGACTCAAAGCTAATGGGTAAAAATTAGCTAACTTTGTTCTGCTAGCCAATCAAAAATCTTTCCTAGCTGCTCCAAATCAACTAAACCATACTGCCAGAGGAGCATTGGTAGTGGACCATTTTCCAATTCCCGGTGTCGCAGAGCTACAGCAATATCAGCATTTGAAAGTTCAAGTTCATTGTGCAAAAAATTGAGGAGTTTTATATTTCTGTTACGAGTCGCCATAATTGAACTTTCAATTTCTTAATTTGGAAAATAATTAAAAATCAGAAACTCCAATTTTATTTGGTAATTTCGCCTTCTTAATTGTTGCTATATGTCAGGAAAACTTCAGATTTAGTAGACTAAACAAAATCTAAAATTCGGTTAATCTCTCTCAGTCTGCAACAAAATCTGCTAAGGGACAGTAGCTTCAACTTCTAAACCTATTCGAGGTTTATGCATCTATGAACAAAGAGGGGAGTAGGCTTGCCGTGAGTTTGTCCTGAGCGTAGTCGTTGGCGCAGGCTCTTGTAGAGAAGGGCGTAGCCAAATGGGAGTGGGGTATGAAAAACTTTCCATTTCGACTCAAGAATGATCACTGTAATGCCAGCAACGCTCTAGCCACTCTAATAATTCGTGACGAGAAGCAAGAAGTTGCATAACTGTACTGCGAATTAGAATTACTTCTAGCAAATTGTTCACTTGCACTCGTAAAGAACCATCAGGGGGACAGGAACTCTTAATTTTTAACTCTTGCAAACGGTAATAGATTCGCCAGCGATCGCTCAAAGGAATCTGCAAAACTTGATCGCCTAAAGTGTTATTTGTCATTTGTCATTTGTCCTTTGTCATTTGTCATTTGTCATTTGTAAATGACTCTTGACTTCTAAAGTTTGCAGTTGTTTTTCAAGTTGTTCAATGCGGCAGAGCAAAGAACGAATCACGGTTGCTTCCATATCGGGTAGCTTTCCATGTTCTAAAGGAGAAAGGCTGGCGCTTTCTTTCGGAGAAATAATTCGGCCGGGAACTCCGACAACTGTGCGATCGCTCTTTACATTCTGCAAGACAACCGAACCTGCACCAATACGGACGCGATCGCCAATTTCTAAATTACCTAAAACTTTCGCACCCGCCCCAATCACTGCATTTTTGCCCACTGTCGGATGACGTTTACCAGTTTCTTTACCAGTTCCGCCAAGGGTGACACCCTGATAAATTAATGTGTAATCGCCCACGATCGCAGTTTCGCCAATCACAACACCCATTCCGTGGTCGATAAACACGCCCTGACCAATCTCTGCGCCTGGGTGAATTTCAATTCCGGTGAAAAATCGCCCCAAATGAGAAATTAAGCGAGGGATAAAACCCACACCTCGACAATGTAACCAGTGAGCAAGACGATGCAAACATAGTGCGTGCAATCCTGGGTAGCAAAACACCACTTCTAGCCAATTACGTGCTGCTGGATCGCGTTCAAAAATAATGCGAAAATCACTCAATAATGGCTCAAAAAAAACGCCAGTGAGTAAATTTTTCAGCAGGGATGTATGTGCAGAATTCTGCGTTTTGATAGTCTGGCCATCGCTCATACTGTCTAAAGACTGTTGCATCGGTACGTCTATCTGGTTGAAAGAGCTATATGCTATTTTTATGCTTATATCAGGTGACTTCCAACTAGATAGGAAACCCAATGTTGATTGGATTTATTGGATTGATTAAGGTTGTACTCAAACGCCAAAACCCCGACTCAAGATAAACTTAAAATTGTTCTTGGGGTAGGGGCGCTAGTATTTAATCATGGGGGTACTAGTATTTTTGGGGCAGGGTTTAAGAATTTCTGTACTCGCTACAAGAAACTTTATGTGTAAGCCTTTGCAGACATTTAGTCAAGATATTTTGCAATATATTAAGCTGTACTCAGATGCACTCAAATATGAGTTATATGAGAATAAAACTCAATTTTTTGTATATGCTACTACTATTACTATCTTATTATTTGGTTAGGGGAATAACAGCTTTCTTTATTTTTTTTTAGGATTTGCTGTCTGTATGTATGCATACGTTTGCAAATATAGTTATAGCTCATAGTGAATATCTTATTATATAGATGTGTGGAAGTTGCGATCGCCAAAACTTTTATCAATCTCGTTTCCAGGTTCTACCTGGAAACGTACTTCATTGCGGCTCTGCCGCGAATTCGGTAGGCGCAGCCTCCCAATATGCGTTCCCAGTCTCTGACTGAGAACGAGGTAAAAACTTTGGAAACCTCGTTTCTAGCCAGAGGCTAGAAATGCTCCTCATTGCGGCTCTGCCGCGAATTTGGTAGGCAGAGCCTACCAATAGGCATTCCCAGTCTCTGACTGGGAACGAGGTAATGGAGTTCAAAGACTCGTTAACGGAGTTCAAAGACTCATTAATGGAGTTCAAAGCCTGATTAATGGAGTTCAAAGACTCATTAATGGAGTTCAAAGACTCATTAATGGAGTTCAAAGCCTGATTAATGGAGTTCAAAGACTCATTAATGAGTATTAATTTATCAAGAACCAGACGCAGCTTTAGTCGGTCTACCTCTGATAGCTTTAAAGCGTTCGCCCAACTGTTCAGCAACACTTTTTAAGCCTGGAGTCTTTTTCGATGCAGTCTTCACGTAATCATAAACTGTCAAACTGCCAGTCATAGCTTCACTACCGACTGCCATTAGGGTATCATCTACCTGTTCGGTGAGTTGCTGCATTGAAATTAAAAGTTCAGTCAGCGCAGTGGCTAACTGATAATCCTGAACCAGTTCTTCAACGTCAAAAGTGGCTGGAAGAATTTCGCGGTTAGATTGAGCAGCCGTGACGCTATTGTTTACAAAAGCTAGGCTTTTATCGCCCATTTTTACCAACTTGCGCCGTTCTTCTGTGCTGAGAGTAATCAGAAAGGGCATCTTCTTTTGGACTGTCTGTAGCGCGGCTTTAATTTCTTGGATATCTTGTGGCGTAAGGGCGGCGGCGATATTTTGATAGGCCATTATGTATTTACCTTGGGAGTTCTAATGGTGAAGTAGCAATCTTTGCTAAGTATAGAGTTCCCATTTTTCAGCGCGATCGCACATCATAACCTATTTATTTATCTGTTTTAGCGCCGATGCTGAGGGATATTGCCCAGATGCAATTAAAGCTTGTCGTTCTAGAAGCCTTTCATCGCCATTAAAATCTAGGATACGTGCTGTCACTTCTCCAATATCTGTAAGATGTTGAATTACAGCCTCATCTAGCCGGAAATGCTCACCCCAAAAGTCTCTGCGTGGGTTAAACAAACCGCACAAGTTCGCCAGTTTGCCAATTAATTGACCCCAAATCCGTCCCTTTTTGCAGGTTACAGAAAATACAGTCATAACAGAGATTATCTGCTGTTGTAGCGCCGCCGTGTTTGACGCTGATTATATGGTCAACTTGACAGCTTAAGCCCTCTACTTCTGGATATAAACAATACTCGCATATATGGGCGGCGCGATCGGCAACTAAACGCCGCAGTTCTGCATTAATATATAGACGAGGCATTTTGAATACTTATTTAGGGTTAATGTACTGATGAGCTTTTGCTTTTGCCAACCTCATAATATGCTCTAGCGTGAGGAAATGATCTAACTCTCGCTGGTCATTTGCTGTAAGACCTTCAGTTTTTGCGCGGTAAACGAGATCCTCTAAACGCTCTTTGGTTGCATCCGAGAGTTTGAAATCGATAACGCTTTGGGGAGTGGTTCCAGCAGCAATAAACTCTATAATTTCGTCGTAGACTTTGGCTGTATTTACAGATGTGTTCATAAGCTACCTTTTTCATTCATAAATTTTATGCAACTTCCAAAGACTTTCCTAGCGTCTTAGGCTCTGGTAGAGTTGCACCGTCAGCCAAAGATGATTCAATCAGCATCTCTAAAACTTCCTGAGCATTTTTAAGAGCGTCTTCGTAAGTCTCTCCGTGAGTGCAAGGCTGCATTATATCCGTAAACTCAGGTAGCGAAACCACATAACATTGGTCTGCCTCTGACCATTGAATCACGATTGTATATTTCATTCTTCTGTCTCCTCATCTTCTTTAATTTTATTTAGTTCTTCTAGTGCTTCATTGACTTGCTTTTCTAAATAAGGTTTGGCATCGCTACCATCTTTGCCAGCAATGATGATAGCTTTAGGCAATTGCGGATGCAGCCATTTACTATGGCTACCCTTTGCAGGTTTATAAGTAAATCCTGCTTGCAGCAACAAGCTTTTGAGTTCTCTGATTTTCTTGGGCATATACTCAGCTTACATTTACCCTTCCCACTGCTTTAACTTCTTCTGAGCAAATTCCCGCACTTGCTCATCTGGGTCATTTTCTGTGCGATCGCGCAACAGTGGTAAAGTTTGGGGATGCTGAGGAAATTGCTTGATAATTATCTCTAATGCAGTGCGCCGAGGATTAGTTTCATAATCTTCCTCGCGTTCAAAGGGATCATTAACAGCGCAGTTATGGTAGATGTCAAACAACTCAGGCTGATATTTAAAGTATTTAGCTAATTGTTGGACTGCTGCACGTCGCACATTCAAGCTATCATCCTGGGTAGCGCGTTCTTTGAGAATGGATTTGGTGTCGGGGTCATCTTTAAAGTTGTCCGCTAATCCTTGGACTGCTGCACGTCGCACATACCAGTTATCATCTTGGGTAGCGCGTTCTTTGAGAATGGATTTGGTATTGGAGTCATCTTTAAAGTTCCTCGCTAATTCTTCGACTGCTGCACGTCGCACATTTGAGTAATTATCCTGGGTAGTGCGTTCTTTGAGCCAGGTTTTGGTGTCGGGGTCATCTTTGAAGTTCTTTGCTAATTCTTGGACTGCTGCACGTCGCACATCGCTGTCATGATCCTGGGTAGCGCGTTCTTTGAGCCAGATTTTGGTGTTGGGGTCATCTTTGAAGTTCTTCGCTAATTCTTCGACTACTGCACCTCGCCCATCTTCGTGATCATCCTGGGTAGCGCGTTCTTTGAGCCAGGTTTTGGTGTCGGGGTCATCTTTGAAGTTCTTCGCTAATTCTTCGACTGCTGCACCTCGCACATCTTCGTGATCATCCTGGGTAGCGCGTTCTTTGAGCCAGGTTTTGGTGTCGGGGTCATCTTTGAAGTTTTTCGCTAATTCTTGGACTGCTACATATCGCACAACCCAGTAATCATCTTGGGTAGCACGTTCTTTGAGCCAAGTTTTGGTGTCGGGATCATCTTTGAAGTTCTTTGCTAATTCTTTGACTGCTACATATTGCACAACCCAGTAATCATCCTGGGTAGCGCGTTCTTTGAGCCAGGTTTTGGTGTCGGGAGATTCTTGCCAGGTCATTGCAATTGCTGTGACTGCTGCACCTCGCACATCTTCGTGATCATCCTGGGTAGCGCGTTCTTTGAGCCAGGTTTTGGTGTCGGGGTCATCTTTGAAGTTCTTCGCTAATTCTTCGACTGCTGCATCTCGCACATCCCAGTTATCATCCTGGGTAGCGCGTTCTTTGAGCCAGGTTTTAGTGTCGGGGTCATCTTTGAAGTTCTTCGCTAATTCTTCGACTGCTGCACGTCGCACATCCCAGTTATCATCCTGGATAGCGCGTTCTTTAAGCCAGGTTTTGCTGTCGAGAGATTCTTGCCAGGTCGTTGCAATTGCTGTGACTGCTTGAGTGCGAATTTTTTTAACTAGCCTAGTTTCTTCTCCATATCGCTGGGTGTCGTAATAGTACCAGAGGTCATATTTAGTTAAGTCTTTTAATTGATTAAGTAATTTGGTAGCCGTTGACGCGATCGCCGAGCGATTTCTCACCTCTACAAGAGACTTAGCCGCTAAAAAGAGATTAACAAACTTTTCCTCTTCGCCATCTTGCGCCATTAAATAATCAAGAATTTCCCCAACAAATCTTGGCTCAATCATTCCCGCAATTAGCAGCAAGACTTCATGCCAACTTTCATCTTGCCAGTGTTTACCAAAAACTTCATTCTTAAGTTCCTCAAGAGTCAGCGTTTGCATTTCTTTAAACTGCCAGACAAACTCCCAAGCACAGAAATATTCTAAAAATGTCCGATGCACAAAAGCATAATAATCTGCACCCAGGAAACATAACATAAAGTTGCGAGTCCGCAGTTGATTAATCATCACCCGCGCAGCTTCTCTGGGTTTATCAAACTCTATGGTTTTGAGATAATCAGTCAGAACTTTGACTAAATCATCTTCATTAATCAAATTCCCTGCCAAACCTTTATCACCAGTTTGCATAAGATAAGCAACCTGACGCAGCATCGCTTGCTTATCTTTATAATCAATCGTCTTAGGATCTAACCTCTTATCTTCTGTCAAAGCGCGTTCCACATCCCATTGATGCAGCAATACCCGCGATGCTTGATTATAAAGCTCCGCTCTATCTCTTGGTAGCTCTTGATTACGATTAAGAATTGCCATCATCGTCAACAGCAGAGGATTTCCCGCCAATTCTGCAATAGATTTGGAAGCTTCAATTCCTCTTTGCAGCCGTTCCCGTTTTCTCACTTTATCTACTGCATCGGTAAAAGTTAACTCATGCCAACGGTAGATAAAATCCTGAATTTGTTCTGAGTCTAAATCTTGTAATATAAAGTGGCGAAACTCAGCATTAAGCAATCGTTGCGGTTTATAGCCAATAATGCGAGAAGTGACAATTGCCTGCACATCAGGATATTCATTAGTAAAGCGATGAATATCAGTAATTACATCCTCTCGCTTACCAGGGTCAAATACCTCATCCAACCCATCAAACATCACTAAGGCATTACCAGCTTTTAATTTTTTATCTAGTTCAAGCTGATTGAGATGATGAATTGCACCACTACACTTATGAAAGAATTCTAGAAAATTATTGCACTCTTTATCTTCCCGTCGCCGCATATAAGTGCGTAATTCAATTAGCAACGGAATTGGTAATGATATAACATTATCCAGTGGTGACTCTGCCCAATTCAAAGCCAGGAATTGCAACAATGTAGACTTACCTGAACCAGGATCACCCAAAATCACAACATATTTATAATCTTGCTTTTTATTGACAACATCCAAGACTGAAAGTATCGGCTGTTCAAAATAAACCCGTTTGTGGCGTTCTAAATCTTCTAATTCAACTTCTGCTTCTACTTGTCCACTTTCTCGCAGCCGTCTAAAATGTTCTTTAGGTAGTTCGTGAACTTGTGATAAAACTTGATGAGTTTCCCGGACATTTTGAGCAGTAAAAATCCGCCATAACTTCAGTTCATTATAGGCATAGCCGCTAGTATCTAAGCTATCTAATTTGAGATTGCCATAGCGTTCACGGATTCCTTCTTGATATTTAATTAAATTAAAATCTACAATAACACCAGCAATTTTTTTGGTATTTATTTCAATATCAGATAATTTTTGTAATTCTAGGATGTGGTGTAATTCTTTTGAATCTAAAAGAAGTTCTTGGACTTGTGTCAAATACTGTTCTGTAATTGATTGCCAGTTAAACTTAGATGGCAGAGGTTTTAATTGCAGCCTGTTCCAACTATCTTCTAGGGTTTTAGCGTCTAGAGATTCACAATTAATATCAAAAGCCTTACCAAGAATTTCTGTAACCAATTTATCGCTGAGAAATTTCTGGATGTCTTGGGTGTACTCTTTAATCTCAGTTTCAGCAAGTTTGCAACGAACCTTTAACTGCTGTTGCATGAGTTGCAAGAATTCCTTTAACGCTTTACCAGCAGCAATTTCTATATCTTCTTTCTTAAATTTCTGGACAATCTTGCCAGGGATGCCTTTTAATAAATCTTTAGCCCAATCTTTAGCAGCATCCTTGGCTAAGTCTTCCAGAATGGGTTTAAAAATAAACCCGGCGGCCTGAGTTACACCCCAAATAGCTAACCAGTCCAGCATAATACTCGCTTCTGTTGAGAGTTTGATTATGAGTATATACACTAGCTTGAGTAATGTTTCCAGATTTCAGGGTGATTGCAGAAATATTACAGGTATTTGAAGAACCTCTCTCTAAATCATCTCTCTTAAAAGGAGAGAGACTTTGAGTTTTCCCCCTTCCCGCGTCGGGAAGGGGGTTACGGGGTTAGGTTTGGGGTTGGTTTTTTAGATCAATTGGTAAGTGCGATCGCCAAGATTTTCAGTAAAATGTACTAACCACAAAGCTAATCCTGATTATTCTTCTCTTGCTGAACTCTTTGAGCGATCGCTTCTGCAATTATCCGATTATTCTCTTCTATAGGTTTACCATCTTCAGTAAACATCGATGGATATATAATTGCTTCTGAGTCAGGAGTACGACGATTAAATAGGATTTCTAGCGCTTCTATATCTTCCCGATTAGCAAGTACATACGCCCTCAACTCTTTTGTGGACATTTCTGCAAAATTAGGTTTCATTTACAAATCTCCAAGTTCGATCACGAAATACAAGGATTTGCAGTTCATCACCTGCCAAAATAAACACATTGCCAGTTATGTCACTAAAACGGAATAGCTGAATTTCCCGGTAGAAATTGGACAAGTACTGGCAAATAATCACACACATAAGTGCTTGCCGGGTTGTAGGATATATATTATTTTCCTCAATTGTGACAGAAATAATATTAAGCCTTACAGGGTGAAAAATCTCAGTTCCCCTAAATGGCGATGTCTACAACGGGTTGCACCAACGCAATTTTCCCCACAGCCCGCCCAGTTTCGCTATAACTATGAGCCGCCGCGAGTTCTTGTAAGGGATATGTGCGATCAATCACCACACGAATTTTACCCGCTTCAATCAATTCTTTCAGATAAACCAAATCCTTCGCGTTAGGCTTTTCAAACACAAATTTGGCTTTTTGACCTGGAAGGAACGCTGTTAAGACGCTCTGCACGACGGTTTCAGCGCTGGGTACGGTGGTGATATAAATTCCATTGGGTTTGAGGACTCTTTTGGTTTGAGAGAGCGATCGCTTACCCACTGCATCAAAGATAATGTCATACTGCGCTGTATCTGCGGTGAAATCTTGCTGCGTATAATCAATCACGCGGTCTGCTAAGAGAGATTTCACCAAATCCAAGTTTTTAGTACTGCTAACTCCCGTCACCACTGCCCCTAAAGCCTTAGCAATTTGCACTGCAAAACTGCCTACACCACCCGCAGCACCATTAATCAAAACAGTTTGTCCTGTTTGAATATTCCCTTGATCTCGCAGTGCTTGCAAAGCCGTAAGTGCTGCTAAAGGCACAGCCGCAGCTTCTTCATAAGAAAGGTTTGTTGGTTTGAAAGCCACCAAGTTTTCTGGGACAGCTGCAAATTCGGCGTAACCTCCTCCAGGGAAGCTAGTACTACCATAGATAGCATCTCCGGGTTTAAAGCGGGTGACACCAGAGCCAACCGCCACGACTTCTCCCGCCACATCAAACCCCAGAATCTTCGGGAATTTGCTGCCAGTAATCAAACTCAACATCCCCTGGCGAATTTTCCAATCAATGGGATTAACGCTACTAGCACGAACTTTCACAAGTAACTGCGTTGGCTCAATTTTCGGCTGTTCCACCTCTTCATACTGCAATACCTCAGCCGCGCCATACCGACGGATAACCACTGCTTTCATCGCATTCCTCCTGCTACACTGTTTTCGTGAATGAACTCAGACAGCTTATTGTTTATGATAAATCCAGTGTAGCGATGTCTACGCCTACGCATGGCATTTAACGAAGACGCTAGGCGCAGTCAGAGATTTCCTAAAATAGAAATATTCAGTCTAAGATTACACCTGTATGCCAGCTAGAGACATCTATCACAATAATGTCAAAAATGCTTTGATTAAAGACAAATGGATAATTACTCATGACCCACTGACCCTGAAGTTTGGTAAAAAAGATTTGTATGTTGATTTAGGTGCTAGACAACTGTTGGCGGCGCAAAAAGCAGAATCCAAAATTGCAGTTGAGATTAAAAGTTTTAGCGGCAGATCAGATGTTGATGATTTAGAAAAAGCGTTAGGTCAGTATATTTTATATCAGGATATATTAATTGAGTTGGAGCCAGAGCGAATGTTATATCTTGCAGTATCTAGCAGAGTTTTTGATGATTTGTTTGAAGAACCCATCGGCAAACTTTTACTGAGAAATCATCGTTTAAAGCTGATTACCTTTGATCCGAAACAGGAGGTTATCAAACAATGGATTACACCCAATTAGACCACTATCGCCAGGTGATTGAAACTATCCTCAGTGAATATGCTTCATTACCCTATTCCTATGCCAATATTCAATCAGAAGTGGTGTTTGATCGAAACCGCGATCGCTATTTGTGGATGGATATAGGCTGGGATGGCGATCGCCGCATTCATGGCTGTCTGGTTCATATTGACCTAATTGATGGCAAAATCTGGATTCAACGGGATGGTACTGAAGAAGGCATTGCCGCCGATTTAGAACGGGCTGGAATTCCTAAAGAACACATTGTTCTGGGGTTTCGTCCACCGGAGTTAAGACCCTACACTGGCTATGCAGTTGCTTAAGGTGCGATGCCTTCTCTACGAGACGCTACGCGTAGCTTGCTTCCCGTTCGCGTAGCGTCTCCGACAGGAGAAGGGTACGGCGGGCGATCGCCAACGTTCTGTGAGAAAATACATTATTCTTCACTCGGAAATACAACACTTTCATACAGCAATTCAATTGCACATTCAAATTCAATGCTCGATAGAGTGATGATATCGTAAGCCGTGTAGGGATAGTAAAGCCACATCCTACCCTCACCCCGACAGTAACGCTCGACGGAGATTTTTTCTGAGTCAATCAAGATATACTCCTGCAAACTGGGAATTGTCAGATAATAAGTAAATTTTTCACCCCGATCTTTAGTGCTTGTACCTGGGGAAAGAACTTCGACAATTAGCTTGGGATGTTGAATAAATTTGCGGGCATTGAGGTCTTGAGGGTCGCAACTGACAATCACATCAGGATAATAGTAGCGGCTCTGGGGAGTGAGTTGCATTTTCACAACACATTCACTCGACAACCCCTGGAATGCAAATGGGGGCCTAAGGCAGTGTACAAGTTAAGTGCAATGTCGTTATGGGGAATTGTACCGCCTGTCATAGCAAATACTTCGCCATTGGCATATTCGTAGCGAACGTCTTGCTGAGGTTCCCATTCGAGATATTCCTCAACGGTCATTTTTGGCAGTTGTTGGGGGATGGCGATCATAACTAAGATTTTTTGTATCCGCTCAATAAATAGGGGATAGGAAGAAAAATAAGAGGATACAAAGGGTCACACCGGATTG
>NZ_JABXKJ010000209.1 GCF_017115085.1 Nostoc sp. NMS7 | reverse complement strand
CAATCCGGTGTGACCCTTTGTATCCTCTTATTTTTCTTCCTATCCCCTATTTATTCAGCGGATACCGAAAAACCCTATATAAATCTTAGTTTGTAGTGAGCGATTCATCGCTCACTACAAAAATTATTAGGACTAAAGTCCTTACTACAAACTTTAATTTACGAATTAGAAAATAATCCCAAAGAACAAATAATCTCAGGTTCTCGTTTATCCATTTCTTCAGTCACAATACACAAACGGTCATCTATCCGTAGTGACACCACCAACTCAGCCAACTGCTGATTATTAATGCCGCTTCTTAGTTGACGATTCAGAGTATCAATAGCTGACTGTCGCAAAGGATAACGGTAAATTTCATCAATTGCTTTTAAAAGTTCATCACTAACAAATAGTGTTCCTTTCATATCTTCAACATAACCCTTAAGTCGTTCATAACTGCGAAACCTTGCCCCTGATGGTCGCCCCAATTGACCGCCGGCATTTTTCTCTTCTTCAGCAATCAATTCAGCACCCTTTTGCACTAACTCGTGATGCTGTTTATCTTTGGATATCGCTGGGGTAGATTCTTCACACGCCGCCACCCGCAGAACCGCTAATTGTGATTGAGTAACGCTATTTCCATCGCGGTCAACATAAATCAAAGAATCATTTCCCTCAGTGGTTTTCATATAAAGCAATACCCCCTCCGGTTGCATAGGTTGCGGAGTATGGGCGCGAGTAGAATAAACTACATTTTCCATTTCTTCAATCGTTTTTTTCAAACCCGGATTACCATCAGTGGCTTTTTTCCAAATTTGAAACGCTTCAGATGTCAAATCAACTTCCGTATCTTCTTCACCATCTAAAACTCCAGATTTCTCATTATAAAGGTCAAGAATTACCCGTGCATCATCATCTTCAAAAAAAGCTTCATCAGTTCCCACCACTTCCGCATTTTCTTGCAGTCGTTTGCGGAGTCGTCCCCGCAAATTAATAATCCGTTCTACTCCCTCGGCTGGTAAAAAAGAATAACAAAGAATTTGGTCAGCATTTTGTCCAATGCGGTCTACTCTTCCGGCACGTTGAATTAAACGAATAATCGCCCAAGGTAAATCCCAATTGACGATAATTGCACAGTCTTGCAAATTATGACCTTCACTCAAAACATCAGTAGCTATTAAAATACGCAACTCATCTGATGATGAAATTTGCTCCCGTTTTCCATTACTCACAGGGCTAAATCTTCCCGTCATTACTGTCGGGTCTTTAGATTGTCCTGTGACTCCTGCCACATTAGTAATATGACTCGACTGCAAATTGTCTGCAAGGTAGCGGACTGTATCAGCAAACTGTCTGAAAATTAGTACTTTATCCTGGGGATGAGTTTCTGTTAGCAGTTTAATTAAACCAGCAAGTTTTTCATCTTTTTCAGGATTCCACCCGCCACAATCTTGCAGCACATTTATCAGTGCTTTGGCATCTTCTAGCAAATCCCGTTTGAGTTTTTTAATGTCAAAAAGTGTAGAAGGCAACCACTTAAATCTCCGTTGATATCGGGTTGTATATTCTTGGTAAATTGACTCTGCTCTTTGACGAAAAACTTTTTCGGTTTTAGATGCCTTCTCATCCTCGTTAAAAAAAGCAGTTTCTTCTTCTTCCTCTACTTGCAGCAAATTAGTAGAATCATCATCTTCCGTTTCTGTATCAAACAAAGCTGCTGCCACAGAATCAGCATCTTCATCATTATTACTTGTATCTAATAACTCAGCATCCTGAGTTCCAATGGGAATATCAAGCCCCTGGTCTAAAGCATATAAATAAATGAAGTTCCGTAAAATGTGGCGTTCAATTGATTGGATAAAAATAAAACCACTACTTTCTAAACGTTTAAACAAATTAGTGCGAGAAAAACCCATTAACCTCCTACCACCACGAAACAAACTATTAATCAAACGTTGTTCGCTGTCTGTAGGCGGCTGCTTGGGTTTAGCAATAATATAATTTCCTAGCCCATAACGAGGTAAATTAAGTTGATTAATAACTCCTACTACTAACTCCGAGTAAAGATGAGAATAAGAGTCAGTGTTAGAACCTTGTAAAGGAAACTTGAGACTCCGAGGTATGCGCTGGGGAAAATAAGAATGTCTGCCATCAGCAAATTCTAAATATTTCCGCCCTGTTTCATCTGTGTGGGCATAATTATCTTTAATAAACGAGCGCGTTCGTCGCACCATGTAGCGCTTCATCAATTCTCGCCAGTCATCAGGATGTTCACTTTTCTCAAAGGCAGCTAAGGAACGCACAGAACATTGATGCTTTCTAATAAACTCTAATTCTCCGATAGAACTGCCACCAAGTTCATTTATTAAAGCTTCTGGTCTTAACCCCAAATCTTCGTCTTCTGGAACAAATAGCCGCAGTTGGGCTGAAAGGTCAAGATAACTTTTATTGTAAGGAGTAGCAGATAATAAAATACATTTGCTTTCGTTAGCAGCAATATATTCGGTAATGGCTCGATAACGTTTACCTTCGCGGTTACGTAAGTTGTGACTTTCATCAATTAACACAACTCGGTAGCGGCGGAGTTTTGGTAACTTATTTTGGACTTGACTAATTGACATAACTTCGGCAAGTAGCCGATAGTTAGTTACATATTCTTGCCACATTGGTACTAAGTTTTTCGGGCAAAGAATCAATGTTTCTAAATAACAATCTTCTTGTAATATCTTCGCAAGGGCGGTTCCAACTAAAGTTTTACCCAAACCAACGACATCGCCCACCAACACGCCACCACGCCTAGTTACATGACGCGCTGCTAGCTGCACGGCGGCTTTTTGGAAGTCAAATAAATTGTTAAATTCACGGGGGATACGAAATTCTGAAAGTCCAGCGATCGCTTCATGGGATAAGTGGTAAGCTATCTTCAGGTAGATGTAGTAGGGTGAGATTGACTCAACTCTTGCCCAACTCCGATCAATAATCTCTGCCAATTCTTGAGATATATCTACACAACCGTAATCTTGCCAGCGATCGCTAAACCATTTTTGCAGTTTATTACAAGCATCATGGTCTAAAATATCAACATTCAACTCCCCTTGTTTTGCCAATCCGGGAAGAGTTAAATTACTACTACCCAAGAATCCCACGGTTGGAGTATTGGCATCATGGCGATGCACAAGATATAACTTAGCATGGAGGGCGTGACGCAGAAACAGTTTAATAATTAGTTTCTGACTTTTTAGCTGATGACTTAACCGCCGCAACCCCGCTTCATCCTGATTAGTCGGCGCACCGATAGTCAGCTGCTGGCGAAATTCCGCCGCCATGCGTTTTTTCAACCGCACGATGGTACTATTATCAATCCCTCTATCACCACTACTAAGAGTAAATGCCGCATGAACTTCATCACTGGGTAAACTTTGCATCCCGATTAGCAAACGGCAACAAGCTTTTTCATTACCAACATACTGTTCAATCAAATCATCAATTTTTCGCCAACCTCTGAGGTTGAAGTAGCCAACGCAAAAATCTGCGCGATAAGAGACTTTGAGAGTTTCTCGCAAAATCGTTAGCAATTGTAAGTTAATGTTGTCAAAAATCCGGGGCATTATTTAAAACTCTTAAAAAGAGAGCATTTCTAAATATTTCGTACCTATGTTATAGCGTTTCTTAATAAGAATGAGATAGAGCTTAACCTCACCCCGACAAAGCTGTGCTTTATCTCCCGTTTACGGTGTACGCACAAGTCATCGAATTAGCCAAAACAAAAACCTCAAAGAGTTCTGACGAAAATCCCTCTCCTTAGTAAGGAGAGGGACAGGTTTTGCGTAGCAGAACCAGGGTGAGGTTTCTTTGGGCTATTCGATAAACCGTAAATCGTGTGTAATACCGTTTCACTTTAATAATGATACAAATACCTTGGTAGGGGCACAGCAATGCTCATTGGTGTCAACTTCAGCTAGAAATCGCTTGTTGACTTCCACGCCCGCCCAGAAATAAATTTCTTTGGCTTTTAGCTAAAGTCTACTCAAGTAGACTAAAGATTTTTCAGATTATTTAGTCATCTTGAGATGACTTTCGCTATTAGCAAGGAACTTCAGTTCCTTGCGGAACATGGCTTTTACGTTGCGGGACATGGCTTTTACGTTAAGTTGACACCAATGAGCTTTTTCTGTGCCCCTACGAGAAATCTGTATGTATCAGGGTTTGTCTGAAATGGTGTAAGAGGAACCTGTGTGTACACGCTAGCCTTAATAAGGAGAAGGGTTAGGGGTGAGGTTTTGACGCCAGTATTTACGCAATCCTAAAAAAATAGAGCAGTTGCACTGTAATACAACTGCTCTAAAAAAGTACTTAGATAGATATTATCTACCTATCCACAGACCCCATGATTATGTCAACACTGCCGAGGATGACCACAATATCTGCAACCTTCATCCCGCGTAGTAAATGTGGCAGAATTTGGAGGTTGTTGAAATCCGCTGCGCGAATCTTCCAGCGTAAGGGGAAGACATTATCATCGCCAACCAAATAAATTCCCAATTCACCTTTACCACTTTCTACACGAGAGTAGATTTCACCTTTGGGAATCTTGAAGGTAGGGGAAACTTTTTTGCCAATGTATTGATAATCAAATGCGTCCCACTCTGATTTTTTCCCTGCGGCTAAACGTTTAGCTTCCAGGTTTTCGTAAGGGCCGCCCGGAAGTCCTTTAATTGCTTGGCGAATAATCTTTACAGATTCGCGCATTTCCCGCATCCGCACCACATAACGGGCAAAGCAATCACCGACGGTTTCCCACTGCACGTCCCAGTCGAAATCGTCATAGCATTCGTAATGGTCAACTTTCCGTAAATCCCATTTCACGCCAGACGCGCGTAACATTGGGCCAGAAAGTCCCCAGTTAATTGCTTCTTCACGGGTGATAGTACCAATACCTTCAATACGTCGCCGGAAGATGGGGTTATCGGTTACTAAGCGTTCGTACTCATCAATTTTGGGTATTAAGTGGTCACAGAATTCCAGACACTTATCTACCCAACCGTAAGGCAAATCGACGGCTACCCCACCAACGCGGAAGTAGTTGTGATTTACCATTCGGTAGCCTGTGGCAGCTTCCCATAAATCATAAATCATCTCCCGTTCCCGGAACTGGTAGAAAAAGGGAGTTTGAGCGCCCACGTCAGCCAGGAAAGGGCCAAACCACAGCAAATGGTTAGCGATGCGGTTCAATTCCAGCATGATGACGCGGATGTAGCTAGCGCGTTTGGGAACCGCAACACCTGCAAGCTGTTCTGGGGCATTGACGGTGACGGCTTCGTTGAACATTCCCGCCGCGTAGTCCCAGCGACTGACGTAGGGGACGTACATTACATTAGTGCGGTTCTCAGCAATTTTTTCCATTCCCCGGTGCAGGTAGCCGATAACCGGTTCACAATCAACCACATCCTCGCCATCCAGGGTGACAATTAGCCGCAGAACCCCGTGCATTGAGGGGTGTTGTGGCCCCATGTTTAGCAGCATTGGTTCAGTGCGGGTTTCTAGTCTGGTCATAGATTTTGTGTTCTCCGTTCGTGAAAATATTGAATTCTACCGCGCAGATGCCAACTAGACCCAATTTATCTTGTCTGCCAAGCCAAAATTAAGCTTGCAGGAGCAATATTTTGAGGAAAACTGCCTTGAGAGCGTCTACATGTATTGCCCATACAGGGGTATGTTGGAGAGGGGGTGACAGAGGAGGGACTTTATTTGATGTTTCATTTTGTTGCACTTCTTCAATTATTATATGGAAGCTGGATATCAGGGACTTGAAGCGCAGAATTTTTCCCATATTCCCGTTTTGGGTCGGGAAGTAATTGAGGGTTTGGCGGTGCGTCCGGGCGGGCATTATTTAGATGTGACGGTAGGCGGTGGCGGTCACAGTCGCCTAATCTTAGAAGCGGCGGCGGATGTGCGGGTAACGGCTGTTGACCAAGATGAAGATGCTTTAGCAGCATCAAGGAAAGAATTAGCAGAGTTTGGCGATCGCATCCAATTTATTCATAGCAATTTTGCTGACTGCGAGTTTACCCTTAATACTTTTGACGGTATTTTAGCCGATTTGGGGGTCAGTTCTTACCATTTGGATCAGCCAGAACGGGGTTTTAGCTTTCGCCAAGCTGCGAATTTGGATATGCGAATGGATCGAGGGCGATCGCTAACTGCTGCTGATCTGATCAATAATTGGAATGAAGCAGATTTAGCAGATATTTTCTTTAAGTACGGTGAAGAGAGATTATCACGGCGCATTGCTAGACGGATTGTAGAACGGCGACCATTACAGACGACTGTTGAATTGGCGGAAGCGATCGCTTCTTCAGTTCCTCCCAAATACCGTTATGGGAGAATTCACCCCGCTACCCGTGTTTTTCAAGCTCTGCGAATTGTCGTCAACGATGAGTTAAAATCTCTAGAAATCTTTCTAGATAAAGCCCCAAATGCCCTTGTCCCTGGTGGCAGAATTGCGATTATCAGTTTTCACAGTTTGGAAGACCGCCCGGTGAAGCATGGTTTAAGAAATTCACCTTTATTAAAGGTCTTGACAAAAAAGCCAATTATTGCTAAAGAAGAGGAAATTGCTAATAATCCGCGATCGCGATCGGCCAAACTGAGGATAGCCCAAAAGCTGCTGTAACTATAATGCAGCGTTCAACTGCTCCATCTCGCGGTTCAGAACTGCTGCGAATACGCTCAATAAACTTAGGATAATTTTCTAAATCCTGTTCTGACTGTAACGGTGGCATTTCAATCCAATTACCTTCGACATGCAGCTTATCCACATAAGCGTAGAAACCTTCCTGATCTTCCCAATGAGCAAGAACGTAATCATGTAACTCTTTCTGACTCATTGCATGAAAATTAGGCTTGCTCATCCTATGTATCTCTATTTACCGTTAGGTATATCTCTATAATTGGAAATTAGTAATCGGTAATGGGGATTAGTTCACTATTTGTTACCGATTTTGCTCTCCAATTTTTGACTTTAATAGTATTCTAAAATAACGAATATCCTTTTTCGCTACAGTTTTCGAGGGAATACTCCATGACTATTTGGGTAAATGAGCAAATTGATCCGTCTGGGATGATTCATGCCTGTATTGCCTGTTGTAATGAATCTCAAGCTAAAGATTGTCATGATTCCTATGAGAATAATTTAACTGAGACACAAAAAGCAGCAGGTTGGGTAGCGCGATTGCGGACAGTCGATTCTTGGGATGACGTGCCAGTGAATTCTTTAAAACTCAATTAATTCGCGTCATTTTTGGGATTTTGAGCGACCAAATTTCAGGAGATCCGGCGTAGCCCAACCTAGGCATCGCTTGTCTACCACAAGCTGTATCTATGCCAACGTCTACAGCGATCGCTGCAAATCCCATTAAAACAGGTTAATAAAGGATAAAATTCGGATTAAAATTGTTAAATTATTAACAACTGCTGCCAAAAAAAGCAACATATTAGAGAAGATTGATGATTTTTTGGAACTTTTAAGAGCTATCATCTATACCGGAGATTAAATTAAAAAACTTGCATAAACCGAATCAATTTAGTGAACTATCCCAAGGTTTACACTTCGGAGCAAGCCTGTCCCATTAACTTAGTTGCCGAAACGGGACAAGCGGTTCAAATTTCAATTCATCCTCCCAGTCAATATATCTGTGCCAATTGCGAACGGATATTACCAGATTGGAAACGGCAGCCATTTTTACGAGTAGTGATTGTCTTACAGCAATCGCGTTATCAACTAGTGGAAAGGACTGTAGAAGTAGAGACAGAGAAAGAATGCTTGCGAGAAAAGTTTATGAGATTTGGCTGTGATTTGGCATTTAATCTGCGCGATCGCGGCTATCTAACAGACCTGATCGACCCTCGTACAGGTTATCCTTTACTGTCCCATCCCGGAGCAATTCCCCACGATGACACAGCAGTTGTCAAAGCTTTGCTCAACTATCCAGTGATTAAAAATCAATGCCGTGTATTAATTCATCCCGACTGGGGTGCAGCAGTTTATCCTGGTATTTTGATATCAGAAGCTCCCCCAATTGTGATCGAATTGGTTACTAAAAGCATCGCAGCCATGCATGGGTGGAAAGAAATTGATTATTAGTCATTTGTAATTGGGCATTGGTTAGCAAAGCCAATATTTTACAGGGGCTGAGTTAAACGTGATGTATCAAAAGATGTGTTAAAACCTAGTAATGACTAAAACGCAGCCTAATCACATCAAAATTCGCCTAGCCCAACCGCAAGATAGAAATCAGATTTTTGATATCCAAAGAGATGCCATACAGATACTTTGTTCCAGAGATTATAATCCTGAACAGATTCAAGCATTATTGAACGATATACAGTTAGATAAATCACAAGGAGAAGAGAGAAAAGATATAGTTTTTGTCGCTGAAATGTTATATGCAGATTTTTGCAGTGGGTATTAGCTGGTAAGTGAACTACAAAAGAAAGCAGAAGTTAAAATAACGAAGAACTAAATCATTCTCATAAAGGAAACCTGATTAATTGCGATCGCTCTCCTTCGCTCTCCTTTATATTTGGGTTATTCCTTCAGAGTTAATCTGACGGCTGTCAATTCTGCAACGCCTTTTGATTACTGCTTAACGTTTCATTGATAGCCGTTATTAATAACTCATTTAGAGGGATTCCCGCTGCTTTCGCCATACAGGAAATCACACTTGTAGGTGCAAAAGAACAATACAACCCGGCTTCTAAGAACCAAGGTTGTCCCTTTGGGTCGATGCGGAAGTCAAATAAACTGTAGTGGCGACAACCCAAAGCCTGATGACACTTCTTAGCCACTTGCTGAACCTTTTCGGTAATCGGATCGTTAGGGTCTACAATCCAAGACTTGATATTATCTTTAGCACTAAAACGCAAGTTGCCATCGTCCGTTTGTTGGAGTTTATCAGCATAGCTGCGGATAGGTTTATCGTTGGGGTTTAACAGGTACTCCTCAAGGGGTAAACCCACTAGTTCCCCGTCTTTGACAATGATGCCACATCTGACTTCTCGACCGAGTTCGATAAATGCTTCTACAATCACCTCCGAAGCATATTCAAATGCTTTCTTCAGGGCAGCGTCATAGTCAGTAACCTCTTTGACTAAAGATACCCCTAAAGAGTTAGCGGAACTTGCAGGTTTAACGACTGCTGGAGGTTTAATTGTCGGAACGTCTCCTTGGCGGAGCAATTCTCCACGAGGCACTTTCACCCCTGCAGCTTCGACAATTGCTTTGACTCTAGCTTTGTGAGTTGCGATCGCCATTGTATCCGAAGTATTGCCGATGTAAGGGATCTTCAGCAGATCGAATAGGGCGCGGTAGTGAGTCATTCCCGGAATACAAAACATTTGTGGTAACACGAGGTCAATGTTTTGCGCTGTGAGCAACTCTATGGCATCAAGCAAAGAAATCGGTTTGCTGAGGGCGATATCTTCTTGACTCAGCGAGCGAGGAAATCGCCACTGGCTATCAGGTGTAATGTATGCAATCTGAAAGTCATACTCCGATTCATCTGCGATCGCTGACAGACAATCTTGAGCATAAAGGCGTGACAAATCACAGTAAAAATCATTGTGTGCAGACCCAACTAAATGAAGGATACGAAGTACTGGCATGATTCATCTTCCTAACTTAATTACGTTAGCGTAGCGGTAGCGAGTCCGCGTACTCTTACAGAGAAGCAAGCTACGCTTTTAGCGTCTCGTAGAGAGCGTCATTACGAATTACGTAGCTTGCTTCTCGCCAAAGGTGAGAATTACGAATTATTTTAATCGCCACCTAATTCCACCAGTTTGCCAATGTTGAAGTCTATTTTTACCCATCCTTTGAGTTGTTGCAGATTCTTCAGCAAAAGTAAGGGAATCTGCCAATGATGCAAAGTCAAAAATGGTATAGGGTCATTAAGGCTGTAAATGGCATCAATGCCTCGCACTAGAGTATTAACCGATGTTTGCAATTGTTTCCCGGAACGGATACCAGTTAGTCGCCAGATTTCATGATATATAAAGTAAGTAGGCTTGCTACTTGCTAGGGGTTCGATAGGCGCAGCTAGGGGAGTTTTACCAAAATAGGCGTCTGCAACACCAGGATGATTATAAAACATTGTGATTGCCGAATGAGTACGGGGATTGCATTCAATGGCGTAAACTGTACCGTCTTGGGCTTGAATAAAGTCAAAAGAAACTTGCCCAGTTAGTGCCAAACTCTTGACGAAGTGTTGCACCCATTCCCGAATTTGGGGATTTTCGACGTTTTCATAGTTAATTTGAAACGCAGAAGAGTTTGAACAGCAATGTAATCTTAATTCCCCGTCCCGCACTGTACTATGTGTGCATAACTCTTTACCAGGAATAAACTCTTGCATAATCCAAGGTTTTTCTGGACTGATGGGTAAACTGTTAACAAAGGCTGCTGTTTCTTCTGAGGTGTCGCAGGGAAGTTTGGTTAAATTTAAGCGGCGAACGGAGTCGTAAGAAATACTTTTAAGAATATATTTGCGGGTTTCTTGACTAAAATCGAAATTGATAACTTGTTGAGGATCTGTGATTTTAAAAGACTTGGGGACAGATAAACCAAGCGATCGCGCCTGATCAGTGAAGGCAAATTTATCATCTAACATCTTGGTTATATCTGCATCAAAGTGGAAAACTTCGCAGTATTCTGATAATGCAGGCTTTGCTAAAGAGTCGTAATAACTAGCTACAGGACTGCATACAGGTACATAAACGTCAACCTTTTCCTTTTTAACGATTTCTACTAGCGCCTGGATATAGCCTTCTGGGTCTTTTTCAGGTGCCGGAACTGTATAAAAACGACTTACAGCCTTTGAGAATCTATGCCCAGACAACCAATATTTGTGACCTTCAATCAGAATAACTCTGTGTCCTGCTGCATGAAAGCAGCGAGCAAGTTGCAATGCTTTGGTCATTTTGGCTCCACTCACCAAAATAGTCTGGTGATGAGCGCCTATAACAGCTTTTTTCGGAAACTGCACAATACCCCACAGCAAAGATATAAACACTATAAAAGCATTGAACGGCAAGGCTATTAATAATAATGTCAGAGTACCGAGAGTCTTGAATAGAGCCACTACCTTTACCCTGACACCCGTTGATGAGGTTATAGATTCAGGTAGAGATAAAGAAATTGATTGCACCATAAGTCTTTGAAACTAGGGGGAGTAGCAATACCTTGGATTAAGAAAAATAGTAGGTTGGGTTGAGCAATAGCGCAACCCAACAAATGGTTGATAATGTTGGGTTGAGGAAGGAAACGCCACTTGCTTTAAGTCGGCACAGCCGTCCAACGTAGTGGCTCCCCAACCTACACCAGTTTTAGTTTTTAGCCTTAAACCAAGCGTATTGAGGGGAGTAGTGGGAGCAGGCAAAAATCAAGAGATGAGGGAGATTAGAAACCAAGCGAAAAATTATTCCTTCTTATCTCCCTTATCCCTTGATTACGCCACGCGTCTAATCAGCGTCATCCCATCTCGTATGGGTAACAGAACTTGCTCTACACGCGGATCGGCAGCGACAACACGGTTGAATTGAGCGATCGCTTCACCGTTGGCGGTGCGTTGTTCTACAGGTAAATAAACCTCTCCTTGCAGGAGTGTATTATCTACACAAATAAAACCAGAAGGTGCTAGCAAATTAGTATCTAGCAATGTTTGAAAGTAGGTTATGTACTCCTTTTTATCGGCGTCAATAAACACTAAGTCAAATGATTCTCCAGCTTCTACCAACTTATTTAAGGTTTGTAAAGCTGCACCTAATTGCACGCGGATTTTTTTACCGTGAACAGATTGATCAAAAGCCGCTTGTGCAACTTTTGCGGCAAAAGCATCTACTTCGCAGGCTATTAGCACTCCGTCCGCAGGTAATGCTTCTGCCATTGCTAGTGCAGAATAACCTGTAAACATCCCTATTTCTAGTACTCTTTTGGCCTTAGCCATATGAACAAACATTTTGAGAGTTTGTCCTTCTACATGACCCGATTGCATTTCTTGCTCTAAAGGGCGCACTGTTGTTCCTTCTGTAAAGCGTTGTTGCCATGCTTCTGTAGATGTTTTCTCGGCAAGTGCAGTTAAAGCAGCTGATTCGGGGGTAGTAAATTCTTCCAAGTAAGGGTCTAAACCTGCTGCCAAATGCCATGCTTGATTGAGGTTGGCGACTAACTCCACAGGTAAGTCTGTGCGTTGGTTAATCTCTTTGACAACAGCTTCTAACTTCTTTGCTAATATTCCTAGCGGTGTCACCGGTCTAGCTGTGGGCGTTTCTATTTTAGTAGACATTATTTTGCACTCCCAACTAGTTCTGTCTGATAAACGGGGTACATATCTACCCCTTCACCACCACGAGGATAGGTGCTGCAAAGTTGCTTATGTTCTGCTAAAGCTACTCCCAATTCTTCCCGTGTCAAATCATTAGCATAGAAGCAAGTACCAATCGGTTTGGGCATTGCGGCTCTTAACAAACCATCTCGTGTGAGAGTGATAGACTCGGTAGCATCCCATAAAAGTTCTTCATCTAATAAAGGATGATCAAGAGTCAGTCCCAAACGACTAATTAATCCTAAAATGCGATCGCGTTCTTCATTAGTGATATAACCTCTATTTGCAGCGATCGTTGCCGATAAGGCCATGTCAATACTGACTGCATGTCCATGAAACAGAGGCACCTTTGGCGCAAGTTCCAAAGTAGGACTCCAAGTATGTCCGTAAGCAATTGCCCTATCCAAATCTAGCTCCCGGAGGTTGGGTACTTCTAACTCCAGCATTTTTTTGATCGCTTCGTAAGTCAGACGGTGAGCTATTTCTTTTAACTCTGGAGTTGCGTCAATATTACCAAAGTGCGTGTCAAGCAGTTCTTCCCCATACTTTTCCAACCACTCAAACACAGAAGAGTGAGCAACTACAGCGATTTTGACTAACTCTGCCATCCCATTACGCACTTGGTTTGTTGGTAAAGTACGCAGCAGAGAAAAGTCCAATAAGACTTTTTGGGAAGCGTGATAAGCACCTAAACGATTTTTCAACTTCTTATGGTTAACTGCTACCTTAATCGCCACACTAGCATCAATTAAACCAATCAGAGAAGTAGGAATTCGGATGTAATTACTACTACGGCGATAAGTAGAGCAAGCAAAACCTACAACGTCTGTAATTAAACCACCACCTACTACTAATACTGGCTCTTTACGCACTAATTTGAAGTCAGCAAACACATCGATAATTGTCTCAAAGGTTTGGATAGATTTGTTTGGTTCGCTAACAGTCAGAGAAAAAATCTTCAAATCAATCCCGTAATACCGGAAATATTTTTCAATCTGAGTACCGTAAAAATGGTTGACGTTAGTATCTATAACAGCCAAGCATCTTCCAAAACTTCTATATATATCTGCAAGTTCTTGATTGGCAATATCGAAAACTCCATCTACGTAAACTAAGTCATACTCAATCTTTTCATAAGCTTCTATGTGAAACTTGGTTTCAGTCACTTGAAGTTTTGTCTGAACAATGGTCACTATTTTTACCCTTTGTGTGAAAAAATTTGTAACTGGAATCTAGATGCAATTAGAAGTTTAAGCACTTCTAAAATATGATCATTTGCTAAAATCACGTCATGGTAAACTGCCTCAAATTCGATAGGAAAAAGAAGTAGCTCTCAATTAAATTGGATTGTGATTATTGCAAATTTAGAAATATCAAAATAGAACACCACAGATTAGGCGCGTCTACTTTTCATTTCAGAAGCATGGCAAAAAACTGTCAGTCTATGCTGAACCTGAGAAGTTATACAAACTTCTGCAACAAAAATTCATACATTTTCTCACATTTTTAAACTGTTAATGCTATATCTAGCCCAAGGGAATTACAGACTTATGGTAGCTGGATAAGAGTTTCCAAGCAAGCTAGAACAGTTATGTTACTTGCTCAAAAAGCTTAAGCGCTTGTTTACATTTATTAATATACCACAATTTTTAAATTATTTTACCTAAACCAAAGGTAGATTTAAAACAAAAAAAGTAGATTTTGCGGATTTTGCTATTTGAGAGACCATTTAGAAAGTCAATCTTTAGCTAGCTAGACCACACGACATAATCCGTGTAATAATGCAATATATAGCTGCTTCATTCATCTAGCAAGTCACTCATAATGCTTACTGAGATGAGGATACTGGTTCAACCATCCAAAAATTCACTCTCCAACTCAACGTTTAAGTAAGACCTCAAATTTATTCTTTAGGCGAAGGAAAAAAGCGTTAATTACTTTCCCTTCAGGAAACCCCAGCTTCCCCTGAATATTTAGAGCAAGTGAATTTATTCATGGAAAAGAAAAAAACTTTTATTGTAAGTGTTTATACGCTCGATTTCAGCCGTCCTGATTAGAAATCCTTGTTTTTAAATATGGGGTTCCCGTTGATCTTTGAATTTAGAATGCTTCGCTATTATATTGTTAAATACTATACTTATGGATTCTGTTCCAGTGGAAACAGGTGCGCCTCTTTCTCTAGAAATTGCTGAGATTGCCTCACCATCAACAACACTTTCTGCGACCTCAACACTCAGCCCTCGGATTTCTAAAGATGCTATTCGCACCAGTTTGAGGGCTTCCACTGTCGATGGTATTTTCGCAGCAGTTTTCTCTATTGGCACTGGCGGAGTTTTGCTAGGTAATTTCTTAGTAGAGTTGGATGCCAGTCCGATAGTATTTGGCATGATAAGTTCTATCCCCATGTTGGTGAATCTCTTTCAGCCGATGGGTGCTTACTTATCTGAACGCAGTACTAGCCGCTTTCAGTATTCCCTTCGCACTCATGGGATTGCTCGATTACTATGGCTAATTTTAGTAATTGGCATTGTTAGCTTTAGTTGGGGAGGGCTTAATTCAAACCAATTAGTGATATTGACATTTTTGATTCTCCTATGCAGCCATCTATTAGGAGGATTAGGAAGTGCATCGTGGTTCAGTTGGATAGCAATGTTAGTCCCACGGCGATTGCGAGGTAGATATTTCGGGTTACGTAATAGTGCTGCCAACTTCACCGAGTTGGTCAGCTTGCCAATAGCCGGTTTAGCGGTATCACATTGGTACGGGGGAAGTATCCAAGGTTATGGGATGATTTTGCTCTTAGGCATTATCTTTGGAATTATCAGCTTGGGGTGTCAGTATTTCCAGGTAGATATAAATCCCCAATTACAAAATACTTACCATAGTAACTTATCTCAAACAAATGAGATTCAGTCAGACTCGGCATCAAATGAACCTGGTGAGATATCTGAAGCAATCTGTCTGCCGCAAATTCCAACTCCCCAAAACCAGATAGATAGTAGCATTTGGAAAAACTCTAATTTTTTGGTGTTTCTACTTTATTTCGGCTCATGGACATTTGCTGTAAACCTGAGTGCGCCGTTTTTTAACCTCTACTTGCTAGATACCCTGAACCTGGATGTGAGTTGGGTAACTTTCTACAACAGCCTGCGAGCCGGAGCACACATGCTGATGCTCATCCTGTGGGGTAGATTAGCAGATAAAATAGGCAATCGTCCGATTCTAATCTCTAATGGAATTCTAATTGCCGTCATACCCTGGCTGTGGCTGAGGATTGGTTCTAGTCCTCTAGACCTCTGGCTGTGGTTGCCACTATTACACATTTTCATTGGGGGTAATTGGGGAGGAGTTGATTTGTGTAACAACAATCTCCAGATAGAGATTGCACCACTAAAAAATCAGTCTATCTATTTTGCAACAGCTGCTGCTGTTGCTGGAGCAAGTGGTGCTTTAGGAGCAACTATCGGTGGCTTAATCGCTCAATTTGCTGGGTCTTTTGGCATAGTGGAAGTGTTTGTTGTGTCTGGTATATTACGCCTAGCGTCACTTGTCCCACTGATTATTAAAAAGGATCTGGGTAGTTAAACCACGTCTATCTTGAAACCTGTAGTTCTTCTTTGATGAAAAGGATTTGCCCTCATCCCCCAACCCCGAATCCCAGATTTGGGATTCGCGGAGCCAGAATTTCAAAGTCCCTCTCCCAGATATGGGAGAGGGATTTAGGGTGAGGGCAAAAACTACGCTTATAAACTTAGATGAGGTTTAGGGTGAAATTGGTTGAGTACAGATGTTAACAAACGGTGTTGCGCTCAGATTAGAGATTTCTCAATCTACAGGGAGAATTGTTAACTTAATCTCTACTCTATACTAAAAAAGTTTTATGACATAGTGACAAAGTTGATGTCAGTAAAGCAGGTTCTAGAAATTGGTTGTTAGATCAAGCTGATATACATTTAGTTTGCATTCTGGTTGTAACTTCTGTTTCAATATGCAATTTGAATGCCAATTAGCTGATCTGACCTAAATTAGTTAAATTTCAAAATCTGAAAAAGTTACGATGCTCAAGGTAGACACATCAAAAATCAGCCTCCAACAAGTTGAAGCTTTCGACCGCAACGGCGTTATCTGCGTCAAAAATGTTTTGGATGACATCTGGGTAAAACGGATGCAAACAGCTGTTGACAAAAATATATTAATTCCTGGTCCTTTAGAAATTAAGGGTATCCCCAGATCAGAAGGTCATGTGGAGCATGCTAGTAGCTTATGGCTCACTGACCCTGATTTCCGGGCTTTGGCTTTTGAATCTCCGCTAGCAGCGATCGCTGCTCAAGTCTTAAAATCGAAAAAACTTAACTTTTTGGGTGACGGTTTCTTTGTTAAAAAGCCGAAAGCGGACAGCCGTGTTGGGTGGCATAACGACCTACCTTACTGGCCTATACAAGGTTGGCAGTGTTGTAAAATTTGGCTGGCTTTAGATAGCACCAACCAAAAAAATGGTCGATTAGAGTACATCAAAGCCTCTCATCGATGGGGCAAAGAGTTACGTGAAGGATTAGACCCCTCCTGGTTTGCACAGCCACAGCCTCACGAAATTTTGTCCTGGGATATGGAGCCTGGAGATTGCTTGGTTCATCATTTTCTGACAATTCATCATTCAGTAACCAACATATCTTCTACACAACGACGTGCAGTAGTGACGAATTGGACTGGCGATGATGTTACTTTCTATCACCGCCCGAAAGCATGGCCTTTTAGACCTGTTGATGAAATTGATTTACCAGAATTTAATTCATTCAAAGCCAAAAAATCTGGTGAGCCGATAGACTGCGATATGTTTCCTAAAGTTTAACTGCATCGCTAGTTGGGAATTCTCACAATTAAAGTACTATAAGAATCATATTTGATTTCTGAAAAAATCTCGGTAGTCTTGTAGTAGCCCCTCTTGGCTAGAATGTTGCAAAAAAATTGTCGGTTGGGGAGCCACTGCGTTGCGCGGGTTAAGAGCATTGTACCAAGTGGCGTTGGAGGCTTTCCGTAACCCAACATTCTGATAAACAGTTGGGTTGCGCTCCGCTCCACCCAACCTACGCTACTATATAGCGATGACAAAATCTTGGAGAAATTTTCCTCAACTCAGTAGCAACTATAGCTGGGATTTATCTCACCGAATTTAGCAAAATGTGTAACCGCTAGGATGTAATGTGATCAAGTTCATTAAGAATATTGCTATCTATATCAATGTCAAATTTCCGAGCGAAGTGAGCAGATGATGCGAGTAAATTTGGCAAGTCTTCCATAAGCAATGTCTTTGGATGACAGCCTCCATCTGACCAATCAATATAGCGCCGACGGTCGTTTTGCAGTTTGAGATGAGATGCATTAGCAAGTACAGTTTGAAAATATGACTCATCTGCATACTTAAGCTTACTGTAGTACAAGGTTAACGGATTTATCTGGCTGTGAAAATCGATAATGTATTTAGCAGCTTTGCTATTGGCACAAAACCATTGACTTCCACTGAAGCAAGCAACTTTTTTGGAAAAAGGAAGGAAAGGTTTTGTTAGTAGCGGATGTTCCAAGCATATTTCTAGATTCAGATGCACCAAATATTTTTTTGAGTAATGGAAAGAAAACGACTTTGTACAGTATCGTTGATAGGAATTTTTCAGCCATAACATATTCGGTTTTACATCAGACTTATAAGTTTCATATGTAATTTGCTCATGCTGAATATAAGCATCATCTGAACTTGAAGTCAGATCATCCAATATTTGCCTTGCGGTTTTAATCGGATAGTCTGCTCCACTGAGTAATACAAACCAATCTGGTGGATCTGGAACCTCGTACATTAATCGTAGTGCCTGTATTGGAGCTTCTACTAACGCAAAACCTGCCCACTCTGTCTGGAGATGAGGGCGTACTAATAAAACATTTTTTGACAGAGTATCTACAGATAAATCACATTTTGAAAAATCATGATGACACACAATTAGAGGATAATTGAACATTATATTTAACTTATTTATTAGTCTATAAATTTGTAGAGGTTTCGTATGAGTTAGTAAAATAAAACCTATGGAATTACTGGGAGAATTAGACATTAGTTTAAGTTGTATAGCTCTGTAAAATTTAAAAGAGGTATATCTATGTGGATAAATACTTAATTAGCTGATAAACATCAATAATTCCAGCCTTAAAAATAATTTTAAATTGTTTAATTACTAATTACCTTAAGGAGTATTCAAGCGTCATTACGAATTACGAATTAGCTATTATTCTTAGGTTTACGTAATTTCTGAGAACCAATTGGGCCGAGAATTTGGTTAAGGCTCCGCAACTGTTCAGCTGTACCCATACCGATTAGCCGATCTCCCGGCATTAAAACAGTATCACCAGTGGGGCCACCGATGAGAGTCCCATCAAGGCGACGAATCGCCAGAACTAATGCTCCAGATTGCGATCGCAATCTCGCCTTTTGCAAACTCTGACCCACAAAGGGACAAAAAGCCGGGTCGAGTAAAAATTCTTCCATATACAACTGACGGTCTGTACCTGTCAAAATCCCGTCTACAAAGTCCAATACTTGGGGTCTGAGAGCCGCAGCAGCCATGCGCTTACCACCAGTAATATAGGGGGATATCACCTCATCTGCACCACCGCGTTGTAACTTCTGCAAAGCCTCTTCTGTACTTGCCCGTGCGATCGCCCGAATTCCCGAATTCAGTGTTTTTGCTGATAAGACAATATATAAATTTTCCGCATCGGAAGGAAGTGCTGCAACGATACAAGTCGCTCTTTCAATACCAACTTTCAAAAGTGTCTCATCTAGGGTAGCGTCACCTTGGTATGCTGTGTAACCTTCCATCTGCGCTCTTTGCACAGATTCCATCTCCGAATCAATCACCACAAAAAGTACATCTTCTGCCTGAAATTCCTTGGCAATTTGACGACCAGTCCGACTAAATCCACAGATGATGTAATGTTCTGATAGGGATTCCATTAACCGCCTCTGCTGTTGTAGCCGAATTCCTTCGTGAAAGTAGCCTTCAATGATCGCTTCTGTAAATCTGTTGACAATGTAACCGATATTGACTACACCCAACAAAATCAGGGCAATTGTAAACAACCGTCCTCGGCTATTCAGTGGGTGCGTCTCTCCATATCCCACAGTCGCTAAAGTGATCACTGTCATGTAAGCCGCATCTTCCCATGACCAGCCCTCTATTATTCGATACCACAAAGTGCCAATGAAGAAAACACCGCCAAGAGCGATCGCCCCAGCCATTAACTCCTTTTGGATACGTTGATATTTTTGCTCAAGTGTTGAGAATGAGGTAACAATAGTACTTTTAGCCTACTTTTTCTAGTTTTCTACTAACTTTATACCATTCGTCCTTTTTAGTATATTTAAACTAAGTACAACATTTCATTTAACCGCAGAGCAGATTTTTAATGCTGGTAATCAAGTATTGAGAATAACGTAACAATAGTACTTTTAGGCTAATTTTTCTAGTTTTCTACTAACTTTATACCATTCGTCCTTTTTAGTATATTTAAACTACAAGTTATCTAAATAACTCAGGACTACTTATCTTTTTTCTTGTCTAGTGCTTCCTGGATAGCGCGTCTACAGAACTCTGGGGGGTCATCTTGTGCTTTCACCTCTTCCTTCATATCCTTAGTAACCCGAAAGTTGAGTTGTTCGGTTAGTTCTTTGCTTGGTTGATTTCCGAAATTTTCAGGTTTACCCTTGGGGTTAGGCATTATTGAGAGATGTAAATAACGATTGAATCGATGTTAACAACGATATAAAGTTTTAAATCGGTGGTGTTCTCAGTCTAACAAACGGTTCACCACCGATACCACTTTTACCAAGAGATAATTCTATTTTATGTTCACGCGTTCCGAGTTAGAAATCAAAACCATCCCAGAATTACGCGACTTATGCCGTCGATACGGTATAAAGCCTACAGGAAGTGCAGCATACAAAGTCAGCTACATAACTTCTCTGATGGCATTTCCTCAGCTAACACTCCAGCAGGTGAGAGAAGGAAGGGGATTAAAATCTCCTGGATTTAGCATCATTCAATTTTTTGAAGGGGTGATAGATGAAATAAATTCACCCACAGATGAGCAAGCAGCACTGATCAAAATAACCTTGGAAGGTAGGAGGATGGCTTACCCGGTTTGATCAAGAGAACCTGCTGAATTTGCACAAGGCTAAGATGCATCTGGAAATGGCGGTTGGGTTACTAAGTCAATCGTGATCCACAAGATCCCCGACTTCTTAAAGAAGTCGGGGATTTGTAGCTTTCAATTGCTCAAGTCTTGAGTACAAAGTTTTTTCACCACCGCCAAGCGTTTGAGGTGATATAAGCGTTAACTTAAGAAGAAGTACGAGTTGTGCTAAATAAAAAGTATTTTTTAGGGATTTCTAGGAAACTAGTAAATAACTATATAATGAAAAATTTTCAGGAGGAGCGGTAGTGAGCCTACAAACTCTCGTTGACCAAGCCACCATCCCCCCAGATTCAGGGTCAGCATCCAGTCCCTTTGATACAGATAGCTTTAATGAAGCTGTCATGTCCACCTACGCGCGGTTTCCCTTAGCCCTAGAACGGGGTGCTGGATGCCGGGTTTGGGATACACAGGGGCGAGAATATCTGGACTTTGTGGCGGGAATTGCCACTTGTACTTTAGGACACGCCCACCCAGCGATGGTAGAAGCGGTGACACGCCAAATCCAGAAGCTGCACCATGTCTCTAATTTGTACTACATTCCTGAGCAAGGTGAATTGGCAAAATGGATTGTTGATCATTCCTGTGCCGATCGCGTATTTTTCTGCAACTCTGGAGCTGAAGCTAACGAAGCTGCAATTAAACTGGCCCGGAAATATGCCCACACCGTATTAGACATTGAAAAACCGATTATTTTAACCGCCCATGCCAGTTTCCACGGACGAACTTTAGCAACTGTTACTGCCACTGCACAACCGAAGTATCAAAAGTATTTTGATCCCTTGGTTCCTGGGTTTCACTACGTAAATTACAACGATATTAACGCTGTGGAAGTAGCGGTTAGCGAGTTGGATGAAGGCGATTATCGGGTAGCGGCGATTCTGATTGAGCCATTGCAGGGAGAAGGCGGTGTACGTCCCGGAGATATTGCCTATTTCAAAAAGCTCCGGCAGATTTGCGACGAAACTGGCATTTTATTGATTTTTGATGAAGTGCAAGTTGGCATGGGGCGCAGTGGCAAGTTATGGGGTTACGAACATCTCGGCGTTGAACCGGATATCTTCACCAGTGCCAAAGGCTTAGGTGGCGGTATTCCCATCGGTGCAATGATGAGCAAGAAATTCTGCGATATTTTCCAACCAGGGGAACACGCCAGCACCTTTGGCGGAAATCCTTTTGTGTGTGGTGTGGCACTCAGTGTTTGCCAGACATTAGAGCGGGAAAATATTTTGCAGAATGTGCAAGATCGGGGTGAACAATTGCGAACTGGATTGAGAGCGATCGCCGCAAAATATCCTCAGCAGATTGCCGAAGTTCGGGGTTGGGGTTTAATCAACGGTTTGGAGTTGCGAGCCGACATTGGGCTAACCGCAGCCGATGTCGTCAATGCTGCCATCAACCAGGGCGTATTGCTTGTACCAGCCGGGCCAAAAGTAGTTCGGTTTGTGCCACCGCTAATTGTCACAGAGGCGGAAGTAAACACTGCCTTGGAAGCTGTAGATCAGGCGATCGCGATCGCTACAAAGTAGGCAATCTGGAAAATATAGTTAACTTAAGTTAAAAGGGCGGTTAGAAACCGCGTCTACACAATCAAAACCCACCTCCGTGGGTTAACACTCAGTTTTTCCTTAGTCCGCGCAGGCGGACTTTGCCTGTGTAGCCGCGAATTCTATTCGCCAGGGTTTTTTCATTCTTGAGAAATTTCCCGATAAGCTTGCCGACACTGCTCATAATTGTCTGGCAAAATCTCGGCATTCCCGAAACATAATTGCTCGTGAGTGGTAATTAAAGTTTCATAAGGCTGTATGGGAGTCACAGACGATCGCAGCAATTGCAGATATTCTCCATCAGTGCGGCTGAGTTTGTGTGGTGCAACGGCATTTTGATGCAATTGCTGTAACATCGCTAAATAGACACAACGGCAAGCCTCACGGTAGTTACCTTGACGGTAAAATTCTTGCGATCGCTCCAACAAAAGGGCTATGGATGACTCACTAGAGCGAGTTTTTAGGCGAAAATCAATGACATTACCACTTCTATTCAGCCAAGAATATACATAAGGACTGAATTCTTGCCATAATCGCCAACCCATCCAAGCGATAAATAAGCCTATTACCAGCCAAAACAGGAATTTCAGCAACTCGCCTAGCCAAGGACTAATTGACCATCCAGTAGGCAATTCGGGCATTGCGTGTTCAAAGCGGTAAAACTGGTATTCCCACCATTCTCCCACTTGTTGTTGAAATTGAGAAAGCTGCCAACTCCAGCTAGTTTTTTCAAAAGTATCTGTAGGCATAGGGGGAAGTGGGGAGGGGGGAGGAGGGGGGAGGAGGGGGGAGGAGGGGGATATGGGAGACAAAGGAGAATAACTTTATGCCCAATGCCCAATGCCCAATACTTCTCTTCTTAGGCTACGCCAACGACTTCTCTACCAGACGCTGTTCGCGTTCGGTCAGTACAAGTGCCCAATGCCAATGACTATTGATTATTGAGTACTGACTCTTTTTTGATCATTATCCAGCCGATAACAATAAGTAGCGCACCGAATGCAAGAAATCCTAAATCCCAAGCTAACTGATTTGGGCCTGGTTTCACATGATGGATACCGAGAATTTGGTGGTCAATTAAACCTTCAACCAAGTCGAACAACCCAGTTCCAATCACTATTGACCCAATAAAGGTCTGTGATAACCAAGGAACATCATCACGCCCTCCTGCACGCCATAGCAACACAACTCCTACCACGGTGAATACCCAATCTAAAGCATGAAATAACCCATCCCATACCATGTTCAAATCTATATTCGCCGTGTTTGTCAGAGGTCGAATGTTACTAAGCATGTGATGCCACTGGAGGAGCTGATGCAGTAAAATTCCATCAAGAAATCCTCCAAGACCAACACCAAGAAAAATTCCAGCAGTAATTAGCGGTGCGCGTCGGTTGAGGTTTTCACTTTTTGCCTCCATTGTCAACCTCATAGATAGGCTTTCTTACCAAAATACAACATCTTTTGGGAGAAAAATCTTCTATCTTGAGGCAAGTAGGATGATTAACTCATCCCCCGGCTTCAAGCCGGGGGATTTTGAGTCATTAGTCATTAGTCATTAGTACCAATAACTAATGACAATGGAAAAGCGGGCGGCTATCCCGGACACCCCTCTTGTTGGGATGGGATTCCCGCCGATTTTCGTTGAACAATTAATCAACCTTCAAATTTAATCCGCATGCCCGCTTTCACTGGGTCGAAATCTGGGGGAAAATTGGTGCTGCGATCGTAGTCTGCTTTTTCCAGGTTCGCTCCTTTGAGATCAGCTTGGCGTAGATTCGCTGAGATCAATAATGCTCCTCTAAGATCGGCATCTTTCAGATTAGCCTGACTCAGATCGGCAAAGCTCAAGTCAGTTCCCCTCAAATTAGCGCTACTCAGATTAGCTTCACTCAAGTCAGCATAACTTAGGTCAGATCCTTTTAAATTAATGCTTTGCAAATCAGCATTACTAAGTTCTGCTTTACTAAAGTCTCGTTTTCCGGCTGCATAACTCTCCACAAAAGTAGCGGCACTATTTATGGACTGTTGAGAATTGACTTCAGGCATTTGACAGCCTCACAGGTTATCTTGTTATTACTTTTATACTAAGGATGAAAACACTCTTATTTCATCCTTCCTAAATGTAATACATTAGTTCCTTCTGTTCTCGGATTGATCTGCGATCGCAAAGGTCTTGGAGTGTATATTTTTCCAAAACAGAGTTAGCAGCCTGACGTGCTTCCTGCCAGACTTCCTGAATTAGCTCACCTTCTACTGTGTTGGGAGTCGGCTCACAATCAGAGACAACAATATCTGACCCTTCCATGCAACTAAAAGCATCCAATATTGTAATCTTCTGGGGATCTCGTGCCAGAACATAGCCACCTTTGGCTCCGCGTATACTATTAATTAAACCTCCACGTCTTAATGTTGCCAAGAGTTGTTCCAAATAGCGGTTCGGTATGTCTTGCAATGCCGCTATCTCTCGAATTTGCAGGGCTTCACCCTTAGGGTAGCAGCTTGCCAACTCTAACAGGGCTAGAAGTGCGTATTCTGATTTGTTAGAGATTACCACAGGCGTAATATTTTAAACTCACATTTAAAGATACAAAGTCTTTGAGTTCGTTTCCCTAAGCTACTGTTAAGAGAAACTTTACAATCAACTTATTGTTGACCGGTTAGCTCTAGTTTAAAGACCTTCTACCATAGAAGCAATTATATTTTGTTTTTAATTCCATAAAGAAAAGTGATTGATTATTGCCGACTTTCCAATGAATCACATAGTTAAGTTTATTTGTGCCTCCCTATTTACCTGCAAATTTCTCGAAAATGGCAGAATGACTGTAAAGGTAGTTCCCGCACCGATCGCACTTTCAACAGTAATCTCGCCGCCATGTAAATCTACAGCTTGCTTGACGATGGACATTCCCAATCCCATTCCGGGGATATTGGCTGCATTACTGGCGCGATGGAAGGGTTCAAAGATGTGTTCAATGTCAGAAGGGGGAATGCCAATACCAGAGTCTTGAGTCTGGAGTATAGCTTGATCGTTGGCACTGGTGACAGAAAACTTAACTGTGCTACCAATGGGAGAGTATTTTAGACAATTCGAGAATAAATTACTCAAGATTTGTCGTAGTAGTTTAGCGTCTAAGTTGACTTCTGTACATTGGCATTCGCCGCTAAAAACGATCGCGTGTTGTGAGCGATCGCTCTGTTGTAATTCTTCTAAGAGATCGCGGCAAAATTCCACCAAATTCAGGGGTGTTGGATTCAACTCTAACTTGCCTGTTTCATTCTGACTCAGCAGCAATACATCATTCAACAAGTGGGTCATGTGCATAACTGATGTTTGAATTCGACGCAGATGGGTATTTTGTCGCTCGTCGTTCCAGAGATGGCGATAATATTCTAGTAGTTCCGCAGAAGAGTGGATGGTTGCCAAAGGGGTGCGAAACTCATGGGAGGTGATGGTGAGCAAGCGGGATTTCAGGTCACTAAACTGCCTTTCTTTGGCCAGCGCTTGTCGCATCGCCTCTTCTGCATATTGCAGCTTGGCTTGGGTTCGCTTGCTTTCGCTAATGTCTCGAAATAGCCAGCGCAGACCAACTAACTGACTATATTGATTACGGATAGCAACCACCTTAACCGCAGCAATAATCGGTGTTCTGTTACGTGGTTGCAGGTTTACTTCCCACTCTTGGATTTTCCAGTCTGGGATTTCGGCGCGATCGCGCAGATGAGTCAGTTTCAAATGAAAAGCAATCAGCTCTTTCTCAAGCACATAAATCTCCAGGAGTTCGCCTAAAAGGAAACTCTTGGAAATGTTTAGGAGGATAGTGGCGGCAGAATTAGCTTCTTGAATTACCCCTTTGGTATCAGTTACTAAATAAGCGTCTGGTACTTCTTCAAACAGTTCTTGGTAGCGTTGACGTTGTGCCACCAAATCCTGTTGAGTGTTGAATAATTCTTCATTCTGCTGCTGTAGGTCTTCATTAGCTATTTGCAGTTCTTCCAAAGCTAGGTTGACTTCTTGGAGTACTGCGGCGAAGAGTTCAATATCTTCCTGTGCTTTTTGCTGTTGACTCTGGCGTTGCAAAAGGGCGACGCGCTGATGCATATTCTGTAACTGTAAAGCTAAATCATCCAAATTCACGCTTTTACTCCTAATTTGGATATCTGACTAAGCTAATGTACTTTTAATTTGCATAACCAGGGCGGGCAAGACTTCGGCGTGAGCGCTACTTCTCTTCTTAGGCTGCGCCAACGACAACGCTACTTCGACCCTTCTCTACGAGACGCTACGCGAACGGCAAAGCTCAGGGCAACGCGTCGCTCAGTACCCAACTCTTGGAGACGCTACG
>NZ_JABXKJ010000183.1 GCF_017115085.1 Nostoc sp. NMS7 | reverse complement strand
CTAATTGCAGGGTGTTGTTAGTGTCGCTTACTTGTTTTTTGCTCAACAAGTAAGCTCCAATTTGATAGTTCCCCTTTTTTAATTTTACTAAAGTTGCTAAGTCTAAAAAGTCTTCAAAGGGAACTATTTTTTGATTACGAATACTGCTTTTTACCATAGCTTAGGCATCCCCTTGTCACCCGCCCTTTTTTTGTTTTGGGGCGAAGAATATCTGACATAACCACGAGTGAAAACTGGAACGCTTGGAAACACTCTTGACCAGAACAAGTAAGGACGCTTGCCAGATAAAACTATCACCGTGGCACTCAACCAAACCCCAGCCAATAAACTCCAAACTATTCCCGCCCCAAACATAATCGCTATGATGAAGCCCACGCCAAACATAAATAAGGCAACTGCAAACTGAAAGCCAGTAAAAATGCCGATTGAAGCATTTTGACCGAGTGACTGATTCACCCGTTTGATGGGCGATTTATTGTATTCGCTCATCACTAGCAAGCGGCTGTAACGCCGTTAAATAATATGCTTTGAGCAATCCAAAGCACCAGGATTATGAAAAACACGCCTACGGGTTGTTGAACCATCTGCGTTACTTCCTGCCCTTCACCAATGCCGTTGGCAACTTTCAGCCCGGAAGCCACAAAGTATACAAACAAAAGTACTGTGATGGTTGCATTGATAACTGCGGGAAGTGCTTTGATGGCGGCGGTAGCGGCAGCCGCACCACCAGCGCCGATACCACCAGCGCCGCCGAACATACAAGTCATTGCTGTCTGAGCCGAATCGAATAAGCCCCAACCATAAGAGGGCATCGACTGCATGACAATGATTGTCGCCGTACCTGCCGCGTAAATTTGATGCTGATACTTGCGCCCAATCGCCGCGAACGCCTTAGCCAGAACTTGAGATTGTGTTCTTCGCACAGAATTATTAGATGCCAAGATAATTGCTCCTTTCTTCATATAAAAATCAAGAATTCAGAATTCAGAAGTCAGAATCAATCAAGTATGGTTTTACACCATACTTAACATCCACCAGCGATGCACTGAGCCGGTCGTTGTGTCGCACAGAATTCAATTCTGAATTCTGGCGACTGACTCCTGAATTCTGTTTTGATAAAAATTACTTTTTCGATCCTCTTTGAAGAAACTCATTCTCTATGTCAACTAAAGTATGCTCTCTAGCTAGTGAGCGAATTTCTTGAAGGGGAGCAATATGACACTTGTATAACTTGCTCATGCCATTTAGACCACCTGTTTTTTTGTTGGTGAATTTCTTGAATTCTGGCAAGTACTTCCGAGCGATATTTAAATATGCTTGCAGTTGCCTTGCAGAAACTTTTGGCTTTAACATCGCTGCAACTTCTGGTCTTGTTAGTTCTTCATTTTGCCAAGCATTCCCCCCTATCCCCATGATTCTGAGAACTTCTTGTCACTTCTAACTACATATAAAAATACCCGCCTTTTTCGTGGCGGGGAAGGGGACATTTTACCCAGTTAGGAAATATTTATAGGTAAAAAGCAACTATTTTTTTTCCTTCGCGTTCCCACTTCTCATTCAGAAGCCAGCAAGTTGTATGAACAACCTTCATTGGATTTCGATGCTTCTTTCCACACCTGAACCAGCTTCGGACAGTATCGTAACTTTCGTATCCTAATACGAACGCCATCTCTTGATAAGTTAATTTCCACTTCTTCTTAAACTCTATTGGGTGCATAGTATTTATTTGATACTTGCATAAGGAACTTATTTAATATTTATAACATAATTACTTAGTCAAATCTTTATAATTTAGTATCAGAGGATAAATAATTTTATTATATTTATTTATCTTAATATTTTTCTAAAATATATTAGCTATTATCGGATTTATCAAATTTATCTATAATAGAGATATTCTCTTTTAAGCAATCAACTTTATGTCCAACACAGATACTAATTTTCAGCAACTCTTTCAACCCAAAAGTCAAGTTAATAAAGATAACCAAAATCCCACGCTATTAGTCAATCGCTTAACTCCTACTGATGATCAAATCAAAGACTGGCTACAGTCACCACAAATCAAACAGTGGCTTACAAAACTACTAATGGGCATACCAAATAATCTCAAGATAGAAGCGGTAAATACCATAATCAAAAATCTTATACAAAACCCAGATAAAGACTGTCGAGTACAATTCGGTAGTTCAACTATTGGAGTTGATGTTTTACGGTGGCAGCTTTGGGCATCCTATAAATTACCTTACGCCAGTGGAATCAAAACTCCTGATTGCCCCTACACTTTGAAAAAACATTTGGATGCTTCTGACTAACTTGCCAGATGACCGAACAATTCGCACTCTTGCTAACGCCCCGCTCCGCTAACGCAGTGACGCTCCTTCTCTGCGAGACGCACTCGCGTTCGTCGCTAACGCAATTCGCTTTTTCCGACGTACTTGTATTGAATATGTGATTTTTCCATTACTCATATCTAACTACGGTCGCATCCAACCAAGCTACTCTTGAAGTACACAATAAAATAAAATATTTTTACCCCTGACCAAGATGCCAGCGCCTTTAAAAGTTGACCTGTCACCAATAGAAGATCAAGCCCTACTAGCACTCACTCAAGCAAAAGGTATACCACCAAGAACTCAAAGTCGTGCCACTGTACTACGCTTATCAGCCGCTGGATGGACAGTGCACCATATCGCACAATACTTAAAATGGCATCCACAGACTGTACGCGACACAATTCATCGCTGGTACTGGGGCAAACTCGATAGTTTGTGGGATTGTTCGCGTCCGGGTCGCCGTCGCCGATGGCATAACCCAAATATGAAGTCTCTGCTTCAATTCAAAATATCTTTATTTAGCTATCAACTTATTTTTATTTTATTTTCTTACATCTCTTACATCTATTTAATGCTATTTCTCCACAGTCATGGCGTTTCTACTACTTATGCAGTCAAAATTTACAGGCATTACTTGGATGAAGCACTCGCTACTCTCACCAGCAATCCCTACCAGTTAGCTGCTGACATCTACGGTATTGGTTTTCTGAGAACTGATAAAATTGCCTTTAATTTAGGAGTTGCGCCTGATAGTCAGTTCCGTTACCGTGCTGGTTTAATTCATGTTTTGAACGAAGCTGCTGCCGATGGGCATTGCTATTTACCCCAGCCAAAACTCATTGAGAATGTTATCAAACTGCTGACTACAGCAGATCACACACCCGAAGAAGATGCCCTCGCTGATATTATCAAAGACATGGCACTCAAGGATGACTTAATCCGCGAGAAAAGCTCAGACCAAACGCTGCTATGTTATCTACCAACGTACTTTCACACCGAACAGAACCTTGCTCAATTAATACAATCTAGATTTTGCCAACCAGTTGCACAAGATATGCCTCGTGTTCGCGCCTGGATTGAGCGCTTCACCAAGAGTCGTAAAATCAAACTTTCACCACAGCAACGGCTAGCGGTAGAAATGGCTGCATATTCAAGGGTAATGATTCTTACTGGTGGCCCCGGTTGCGGTAAAACTTTCACCACCCAGACCATAGTCTCTCTGTGGAAAGCAATGGGCAAATCTATCGCCTTAGCTGCGCCAACTGGACGCGCTGCTCAACGCCTGAGTGAAATCACACAACTCGAAGCCAAGACGATACACTGCTTGTTGGAATTTGACCCAAAGACAATGGGCTTCTTACGCGATAATCAAAACCCTTTACCCCATACCGCAATTGTCGCGCTAGAAGCTAGTATGCTTGATTTGTTTCTGGCATCTTCTTTGGTAAAGGCGATACAATACGGTTCCCAACTACTGCTAGTGGGTGACATTGACCAGTTACCCTCTGTGGGTCCTGGTCAAGTCCTTGCTGACTTGATTAATTCTGGTCACGTTCCGGTGGTGCGGTTGACCAAGGTATTTAGGCAAGCCCAACAGAGCGCAATTATCACCGCTGCTCACCAAATTAACCTCAGCCAGTTTCCCACAATTGAACCGATTTCCGATAATCCCGTGTCTGAGTGTCTGTGGCACGGCGGCGGTCATCACCCCAAACATGGTGTTAAAGCAATATCCGAAATCATTACAGACTTGATTCCCCGCCTGGGTTACAATCGAGCTACGGATGTGCAAGTGCTTTGCCCCACGTCGCGGGGTTTGCTTGGGACTCGTAACCTCAATACCGTATTGCAGCAGTTGATTAATCCGCCCAGTCCCGACAAAGTAGAGATTACCAGGAGCGGGAATTTATTACGAGAAGGCGATCGGATCATTCAACTGACTAATGATTATAATCACGAAATTTTTAATGGCGACTTCGGAATTATCAAGGCCATTGATCTTGAAGAGATGGAAGTTACTGTACAGTATGGTAAGCATACTGTCGTTAGGACCAGAGCAGACTTAAATCAAATTGCCCTCGCCTGGAGCTTCACCATTCATCAAAGCCAGGGTTCAGAATATCCGGTAGTAATTCTGCCAATTTATACGCAGCCTTATATGATGTTGTCTCGTGAACAGTTGTACACAGCATTAACTTGTGCCAAGCAGTTAGCGATTGTCGTTGGTTCCAAGAAAGCGATATCCAAGGCTTTGCGTTCTAGTGACGGACAACTGCGATATACGCGATTACAGCAGCGGTTGGAAAGCGCTTTTTTGCACCCGACGATTGCAATTTAGAAATGTTCAACTTAACAATTTCACCCGGCTTGCGGTTGTTCCTCTCAATCAAGAGTGAGAAAAGAAGTAGCTAGCTGTGCTTTCGCCCCCTGTCTGGTAAGCGACGGCGGGGCATTTCATTACTGGTAAGTGCCTTGGCAATTCTTGAGAAACTACTTCTCTAGCTCCCGTTTGCGGTTCTAGAAAAAAAGTGTCTTAAACACAAAGCAATCAAACCACTCTCAAAAAATAAACTAAAAATGACTCTATAGTTTTATGGCGTGATAGCGCTTAAAAAGCAGTACACTGCGGCGTAAATAAACTTTGGAGTCCGCTCTTTGACCTCTTATATCATTTATTAACTATAAAGTCATTTTTAGTTTATTTTTTTCACCTACTTTTAGGTTTTTCAAAATAAATACCCTGCTGAACAATTGCATAACAGTATTGTGTTTGTCACGCTCCTCAGTATTAGAGGTGTACTATACGCAAAAATCGAGAAATTTTCAGTCGCTTGAGGGTGAGTTGAAACGCCCATTTTAAAGGACAATAAAAATCAGACACTATAAAACCAGACGAAACTACGCTTGTGTCTGATTATTAAGGGAGTAATAAAAATGACGCTCTCTCTTGTCCACATAACGGCCCATAGAAAGGCTCTTGCTTCCTTGCCAGTAGCGCAGGCGGAGGCGAAGTTGATTGGGTTGTGGTTGGAAGGAAAAGCAGAGTCATCTATCATCTCTTACCGACGCTACATTAGGCGATTTCTGGAATTTTTGGACAAGCCCCTCAAAAAAGTGACTTATGAAGATTTGGTAGAATACGCCAGTTGTTTTGGGGACAATGCTCTTAGTACAAAACGGATATATATTGCCGCAGCTAAAAGCTTGATTAGTTTCGCTCATAAAATTGGATATCTCCCTTTTAATGTGGGTATGGCGCTAAAACTCGGTGAACTGCCGGATGTAATCAACGAACGCTATTTAGACGAAGCTGATATTAAATTGTTGGTAAGAGCAGCTTCTAAGCATTTAACTGATGCTAAAACTCCTAAGCGCCAGTACACAGCCCTACGTAATTTGTTAATTATCAAACTCCTGTATCAGGCAGGGTTACGGGCAAGTGAAATCTGTGATCTGACTTGGGGAGATTTGACACCCCGTGGTGAGAGTGGTCAAGTGTACGTGCGAAAAGCCAAGGGCAGCAAAAATCGGACAATTCTCATCAAGCCAAAGCTTTGGGCGGAATTAATGGAGTTCAAAGCTTCGGCTCACTCCAATCAAGCAGTGTTTCCAAGTCAAAAAGGGGGACATTTAGACCGTCAAAACTTACACCCGATTGTCAAAGCAATTGCACTCGAAGCCGGATTAAGCGAACTGGTTTCGGCTCACTGGTTACGTCATGCCCACGGTTCTCACGCTATTGAGCGCGGGACTAATCCGGTACTGGTGAAAGAAACTTTGGGTCATGCCAATTTAGCCATCACCGATCGCTATCTCAAGGCTAGACCCAATGACAGTAGCGCTTTGAACTTGATGGATCTTTGACATTTACACAAACTCTAAGATTTGAACCAGTGAGAATGCAGCACAAATAAGAACCAGTGGCATCAATTGCTATTGGAAACTAAGCAGAAAAACTGCTTTCAAATGCTAAAGAGATTTTTCCCTAGCCAGCCCCCTCCATAGGCAACACTTCAACCGATAGCCATTCATAAAATTCAGGAACTTGAGATTCCACAAGTCGCAGTTCATTTGCCGCGATCGCTTCAAGTTCCAGCACCGTCTCCCAGCGCAAATCCCCAGTCCATCGCTTGAGGATACCCTTAATCGCGTCCACCCCCTGCTTGATACCAGAGCGTAGCATTTCCACGCAATGAAGTAGGGTAATGCGATCGGTCGGAGGCGACTCAAATTCGGTAGTATCCTCCCCTTGGCAATGGGAGTTCCCTATAGCATCAAGGGGGGGGATGGATACGGCCTGCTGATTGGGGTTTGCACTATACGCAGCAGGGGTTTGAGCAGCGTAATAGGTTCGATTTTCTTTTTGATTACGCTTCGTTTGACGATGAGCAATCACCTCTTGAGCAAATTCTAATTCCTCTTTAGATAAAGAGAAAAGTTTTACCTGTTGCCCCCGTTTACCTTGCTTGCGGAAAGTCAGCTTTAGCCCCAGCTGCTCTAGTAAAGTCGCCAGCAACCAAATAGGTTTACAGTCTAGGGGAATAGTAAACCCAAGAATTGCTTTGACGTGAGCAGCACAGTTTTTAGCGATCGCCGTCATCTTGAGTAAGGTGGAATCGTCTCCGGTAACTTCTTCACCCTTCATTAAACTTGAGAGAATTTGATGCAGTCCCAGGTTAAATCTAGCCAGCCAGCGTGCGGAGTAATTGCCCCAGTCGATGCACAAAGGTAGATTGTCGCGCTCGGTGCGGTCTTTTTGGGTGACAATTGTTGGTGGGGTAGGATAACTTTGCCCAGTTTTGGGGTCAGTAAACGATTCTTCGGGCGGGGCTAAAATGGCCTCAAGTCCAGCAATTGCTCTAATTAAGCGACCACCTTTATCCATTTCTACGAGTGATTCGGTTACTTCGATGCCGTAAGAATCAGAAATGCGTTTCTTTTCACATTCAAAAATTTCATTAGGGTCAAGGTAATCTTTGCTCTGACGGGCGCGGTACTCACTCAAAGTAATATTCTTAGCCTTGGCAACATGAGAATTGTGGGCACGATCCAAAGCTTGTGCTGCTGCTTTTAGACTTTCTCTTGCTTGGTCATCATCATCACTGCCCACACATATAAATGTATTACCCATTTCGGTGAGGAGCGATCGCAAATCATCACGCAGATTATTAAGAGAATAGTGGCGGTTAGCCATAATTTGGCAATAAGCCTCAAGCGCCCAATCTTTCTCGGCTCCGCGTTTGCCTGTTTGACGGTCAATCCGCAACAGAAAAGCTGTCATTTCATTGGTTTGGAGCAAGCGCTCTTTAATTTTGGATGCGTTTGTATCCTTGTAACCAAAGGGAGGACGCGGGGCCACCCAAATATGAAACGGGACTTTCGGGCGATAGCGGTACAGTTGTTGGGCGCACTCAGTAGCAGTTTGGGAAACGCCGTGAAACACACCAAATACTAAGTCAAAATGATACTGGGAAATATCGACACCAGTACCGAGACTGGGAGAGGTGAACAAGGCATCAAAGTTTTTGACGGCGTTGGTGATATCTTTGATGAAAGCGACATTTTCATCACTGCCAGAATTGTCAGAGTGAACAGACCAGATACGCCATTTTTTTGGTGTATGTGATTTTTCGGAGTTAGATTCTTCGTACTTGATAGTAAAGGATTTGTCGAGTTTTTTAATAAAACGCTTACTGTCACTTGCAACCATGACTTTCTCACCAAGCATCAGCGCTGCCGAGATTTGGGCGACTAGGGCGCTCTCATTATCCCCCTCGTACCAATAAATTGTGCGTGAACCGTTTCGCCACTCGTTTTTGATAATGTACGGGACTTCCTCTTTTGGTCGCATTGCAAGAAAGAAGTCTACCGTTAAATCATCCATGTGTGCATCAGCGATGACGACCAGTGGCGCGTTGTATACTATATATTCCAGTACCTCCAAGATAGCTGCACGGTGCTGTTTGCAAGTATTACTGTGTAGTAGGTGGGTGAGGTATTGGCAGGCTTCATCTATAAATATGCAGCCGTAAGTGAGAGACTGAGTATTCAGCTTATGCAAGCTGTCAATAGTAATACTAAGGGCTTGAGCCTGGGCTAAACCTGTGTAACCCAAGTCGGAGTACATGGCTGTCTGCAAGCGTTGGGCAAGATTTTTCAACAAGTTAACCCGATGCCCATTGTTGAGGAACCGCGCGTCGGGGTTTTGGTCACGCCACCAGCGCATGAGTTGGGTTTTACCAGTGCCCATATCGCTCCAGAGTACGACTAGTCCTGATTTTGGGAAATTGAAGGTAGGGGATTTCTTCGATTTGGATGAATCAACTCCGCCAGAATCCGTAGACTCCTTCTTTCTTTGATGTCCTTTAATAGATGGCGTGAAAAGTTGTTCCTTTTCAAGATCATAAAGCTCGGGCAAAAGCTTGCATTTTTCTTCAAGTTCAGGGATGCACAAAGCCTCAGAGAGATACTTGACATTAACAGTTACATCCGGCTGGTACTTGCTTAACCCCCATTTTTTAGCCCGATACGAGCGCTTGTAATCAGCAAGTGATTTAGCATCGTCTATAATTGCAGTCAGCAGGGCATTGGCATCAACACCGCGACCAACTACAAAATCATCAACGCCTTTTTCTGTCCCCGGCAGTAATGCAACTTCACATAAGCAACCAGCCGATTCGATTGCTTTTGCAGTGCGAACAGTAGCTTGAAACACCGACCACCTGGTTTTAGCTTTTGTTTCGTAATCAAATAATATAATGAACTTGCGCCCAGAGAGAGCCATCGGTACTAAGTCAGGATGTAATCGTTCATCAAAATCTTGTTTGCCCACGCGCCCGTTCCAAATTCCAGGAAGTGCGATCGCTACAAACCCCAGACTCAGCAAGCAAGCTGCCTTTTTTTCCCCTTCGCATAAAATAATTGGAATCTCTGGGTGCTGCTTTACCCACTCCCAAAATATTAGCGGATTGAGTTTATCCAGTAAGCGCAGCGCCAAAACTGAATGATAGCGCTTAATTAAATAACGTTTTGCAACTTTGTCCCAAATACAGTTGCGAATATCGAAGTAGGTAACGCGGTTGGGAGTTTTGGGGGGTGACTCGTACTTAACTGGCTTGCCTTTTTCCCAATCAATGCGGGGGAAGTTAGGCTTAATCCGCCCCCACTCCATTGGCTGCCAATTGTTGAAGGGGTCAAGAGATTGAATCCATATTCCCCCCAATAATAGATGCTGATATTGCCTTATGTATGCATCCGTGACTCGACCTGCATTTTTGCGAGGGATTTTGTTGGAGATGAACAGATAGTCGTAGATTGTTTCCCCTTCAATGTGGAAGAAACTGCTCTCAATCAGCGCTGGATGAATGGCACTACCAACTGTTAGCTCATGGTATTCGGCAGCCTTGAGATTGTTTGGGTATTCAATTGGGTGTTCGCTCTGCTCAACTGATACCTTGCAATCTGGTTTAGGCTCGAATGGCTCTTTGTTACCACCGTTAAGTGCAATATAAGTTGTTGTATTCACTTTTTTCCGAAATTTTTCTATGACAATCTGGGCGACTTGCAGCACCTATGCCGCAGTCATCAGTCAAGAAGAAGGATGTAGCGGATACAGCATTGACCGTAGCTCTGAAACCCAGACCAATGAATCGGGAGTAAAAAACGGGGCAAGTGACGATGCCGGTTGTTGGGGCTATCTCTTCCCTATACCCTACACCCCGCCCCAACGGGGCTTGGTTATCAGTCATCAGTCATCAGTTGTCACTGTTTACTGTTCACTGTTTTTTCGGGCTTGTGTGATTAAATCAGTTTCATGGGTAGTAAGTTCAGCCCAGTAGTCAAGTTTTATCACCTCGTATTTCTCAGCCACAGCCCAAAAGTCAAGCCATGTAAACTCAATACGTGCAAGTACTTGCCTAATTTCCCTAATAGCCACAGGTAGCATCTGTAATTGCTCCGTCCTTGTTGCGATCGCGGACTGTGTGGGACTAGTACCCAAAATTATCGCCGCCGCCTCAAGAGCTTGGGTATTGTTCATAGCAACGCTTAGGTTTTTCAAAGCCATACCCATGAGGCGCAGACATTCAGTCGCATTTTCTTTGGGTGGTTCGGCTGCCAAAGTTCTCAAATCAATTGTCTTCTCCAGAGCTTGCTGAACCTTCTTGTTTAATGCTTTAGCCCCTTGTTTGGTGTAAGTATTACCCCAGTCTTGTAATTGATGTGGCTCAAAGGCGTTTTCCAAATCCCGAATGCGCTCTTTTAGCTGCTGGTTTTCAGTTGAGAGCTGCCGTAGCGATTCCATCTCGTCTAAGCGCTGCTGCAACTGGATATTTTCCTCCTTCTGTTGCCTGTACAGGTTTTGCAAGGATTGGATTTGCTCACTGACTTGGGCTTCGGCTCTAGCATTAACCTCTGCTTGTAGTCCAATCCTCAATTCCTGAGAGAGTCGCTCTAGCTCAAGCTTATGTTGCTCTTTAAGTGCCGTGATCGCTTCGGTGTATTCTTTCGGATAAGTCCGGTCTGGTGACACAATTGCGGCATCCAAATCAGCATTGTTTACTAGCAGCCTTTCACCATCAGAGAAGGTGACAATCTGCTGCGAATTATTCGGTGCGTCTGCCTCAATTACTCCTTCTTCGCCATAGCGCGGATGCGATTGTGATGAAACAGTGACAGAATTACACAATTGCGTTTGACTTTTTTCGCTTTTTGTGGTGTCTTTAGTTGTTTGTGCGACAAGTTGTACTGCTTGAGCGAAATCTGCGGCAGTGGGGAAAGGTTTTTCTTTGGCTGCGATCGCTACGACTTCCTGTAACTTATCGGGAGTTTTGACCAGTCGGAGTAGGAAACGAGTCTGAGAAGGTTTGGTAATATGCGCCCTCAGTTCAATAGGTAGAGTATCAACTACTTTTTTGGCAGAAAGCAAATCTCTGACCCGGCGATATCCACCATGTTTGGTCAACTCGTTTTCGCAATAGTCTTCAAAGCTCTTGTGTCCAGCGTCTTTGTAATAACAGTTGTCTCTCATTACTGAGAGTTCTTCTATTGCTTGCCACTCGAATCGGTCTATGGCAGCGAAGGTTTCCTGGATACTGCTGTTAAGATTGGCGTAATCAACTGCTCCTAAGGTTTCTCTATCTTGTGTCAGCATCATTTGTACCCCTTTGCTAGCCACCACGCACTACTGGTGTGGCGCACAACTAGTGTCAACAACGAATGCACACCAAAAGCTAGTTCCACTCCAAAAAGCAGCACGAAGCCAAAGTTGATCAAAAGTCTGACAATTTTCGCTCTAAAGAGGATACTCCGGAAATTACCCTCTACTACAGCGCACAACTGATGTGCGATGGCAAAACGCCAAGCGTTGCTGATCGCACTATCCGACCCCATGCGCTCTAACACGGCGCTCTGGGAATTTTTGTTATTTCTCACAATATTCGCCCCTGGTTGTTGGTTGACAAACTCAGAGGGGGTTGCATCAGTTAACAGTCAACAGTTATCTAATCAAGGACTGTGAATTCCAACTGATAACTGGTAACTGTTATTCGCGCTGCTCCTGCTTTTTGCTACGAAATTCGAGATTTTTCTTAATTAAACTTAACTTTACAGAAATTTATGAATTTCGACAGCCAAAACACACCGCAAGGAATGGACTTTCCAAGCGGCAGATCCTATAATGGATCTGGCAGCGCGGATTATACTCTCAGACAAATTTAGTAGTCGTCTTGGTCGCCAAACTTCAACGACAACTTATTTTGTTCCTTCGAGATCAACCCCGCTCTAAATCGATATGAAATTTAAAGCACGCACAAAGCGCTACTCCTTAGTGGCGCTTTGTGCGTTAAATGCAGGTATTGTTGTATATTCACCTCTATTTTCACTTTACGTAGGTAATAACCTGATCTTACAGAAGTTTTGGTCATCTGTTGTTCTGTGAGATTTTTACTTTTCACTTTTCAGTTCTCCACACTTGTGATGTTTGTGCCAAGCCTCCTATCCGGGCGAGGGTTTTAACTTAAGTAAACCTGCGCCAGATGTTACAATTAGACCTGATGATCGGTTTTTTCAGTAAGTCTAGCTACCTATGGAAGGTAGTTGCTGGTAGGGGATTGGTCAATTTCAGCTTTAAAATAGCTAACCTATAACCGTGACAATGTATTCACAGGTATCTATTGCTATTTAAGCCATGTAACATTTTAAATCTTATAACTTGAAGGGCAGATTGTAATCCCTACTCTAAGTTAATAATTGTAAAGGGAATAGGGGTTGACAAGATTGGTCATAAGTAAGATCAAATACAGTATTGTTTGTAGTGGGATTACGGCTCAAGCATGAACTCAAGTCAAAATTTAGACATAAGAACAGTAGTTGACATACTAGAAGCTCAAGTTCTTAGTTATACTGGAAAACGTTTGACTAAAGCTGAAAGGATTGTAATTGAAGGGTCTTGGCATGGTAAAGACTATAAGGAAATAGCAAGTGATTCTGGATACAGTGGGTATTATTTGCAGCAGGAAGTTGGACCACAGTTATGGACAACACTTTCAAAAGTTATCGGTAATGGGGTGCAGGTAAAAAAAATAACTTTAAAAAATATTTTGCTTAAAGTAGCAAAAGAGTATTGTATAAAGCTGGAAGCATCTAGGCTGGATGATGATTGTCTAGTGGGCAAGACAAGAATATATGGAGATCTGCCCAAAGCAGCGTTTTTTTATGGTAGAAAAAAAGAAATTATTGATTTGAAAAAGCAAATTAATTTTTCTAAAAAATCTTGCATAGCCATAACTGGAATAGGAGGAATAGGTAAAAGTCTATTGGTAGCGAAAGTAATCGAAGAAATACTTTTAGATAAATCAGATGCATATGAATACATAGTTTGGAATACAGTTACTCGTTATTCCTCCATTGATGAAATAGTCACTGAATTAATTAGTATTTTTGACCTAGAAGCAGAGGAAGAAACTCTGCTAGGAAAAATTTCTTTGCTATCAAAACATTTTCATCTGCATCGTTGTTTACTAGTATTAGATGGTTTTGAAAAAGTGGCACAAGTAGAGAGTTTTAAAAGAAGATTAGAATATGAAGACTTTTTTGTTGGAATTACAAAAGGTCGTCATAAAAGCTGCATATTAGTAACGAGTCAAGTGCCTTTAAAGGATATTGCTTACGTAACTCAAAGTTTGCCTATTGAATCTTTACGGTTGGAAGGCTTAGACTCAAATGCTGCAATGCAAATGCTACGTGATAAAGGATTATTTGGGGACGGATGTATACAATTAATTGAAAATTATCGCGGAAATCCATCAGAGTTAGATACAGTTGCTGAACGAATTAACCGCATTTTTGGAGGGAATGTTCAAAAATTCTTTGATTATGAAACTACGGTAATTGGCCCTAGACTTAAAGTAATGCTTAATATGCAATTTGGGCAAGCTGGCTTTTTAAGCGATCTCCAAAAAAAAATCATGATTTTTTTAGCAGAAGAGCTATCAAAAGATTCAACTCCAATTCCTTTTTTTAAGCTTGTTAGTGGATTAAAAGAACGATTAGGTTTAAAAGTGTCAGTTTCTGAAGTAATAACAGCAATGGAAGCCTTAGATGAACGTTCATTAATTGAAACTAGTAGAAAATCAAGTAAACAGGAAATTTGTTATAGTTTGGAACCAGTAGTTAAGAAGTATATTTTGGTCGATGCACTCGGCTTGGTGTACGATAAGACAAGTGCATCACAAACAAGTAATTCCGTTCAGGAGCGAATGTGAGCTACTGTATAAATCCTCTTTGTACTCAGCGTCACAATCCTGATGATATTGAAAATTGTTTAGCTTGCGGGAATCCCTTATTAATAAACAAACGTTTTCGTTTGTTACATCCGTTACGTTCTTTAGATAAAGATCCATATACTTATACAGATATTTTTGAGGTTGAAGACGTTGGTATTGTCGAGGATGAGGATGATAGCACAGAATCCTATCCACATCCTCAAAGAAAAGTGATGAAAATCTTAAAATGGATAGACGAGCCTAAATTAGTTGAACTGCTTCGACGAGAATCAATTTTATTGCAAATTCTTGACCATCCTGGAATTCCTAAGTCTAATAGAGGAGATTATTTTGCTTGGAGGCTGAATGACAATCGTTTAGAATTGCATTGCTTAGTAATGCAGAAGTTTGAAGGAGAGGACTTAGGGAAGTGGATAAAATCTTATGGAAAAATTCCTCAAAGTCTAGCACTTGATTGGCTTTCACAATTAATGGATATTCTTGATTTAGTTCACCGCTCTGGTGTGTTTCATAGAGATATTAAGCCAAATAACATTATTTTTCAACCCAACGGCAAATTAGCACTTATTGATTTTGGTGGCGCAAGAGATATTACTAGAACCTACTTAGCGAAAGTTAGTACTAGTGGAGGAACCAGCACAGGATTAGGTAGTGGGCATGACATAACTATCGTTCGGACAGCTTGTTTCTCCCCTTTAGAGCAAATTAATGGGCAAGCTGTACCACAGTCAGACTTTTACGCATTAGGCAGAACTTTTGTTAACTTAGTTACTGGTATTCCTTTAATTCAAATTAAAAGCGACGAAAAAACAGGGAGGCTACTTTGGAGGAATAAAGCACCTCATATCGATAAATTTCTGGCTGATTTTATTGATGATTTGATGGCTCCCTTCCCAGGGCAACGCCCACAAAATACTCAAGTAATTTTGCAGAGGTTAAAAAGCCTTCCTTTGCAAAGCAAACTCAATAGATTAATTAAGTCTAAAAAAACTTTATTTAGTTTATTAGTTACATTAATTGTTTTAGGGTTTTTTGGAGGTTTCAAAGTATTTCTACCAGTAATGGCTAATAATTTAGTACTACAAGGTAAAAAATCAGAATTAGCAAATGATTCACAAACTGCACAAAATTATTTTAACCAAGCTATAGAATATAATTCCCAACTTAAACTTTCTGTTTCCCAGTTTTACTTAGAGCAAGCTGCTCGTCATTTTAACGACTTCAAACTAGCGAAAAAATATTATGAGTTCGCCCTTAAATATAATGATAAAGATATAAATGCTTATAATAGTTTAGCTGTAGTTTGTTGGCAGCTTGGAGAAGTCGCTTGTGCCTTAGATAATTATCAGCAGATTTTGAAATTAAAGCCTAATGACTGGGAGGGATATTATAGGTTAGGAAGTTTTTATGATCAAGAAGGAAAAGAGGATTTAGCTCAAGAACAATATAAAATAGCAATTAGAATTAATAAAAAAGCAGTGCCTGCGCTCAATGATTTATCGCGCCTCAGAAATCTCAAAGAAGACTATACCCAGGCTAGTGCATTAGCGCTTGAAGGATTGCGCTTGGCTGAAGACCCAAAACTACAAGCTGCTTTATATAAAAATTTGGGTTGGGCAAAGTTCATGCAAAATCAGTATAACGAGGCAGAGAAATATTTACAAAAAGCAAGTGATTTAGACAGCAAGAGAATAGATGCTGTCTGCTTGCTGGCTCAGGTGCAAGAAGCTCTAGGTAAAATTGAGGATGCCAGACTTTCATGGGAAATCTGTATGCTTGCTAGGACTACTCAGCAAGATGTTTTCAACTGGAGACAGGAATTCTTAGACCGCCTCACCAAGAACTCAAAAATCTCTCCATAGAGTGCATTGTGGGAAAGTTATAGACTCTAGCTATTTGTTTCGTTATCAAACTTATGTATGCTAATAAAAGGCAAGTAAGTATATAAAAACTTTTAATGCAGTTTTTACTCAACCATAAGAAGAAAAAAGTTTCCAAGTTTCAAGTTGCAGCGCTTGTATCGATATTACCATCAATACTACTTTTATCAGATATTAGTAGCGCAGGAAGTCGGACTCAATCAGTAGCAGTAGTAAACAGTGGGTGTCGCAACTTTATAGGTAGAGTCTCTAGCTCAGGCGATCTATATTTGCGAAGTGGAAGCCGACTGTGCCAAGGAGATAGAATTAATCCAGCTAAGGGAGCTACAGTCAAGGTTTTGTGCTATTTAAATGGAAATTTTGTATACTTGAAGCATAGTACCGTGTTTAAGGAGCCAGATACGTGTACAGTGCCGCAAGAGATAGCGGAGCTATGTACGGGATTAAATCCGAGTAATTGCTATAACCCTAAAGGGGCAGGTGAGGAGAAAGAAGCACCAATTCTGACAAACCCTTGTGGGAGTTCAATGTTAAGTATCCGACCTCAAATATCTTGGAGTGCTGTCTCGAACGCTACTAATTACACAGTAATTGTAAAGGGTTATGAATTTTATTGGGAAGCAACAGTAGATAAGAAAACGACTACATTAGGATATCCGAAAGAGCAAAGAGAATTGCAACTTGGTAACACCTACAAAATTACTGTTATTGCCAACAAGGAAGGTTCTATGATTAGTTCCGAGCCTTTAGTAATCAGTGTTTTACCAGAAAAAGACCAAAAAGAAATTGCATACAAGGTAAAGCAGATCAATGAATTAAAGTTGCCTCCAGACGAAGCCGCTTTTTTAGATTTAGATGCTGTATTTATGTCCAAAAGCCTTTTGAATGAATCGATTGAGACGCTGAAAGCACGAGTGGCAGCAGGAAGTCAAAACCCCACTCTTTACCGAGTACTGGCAGATCGATATCTAGAAGCATGGTTGCCAAATGAAGCGCTTCGCAATTATCAAGTGGCAAATGAATTGGCGAAACGCACTAGGAATTCAGATGAATTAGCTAAAGTGCAACAAGGACTAAAGTTGGTAGAATGGCACAATAGGTAAAAGTTGGCATTGCCAATTGCCAACATTATAATTGTAAAAATTTTGGACAACTTATGGGTTCTTGTCAGATTTTGGTGATGATGAAAGGTTACGCGCTTTAAGGCAGAAGGCAGTTCTTGCAGAGGGCAGAAGGGTTTAAAACGTTTTCTTATCCGGGCGTGGGATTTGTGACTTCATTCTTGCGATCGCTTACGGCTTTCTTGTGATGCAGATGTTCTATAATCCAAGCAGAGCTTCAATTATGGGAATTTTTCCTTCCTCTTCCTTCTGCCCTCTGCCGTCAGCATAGATGCCTTACCCCAACCAGGATCACCAAAAGTTGCCAAGAACCAACTTATGGTTGTCATTGGATCAAATTTCACAGCCATCCACCAACAAGCAAGAACGAAGCCCAAAAATAAGGGTGGCTGTACTTAGAATTTGCCATTAAATTTAATTGTGCTTGACGTAATGCTTCTGCTTTGGGAGTCCCGGACTTCAAGTTTCTGTAAAACTCTTCCATAAGTAAAGCGGTGGAGTCAGCATCTACCTTCCATAAAGTTGCCACTGTACTTCTCGCACCTGCTTGTGCTGCCACACCAGCAATTCCCAATGCTGATCTCTTATTACCCTTAGCGGTTTGACAGGCACTTAAAACCAATAGTTCAATTCCATTTTTATTGGTTTGAGCGTTTAATTTTAGCAAGTTATCAAACTCTAGTACAGTAATTGGTTTGTTCCAAGTAAAAAACATTGTTCTCTGGGCATCAGAACTAAATTGAGCATGAGTAGTTAGATGAAGAATGGAAAAGTCATTTGTACTTAACTGTTGCTCAAGCGCCTCGCTAGTAAATTTTTCATTTAACAAAACTTTTGAATAAGTAGTTTGTTTTTTAACATCTTCTACCTCCTCTTTAACTTTCAGTAATGCTTTTAAGCCTTCGGGAGCATTTAGAGCGTTAAAGCTGGGACTAATTTTAGAGAGTCCGGCAATTAAAGCTCTTAACTGTTCCTTGGGTAAAAATTTAGGTGGTCTAATCCTAGAACCTAAAGTTTGAGCAATGCTGTACTGCTTGAGTAAATAATCTTTGCCGTCATGAAGTAAACCTATTGGTAAGCTTTGGAAAGATGTATCTAAAGTAAGCACTAACGTGCCTGATGGAGGTAAGTATGTCTTTATAGGTACAATTAGCAAGTCATAAAGTGCTTGAGAAGGCGAAATAATTAAATTCTTATTAATAGAAGCTAGTCTAGAAGATTGTAATATTTCTAACAGATTATCGACGCTAGCTTTAACTATGTTTGAGTCAACAGAATGGTGTTTAAGGGAGCCGTCAGAGAGTTGGACAATTACTTCTACAGTGTTGTCTAAATCAATGATATGAACTACTGTTGGAGGGGTTTGCAAGTTTTTGAATTCATTTAAAGGGATGATATCAAGCTTGCCACATTGAAGATAATTCTCTAACTCTGTTGTTTTAAATTCTTCATTTATTTGAATTACTTTTTTTATGTTTGAGCGAGAATCGGCTAATAACAATCGCATATAATTACGATACACAGGCTCCACTTTTTCATAAAAAAAGAACTGAGTATCTGGATTACTACCTAAAAGGTTGGCACGAACTTGGGTTAAGTTACTAATAGCTGCCTCGTAAAAACCGGAAGCTTCTTGAGATTTTCCTTGTTGACTGTATAAATCACCCAACTGCTGCTGCCATTGGTATGCGACATCCCATGCCTGAATTGATTGAGCAAACAATAGAGCTTGCTTAAAGTATGCTTGTGATTTTTCTGGGTTTAATTTGCCTAAAGTCCCCCAACAGAATGATTGTAAAAGTTGGTTGTTAATCCTTTGGGCAGCTTGTAATGCAGACTTTACATACTGTATAGCTACAGACTGTAATTGTTTGTTTGAAGTTTTACTTAGACTATCAGCGAAGTTTAGCTTGGCATAAGCAGATTGGCTAACAGGTAATTCATCAAAGGAGAAAGAGTTTTTGATGATTGAGTCTATTAAAGGTTGAATCTGTTGATTAATATGGGTTTTAGTAGCCGGAAATCTCTGATTTATTTCTGGCGCTGTTTTCAGCCATTTATCAAAATCCAACAATAACCTCAAACTGGATATTTGAGCTTGCAATTTTACTCCGATTGGAGCTTTTGCGAGGTTATTCACTTGTTGGTAATACTCAAGTGATAAAAGTGCATCTCGCTGCATCTTAGCAACAGTTTCTTTTTTATAAATTACTTCTTCTATCCACTTGTATTGGATGTACGAACGCTCATACATTGACTGTTTAGTATTTCCCAGTGAGAGGAAAATTGAACTAATATCTTGATTGGGTATTACCTGTTGAGTCAGTGACAACGTTTCTTTTAAAACTATTTCTGATTCATCTAACTGTCCCATTAAACGTAAAACATCTCCCAAGTTTAGTAATCCCAATAAATTTACTCTCGTGGGTTTTACTCGATGAATTACTGTAGAGAGCGCTTTTTTACTATTATTTCTAGTCGGATAAAAGGTTGGAGAATAATTCGATTTATCTATTTTCAAAGCTGATAACAGTACGTCGCAGGCATTGAGGTATAAACCTAACCCTTGTAGAGCCAGATTCTGGTTAATTAAATTCCCAGCAACGCCTTCATCTAATTTGAGTTGACGATAAATCTCCGTAGCATCTTTCCAAGCTTCAAGAGCTAACAAATATTGACCTTGATTTAATAGCTCATGTCCTCTTTCAGTCAATAATTCCGCTTTTTGCGTGATTTGGTTGCCACTTTGAGCGATGAGTCGGGATGGTTTGCCGACTGCCATGATCAAACCTACAATACCGCAAAATAAATATCTGCGTCTAGTAATTTTCACTTATCGCTCCAGCTTAGGGAAAGAATGTTGAGACAGGAGTTGATTTAGAACCTGTAGTAAAACAAGAACTATCAGACGATGCTGAAGCAACAGCAGCTACTTGATTGGGAGACGTTAATAAATTGACTTCTCCTGATGGTTCTATCAAAACTGATTGTGCTTCTACAATTGGTTGAATTTTCAAGTTTTGCAAGCTTGGTTTTTCTAAATTGTTATCAGCCGTAAATGTAGCCGAATTAGCGTGCCATCCACTATTATTAGATGCTTGGGTTGCCAAATTACGTGGTGTGCTACCAGTTCCAATAATCACAAATTTGCTGGCTGTTGTACCTGCACCTCCTTGGCAAGCTGAAGTAATTTCAGGAGCTAGTTGAATTGTTTCTGACACTGTTTTGCTAGGTACAATATCATCGTTTGAAATGTTAAATTGAACAGTGCCATTAATTCCTAATTGGGAACTGGCTGTAAACTGGCTATTACGAGAAGCAAAAAATCCTTTAGCATTAATCTGAACGTTACCACCGCGTCCCTTGTAAGCATTAGCTGTGATCCTACTGTTTCCTAAAGCAGCTAGGATATCTGTATTAATAGTTATATTCCCACCATTACCATTAGTATTCTGCTGACCAGCAGTTGCAGAGATAGTAGCATTATTTAATTGTAAGTTTTTGGAATTAAGAAATATATTTCCTCCTTGCCCGATACCAGTAGTTGCATTAATGCCTCCATTATCGGTAATTCTGATTCTGTTAGCTCTGATATTAACGGTTCCAGCATTACCGGAACCGTTATTTTGAACGTTGACTAGACCGCCATTGCTAATGCTTAAACTCTGGGTGTTAATTGTTACGTCTCCAGAGTTTCCACTTGGTACTGAGGGAATTCGGAGTTGCTGTTGCAAGGGTTGAGCTAGAACAATTGCTGATGAATCTACTAGACTAGGAGTTATTGAACCTCGTCCTATACCATCAATTACTACGGAGTCAGAGGCATTGACAGTAACGCTCCCAGCATTACCAGAGGCAGTAGTGGAAGAAGCTACTGCTCCTCCATTCTCAAGCCGTAACCGAGATGAATTGATTATTACTTGACCAGCATTACCATTTTTGAAAGTCGCAGCATTGATCGTACTTGGAGTGAATAGACCAGGTATAACTCCGCTTAGGATAATATCAGTAGCGTTTACTTTTACATCTCCTCCAAAGCCTCTGCCAAAAGTCGCAGACCCGATCTGAATCCCATTTATACCAGTTAAATTACTCGTGGTAATGGTAAGATTTCCCGCATTTCCAGAGCCAAAAGTTGCAGCACTGATGTTGCTGAAAAGATTGGGGTATGCAGGTGAAAACCCAATTACTTGCACCTCGTCAGAGGCATTGACAGTTAAATTGCCACCTGTTCCGAAACCGAAGGTTCTGGGGAGTATTTGTCCTCCGTCTTGAACAATAACTTTTTTCGCTGAAACCGTTATCTCTCCTCCATCTCCATTGTTTAAGCTTTCAGTTAACAGAGTGCTAGCAATCTTTCCATACAGTGACGTGCCGTTCACTTCTAGCGAGTCAGAAGCATTTACATTAATTCCTCCCGATACTTGCTTACCTTGATTTTGAATCAAAATTGCCGAGCCATTATTTACACTAATTTTCTGCCCCTGCACTTGAATAGAGCCACCGGGAGCGCCGCTAGTATTTACTAAAGCTTGATGAGATAGCTCAATATTTTTAAAATCCTGCACAGCTTGATAGCTCAAACTCCATCCATCGGTAGTGGGACTAAGGCTGACTACCCCATTACCAACACCACCCAATTCAATCTGTCCACCTGATGCTGTCAGAATGCCACCATCTAAGGTTATATCGCCCCCCACTAGTGCTAGGGTTTTTTCAGGTTGTACCTGTAGTCCAGTTAAGTTATTAAGTCCTGTAATTGGTGAAAATATTGGATTTACTAAGCTATGTCCTGCGCCTTGTATTTGTATTGTCCCCGGATTATTCCCGAACTCCAGTTCAATGGGTATATTTATTGTCAGCAAAGGCGGATATTGTGGAGCAGTAGCACTAAAGAAAGTGCCATCACCAAACTTAATGCTATTAGCTGTAGTTGCCAAAAATGAGCTACCAATATTAATTTTGGCATTAGAACCAAAAACAAAGCCGTTGGGATTAATCAGAAATAAGTTAGCTGTACCATTGGCTTTAATTAAGCCGTCAATATTAGAAACGGCTCCACCTGTAACGCGAGTAATTATATTTTGAATGCTGAAGCTGTTATTGAAGTAAGCCGTATGTCCGGTAAAAATAGAAAATTTTTGAAAGCTGTGGAACAAATTTGCTCCCCGCGTTGCTCCACCAGAAATTGTATCAACACTACCAGCACTGCGTGTAACAACAGAACTTTCAGATCCTAATGTAGCATCTGGAACAATTTGTGCTAAGGCAGCGCTGCTGGTAATTAGACAGTTTAGAGCTATTCCACCAATTCTCCAAAGGGAGTAAAAAATCAGTTTTCTTAACATAAGACTAGTGGAGGGGGTAATCAGTAATTCATCCAAAAGAAGCCGAGAGAACTCCTAAAATAGTCGGTATATCAAAACTATCGATTCCTCGTGCTAATCCAGTAATGTTACACACACAAGTTTCACAAAGTGTTTCATCCCGCAAAACACATTTCCCCACACTCTTACCTTCAAAATTTAAACTTTCAACCCGTTTTGCTACAGAACAAGAAGATGGGTTATTAATGGTATGTTTCTCGTCAAATAAAAACTCGTTGACTTGAGGTTGATTAAACGGAAATAGTTCCCATCCATACTTATCTGCACAAGCTGCAATCATTTGCTTAAGTATTTGTCTATCCTGAAGCTGCAAGGTAACGGGATCAGCTTTGGATTTTGTGGCAACACCAGAAACAATAATACCTCGGAGCTTTTTAACATCTCTAATAAGCCAGTCAACAGCATCAGGAAAGTCTTGCATTGATTGCCGTGTTAACGTTATATGTACATAAGCTCCTCGCTCTGATTCATTAATATTTCGGACAATTACCGCAGCCATCCCATTTATACCACCATAATGGTTCTTAGCAAAAAAACCTAGAGGATCTCTTGAGCGATTATGGTAATCTGGAAGTCCATCAATACTCACAAATACTACTGCCGATCGAGGAAGATTTTGAACTTTAGCGGTACCATTTGTCACAACCCAAACCACAGGAAATAATTCAGCAGCTCGCTGTATTGCTTTTGGTGCTAATGCTGTTTCTCCACCAACAAGGGTAATGTGAACAAAGCCTTGTTTCTTAAGCTGTTCTAACGTCTCAAAAACTTGTCTCTCTTTGATGCGATGCTCCTCTGGTGATAATTGCATATACCCTTGTATTCGTTGCTTCTGGCTCCATTCAGAAGGATAAACATAACAATAATGACATCCAGCATTGCAGCGATCAGTTATTTCCACAGAAGCAGCAAATTTCGTTCGAGTTTGCAGCATCAAATGCGAGGCTACAGTAGCGCTAGCATTTAGGATTTCACCAAACCTATTCAGCTTTTCATGTAAAGTGTAAGGGGGTTTGTAAGTAGAGAAATGATTTGTCATACTCAACAGTTAATACTTTAAGGTTAGCAATCAATACAAAGGCTGAGTTTTTGATATTTAGTAAATACTCACTGTTCAATATTGTTTTACTTAAGTAGATTCATTCTAGCAATTGGATGGGATACTTGAGCTAGTGTATCAGTATTGAACTAATTAAAATTCTGGGTATAAAAATTATTTATAAAATTTAATATACAGATTTATCACGAACTTTAACTAAGGTTTTTATGAATTTCTGAAATTAAATCAATTCTTATTCAAACAATCAAAAATACTTATTTAATCTAACTAAGATAGGAAAAATATAGCTAGCAGATGAAAATCAAAAAGGATTGTACTGCACATAAAAGTATAACCCATTTTCCTGCCACGTTCTTTCTGGCTGGTCAACTCCTACTAAAGGAATACCCCAGTCAAAACGAGCGGTGAAGTTCCCGCCTTGTGACCATCGTAACCCCAGACCAACAGAAGCGAGGGTATTATAGTCTAGTTTGTTTGCAGAAGAATTGTTCCAGGCAACACCAAAATCAGAAAATGGAATAAGTTGCAATATGCCATTTATATTGGGTACGTTCAGTACTGGGACTTGCACCTCGGCTGAAGCAAAAGCGCCATTATCAGCCAATAGTAAATCTTGACGATAGCCACGTACACTTTCAATTCCACCCACACCAAACTGCTCCAGAGGCACAAGCCCTCTAGTTGCTAATTGAGTATTGAAACGAAGTAACAATAGAGTATCAGGAGCCAACAACTTCACCCATTGTGCTTGTAAGAGCCAGGAGAAAAAGCGGCTATCAGGAGCATCTTGATTAACTGTAGCGTTAAATGCACCTAGCCCCAAGTTAAATTGCGATCGCACTTCTAGGACTTGAGTGCTGTCACGGGCAGTCCATTCTTGAAAAAATCGCAATGCTGATATAAGAGTGCGTCCTTGGTCATCAGATCCCAGTTGAGGAAAAGGAACTCGTTCTCCTAGCGGATCATAATTAGCTTCGCTTTCTCGTCGAGAGGCAGTTAAACCCAAAGTAAATTCTTCCGTAGGGGATTGGACTATTGGTTGACGAAATGTAAGTTCATAGTAACAGGAAGCCGATTTAATATTTAAGGTGTTGAAAGGACGTTCAATAACACTGCTCTCGGCAGTTCCATAGTTAAAAGAGAGTGTTCCGTTTTGGGGATTAAGGGGTAATGTATAACCAATGTATTTGAAGTTACTAGCATCAGTATTGCTGTAACCGACGCTTAAACCATCTCCCAGTCCTGACAAGTTAGCAACATTGACTTGTAATCGGCGTTGGAAACTACCAACACTAGGCGATCGCGCATTGTCTAGAATTATTTGGGTGCTAAAAGTTTTCGCCTCTACAACCTCTACGACCAGCTTAGTTTCATTAGGAAGATTCCCAGCTTGCAAACTAGCAGATAAGTTTTTAATCAAAGGATTCAGCTTCAATAGTTGTAATGACCTCAGCAAAATCTGTTGATTGAGAGGCCCATTATTTCCTGATGCGATGCGACTACGAATATAACTCTTGTTTAGGTGTTGTGTACCTAGAATCTCTATATCGCTGAGTTTAGTTTCAACTACCTGAATTTTGGCGATACCTGACTGGATTTTTTGAGGTGGAATATAAGCACCACACCTAATGTAGCCTTTGCTGGTGTAGAGGTCAGTAATTTTCTTTCGAGCCAGATATAGTTCATTGAGTGTGATCGGGTGATTAGTGAATTCTTTAATAACTTTAGCTAACTCTTCTTGACTGAATACAGTACTACCAACAACTTCAAATCTTTTAATAATGAAACTTTCTCTAATTGTCTCAGGAAACTGTTCTTCAGGATTAGGAGTGGAGTTAGAGGGTGGAAACAGTTCTGGTGGGGGGACTTGCTGTGGTTGTGGTGTTGCTTGTGGGGTAGTCGAAGGCGGTTGGATATCTCTGGGGATAACTTGAGGAATTGTTGGAGAACGGGCTGGAACTTGTGCTTTTAATGGTTTTGAAGTAACACCGTTAAGCAGCACTATTAGTCCCATAGCCGTAATATTTCTAGGGAGCTTATTGGTCATTAACAAAGAACTTATTTGACTTACACGTTGACAGGAATTTGACTATGTGTATTCAAGCCGATCTCTTATACTAGCTCTTTGCAGGTTTTTGTTCCTGAGTCGTTTTGACAGTTTGATCATCATGAAATTGTTGGGGATTAAAGAACCTAACGCTAGTTTTATTGTCCTCTGAGTAAGCGTTAGAATCTAAACATTTGAGAGCTTTTAATCTATTGGGGAGAAGATCCAACCCATGACCAACCTGACGAAAGGTGCGAGTTTGAGCGATGACTTGAACGTTTTCAATACCACGCTTGCGTAAGCCAATAGCAGTTGCTAATCCAATGGGTCCAGCACCAACAATTACAACATCATATATTTCCATAAAACAAAAGAAAGCCGAGTAAACACCAGACTAAATCTGACAGGTAACTTCAAACAGTGTATTAGTGTAATACCATAATACCAATATCATATATTTTTATATCAGTAAATAAAAAGTTTTGTAAAATTGTTGATTAAAAAACTCAATTGCTCACAGGTTTTTCCATAATCGCTTCCCCTTCCCCGGGAAGCGAACCGTATTACCCACACTCCTATTTCGTGAGTAATGATTGGTATCTACGCACTCGTCGAAGTATTTTTACTCAAAGCTTCTACCTTCTCTTTGCATTAACTTTGGAATATTTGCTGGGGGTAGGCGTAAAGCCTTGACCTACGGTCGGTGTAGGTAATCACCTTATTGAACTGATGGCTTAACGTGTATAAAAACAACATGAATAGTAGATGATAATTATCCCTCAGAAGCTAAAGCAATTATCCCAGTAATGCAAATCCAAGGGTCTACTTTTCTCATTTCAGTAAATTCACTGCAACAGTATTTCTCTAGAAAGGTACATAAAAATACAACTCTTGGAGAGGCTACGCCTTAAGCGTAGCTATGCCGCAGGCTTCACGGCAAGCTCAGTAACCATGAAACGCTTATGCTGCATTCATTTTTAATTCTGCCCTGCGGTAGCAGTATATTAATTTTAGATTTCACTATTTTTTCCAATTCTTAGATAATATTCAGTTTTATACCATACTCGTATCAGGATAATCTGTAATTCTAATAATTAAAATAAATCAGGCAGCTTTGAGAAAATATTTCCTTCTCAAGTATCTATCTGATTTGATGATTTTTATTTAGAATTATCACAAAATAGTTGTCAAAGATATGCAAAACGCTAATTTACAAAAAGCGACATTTGGAGCAGGCTGTTTCTGGGGAGTTGAAGCAGCATTTCGTCAAGTAAAAGGA
>NZ_JABXKJ010000075.1 GCF_017115085.1 Nostoc sp. NMS7 | reverse complement strand
CTAGCGCAAGTAAATTGGCCAGTTGTATGATATTCTTGATTTATAGGGAATCTAAATCGCTAAAGCACAAAGGATCTCCAAGCACTTGCGCTCTAGTGAAGAAGCCAAATCCCATAAGTTAACCAATTGTTTGATGAACTGATGGTCTTGCTCCACAAGTTTCTGGAGGATTGTGGAAGTAGTTGATCGGTAGCAGTTCCAGAGTTCGGGGGGACTTTGGTCTGCTTGCAGTTCATCAATCACTTCTGGGATAAACCCTTTATTCTTTACAGATAGTTTTTAATTAAGTCGTTAGAAAGAATCGAAGTTTTGGCGAATGAAAGAATATAACAAGCAATCGATAACAGCGTTTGCGATTTAAGCAACTGGATAAAACAAACTCAACTCAATATATATGTGGATGAAATACCCTGATCTTTAAAAGGAATCAAAAAATGGTTAAGGGTGTTTTCCAATTTCCAATTATTGTTAGTGAACAACAAGATACCCGACTTCTTGGAGAAGTCGGGTATCTGATCCTTGAGATTTTTATAGATTAACAGGACTTACGTAAAACATAACGGAAGTAGCGGTAATCCATGAATTACCGCTACGCAAGAATAAGATTTTTGGTCACATCTTGCGTAAGTCCTGATTAAATAGGAATGCTATATTTTGGAAACGTAAAAGCCTAAAAAAATATGAGATGTTTGACACGTTTACAGCCTAACTTCAAAAAGCTAGTAAAGCATTAAGTTTAAACAATCGTGAATTTGGGAAAATCTTTGTCAGTTTTATTGATGAAGCATTTAAAAAATATACATTATTCAAGGATGTGATCTAAATGACTAAACCAAAAACAACCCGTAAATCTGTTCGCGATCGCATCCTAAATACAGCATCAGGCTTGTTTTATCGAGAGGGAATTCGCAACGTCGGTATTGACAGAATCGTTGCGGAATCTGGTGTTGCTAAAATGTCGCTCTATAATCATTTCAAGTCAAAAGATGCATTAATTGAAGCGTGGCTGCGACAACAGGATGAACAATGGTGTGAATGGCTCAAAACCACGATTGAGCAACGAGCTTCTAACCCATCTCAACAACTATTGGCAATATTTGATGCGTTACGGGAATGGTTTGAGGGCCCAGATTTTCGAGGTTGTGCATTCATTAATGCTTCAGTAGAACTAGCCAATGCTGACCACCCTGGACATAGAGTGGCATTAGAGCATCAACAATCGATCTACCACTACATCAAGAACCTAGCTCAAGCCGCAGAAGTTTCATCACCGGAACAGTTAGCCCGACAACTGCTTCTTTTAGTGCAAGGTGCGATCGTGGTTGCCATGATGGAAGGAAGTTGGTCAACCGCTTCACAAGCGAAAAAGGTGGCGGCAATCCTAATCCAGACTGCATCAAAATCCGGCGTTACATGAAGTCTATTATATGATTTAATGTAAAAAATCACACTGCAACTAAGTTCGGAGCAGTCAGGGATGAGAATTCATTACTTACAACATGTGCCATTTGAAGGACTTGCTAGTATTGAACACTGGTTGATAAAGAAAGATCATATTCTCTCCGCAACTAAGTTTTATAACGGTGACAGTTTACCACCCATTACTATCACCTAGATTGGGTGATAGTAATGGGTGGTTCGATGAATATTTACGAGGATGATAAGTATCCTTGGTTGACTTGGGAAAAATATTTTATTGAAGAAGCAATCAAGAAGAATAAAATAGTTATTGGTATTTGTCTTGGTTCGCAGGTAATCGCTGATATTTTAGGTTCCAAGGTTTACAAAGGTTAGGAAAAATAAATAGGTTGATATCCGATTCAAGTGACAATAGAAGCACAAAAATCTGCTATTTTTGCTTCATTCCCTGCGTCTTTGCCTATGTTTCATTGGCATAGTGATACTTTTGAATTACCACCGGGTGCTGTACAACTAGCCTCTAGTGAAGTATGTAAAAATCAAGCTTTCATTTATGGAGATAGAGTATTAGGTTTGCAATTTCACCTAGAATCAACTCAAGACAGCGTTCGGCAAATTATTGAAAATTGCGCCTCGGAATTAGTTACAGGTAAATATATTTAGAAACCCGAAGAAATGCTTACACGGGATGATGATTTTAGTAAAATAAATACTGCTATGCATGAAATTTTAGAGTATTTTGCTACTTTTACAAAATAAATTATTATTTATCATGCAATAAAGCTACCCATCTTTAAGTGAGCGATCGCCCTACCTGCTACTTCGTTTTTCTTACTTTCATGGCGACAAACGACTCTGAATTGCAAATCCAAGCTCAGAGAATCCTGGATGCGATCGCCTTCACACCCTTTGAGCAATGCCAGCCTTTGAGCCGCGAATTTGCCAACATACCTGCTCGTCCTGGTATCTATGCAATCAGACACAAAACTGATGGGTTGCTTTACATTGGTAAAACTAAGAGTTTGCGGGGTCCCTTCAGTGGTGGACACAAGGCTTTTTTGTGGGCGTGGCTTGACAAATATAGCGATGAAGACGTTCGTATTGCGATGCAGCCAATTTCTTACTGGGAAAACCCTGCGCTACTATTGGAGTTAGAAGCAATTATTCTAAGAGCTACCGAACCTCCTTACAAGCTGAACTAGCTACCCTTATCGACGAGGCAACCTCCTTAACTGAGCGTTTTCTGCTTTCCTTGCAGACAGCTGAAATAAGGTTGCAAGAAATAGCCTGGCGTTTTTGCGCTCAGTTCTACGGATTGGAGCATAATCAAATTATTGAGTTTGGAGCATTGGAGCGTTCATGGCTTCAGGCTCAACGGCTATCTGTTCGAGACTATGATGCTGATTTGAGTGAATTGTGCGTTCATGGATTGATTATTTCTGCGGATGGCTCTGTAACATCTCGTGAGTTTTGGTTTCGCCTAGATTTAGTTCCTTGGTGGCACGTCAGTGTCTAGTGCCTGAGATTCAATTAAGTAGAAAGTTGAACATGGTTGTTAATGCAGTACAACAATAAATCTGTTATCACAATTAATTCCTACCGCAACAGTAGCATAATTTAGCAATGCCATTTTTTCTAAACAAAATGTGCATCTTTAGGATTGAATGCTAGCTTAATTATTTCATGGGGATATACATTGCCGAATATATTATTCCGAGGCACTCTGGCGATTAAAGTTTGTTCTCCCACCTTAACCCAAATACTACAAATCCCAATACCATTTAAAACCCGTTCTACTAGCCCTTCAATAATTACCGAACACAGTTTGTGTCGCATTGAACAACTTGCATCGTAAAGATTGAAAGTATCGCCAGATAAACAACATGCAGTAATTGGCTTTGTGATTTCTCCAGGGTATAAAAACTCTATGCCGTTTGCAAGTTTGATAAAACTTCCACGGCTACTCCGTTCTACATGGCACGGAATAATATTATCTATCCCTACCAATCTGGCAAGCTGCTCGTTAGTTGGTCGGCGGATGATGCTTTCCAAGTTATCATCCTGTACAATACAACCGTCAAATAAAGCGATCGCTCGATCAGCAAAATGCAGTATATCTGTAAAATTATGACTGACTAATATGACTGCTGATCCCCTAGCTTGCGCCCATTGTCTAATTTTCTCAATCATCTGGGGACGTATTCCCACATCTAAAGAGGCAGAAGGCTCATCTAAAAGCAGCAATTCGGAATCAGCAACTAAACCGCAAGCAATACAAACTCGTTTGGCTTCACCACCAGACAGAGAACGAGCTGACTGATTTGCCAGGTGTTCACAGCCAAAAGTTGCAAGTGCGGTATGTACCGTTTGCTTAATCTTGTGTGTTGGTGTTCCGCGAAACTTTAATACCTTGGCAACATTATTAAAAACAGTGTCATCCAGTAATAAGGTTTCTTGAAATACCAAAGCCGAACGACGGCGCAACAATGTTTTATTGGTATTGCTGACATCCTCTCCAAATAATTGCATCTCACCACGGTAAGGTTGCAAGAGATTGATTGTTCTTAACAAAGTGCTTTTACCAGCGCCATTGGGGCCAAGCACAGCAACCAATTCTCCTGGACGGACTGTAAAATTTTCAATTGACAGGATATTTTTACGTGTTTTGCTATCGACGCTCACCTGTCGCATATTCAGGACATATTTGTTAGTACTCATAGAATTTTCTTGTCATGCTGTAAGATAGTCAGCAACACGATAACGGTGTATGTGATGATCAGAAGAATGTATGCGATCGCCATAGCAACATCGTAATTTCCTTTCCCGACTTCCAAAACGATCGCTGTAGTCAGGACTCTTGTCTGCCCCTTGATATTGCCGCCCACCATCATGGATGCACCAACTTCCGAGATGACGCGACCAAAACCAGCCATGATTGCAGCCATTAACCCTAACCGTGCTTCCTTAATTAGCAACCAGTTAACTTGCCACTGTGTCGCCCCCATTGATAACAGTCGCCAGCGTAGTTTTGGATTAATACTGATAATTGCCGCAAAACTGAAGCCGGCTACAATTGGAAAAGCAATGATGGCTTCGGCTATGATCATCGCTGTGGGCGTGTACATCAAATCAAGATTTCCTAACGGGCCAGATCGCCACAAAAACAGACTGACGAATAAACCGACTACAACTGGTGGTAATCCCATACCGAAGTTAATCAAACTAGTCAGAGTCTGCTTGCCGACGAAATCTACTAATGCTAGCCACAGTCCTAATGGTAGTCCTACTAAAACGCTAATGGCTGTAGCTGTTCCAGATACGAACAATGTCATTGTCATGACTTGGAAAACATCACTATCGCCACTGGTTAATAGTTCAACAGCTTTCACAGCCCCTTCGATGATTGTATTCACAAATACAAATCTCTTAAAAAATTGGGAAAGAATACTTAAATATGCAGTAAAGTAATCCTTAATGATCTGATGGTCAAGTTTCTCTAAAAGCCGTAATCTTTCTCTGTTTTACCGGCATCAACATAAAATAGCGGTTGTTTGAATTCTTTTTTACCGTGGACTGCAATTATTGTCTGTCCTTCAGGAGATAAGACATAATTAATAAACGCTTTAGCTCCTGCACTATTGACCCTGGGGAATTTCTGAGAATTTACTTCCATGACATGGTAGAGATTTAATAGTTTCTTGTCTCCTTGCACCAGTATTGGCAAAGACAGGTTTCTCTTCTGAAATATATAGGTTGCTCGATCTGCTAAGGTATATCCCAGTTTTTGATTAGCAATTTGCAAAGTTTGCCCCATCCCTGAACCTGTTTGCTGATACCAACTGCCAGATGGTGTGATATTTGCCTGTTTCCATAAATCTTTTTCTAATTTGTTAGTACCTGAGTCATCTCCCCGCGATATAAACAATGCTTGATTTTTGGCAATGAGACTGAACGCTTCCACAGCATTCTTTTTCCCTCGGATCTTTGCCTTGTCCGCATCTGGGCCGACAATCACAAAGTCATTGTGCATTACCAAGTGGCGATTAATCACCGCACCACCTGACAAAACTTTGCGTTCGGCTTTAGGTGAATTGACGAATAGCGCGTCAACCTCACCTTTTTCAGCCAGAACCAAAGCCTGTCCAGTGCCGACTGCAACCTTTTTCAGCGTATATCCTGTTTTCTTTTCAATCGCCGGAACTAAATCATCTAGTAGTCCACTGTCCTCAATGCTGGTTGTCATCGCCACAATCACATTTTTATTCGTTGCTGACTGTGCAATAGCTGGCTTTTGCTTGACCAGCATATCACTAGCTTCAGCACTCAGAATCGCCAAGCAACATGCCAAAAATGCAATGAAAATTCTCCGAATCATAGAACCTCTAGAAATATATGATTTACGCATTGACAGAGAAATAAGTTGTTACACAAAAGCACATTAAGACAGCACAGGAGCGATGCCTACGGCAACCCTAAGAGCGATCGCAATTTTTTCCTCAACGTTGAAAGCTATACCTGCGGCATTTTCGCCATCTTGCAAGATCGTATGGTTAATCTGAATGACATTGTTGTTCATAATGAAGTAATGATTCATGACTCTAAATATTTGCTACAACTTCCCCAGTCTTGCTGATGTCATAACCGCCGAGAATCTCTAATTGCGATCGCACTAGCTGATGTCCCAAGATATTGAGAAACTCCTGTACTGGTGCTTCTTCCAAGTATTCTTTGAGAATCACCAAGTCGTATCGCGCACTATGAAGGGGAATAAATCCCAAACCAAAAGTAGCAGCTATAGATGCCGTACTGATACCTGCATTGGCAACTCCTGAGACTATAGATAAGGCAACATCTTCATGGTTGTGAACGATATGGTCAAATCTTTTCACAGCCTCCAATGGCACTCCTTCTTCTTGGAGTTTCCGTTCTAAAAGCATCCGATTGCCAGAACCCAGTTCATGAGTGACAACAGTTGCTCCAAATTCTACTAAGTCGGAAACTGTTTTAACTCCCATTGGATTTCCTGGTGGAACTAACAATCCCTCTTCCCAAAGCCCAAGAGTAATCAAGACAGCACTCTTATCTGTTAAGGCTTCTCGCACAAAGGGAATGTTATGTTCCCCAGTTTGAGGATCATATAAGTGCATCCCTGCAATGTGAACTTCACTTCGGCATAAACTACGCAATGCAGCCTTGCTATGGGCGAAACGATAATGAACTCGCAATTGCGGATGCCAGCGTTCAGTTGCTTTTGCTAACAGGGAAAGCACAGGTGTACAACCAGCAATCACAACTGTATTGTGCAATTTGTCTATATCATCTAGAAGTCTAACCAGAACTTTATTTGTACCTATCTGGCTCTGTGCTTCACCCGGAGGGTGAGGCTCGTTTCTTGCTACCGTTGAAGCTAACGGCAGTTTGCTTATACTGGGGAACCCGTCCACCCCTACAGGTGATGCTCCTACGCCGCTACCGCTTGCGCTAACGCCACTCCCTACAATGGGATGGCTCACTGCAACTACTTCACCATCAGATGGAATCATTTCAATGCGAAAAGCATCTCTGCCTAATAAAGGATAAGCTATCCATCGATCCCCAATCCGCGCTAGACTAACTTGCGATCGCTGTAGGTTAGGGATCGAACCGGCAAGAATCGCCTCAATTTGGGGCAACTCCTCCTCTGTTAGCCAGAATAAGTCCTCAACTTGGCAACCAAGTGCCTTAGCTAAACGCAAGGAAATAGTAACAGAAGGCGCACATTGTCCGGCTTCCACAGCACCAATACTCTGACGGGTTACGCCAGCTATATTAGCTAATTCTTGCTGACTCATGCCCAGACGATTCCTAATTGCCTTCAGGTTATTGTAAATATTCACATCCAGTTTCATGAGGCTGTATCTCTCCGTTAGAAAAAGCCGTAGCGGACACATTTAATCTGACTTGAAAAAGGCCAGTGCGCCCTTCTCCCTTGGCGCTAGCCTCTCCCTTTGGGAGAAGGGGAGACGCCAAGGGCGATGCGGTTTCCCGACTTGTAGCAACTGGCATGTGTAGGGGAAAGTCGATTTTCATGACTGACTGTGAAATTTTTCATGATTGACTGCCTAAGTAATAGCAAGGTCTTCTATTTGTATTTGTTGTATTTTATTTTTGAAAAAACTCAGTACACCTTTATTCTTTCTTCCCCGTTCCCTATCTCTATGAGTGATTCACCGAATCAAATCGGATTGCTATAGCGTGTGCCTTTTCTGCTGAAAGTTCTGTTAATGCTTTTGTAATTTTGCATACATATTGTCAAAATACTCGCCAGATTTTTGTTTTTGCAGGAAGTCAAGTAATTTCTAGACTTTTTGTTAGTTTATTACTGTTTTTTATTCCTTTGTAGCAAGCATATCATACACATGTCCAAAATAATTGCTAAACTAATAAAAAGTTTCCCCTGGGATTTTTTTATGAAAAGTGTATTTATAGCTACAGAATTTTTCCTGATTTTGTAACAAAGATGAACGATTTTAAGCTTAAATATTTACGTGCAACGTACCTGTGTCCATATGTTAACCATCAGATGTGCATAATTCACACTTGGATTCAACAATGCTCAGACAAAATTCTTATGCGAATGGTGAATTTAAGATATCCTTGTTTATGGTTTTCGGATCAACTAATTGGCACATGGTACAGACTAAGTACTTAGTTGTAGGTAAAGGACACATTGGTTTAGCAACAGCTGCCTATTTGAGTAATCAAGAACATACTGTTTACCTTTTCTCTCGCCGTTCTTCCATTGTTGCCCAGACAAGAACCATTCACTCAATTGGATTAGTTTCTCCCGGAAGTTATCTAGTTGCAGCTTGTTCCAATAACATTTATGAGTTGGCGGCACTAAATGGTGGGAAACTACCACTCAACGTGGTGATCTGTTGTCGCGGTCAAGACATCGAACCCTACGCCAGGATTCTAGCTGAATATGTCAATCCTCAAATGAACGTTCTGGTTTTCTGTGCTAGCCGCTTTGCAGGTCGGGTTTTTTGTAAGGTACTCCAGAGACTAGGAATAGCTAAAGAACTGTTGCCTGCTGTGGCTGATGTCAACAATATTCCGTTCGTCAGTCGCGGTAATATGGAGGATCAAATCAGGATTAGCACACTTACCAACAAATTCTTTGTGGCGGCTCAGAACCGAATCATGACAAATCGGATTGTGAGCGCTTACCAAGCTGTATTTAGTAATTTATGTGCTGCTGCTTCGGTTTTAGAAATTAATCTGAATAAAGTTAATGACATTATTCACCTTCCTCTGCTTCTGGTTTCATTAGCTAGATGGGAATCTGGTGAGGATTACAACCTCTATCATAATTTTGGTTCCCGTACTGTTGGACTCATTGACCACCTGGATAGCGATCGCATAGCAGTGGGTGAAGCACTGGGAGTCCTCAACTTAATTGATATCAAAAGCCACTATCAAATCGCATACGGAACCACCGGATCATCCCTTTATGAACATATCCAGCAGGTTGGAGCCTACTCCAATACGACCTTGTGTAACCCTCATCACCGCTATTTGGTTGAGGATCTGCCTTATGGCTGTTTTCCCCTACAAGTTTTAGCTCGTCTAGCTGGAGTAGAAACACCATTTCTAGACAGTTGCATCACAATCGGAAATAAGTTCCTTGACATACCTCTAGAGTGGAACGCTGAGTTTCTGGAATTGAATCGGCATCAGCTCAGTCAAGAACTTTAGTGGTATTACCATCTTTGAACTGCCCTGCTATTCCCCAGAGTTGAATTTGATTGAGATTTTGTGGCGGTTTATTAAATATAAATGGATTGATAAGATGCTTACTCTAGTTGGGAAACTTTTATCGCATTTGTTGAAAAAATTCTTTGATAATTTGGAAAAATTTATGTAATTAATTTTATCTAACGACTTAAATCATCTGCGTCGTCACAATTATAGAATAGCTCTTAGTCAAGTGATTAAGGCAAGGATAATATTGAGAAAATACAGCTACGAACTTATGAAATTTTCTACTAAAAAAATAAATTTTATCTACAATTTGCTATTTTTAGAGTGACTATAAAATTAATTTATTAATAAAATATTATCTTAGTTATATGTACGTTAATAAGTAGTTTATATTTATTATTAGAATGGTGCAATTTATTCGTTAGAGAGTTAGCTAATGACACAAACAACTCAATACGCACACTATATGCAGGCTGACCAACGCCCTAGTATCAAGGAGCCAATAGAACTATCACCTTTAGTAGGTAATTGGGTCAATACTAAATCGGATACTAATTATTTGGTGCGGGTGGTTCTGAGTGAACAAAACGATCGCCTTGTGTTTCAGGGTTATGGAGCCAACGAACCCGATCCAATTGACTGGGGTGAGGTTGAGGCAGTGCCTTACGCTGTAGGAAACTCACTTATAGCAGGAGGATTCCACGCTTTTTACAAGCTAGACGGGATTGAGACACATCTGGTGGCAAACCAAAAATTGGGAATCTTGGTGATTCAGTCCTATACCCGCTACGTAGATGGTAGTGGTCGAACTGATCATTTTGCCCGCGAGTTTTTTCATCGCTAGTAAGAAGAGGAACATTTTAAGATGGAACGAAACGAAATTTACGGAAACCAGCCCAAGGACACCGTGATTGATTTCACGCCTTATTTAGGAACCTGGATAAACTCCAACACCAAGACTACATGGATCGAGAAATTTACCCTAACCAAGCATAATGAGCAAATTATTATGCACGCTTATGGTGCCGAGTCCCTCAAAGATTGGGGTGAGACTGAGGTGACACCGTTTGTAGATAATATCAATGAGAAGGCTTTCTGTGCAAGATACGATCGCGATTCAGTGGAATCCTTGTTGGCAGCGAACATGAACAAAGATTTGTGGGTTATTGCTGCGTTTCACAAGTTCAAGGATGGCAGCCAACCCAATTTTCTGTGTCGGGAGTTTTACTATCGGCCGGACTAAGAGGAATAATAATCATTGTAGAGGGTAAGGAGTCAGGGCTGCGATCGCAGCCCTGACTCCCCTTTTTGTAGTAAGTTCAATTCTCTATAGTTTGAGTTTTTGGGTATCTAAGAGTATCAATTGAATTAACTGACTCACTGAAAAGTCTGCTTAAAGAAACAGCAACTCAATTTATTGGTACAGCAAGACGGCGTTTTCAAGTGCAAACTGTAATGGGATTAGGTTACGCAGGACAACTGCTGGCTCAAAAAGAATTGAGGTGGGATAGAAAAACTATCCATAAAGGAATTAAAGAATTAACTAGTGGCATTACTTGTGTAGATAATTATTCAGCGAGGGAGCATTATAAGGCAGAAGAACTTTACAAACAGAATTTGTGGTTACAATTAGTCATTAGCTAGAGAGTCTAATAAACCAATAGCTCCACTTTTTCTGTTGTTTTCAGTTGAGCAATTATCGCCGATTTTTATAAATAAAACATCCATAATCAATATATAATTTAAATTATTAATATCCTCACATACAGTTAGAATAGTCTGTCTATTCCCATTAGTGGGGATTTTATTTATATTAGAGTAATTATGATTTTTATCTATACAAACCTGTCTATATATAACTGCGTTTATGCTTGATATAGCAATATATATTTACACTATTGTTATTATTTTTACTATTATTAATTACAGATTTTGTTAGACTTTTTAAGTCAAGAAAATCAAAGATTTCTTATTCTAAGAATACAAAGTATCGAAGAATTTTTCTTGTATCGTTTGACAAATTAAATGCCCATTTACAAAATTAGTGTCGGTATAGAACCAAAGAACGATTTTTATTCATCTTTGCGTTCGTACTATTAATAGCCAAAACTGTACTTATTGAAATACGCGCTACTCAGATTAAAGATTTTGGCTATTGCTTACCTAGAGAATATTTTATGCTAATAAATAGAGCTAAAAAATAATTTGGCAAGCGATACTGCGCCTTCTAACTCCTAAATTTTGACTCTTTTGTATTAATCTTCAGTACGAGGAAAGCCATGAAAAATACTCAAGTAACAATCAACGAACCACTTGACGAAACAGCTTGCAAACATAATCAAAAAAAATTGGGTGACAAGAAAAAACTAACTTGCACAAAACCACCACAACCTGGTGCAAACCAAGGAAATTGTCCTTTAGATGGAGCGATGGTTTCTGTCGGAGCTATTACTGATGTTGTTCATTTAGTACATGGTGCTGTTGCTTGTACTCATAATCCTTGGGCAACTCATGGTAGCCTCTCATCAGGCTCTCAATTATACCAAACTGCTTTTACTACTAATTTTGGTGAGAATAATGTCGTTTTTGGTGGTGAAAAGAAACTGTACAAAGCTATTCTCGATGTTGCTCAAGGCTATAATCCTGCGGCTATTTTTGTCTACGCTACTTGTATTACTGCTTTGATTGGTGATGATATCGATAGTGTCTGTAAAATGGCTGCACAGAAAATTGATATTCCGGTTGTCTATATAAATTCGCCTGGATTTCTTGGTAGTAAAAATTTGGGTAATCGCATTGGCAATGAGAGTTTATTGAAATATGTAATCGGAACGGCAGAACCAGAATTTACCACCCCTTTCGATATCAATATTGTTGGTGATTACAACGTTGCTGGTGATTTGTGGAATATTTTACCACTGTTCAAGAGATTGGGTATACGCGTTCTCTCCAAAATTACGGGTGATGCTCGTTATAAAGAAGTTTGCTATGCTCATCGTGCCAAGTTGAATGTAGTCATTTGCTCAAATGTAGTGCTACCAATGGCGCAAACAATGAAAGAACTTTATGGAATTCCTTATATTGAAGAATCTTTCTTCGGTGTGGAAAACTTAAACCATTGCTTGCGAAATATTGCAGTAATATTAGGGGATAAATATCTTCAAGAACGGACAGAATGGTTAATAATAGAAGAAAACGCAGCCCTAGATATTGCTCTAGCTCCTTACCGTCCCCAGTTAAAAGGCAAGCAGATTATTCTTTCTACTGGTGGTGTAAAAATTTGGTCGATTATTTTAGCCGCCAAAGATTTGGGAATGGAAGTGATTGCTACCACTAACGCAAAGACTACAGAAGAGGAGAAAGCCAAAATTAAACAATATCTTGGTCAAGATGGCATTCTTTTGCCCGAAGCAACCCCGCAAGTATTACTACAGGTACTGAAGGATACAAAAGCTGATGTGCTGATTAGTGGGAGTGGTAATAAATATACAGCACTGAAAGCACAAATTCCTTTTTTGGATGTTAACCATGAACGCCATCATGCCTACGCTGGTTATATGGGGCTGGTGGAACTGGCACGAGAATTGTATAAAGCCTTGTATAGTCCTGTGTGGGAGCAAGTCAGCAAACCTGCTCCTTGGGATGAAAAAATCAACCATGATGTCGCTTGAGAAATTATTTGGCAAGCGACAGAATCGCACGACCGATCTTTTTTACCACAAGTTGCCTGAATCTTTTTGAGGTATTTTATACTACAATATTTTTATTCCGTAAGGTCTTCTTGGTGAGTTGGGTGGGTGTTGAAATAGGCACGATCAAACGATTGCCCCAGAATCTCCTGACCAATTGAAGACAAAACGCGATCGCAATTATCGTGTAATACGTAAAAGGATAAATCTCGCAATATTCGCTCCACAGGACTTGGTTTAATCAAGGAGCGAGCTCCACAAGCGTGTATGCAGTCGTTCACCGTTTCCAAAGCCAGTTGTTCAGTTATGTAACGGGCACGATTGCCTGCTTGTTTTGCCCCTAAGACCTGGCCTGTTTCCCAAAGAGTGGCTACCTGCCGCAGCCATAAATGCATAGTATCTATATTAATTGCTGCCTTAGCAATTCGGTGTTGTACGTAGGGGTCGTGTCCTTTTTCCTGTTTGTTGATGTATGCTAAAGTATAATCATAGGCTCCTTCAGCAGCTCCGAGAAAAGCAGCGCCATACAGAGGCGTAAACCGCGTCTGCCACTCCTGTTGGATGTACTGTCCTGGATAGCCAATCAAGTTTTCTTTAGGGATGAAAGTACCTTGAAAGCGAACTAAGTAACTCACTGTGCCCCTCATCCCAATTGGCTGCCACCAACTATCATCAAAGCTAATACTGGGGTCGCATAGGTTGCAGGCTAGTAACAATACTGATGTCGGTGAGCCATTGCTATGACGCGCTCCCCCAGTCCCTGCTGTGTTGACCAAGAGAATTGCCCACTGTGCTTCTGGGGCACTGGTGGCGAATACCTTTGTACCATCTATGATGTATCCCTCATCTACCACTTGAACACTTGTGCCAAGGCTGGCTTTTTGACCTGGAATCTGAGATTGGGGTTCTCCACTCCAAGCCGCCCATTTCTCGCCACGCTGGACAATACCCTCAAACCAGCGCTTTTTCTGAGACTCATTAGCCATAGCCGCTAGTAAAACTTGGGCATTTGCGTGTCCTTCCCAGCAACGGGCTAGGGATAAATCCACTTTTGCCAGTTCCTTAGTCATCATCCACAGAGTAAAGATATCGCTATCATGTCCTAACCCTAGACCACCGTATTCCGTTGGCACAACAGGCGCATTCAGACCTGCTTGAAAAAGGTCTTCAAAATCTTCTTTTGGGAAGCTAGCATTGTGGTCATAACTAGCGGCGCGAGAGGCGAACTTATCGCGTGCAAGTTGGCTAATGCGCTCAATCAGAGTTTGCTTGTTGAGAGTTAGATTGAATATCATTTAATAGAGGTAATCGACTTGTTTTTAGTTGCTAATCTTATATTTTGCACTAGTTGATTTATGGCAATTTTTGTAAGTAGCTTATTTTAATGCGGTATGAATAATTATGTTGGTAAATAAAAACAGTATGGTAATAAGCATAAATCAGAACATAATTACATACTGTTTGCGTTTTATCGTCTGGACTTGAAACTGACGAGTTGAAAATTAACCACCATTAAAAATTCAAAATTCAAAATTAAAAACATTTACATTCGGGAACTTTTCGCCCAACTAAAACTGATGTTACGTATAAAGGTAGGGGTCTTAAACCCTTTAATTTATGATAAATAATGATGTTACGCTTTTGCAGGCTTTATTCATTTACTTCTGCTTTCTTCCAGTGGGTGCAAAATATAAGTAAATAAGTCATTAATAACTCGATTAGCTGATAGATAACTACCAGTGAGCCAATAAAAATCATCAACTACATAAACTTTACGTTGCTTAACAACATTAAGCTTTGACCACAGAGGTTCTGCCATGAGTTTATGGACAGCAATCTTTGACTGTGCAGGGTCTTTGAAGCCGTAGCGCACTATAAATAGGATATCCCCATCTATCTGGGTGAGGACTTCTGAAGATATATTGTAGCCAACGGGGTTGCCTGCTTTCTTTTGAGTTGCTTTAGCATCCAGATTTTGCGAAGGAGGACGGATTAGACCAGCATCCTCTATGATCACTCCAGAGAATGCACCTTTGGTTAACGGGTTAATCGTCTCTGGGATGAGGCGCACGACGGAAACTAAAGTTTTTTTGAGTCGGGAACCCATCTTTTGTTTGAATTCGGCTAAACGTATGTTGTAATCGTCGATCAAACGTTTTGCTGTCTCGGTTTTCCCCAGAGCTTTTGCTGCTGGCATAAAGGGTTGTTTCCAGTCTCCATTGCTTTGCACCTTAAGCAGAACGGTGGGTGCAATCTGAGACCATAAACTGTAAGTATCCCGGTTCCGAGTCGTGCCCAAGATCAAGTCTGGCTTGAGAGTTATAACCTTCTCCATGTTCGGCGGCGTCAGAAGTGCGCCAATCTCTTCAATGCCGGGGTGCTTATCCTCTAACCCTAGCCCCTGGAGAGTTGAAGCCAGACCTGGCGCACCTACCAGATTGGCTCCCAGAGCTAGAGGTATTTCCACTAGCCACGGATCTATGACGACGACTCGTTGAGGATGGACGGGAACTAGAGTCTGACCCATTGCGTGTTTGAGTACGTGGACGGGCGGTGATGTTTGGCTTGAGGGAACGACGGCTATATCACGGGTCGGTAATTGACGACTAAAGGAACTGCAAGCAGAAATTACCAAGAGCGTCAGCAGCACAAAAAAGCAGAACTTAGGCATATTGACAAAGTGAAGAATATAAAGTTTATGTAGAGCGATCGCCTATTGCCTGTGCAAGAGGTTGTGTTGCAAAAACTTGCAAATTCCAAAAACTTGTATAAATTAAAACTAGTTATGCAGCTACTGTTAAAATTTGAGCAACAAATTTCACTTGAAGACCGATGTTCTGTTTTTTAAACTCCTGCACCCATCGGTATATTGTTGTATGCTCTACCTCAAGACCCCGTGTCATCATTTCTTTCCTAAAGGTAAACACAAAGGTGTCCCTGTTACTGGATCTGGTATAATTCGACAAGCTAATCCAAACACCTCCTGCACCATTTCTTCTGTCATCACATCTGCTGGAGTTCCATAAGCCATAACAGCGCCATCACGTAAAGCTACTAGCTGATGAGCATAACGACACGCCTGATTCAGGTCATGCAACACCATGACAATTGTCCGCCCCTCAAGTTGATTCAAATCCCACAGTAACTCCAGCACTTCCACTTGATGAGCTAAATCTAAGAAAGTTGTCGGTTCATCCAATAGTAAAATCTGCGTATCTTGCGCTAAAGTCATGGCTATCCAAGCACGTTGCTTCTGCCCGCCAGAAAGGGTATCTACGGCTCTATGGGCTAATTCGTTGAGGTCTGTAGTTGCTAGTGCTTTGTGGACTTGACGTTCATCTTCAGTTGTCCAAGATTGCAGCCAACTTTTTTGATATGGATAACGACCTTGTGCTACCAAATCTCGCACAGTCAATCCTTCTGGTGCAACTGGCCCTTGAGGAAGAATACCGAGTTGTTGTGCAACTTTGGTTGTTGACTGTCGAAAAATATCAGCACCATTAAGATATACACTACCAATATGGGGCTTGAGTAGTCTGGCTAAACCTCGCAGTAGAGTAGATTTCCCGCAACCATTCGGGCCAACTAGAGCAGTAATTTGTCCTGTGGGAATTAACAGGTTAAGACCGGATATGATGGGTTTGCCATCGTAAGCGAGGCTCAGATGTTGGGTTTCAAGGACTGTGTTCTCCATAGGGCTTTCTGATTGCAAGGATATATTGGTCTGAAAGTTTGTAATGGCGTGCGTGGACGCTTTGCAGCTTCTGCTGGCGGATGGCTTTCTTTTTTTAACTGTGGAGTCATCACATACCAAAAGTTTCCTTCAAGTTAGCAATCGCCCTTTAGGATAAATATGTAAATCATATTGCGATGATATATTACCAATAATATTGGGTACTTAGTGCTGCACTTGGTAAAGAAACTCTGACAAAAGACTTGGGTAAATATGCATCAGCGCTTTCCCAAAAGCTGCAATGGACAAACTGAACTAGCCAGCGTAATAGCAAGGTTTTCTAGTGTTTGCCGTTTTTTTTGTCAGGTATATTAATTTTTTGACAATTCCACTGATTTTTAGTAAGTATATCATACACTTCGCCAATATTTTTAACATTTGGGAATGTGATTTAGCATAAGTGCAGCCCAATTTAGGCATCGCTTTTTGATCATTTGCTGACTCACTAGGTCATCACCAAGAGAAAATCGTCAAGTCAAAATGGCACACTTGTAAGGTGCAAACCCTTAATATGGAAGGATGAGAGGGTCTAGTGGTTGCACAGTCAAGAATTAAAAACTTAATCAGAATATTGATAAAGAATCTTTTGCTTTCACAGCCAGTGTTCTGGGTAAAACTAAAACAGCCCAGCAGGTAATGGATAATTATTATGCACGTTTGACACAGTTTAAAGCAAAAATGGGCGATCGCCTGAACACAACTTTAGTCTCGGTTGCCGAATTGCGTACTGATGCACTTTGGCTGTGGGCAAAGGCAAGTTTTTCAGGAGTTATTCTTAAAGATGCAGGTGTTGCACGTCCTTACTCCCAAACTTTAGATAGTCAAGCAACCCTGAGTCTAGGGGGTGGCCCTGCTGCCTATGCTTTATCAAAGGAACTCCTGAGTGAGTTAGATGGGGATATTTTATTTCTAGTATCAGAAGACGCACTGGGCACAAGGGATTTACACCCAATGCTTGAGCAACTGAAAGCAGAACCGTTGTGGTCGAAGTTAAAAGTCGTCCAGCAGAAAAAAGTTCATGAGGTGGGGTTTTACTGGGTTCAGTATGGCCCCCTTGCAGCCAATCGGATGATAGACGATTTGGAGCGATATTTAGTTAAACAGCAATAGACTATTTGAAAGTTTTTTAAGAGGGATTATGTTGAACTTGAGCGCAATTAGTAATGCAACTATGCAGGAAATTCCTTATAAATGGATTGTATTTGAAAACTTGCTTGACACTTCAGTACAATCTGAACTAGCAAATAGTTTTCCTACTACAAACTATAAAGAATATCATGCTAGAGACTTTGAGCCAGATGAATACCCGGAATATACATATAATGACTACAGGTTTTTTGCACGCTGCATTCTGGATGAAAGTAAGTACAAAAGTCTGCAAAATATCAGCGATCTGAGTCTTAGTTGGCAAAAATTGATTGAACAACTTCTCACTCCTGATTATCGAGAGGCGATGGAGCATCTTACTAATTTGGATTTGAAAAACCATTCACTAACAATTTATTTAACACGACATGATTTAGGGTTCTGGAACCGTCCTCATACAGATATCCCACGTAAACATATAACTCATCTTTTCTATTTCAATGAGGGATGGAACATAGATTGGGGAGGGCATTTCCGAGTTCTCAAAGATAATCAGACTACATCTGTAGTTAAAGAAGTTCCACCCTTGCCGCAATATTCAGTTGCTATTGTACGTTGCGATCGCTCTTGGCACATGGTTTCCCCTATTTCCTTAAATGCAACTCAACACCGTTTGCATCTAGCGACTACCTTTTGGCTACCAGAGTCTTAAGCCGTTCGATTAGCAAGTTCTCAAGAGTAGAGTAAATGCCGTTTCCTCCTCTCCACTCTAGGGTCTTTTACTTCCCTGAAGTATTTTTTAAATTTACTAGTAGTCTGTCAAATACATTTTGACGGATACAGGGAGATATATTTCCGGTAATATATAAGCTATGTCCGCAAAACGATACATTGTCTCTCTGACTTCTGAAGAACGCCAAAGTTTAGAAAAGCAACCCAGAGATTTTTGAGCTGCTTCGCTCGCCGTCACCGAATGATTCAGAGAGTGCATTTTTGGAAAACCGAGCTATTTGGAAAGTGGTTTGTCAGAAGACAGCCTCTCTCACAAAAGGTCTACCAAGGGTTCCATTCTCGATTAATAAGGGTGATGTAGTGTTATTCGATCCAAACATAATTCATGGAACTATGCCTGCACCTAATCCATCACTCACCCGCAAGGCAATTGTTACGGAATGGCATACCCAGTCGGTTCGCAGTTACTCCTACTCTGAGTATTTTGGCTCGCAGCATGACAAAAGGCAGTTGTCACCAGCTAACTAGCTGAGAAAAGAGCGATCTAACTGCATCTAATGGGACTTGCTAATCTCGCTATTTGATTTTTCATCGATGTCGTCTTTGATACATTAAATAGATGAAATAGGGCGTTCCTAAAGCAGCAGTCAGCAAACCACAGGGTAATTCTGTCGGAGAAAATAAAGTCCTACCCACAAAATCTGCTGCTGCTACCAATAATCCCCCGATTAAACCAGCAACTGGCAATAAATTTTGATGTATTGACCCAACAAGTCTACGTGCTAAATGGGGAGCCATTAATCCAACAAAGCCAATTGTGCCGGCGATCGCCACACTTGACCCAGCCAGTGCTACACTTATTAACAATAATTTGCTCCTTTGCCATGTGACCCGGCTACCGAGTCCTTTAGCTACAGCATCACCCAGTTGCAGAGTATCCAGTTCCCGTGCCAGCAGTAAAGCCAAGGGAACGAAGATAACTAGCCAAGGTAGTAGTTGCCAGACTTGCTCCCAACTTTTACCAGCGACACTACCCGCCAACCAGACCAATGCTCTAGTAACATCATTGATTTGACCAAAAGTTAGCATCAAAGTCGTAAAAGCTCCCATAATTGCTGCTAATGCTACTCCCACTAAAACCAATCGCAGAGGTGATTTTTCTCCTGTCCCAGCTAGCAAGTAGATCAAACACGCCGCAACAAAAGCACCACCAAAGGCAGCAAAGGGTAAATACATAGTCGGTACAGCCGGGAATAATACAATTAAGGTAACAGCTGCTAAGGCTGCACCTGCATTGACTCCAACAATACCAGGGTCAGCTAAAGGATTACGTGTCAATCCTTGTAAAATTGCACCCGCAATTGCCAAGCCCACTCCTACCAACCAAGAGATTAGCACTCTCGGTAAACGCAAAGTGACAACAACAAAAGGGGATTCTGAGTCTTGAGTTGGTAAACCAACAATAGCTTTCACTATGTCTACTGGCGGCACAGGATAATCTCCTAAACTAAGACTCATCCCCAAGACTGCAAGCGTGAGTAATAGCAGTAGTAACAATACTCTAGTTACAGGCTGGTTGCTAAGTATTGAATTTGGAATTTGGAATCTGGAATTTGGAATTGTTGTCATCCTCTCTTCACCCGCCAACGCACTAAATACAACAAAAAGGGCGCACCCAAAAGGGCTGTCATCACGCCAACAGGCAATTCTTGGGGTCTAATTAACCAACGAGCTGCTAAATCTGCCCATACTAGTAAACCTGCACCAAACACAGCTGCACAAGGCAATACCCAACGATAATCAACACCCATTACTCCCCGCGCCAGATGGGGAATTAGCAGACCGACAAAGCCTATAGGCCCTGCTAGTGCGACAGCGCTCCCTGCCAATATTACAACGCTTGATGCTGTTGCCAACTTGATCCAACCTGTTTGCTGACCTAAGCCTGTCGCTACCGATTCTCCTAAACTGAGGACGTTGATTTGTCTACTCAAGGCCAAAGCTGTTAATAATCCTACTATCATCCAGGGCAACACAGTTACAAATAAATTGAAGTCTCGTCCAGCCAGAGAACCTGCTAGCCAGAAGCGGACTTCTTCAAGAGTGCGATCGCTTAAAATCAGTACACCTGTAGTAATTGAAGATAGCAAGGCGGTGAGGGCAGCACCAGCAACAGTCAAATTCAATGGTGTTGCGCCCCCTTGTCCCAGAGAACCAAGGGAGTAAACTGTTAAGGCTGCTATTAAGGCTCCAAGAAATGCTACAAGGGTAATCAGGGCTGGTGAAGATGTACCCAAGCCAAAAACCACTGTCACCACTGCTAAGGCTGCACCTGCATTGATCCCCAAGATTCCTGGTGCGGCTAAGGGATTTTGAGTCAGTCCTTGCATTAACGCCCCAGCTATGGCCAAACTAGCACCGACCATACTTGCAATCAGTGTACGCGGTAGGCGCATCGACCGGATAATTATGTGTTCGGTAGAGTCATCATAGTTAGTGAATGCAGTAAGTATTTTGGCAATGGGAATGTCAGCTGCACCGTAAGAAATGCTGGCGAAAATACCTAACAATACCACTAAGATACCTATGCCTAAGCTGAAAATGCGGATATAGTATTTTTCAGGGTGAGAAATATTTGTGTTCATGGATTTATGACAAGAGTTAACTTTGTATCTCTGCTTTTACTAACTTTTAAGCATAATTACTAATTGACAAAAGTAAGCTGATCTTAATCTCTCACGGATGACTAAAGACTCGTGCGATCGCGCCAAAAAAAAGATGTTACGCTTTTGCAGGCTTTATTCCTTTACTCCTGGTTTCTTCCAGTGGGTGCAAAATATAAGTAAATAAATCATCAAGAACTCGATTGGCTGATATATAGCTACTACCTTGCCAATAAAATCCACTAATTACATGGAATTTACCCTGCTTAACAACTTTAAGCTTTGACCATAGAGGTTCTGCCATGAATTGATGCACAGCATTATTGGCTTCGGTAGGGTCTTTGAAGCCGAAGAGCGGTATAAATAGGACATTCCCATCTATCTGGGCGAGGATCTCTGAAGATATATTGTAACTAATGGGGCTGCCCCATTTCTTTTGAGTTGCTATGGCATCCAGATTTTGCAAAGGAGGACGGATTAGACCAGCATCCTCTATAATCACTCCAGAGAATGCACCCTTGGTTAACAGGTTAATCGTCTGTGGCATCAGGCGCACGACGGAAACTACAGTCTTTTTGAGTTGAGAACCCATCTTTTGTTTGAACTCGGTTAAGCGTGCGTTATAATTTTCCACTAAACGTTTTGCTGTCTCGGTTTTCCCCAAAGCTTTTGCTGCTGGCATAAATGGCTGTTTCCAGTCTCCACTGTTTTCTATCTTGAGTAGAATAGTGGGTGCAATGTGAGACCATAAACTGTAAGCTTCCCGGTTTCGCTTCGTGCCTAAGATCAAGTCTGGCTTAACAACCATGACTTTCTCTATGTTGGGTGTAAGAAGCGCACCAATGTCTTCAATACCAGGGTGTTTATTTGCTAATCCTATCCCTTGGAGAGTTTTAGCCGGATCTGGAACACCCACCACCTTGAATCCCAGAGCTAGAGGTATTTCTACAATCCACGGGTCTAAAACGACGACTCGTTGAGGATGGGTAGGAATTAGAGTTTGACCCATTAAATGTTGGACTGCGTGGAGAGCTACAGGTGATGTTCGACTTGAGGAAACAACGTTGATGTTGCGGGTCGTTAATTGACGACCAAAGGAACTGCAAGCAGAAACCGCTAGGAGCGTAAGCAGCACAACAAAGCAGAACTTAGGCATATATAACAGTGAAGAAGACACAGGTTATGGTAAAGCGATCGCATCTTAGTTGTGTAACAGGAAGAAGAAATATATACCTCTTAAAAGAATACTTGTTAATTTGTCAAATTTTGAAAAACTAGTTGAGATGTTAGCATTGATTGTAGATGATATGGTTGCCAAAAGCTCAACATTTGTTCGCAGACTTTTTGAGGATAAAAGTAGTGAAAAAAATGATAACCTTTGGGACATTCCCAGAGATGATCTTCAGGCTTAAAGCCTTTTAACGCCGATGAATTAACAATGATATCGTTCTTGCTCCCACATACCATCAAGGGCATAAAAACCCCGCCTTTAGGTAACTCAATTAATTTGAAAAGAGAGTGTAAAAGAGGGGATTCTTCTAAATCTCCACATAACACAGCCATTAACATTTTAGTAGTATTATGGGGTTGCTCACCAAAAATATGACGAACACAGCTTGCTAAAACTTGCTCACGACTCATAGTAAATAATTTTCTTTGCAAATAATAGTGGACATGCCAAGTATTAGCAGGTTGAGAAGCTACAGCCAATAAGACCAGCGATCGCACTTTTTGGGGATAGCGACGAGCAAAAGTTAAGGCGATGCCTGCGGCGGTAAACCACGCACCACCCGCACCATGACCTGCTAAATGTATAGGATGAGAATACTGTCCTAAGAATTCATATATCAAATCTACAGCTTCATCTATGGAACTACCTTCATCTTTATCGTGGAGATATTCCCACTGATCCACATTCATAGACTGCGATATATATTGTAGTAATGGTCGATCAAAACGCTGCAATACATGACTAGAACTGATCCAAACAACATCGGTATCATCAGACATAAATACTCTCAAACATCAAAATTTGGAAATAATCAATTTTTCAAGCGTGTCATTCCACTATTGCTCTGTCACAACTCCCAACTTACTGTTCCCTCCACAATAAATGGGTCTTCAGGATAAACAAGTTGGATAGTTCGAGGGGTGAAGTACTGAACATCGGACAGATTCTTCAGGTTAAGCGCGAAGCGAAGGTGATTTATTCGATAGTAGACAGCAGCATCAAGGCGTAAATAACTGGGTACACTAAACGAGTTGTTCAAATCTCCCTGCCGTTCGCCGACATAGAACAAACCCAGTCCAAACCCTAACCCTTGCAAATTCCCCTTGGCAAAGGTGTAAGTCGTCCACAAACTCGCGCTATTCTTAGGAACGTTCACTAGTTGATTGCCAATAACAGATTGATTGTCTTTTGTTACTTGTCCATCCGTATAGGCATAGGAGGCAATCACATTCCAGCCTGGCAATATCTCCCCGGTAACATTGAGTTCAATACCTCGGCTGCGTTGTTCCCCTGTTGCAATAGAGTAGGTGAGATGATTAGGGTCAGTCGTCAATACATTGGATAGAGTTAGTTGATACAAAGCCAGGGTAGAAGACAGCTTGCCACCGAAGAAATCAGTTTTAACTCCCACTTCATATTGAGTGCCACGACTGGGTTGAAATAAACTACCATCAAACGTGGTTCCAATATTTTGGGAGAAGGATTGACTGTAGCTAGCATAGAGTGAAATGGGTTGGATAGGTTGATAGACAAGACCTACACGAGGACTAAATGCCTGGTCAGGTTGACTTCGATTGGCACTTGCATTTAAAAAGTTGGTAACACTACTCTGGACAAAATCTCCTCGTCCGCCGAGGACTAGCTTCAGGTTGAGAGCAAGGGTTACTAAATCTTGAACATAAAGACCGATATCATCATTGATCGTTTTTTGATTAAGTGTAGAAGTAACAGCACCAATGGGCTTACCGTAAACGGGGTTAAATAGATCAATAGAACCAACAGTACTCATAGTCCGATTGTAAATATTGATCTCTCTGTACAAGTCAAAGCCTGCGACTAATTCATTCTGAAGGCCGCCGATTTTAAATTTACCTGTCAGATGATGATCTAGAGCATACTCGTTATCCACACCTGGTCCTCCTATATCGGTTTGCTCTGAGCGTCTCAGAGTCCGACCATCGGGTTGTAGAGCGACAGAATTGGCACTATCTCTTAGAAAGCCAACAAACCTAACCTTAAAAGCATTCACCCAAGACCAGTTATCATTAAAGCGATGTTCCAAGTTATAGCCCAACAGAACAGAGGTAGTATCGTTTTTGGCGTTCACATCCAATGTGTTAAGACTGAGCGGAATCTTTCCGTTTGGGTTCGACAAAACAGTTCCTACAGCAGGTAGTCCTGTTCTCGGAAACTGCTGCTGGTATCGGAACTCTGTTTCAAAAGTGACTTTTGTATTGGGATCTATTTGCCAACTAACAACGGGTGCAATTAGATAACGCTGGGAGTTAAAAAAGTCAACAAAGCTTCCTGTCGTCAGGTAGGAAAGATTTAACCGATAAAGGAGTGTTTTGTCAGAATTAAGAGGGCCAGAAATATCTAAAGTTGGTTGATACAAACTATAACTACCGCCAGTCATACTGGCAGCAAAGTAAGGCTCACTCAGGGGCTGCTTAGTGATAAAATTAATCGTGCCACCTGGATTGCCTTGGCCGTAAAGGACAGAGGCAGGTCCTCTGAGAACCTCTATCTGTTCAATATCGTTGAGTTGAGTTTGTCCCGTTGTAGCTCCTCCTACATAGTCCTTAAGACCGTTGCGAAGGATATTAGTCGTCTGAAAACCCCTAATGTTAAAGACATCACCATTGCTCGGCGAATTAAAACCCTGGATAACACCGACGCTTCTTAAGGCATCAATAGCGTTAATGGCTCCTTGATCCTCCCAACTCTGGCGGGGAACCACTTGAATCGACTGAGGAACATCGCGTAGTGGCGTTGGTGTTTTTGTGGCTGTAGTCGCGTCAGGAACGTTATAGCTTCCTTCAGGCGCCCCAATTACATTTAACTCAATGGGTGGTTGCTTTTCCGGTGTTGGTGTTGGCTGTTGTGCCGTGGATGCAGTACTTGTCACCCCAAACACTAAACCTTCACTCTGACTATCAAATAACTCCACCACAGGCGCACCCTTTTCCCCAACTACTGTCACCCGCAGCGTGTTAGCGTCCGCATTGGCAACTGTAATTAGTGCAATTCCTGCAACTGGCTTTGATTGTTGAAAACTTTCCCCACTCGCCAATTGCAACTGAGCATTGGGTATATTCACAATGTAGGAATTACCTTCAGTTTTCGGTGAAACGGACAATTTCTCAGAATTGGGCGTAACTAAAATTAACTCTATCCCTTTATCTGTGTTATTCACCTTCACATTTGTGACTGACACGACGGGAGTTGTGGCTTGAGTTAGTTGAGCGATAAGGTTCTGATCTCTGCTGACCCCCAATACATCTGATCTACTTCTGAGGGGACGTTCTATAGAATTGAGTTGACGAACTTCTGATATGGGTGTTTGCTCCCGCTTCGCTTTACACTTGGTGACTAAAGCAAATTGAACAGAGGTTTTTCTGACTACCGATGCGTAGGCGTAGCCCACCGCAGGTCTTACCCTGAGCCTGTCGAAGGGCATCGCTTCTTTATTAACTGGGGACTGTGCAAGAGTTGGCTCTTGCTTGACTAGGTTACTACCCAAACCGATGCCAACACTCGCTACCAAACTTAGCAAACACCCATTGCACACACCCCGATAATTGATCATTCCACTTTCCTACCAATCTTTGTGCCAATATTCTTTACTTTCGCAAGTAAACTTACATTGCGAAGTATAAGCAAGATTGAGTAGGAAATCAACCATTTATGTTGCTTTGCAGACAATTATCATGATGATAAAGATTCTTGAGAAGATGCTGACATCTGAGTTTTTACCCAGCGTGGCGTTACTTTAGAGGAACTTGACGTAATTAGAACAAATGTTCTGGTATGGCTTTAGACCGCTTCGTTTGAGTCGTTGTGACGTAGTTTAGAGATGCTTGCTGGAATGCGATCGCAGTTAGAAGAAGAATTGCAGTTGAAGCTCTGGAATATGGATTTTATCATTTGATGCTGGAGCGATCGCAGTTGATCAAAAACTGCGATCGCAACAGGTTCGTGTGTCCACGATGGATTTAAGAATAGCAACGGTCGGCATCCAGGTAGCTCTAGATATTAAAGGAGGCTATTCTCCTGGCATCAGTAAGCGGTAAAGGAAGTTTTTACTTACTTGATTTTGTCTAGCCATTTCTAGAAGTAGTATATCTCCATTTTTGAGGAGGACGAAAAAGCATTGAGCATCGAGGTAATCATCGTTGCGTAATCCTTCATCAGCAACCTTTGTTTCCTCTATCTCTTCATAGTTCAAGTAATGCTCTTTGTCCTCAACATCTACTACATTAAATACGACTGGCATTGGATTTTAAGGTATAAGAGTACATTGTCGAGCATAAATCTATAGTTGCTCCAAGTCTGTTGTTTTAGTTGCAAAAGATAACCCTCTTGGGATGTCCTGGGAGGGTTTGGGCTTATTATAAGGATTTCTAGTATTCCAAGGGCATCTAATGCGCCTTTGGTATTTTAACTAAGTCATCAATTAGGTAACTTAGAACTAATCAAGGCAACCAAAACACGCTTCAAAATGTCTCGCATTCTCAAACAAAACACAATAGTGCTGGCAATAGTTATCTATGAATGTCACTGCCTTAACTGCTGTTCGACATGGCGATCTTCCGCATAAAACACCTCAGACCACAAAGAGTCATTGCCAAACATAGATTAAGAGAAACAAAATAATCCAGATGACATCGACGAAGTGCC
>NZ_JABXKJ010000142.1 GCF_017115085.1 Nostoc sp. NMS7 | reverse complement strand
ATTTGTGGGCAGGACTGACAACAGTAGTTATGGTAGTGCGTTCCATTCAGCATTGTAATAAGACTACCAATGAGGTGCAATTTTACATCTCTAGCCTTGCCAGTGATGCTCACAAGGTTGGTAGTGCAATTCGACAGCACTGGGGGATAGAAAACTCTGTTCATTGGACATTAGATGTCACATTCCATGAAGATAAATGCCGAATTCGTTCTCTACACAGCCCACAGAATTTTGCTTTACTACGTCGCATTGCACTCAATGCCTTAGAGCGAGAAACATCTTTTCTTCGCAGTATTCGCCAAAAGTCACGACGAGCCGCTATGAACGATCAATACATGGTTTCGGTGTTGGCAGCGGCTGTCTCAAACTCGAAAACCATACTGTAATCCACCTGTCAATAGGGTTTGAGCTTACGGGGGGACAAAAAGGGCTAGGATGCAGATAAAATAAGCTTCATAGCTCTTTCCCCTTGTTGATAATACTTACGCTTATTAGGAGCTAGTGTCATTAACTCAGCCACCAATTCATAAGAATTTTCCATGAAATTAACCCAGTTAGACCCATATAATCCAATATAAAAACTGCTATAACGGCGAATTGTCCTTAAGAATTCTTTAATTCGTCCAACATATTTTTGAACACCCATGCGTTTAATTTTTTGACCAGATATAGTTGCGCTTGTATAGGCGAGCGAGATTAATAATATTAGGGAAATTAGCCTTTGACCTGATACATTAGTATCTTCCAAGTTATAACCACCACTCTTAAAATCTCTAAACATCTCTTCAATATCAAAACGCTGTTTATAAGCAATGAGCGCTGAATCTAAATCATCTAAATTAGTCAGGATAAACCAACCTTCTTCTGGAGCAACTCCAAAGCGCTTACGTTTCCATTTACCTGCAAGATTAAAGGTAATAAATCCTGTAGATTTTGTATATTTAATACCTTGGTAAAAGAATGAAACACCAGGAGATAAACCGGAGTTTTTTAATTGCAGCCAAATTTCCGGTTCTATTTCTATGAAAGCATCTTTTTTTATACGTAAACAGAAGTACACTTTCTGATCTGTAAGCCAGTTAGCCAGTTTTATTGAACAAAATTCCCGATCTCCTAACAATACAGTTTTATAATTCTTGAAAATCGGTAATGCTTTTTTAAATACTGCTTCTTGCTCATTAAAATTACTCGAACCTAATTTGTCTAATAACTCAAAATATATTGGGATAGACCTCTTATCCAAACTACGCTGATCATTAATAAATTAATACATCCCCAGTTAGTCCTGTCTATTACTAAATAAACAACTTTATTTAAAGGAAAATATATTTCTAGCCAACTTTTAATAATTGGGAACCATATCTCTTCAATATTGATGTAATTTAAAGATAAGAAACGTTGGATTTTCTTTCTTCTACTTTCAAATAATATTGGTATAGGTAAACCAGTAGCCAATGCTTCAAGGCTTACAGTTTTTATTGATTGCAATAAATTAATCAGAATTTTTAGTAATAAATATTCTGCACGTCCCAATTCTCGCTTGAGGTTTGTTTCGTAGAATTCTGGTAACATTATCATTAAATAGAGCTTGTTGCGAATGAGGACTCTTTTTCTTTTACCACAAATTGCTACACTCTTTGCAATATAAGGATTCTAAACCATTTTGTCCCCCCGCAAGGGGTTTGAGATGCGCTAACCCTGCTGAACAATGACCTCGTGACTCGTCAACGAACAGCCTCGCCAATTCATGCTGATATGTGAAAATAACCGATGTTCAATCTTATTCCACTTGCTAGTTCCAGGAGGTAAATGACAGACAGTGATATCTAACCCTTTAAGGGTAGCAAATTTTTACAGTTCGAGTTTCCATAATCGAACACGAGTAAGGATTCAGGTCTAATAGTTAGGAAGTAGAGACGGACAAGACTGATAATTAATAGAATCGGCCAGTAGTGCTTGTACAAAGAAATCAATCACAGACCGACCTTGACGGCGACAGGTTTGCACTACCGTCAATAAATTAGCAGTGTGTTGAAACCGCTCCATTGAACGGGAACCACCACTAATCTTACGTTTTGTCACAGCTAAACGAAGTGAGCGTTCAGCCTGATTGTTATCAGGAGCAACTTCAGGGTTGTCAAGGAAATACGTGAAAGTTCAGGCAGCCGACGGCTGTTTCTAACTCCCCCCTTGTAATGATTATTATTTTTATAATGAGTGAGATTCAATTTCCCCAAAGCCCTATGTAGTTTGAGTCTTGGTGTATTTCATCCTGATTCAGGCTCGTCAATATTTAGATGCGTTTGCCTTGTATCGAAAACCACGGTAATAAGCTTTCAATTTATCACCGTATTTTCGCCGAGAGATGCTTTTTTATAAGAAGTTATGAGTTTTTATATTAGCTATTAAAATGATTTAAATAAAAATTTATGTAAAAATAATTTAGATAGGCTAGAACAAATTAATCAAACTAAAATAATAAAAATTAACTACAAGGTAACTCTGCTAAAATGACAGTTGAATTAGTAAATAAATAATTAATAAAGCTCAATACAACTTCAAATCCAATTCAACCCTTGTTATTCTGTTAAAACTATAGAAGTAGACAATGTATTTTTGTTGTCCGAAAGAGAAAAGGTCTGGTTAAGCAATCGCGTTTCTTGTAGTTTAGCTACTTTAATCTAAGTAGGTAGGCACAAAAAAACCAAGCTATGTAAAGATAAATAAATACGGAGAATGCATCTACCGAGGTAACTTAAAGTATGGGCGCTCGTCTAAGAGTATTTTTGACTCGTGAGCAAAACAAAACCTTATTAAATCTGAGAACAGCAGAAGTGTCACAGAAGGTCAAAGACAGAGCAGAAATAATTAGGCTGAACGCACATGGGTGGTACGTGGAGAAAATAGCTGCTCACTTTAATCTGACTGTTCAAACGGTGAGAGAAGTTTTGCACAAATGGGATAAATTTGGGCTGGAAGGGCTTTGGGAGCTATCAGGACGAGGAAGAAAGCCAAAATGGACTGAAGTTGACATAGTGTTTTTGGAAAAATGCCTCAAAGAAGAACCACGTACATACAATAGTCTTCAACTTACGCAAAAATTAGAACGCGATCTACGCTTCGCAGCAGCGCTTCGCTATCGCAATGTGAAACTGAGTCCCGACAGATTAAGACGGGTACTCAAAAAAAGGGGGTCAATTGGAAGCGAGCAAGGAAGAGTCACAAAGGGAAGCAAGACCCAATAGCACGAGCAAACAAGCAAGTAGACCTAGATATGTTGGAATTATCTGCTGCTGCGGGAGAAATAGACCTAAAATATTTGGATGAATCAGGGTTTTGCCTATGGAGCGAACCTGGTTATACCTATTATTTTAAGGGTGAACAAAAACGCTTAGAGCAAAAAAAACGTCGTGGTCGTAGATTAAGCATTATTGGGTTTCTTCAACCAATAATCAGTTTTGTTTACGGTCTGGTTATTGGAGGTGTCAATCGCAAATCTTACATCCATTTGATCGAGCAAGAAGCGCTTGAAGCCCAGAAGTCTGGACGCATGAGAGTAATAGTACAAGACAACGGTCCCATACATAGATGCAAGGAAGTTCAGCAGTTATGGAAAAAGTGGGAATATATGGGTTTGTACATTTTCTTTTTACCAAAGTACTGTTTTGAAATGAATCCAATTGAATTGGAGTGGCAACACTTAAAAAAAGATGAGCTATCTGGGCAAATATTTGATGATGAGTTAGACCTTGCTTATGCGGTCATTGATGGTGTTACATCTAGAGGAGAAAAAGGAAACTATAGTACGCAACGTGTAAAATTTAACTTTAATACCTCTAGTTAAGTTTTCGTTACATAGTTATAAATTTTTTCGCCTACCTACTTATGGCGATCGCAATATTGACGAAATTATTGATACCATTCAACAGTCACTACTGAAAGACCCAAAATCTTTACAGTCAGCTACCACTTTTTTCCAAGAAGTTCTCAATGTGAGTATTAAAGCCCAATATGCTTTATTAGAAATGCAACAAAAGGGCTATCTTATTCAAGAAAATAACTCTCTGGCATCGCACTTAGGCATATTCTGCCATCATCTCAATATTTCTCCCACAGTAGCCCATCAAAGATTGCGATCAACTAAAGTAGCAGTAAAAACATTAGGTTCGGTTGCTGCTGAAGACTTGATTGCTGTGCTTAAGTCTCTCCAAATTCAAGTAGCAGACGAAGGTGATTTGACAGTAGTTTTAACCGATGATTATCTCAATGTTGAGCTAGATAAGTTCAATCAACAAGCCTTAAAATCCCAATCTTCCTGGATACTGGTTAAGCCATCAGGGACAATAGTCTGGATTGGCCCTTTATTTAATCCTCAGAAAACAGGTTGTTGGAAGTGTTTAGCCCAGCGTTTGCGAGATAATAGACCGATTGAAGAGTTTATTCAGAGACAGAAGCAAATTTCTTCCCATTTAGCTACTCCTTTGGGATTTTTGCCATCTACAGTACAAACCGCTTTAGGAATGGTAGCCACAGAGGTGTTTAAGTGGATTGTCCAAGGGGAAAATCAACAATTAGAAAGCAATTTGATTGCTTACGATGCGATCGCACTGCAAACTCAAAATCATAGCTGGGTGAAGCGTCCTCAATGTTCTAGCTGTGGAGAGATGGTAAATGGGTTAACTAACAACCCCCTACCTGTTGTTTTAGAACACCGCCAGAAAACCTTTACCGTCGATGGAGGACACCGTATTTGTTCGCCACAAGAAACTCTCAGGAAATATCAACATCATATTAGCCCCATTACTGGCGTTGTGCGAGAACTAAATAAAATTCCTGGGAATGGATTAACTCATAATTACATCGCTAAACATCATTTTCTCAGTGTTTTCGACGATGTATCTAGTTTGCGCCAAAATTTGGGGGGTAGAAGTGCGGGGAAAGGTAGGACTGACTCTCAAGCGATGGCTAGTGGTTTTTGCGAAGCGATCGAGCGATATTCTGGGGTGTTTCAAGGGTATGAAATTCGAGAAAAAGCCAGTTACCAACAAATGGGGGACAAGGCGATGCATCCTAATGTTTGTATGAACTTCAGCCAACAGCAATATCAGAATAGAGAGCAATGGAATGTTGAGTGTCAAGGTTGGTTTCAAAAAGTCCCTGAACCTTTTGATGAAGAAAGAGAAATTGACTGGACTCCTGTTTGGTCTTTAACCCATCAGGAGTTTAAGTATCTGCCAACGGCTTACTGTTATTATGGCTATCAACCGGATTATAAACCCGACTGTTGGGCTGATTCTAATGGATGTGCGGCGGGTAATACTCTTGAAGAAGCTATTCTGCAAGGGTTTATGGAGTTAGTAGAGCGAGATGCTGTCGCCTTATGGTGGTATAACTCCCTGCAAAAGCCGCAAGTGGATTTAGATAGTTTCGACGAGCCTTATTTTCAAAGCTTGAAGCAATATTATCAAACTATTAATCGGGAACTTTGGGTTTTAGATATTACCAGCGATCTGAATATTCCAGTTTTTGCTGCTGTTACTCGAAGAAGCGATCGCTCTGTAGAAGATATTGTTTTGGGTTATGGCGCTCATTTAGATGCCAAGATTGCTATTAGTCGAGCCTTGACTGAAGTTAACCAAATTTTACCTAATGTTTTATTTGCCAAAGCTGATGGAAGTACTCAATATCCCCCGTCAGCAGATGGCTTGGCGGTAGATTGGTGGAAAACCGCAACTTTAAGCGAGCAACCTTATTTAGTTCCAAGCCAGAGCATTGCTGCTAGAGTCAGTGGCGATTATCGCGAAATGGCAAATGACGATTTACTCGAAGATGTCAAGCTCTGTCAACAAATCGTTGAGAACAGTGGTTTAGAAATGCTGGTTTTAGATCAGACTCGTCCCGATATTGGGCTTCACGTTGCCAAAGTCATCGTTCCGGGAATGCGCCATATGTGGAAAAGGTTAGCACCCGGACGGCTTTATGAGGTTCCTGTGAAAATGGGTTGGTTGCAAGAACCACTGACACAAGAGCAACTCAACTCTTTTCCCATGTGGATGTGAGGTTCTCCTTACTGAATGATGTTATTTTTCATGAGTTTTTCTATGAGTTCTGGGATGACTTTTATGAGTTTCACAGCTCAGAGAAAAACTAATATCAAAGGTAATTCACTGCGATTGAAGCTCACATTCTGCACCTCAAGTGTCACAAACTGAAGGAAAGAATAAAAGCTTTAGAACCGTAATTTGATGCAAATCTCAATTTTATGAATTTGAGAATTCAAGGACGATATATGACTCAAAGCAATAATAATAGCGTCAATTTTTGGACTTCATTACCTGGTATTATTACAGCATTTACAAGTCTTGTCGTAGCCCTGGGAGGAGGATTAACTTATTTTTTTAAAACTCCAATTCCATCAGGTTCCTACCAAGGTACTTGTATCAGTAGCTCTTTAAAGGGCAATACTTTGAGTGCTGAGTGTAAAGATTCTAATGGTCAATATCAAAAGACTAGTTATAAGAATTTTAAGGACTGTTCTAATGATTTAACTAACAATAATGGGACGCTGGAATGTAGATAGTTTTCGCAAAGCTACTTTTGGCTTGAACAGTCGCAAGTTGGATGATCTGACAAGGCTGAAGAATTCACATTAGGGTTCTTGATAACTTTATTTTGTCAGGACAATAACTTTCCGCAACAAGCTGATCAGATAATATCTATCGCCCAAAAATTTAGATAGATTCTGAGATGTTTGAGAAAAATAGCACTTACACATCTGACACGAAAAACTGTAGGATATGTAAAGCTACGAAAAAATTTCAGTGTAGTAATCAGACTTGTAGCGTTACGTACCAACTCCCAATTCTGAGCTAGATTGATTAGAGATCATGCTAAACGGATATTCGATTATTGATGCTGATTCCCACGTTATTGAACCTCCAAGTATGTGGGCTGAATATCTCGAACCAGAATTTAAACAGTTTGCTCCCTCAGCAGACATGAAAATTCAAGGGGAAGACATTGTAAAAAAAGTTTCTAGGCAAGTTCGAGATAAGGCGAATAAGCAAATGATGCAAGCTCATCCTAATGCTTATTTCCAAAGCTACAATGTCAAGTCTCACGTTCAAGAGATGATGCAGATGGGGATCGATCTGGCATTCCTTTATCCAACTTATGGATTGTGGCTTTGGGCGATTGATACTATGCAACCGGAAGTTGCTGGCGCTTTTATCCGCGCCTATAACAATTGGTTAAAGGATTTTTGCAGTTACGCTCCAGATAGATTGAAGAGGGTAGGAGCAATTAATCTGCACGCACCAGAGTCAATAGTGGATGAATTTCATAGAATTGTCGATTTTGGCTGGAAAGCGGTGTTTTTACGCCCTAATCCCGTCAAAGGAAGACTATTGAGCGACTCCGCTTACGAGCCATTTTGGACAGAATGCGATCAACTAAAAATAGCAGTTGACATCACGAAGGAACTCACAGTCGTTTACCAAGCTGAATTAGAGTATTATTTCTCAAGGTAGCGATCGCAGTTTCAAAAAGACAATCACAGTTAATCATACCTTGGTTTAGTAACGCTGCATTAAAAGCTTTGATCCTAAAAAGTTATATATTGAGTAATTACGAGGAAGCAATGTTTCAAGAATTAAACAACCAATTTCCGCTAGTTCCAGAGTCAATTATGAATGCTTTACGGGATGAATTCATCGATAATCAAATAAAGATGCAGATTATTTGTGGGACATTGCCTGATGATTTGCAAGGTTACGTTTTTATCATTGCACCCGTTGGGAATGTTGACTCTCAAGGTCTTCCCTACAAAGACGGAAACACATTCTTGAGTGGGGATGGCATGATTTATCGATTCGATTTTACTCAACCAGATCAAGTCACATTAAAGACGCAAATTGTTAAACCACCAGATTATGTGGCAGATCAGGAAGATGAGAATAACGAGTTTTTTAAATTTCACAATCATGGCGTTGTCAGATTTTCTTATTTGCTCGGTTCTCGTAACTTATTAAATACAGCTTTTTTACCTATAAAATTTCCTCAAGAATCAAGTGAGCGTCTATTGGTAACATATGACGCAGGTCGTCCCTACGAAATTAACACGGAAAAACTATCAACAGGAAATCCAGTTGGACAGAAAAAAGAATGGAAATCGGCAATTCCATTACCGTATCCTTTTAACCCTATTTTAAGTACCGCACATCCTGCCTTTGATACCTACACCCATCAGATGTTTACAGTAAACTACGGCAGATCTCTAAGCAATTTTTTAGGAACAGAAGAAGGTAAAGAGTATCAAAAAGGTCTAAATAATCTTTATCAAGACCATTTGAAAAAGAGCGAAGAGCAAAAACTAAAACTTTTAAAAGAGAGCGAAAGGAAAAAACTACTGTTGCAAAGAGAGTCTATAAAAATATTGTTAAAACTTATAGATAAGTTTAACTTGTTTGATGTTGATGATTTTGTCAATCTAATTTGCTGGGATGACACAGGTAGTCTAAGAAAATGGAACTTGATTAATCCGGATGGATCGCCAATCAAGATTAAGCAAAGTATGCATCAGATTGGAGTGACTGAAGATTATGTGGTGCTGCTGGATACATCTTTTACTGTTGGTATTGAGCAAATAATGAGCAACTGCTTACCTTTTCCCGAATTATTCCCACTAGGAGATTTCTCAAGTTACCAAGATTTTTCAAAATGGTTGAGAAATTTATTCAAATTCACGCTTAAGCCTTCACCAGATTCAACTTTTTATATTGTGCGCCGTGAAGATCTAAAAGAGGAAGAAAATCCAGTTGTAGTCCAGAAAATAGAAATTCCTCTTGAAGCTTCTCACTTTCTAGTAGATTATAAAAATCCTGATCGCCAAATTACACTCCACGTCGCTCATATTTGTGCTTGGCATGTTGCCGAATGGCTTCATAGTTACGATAAATCCGCTTACCCTGAACAGCCTTTAAACAAAAAACTGTATGGAATGCAACAGTGTGAAATGGATATCAGCCGAATGGGACGTTATGTCATAGACGTTAGTAGCCAAAAACCAACAATTGCATCTAAGAGAGTTATAGATGAACATCCTTATACTTGGGGTCCAGGATTATTTACCTACCTCGATCGGCTACCTTCTTCGGGTAAGACTCCAGAACGACTAGATAATATCTACTGGATTTCTTTTGGACTCTGGGAGGAGCTAATGACGGATTCTATGTTAGAACTCTACAAAGATTACAAATACAGAAGAAAACCACTGGAAGACGTTCTCGAACTGGGAATGGGAAAAGATGGGATTCCAGCTACTTTGTTCCGATTGGATACATCGTCAAACGAATCGATGGTGATCGCTGATTCCTACCAGTTCCCTCGAAGTCATATAGCGCTTTCGCCCCAGTTTATCCCGCGCAAGAATAATGAAGACAGTTCGACCAATGGCTACATCCTATGTTTTGTTTTTACACAAAAAGAGGATCAAAAAGAGGATCAAATATGGATTTTTGATGCTGGAGATTTGAAGAAAGGACCGCGATGTAAATTACATCATCCCGAACTTAACTTCGGATTTTCATTGCACGCAACATGGTTACAAAATATTAGTTCCCAGGAGCCTATCCGTAAGTTTTCGGTAAGGGAAGATTATCAAGATTCAGTGGAAAATTTACTTCAGTTTGTGGAGGAGGATTTCTCTTCCTTTATAGGCACAGATAAAGAGGATCTCAAAAAAGCTATTCAAGACTTATTTGAAAAGAAGATTTACCCAAATTTTGAATAGTATCTCTTTTTTTATCACAGATAAACACAGATATAATATCTGTGTTTATTACTTTTATTCAAAGAAAAGACAACTATGATTATACTGACAGGATACACAATAACCGAAAAGATTTATGAAAATGCAAAAATAGTTATTTATCGAGGAATAAATAATATAGAAAAAAAACTAGTTATCATTAAAACTCTTAAAAATAATTATCCTAGTATCGAAGACATTACCTGCTTAGAACAAGAGTATAGACTGATAAAAACAATAGAATGCCAAGGAATTATCAAACCATATAAGTTAGAAAAATATCAAAACAGTTTAGCTCTAGTTTTAGAAGATTTTGCAGGTCAACCTTTATCCTCATTACTTCAATATACTCAACTTTCGCTTCGAGATTTTTTAATTATTGCTATTGCTTTGACAGAAACTTTAATTCAAATACATAAAGTTTCTATTATTCATAAAAATATTAACACTAGCAATATTCTGATCAATCCTAAAAACAAAGAGATAAAACTGACTGGATTTAGTAATGCTATTACCTTTACTCAGAAGCAACAGATAATTACTATTTCCAATGTGCCACAAAATTGCCTTGCCTATATATCACCAGAGCAAACTGGGAGAATGAATCGTTCTCTTGATTATCGTACCGACTTTTATTCTTTGGGCGTTACTTTTTATGAAATACTAACTGGCACTGTACCTTTTACTAGCATCGATCCAATTGAGTTAGTTCACTATCATATCGCAAAACAACCGATACCACCATCGAAGAGAAGGCAGGTTCCCAAAGCAATATCGAATATTGTCATGAAACTTTTAGCCAAAAATGCTGAAGACAGATATCAAAGTGCTGCTGGACTAAAATTTGACTTGGAAAGCTGTCTGCTACAACTGCAAAGCACAGGGAAAATTGAATACTTTCCACTAGGTCAGCGCGATCGCGGCAACAAACTTATTATCCCGCAAAAACTTTATGGACGAAAGCGGGAAGTGCAAACCCTCTTGGATGCTTTTGCAAGAGTTACCCAAGGAGCAACGGAGATAATGCTTGTTTCTGGTTACTCAGGAGTTGGCAAAACTTCAATAGTTAATGAAGTTCATAAGCCTATAGTAGAAGCAGGGGGATATTTTATCTCTGGTAAATTTGACCAGTTTAAGCGAGATATTCCTTATTTTGCTCTGATTCAGGCTTTTCAAAAATTGATTTGTCAGCTATTAACAGAAAGTGAAGAAAAAATTGCTATTTGGAAAGATAAATTATTAAATGCTTTAGCTCCCAACGCGCAGGTAATTATTAATGTAATTCCCGAAGTTGAATTAATTCTTGGGGAGCAGTCGGAAGTACCACAATTGGGGTTCTCAGAATCCCAAAATAGATTTAATCTGGTATTTCAACAATTTCTTAATATTTTTTGTCAACCAGAACATCCGCTAGTCATTTTTCTCGATGATTTACAATGGGCAGATGTCGCATCTATCCATTTAATTCAACTTTTGACGACTAAAGACCGTAGCCAATATTTGTTTGTGATCGGGGCGTATAGAGATAACGAAGTCAGTCCTAATCATCTATTGATTCAAATTATAGAGAAAATTAAATTAAAGGGCACTGTTATTAATAACATCAATATTAAATCTTTAGATTATATTTATGTTAGTCAACTAATTGAGGAGAGCTTGGGGAGAAATGTAGATACAAAAAAAATCAAACCTTTGGCACAACTAATTTTCAATAAAACCCAAGGTAATCCCTTGTTCTTGATTCAATTAATCACTAGTATATACGCAGAAAACTTGCTAATTTATCAAGCAAATATTGACAGATGGCAGTGGAATATTGAACATATTCAAGCAATTGGTATTATTGAGCGTGACATCGTTGACCTGATCGCAGGAAATATTTTTAAACTGCCGTTAGAAACTCAAGAAATTTTAAAAGTAGCAGCTTGTATTGGAAATTATTTTAATTTGAAAATTCTGGCGCTTCTTAATAAGAAATCTAAATCATTTACAGATCAAGAACTGTTACCAGCACTTCAAGCTGGTTTGATTTTACCCCAATCCGATAATTATAAAATTCCTCTGGTTTTTGCTGAATCAGAAGTACAAAATTTAGATGTCTATGATGTCCAAGCTGACTACAGATTTTTGCATGACCGTGTACAGCAAGCTGCTTATTCTTTGATTTTAGATTCTGAGAAACATTTAACCCATTACAAAATTGGTAAATTACTACTAAAAAATAGTAACTTACCCGAGAAAGAAGATAATATTTTTCTCATTGTTAACCAGCTCAATTTTGGCATTGACTTACTCCATACACAGTTAGAAAAAGATGATTTAGCAAGATTAAATCTCATTGCTGGACAGAAAGCGAAGATAGCAACAGCTTATGAAGCTGCTATTAATTATTTAAATTTCAGTCTAGAACTTTTAGGAATAAATAGCTGGGATCGTCAATATGACTTAACTGTTACTATTTATCTAGAGAAATCAGAAATACATTACCTTAATACTAATTTTGAACAAGCTTCAAAGGTATGTGATATCGCTATTGAACAAGTTAAAAATGTTATTCAAAAAGTTAATTTTTATAAAATTCATATTAGACTTGCATTAGCTAAAAATCAGATTCAATTAGCAATAGAAATAGGACTAAAAATTCTTGAAATACTAGAAGTGAGCCTTTGTCAATCCCCTCCTCAATATCTAATTATTGAAGAGTTAGCTAAACTGCCAAGAATGACCAATCTCTATAAGCTGGCAGCAATTGAGACTTTAATGCTAATACATCCACCAGCCTGTTTTTCCGAAAGTTTGTTCGCTTTACCTATTTTATATACAATGCTTGAACTCTCTAGGCAATACGGAAATTCGTCACCCTCTATTTATGCATATGCTGTTTATGGGAATATTAGAATTTGGCTAGTACCAAATATAGATTTTTCATACCAACTTGGTCAATTGGCTTTGTTATTATTATCTCAGTTGAATGCTCAAGAATTAAAATCTAAATTATTTGTTGCAATTTCAATTAATATCACTCACTGGAAAAAGCATACTAAAGAAACAATCAAACCACTTTTTGAAGCAATACAAAACAGTTTAGAAGTTGGAGACATTGAATATGCTTGTTATGCTGCTCATTATTACTGTTCGCATTTATTTTTTAATGGAACTAATTTGCAATTATTAAAAAAATATCAACAAAAACATATCGTTTTAATTCAAAAGTATAAACAAAAACATCAGTTAATTTTAGCAGAAACTTTTGCCAAAATAGTAATAAGAATATCTAATAGTTTAGCTGATAATAATCCTTTTAAAAATCAACCTATTGAAGAAGAAATTTTCTTGTTTTTAGAAGAACAAAACAATTTACTGGCTATATTTAGTCTATTTTTTGCAAAATGTATAATTTGTTATTTTTTTAAAGATTATAAAGATTCTCTAGCGTCTGCTCAAATAGGGTCAAAATATTCAGGTTTTGTGCAGGCAGAAATTATATTTACTCAACATAATTTCTATTATTCTCTGGCTGTTTTGGCTCAATATCACTATGCTCATTTGCCAGTAAATCTAAATAACAAAAGTGAAGAGCATCAGTATTTGAGTCAAGTAACCCAAAATCAGGAACAAATGAAATATTGGGCAGACCATTGCCCCATGAATTATCAGCATAAGTACGAATTGGTAGAAGCAGAAAAAGCCCGTGTCTTAGGACAAATTCCTATAGCTATGGAGTATTACGATCGTGCAATTCAGGGAGCTAAAAAACAGGGCTATATCCAAGAAGAAGCCATAGCTTACGAACGTGCAGGAGAATTTTATCTTTCTCTAGGTAGAGAAGAAATAGGGAAACTATACCTGAAAAATGCCTATCATTGTTATAGTTGCTGGGGTGCAAAAGCTAAAGTTCAAGCCCTAGAATCGGAGTACCCACAGTTTCTAATGGATATAAACGACCGAAAAGAAAACCAAAGTATTAATACAATTGAATCTACTGCTAGTACAAATCCTCAAGCCCTTGATATCGTCACAGTTACCAAAGCCTCTCAAATATTAGCTAGCGAAATTAAACTAGATCAACTGCTGGCTAAGTTAATGAAAACTGTAATTGAAAATGGCGGTGCTCAAAAAGGCTTTCTGATACTGGAAAAAGATCAGAAATGGGCAATAGCAGCTGAAAGTACAGTAGATTCTAATGACGTTACTTTACTACGATCGCTTCCCATTGACTCTGTAGATAGCGATTGCCAGATACCTATCTTACCAGTTGCGATCGTTAACTATGTTGTCCGTACTCAAGAAAATGTAGTTCTTAATAACGCTATTGAAGAAGAACAGTTTATCCGCGATCCCTACATCGTCGCCACTCAACCAAAATCGATTCTCTGTACTCCTTTGTTAAACCAAGGCAAACTAAGCGGTATTTTATATCTAGAAAACAATTTAACCACAGATGCATTTACCAGCGATCGCATTGAGGTTTTAAAAATTCTTTCTGCTCAAGCTGCTATCTCGATTGAAAATGCCCGTCTTTACGGACAGTTAGAAGATTATAACCGAAATCTAGAGCTGAGAGTAGAAGAGCGCACTCAAGAACTCTCACAAACTCTAGAAATTCTCAAAGCCACCCAAGCCGAACTGCTCTTTGAAAACGAGTTACTCAAAAGTGCCGAACAACCCTCTACCTTTGACTATCAAGTGGGAGGAAGTTTGCCGATGGATGCTCCCACTTATGTTGTGCGTTCAGCAGACCGTTATCTCTACAAGGCATTGAAGCGCGGGGAATTTGCTTACATTCTCAATCCTCGGCAGATGGGCAAGTCAAGTCTGATGGTACGCATGATACACCATCTCCAGCATGAAGGATTTAGCTGCGGGGCGATCGATTTGACCCGCATTGGTAGCGAAAACGTCACGCCTGACCAATGGTATAAAGGCTTAACAGTAGAGCTATGGCGAAGTTTTGGTTTGTTAAGAAAGGTTAATCTAAAAACTTGGTGGCAAGAGCAAGGAGATATTTCTCCGGTTCAGAGGTTGAGTCAATTTATTGAAGAAGTTTTGCTAGTTGAAGTTGCTCAAGAAAATGATACTATACCTAAAAAGTTGATAGTTTTTATCGATGAAATTGATAGTTTCTTAAGTTTAAAATTCCCAGTTAATGACTTTTTTGCGCTAATTCGCTCTTGCTATAATCAGCGTAGTATAAATCCAGAGTATCGACGTTTAACCTTTGCTCTTTTTGGAGTAGCTACTCCTGGTGACTTAATTACTGACCACCAAAGAACGCCTTTTAACATCGGTCAGACCATTCAATTAGAAGGGTTTAAAGAGCATGAAGCGCAACCTCTACTTCAAGGATTGACCGAGAAAGTGAGCAATCCTCAAACAGTTTTAAAAGAAGTGTTAGCCTGGACTAATGGCCAGCCCTTTTTGACTCAAAAGCTCTGTAAATTTATCCGTAATTCTTCATCTCCTATCCCTATCAATAGAGAAGCCGAATGGATTGAAAATTTGGTGCGAGGGTCGATAATAGACAATTGGGAATCACAGGATGAACCAGAGCATTTTAGAACCATCCGCGATCGCCTTCTCAAAAGTAAACAATCCGTTCGGCTACTACAACTCTACCGTCAAATTTTGCATCAAGGAGAGATTATTGCAGTTGATAGTTCAGAGGAAAGAGAATTGCTTTTGTCAGGGCTAGTAGTCAAGCAACAGGGAAATTTGAGAGTTCAGAACCGTATTTATGAATCTATTTTTGTTTGATTTACGAAAACTTTTGTTTAATCTGGAAAGTGAAAGAAGATGTCTATCCTTGTGGATAATTTAATTTGTCTAAGCAATACTGTTGTACTAATAAATGGCAGATATTATGTTACTTGCGTAATTCATGTTATCTTTATTTGTAGCATTTGCCTGTAATCTCTATGAACCTTGATAGTCTCTTTGAGATTGTTGACCGCCTGTTAATTGAGAGCCACAATCGCCCCCTTAATTCTACAGAAAATCTGGTTCTGCGTGGGATTTGGCAGTATAAAACTTATAACCAAATAGCTATAGAGGCAGGTTATAGTCCTGGCTACTTTACCAATGTTGTTGCCCCAGAGTTATTTGGGCGACTCTCTGAGGTCATTGGCCAGCGCGTGACCAAGAAAAACTGTCAGGTGCTGCTGGAATCTTATGCCATCGTTGAAGCAGCTCCAAATACAAAACTTTTGAAACAAGACCTGACGCAATTTTCCCCCACAGTTAATCAGGATACGTCACCTTCCTACCCCAGTGGCTCAGTTCCTCTCGCCTCTCCCTTTTACCTCAAACGTTCTTACCTTGAGGAGCAAATCTATCAAGAAATTAAGAAACCAGGAGCGTTAATCAGGATCAAAGCTCCCAGAGAAATGGGCAAAACTTCACTGTCGCTGAGGATTCTTGACTATGCCAAGCACCAGGGTTACTGCACTATCAGCTTGAATCTAGAACAAGTCGAGCAGACAATTCTGAGCGACTTGAATCAACTTTTGCGCTGGTTGTGTGCCAATATCGCCCGCCAGCTTCAGCTTCAACCAATGTTAGACGAGTATTGGGATGAAGATTTGGGAAGTAAAGTTAGCTGCACCGTCTACTTTCAAGAATATCTACTAGAGTCAATTAATACTCCCCTGATCTTGGCGTTGGATGAAGTGAACCATATTTTCGAGCATCCCCAAGTAGCGAAGGATTTTCTACCTCTGTTGCGTTCTTGGTACGAAGAAGCGAAAAGACTGCCCATTTGGCAAAAGCTTCGTTTAGTCGTTGTTCACTCAACAGATATTTATGTTCCTCTTGAACTTAATCAGTCTCCTTTCAATGTAGGATTACCGATTCAGTTAGACAACTTTAGCCAAGAAGAGGTACAACAGTTAGCCCAACGCTATGGACTCAATTGGACAGATGGAGAAGGAGCTAGACAATTAATGGCAATGGTCGGGGGACATCCGGCACTAGTAGATTTAGCTCTCTATCATCTGAGTCGAAAGGAGCTAACTCTGTCGCAACTACTAGAAACTGCTCCCACTGCTAGCAAAATTTATTCAAATCACTTGCAGCGTCACTGGGCAACCTTGCAAAAACAGCCTGAGTTAGCACAAGCTTTTGATAACGTTCTAAATGCCAATGAAGCTATTCTCTTAGATCCCATCCTTACTCACAAGTTAAGCAGTATGGGGTTGATTAAACTTTCTGGATCTAAAGCGATAGCAAGTTGTGAATTGTATCGGCGATTTTTTACAAAAAAAGAGCAGCATTTGGCGTTGCAGAATCAAAATATGAATTAGTGCGATTGCTATGGAATGTCCAAGATGTGGATTAATCCGCATTCGCAAAAATAGTAAACAAAATAACTACTTTGTATTTTTGGACACAATAGTGATAAATCCTTGAGATGTACCACAGTTAATTTTCATGCTTGGGAATAATACTTAGTTTACCTGACTTTCAGGCTTAATTGAAGTATTGATTTATGAGTAACAGTATTGAGAGCGCCTACTTAATAATCTGAAGAAAAAAGCTCAAGCCTTTGGTTTAAAACTCACTCCTATTTCTGACCCTACGCAATTGTTGAGAGTACAGGTGCTTAGTACAGCTTTGCGTAAAATCATGGCGAATTGAGGGTTGAAATTTAAACACATAGGCGCTTCGCCTTCCCGCAGGGTAGGGGCGTAGAGGTAAGCGCAGAGGCACGCAGAGATTTCGCTATGAATTAATGAGATGTTGTACTTAGTTACAAGTTATTTTAGTAACATTCCTATTTAAGGATGTTATTTTTCATGAGTTTTACTATGAGTTATGGAATGAGTTTTATGAGTTTCAGAGTCTATAAGACAACTAATATTAAAAGTAATTCACTGCAATGTTATATCTAATACTAAATTGGCTTACTTGCTCAAATAACTTATTACTTACTTCACCAAAGGATATGGGAATTGAAGAACTGCGACCACCGGAACTTGAGGATAAGATTGTTTGGGCGAACAACTTTCAAATAGGGCTAGTCTCTGACAAACTAGGTACCAAATAAAGGCAGATTGCGCTCAATTCTCTTTCATGGATCATCGAGAAAAAACAAATCCAAGTAATATTATCACCGGAACGTTACCATATTGATGTCATGGGGAAAAACGCTAATAAGTTCATTTTGCAATTATGTCAAAAAAATAATATTTTATCCGCTATTGCGAATTGCGTTAGCGAAGCGGTAGCAAGGAACGAGCGTCACTGCAAAATGCGAATTGTTTGGTCAAGCGTCAACATTCCAAAGTCTAAAACCTATGGCTAGGGACTTAAACCCCACCCAAGGGTTAAAGAAATGGCTTTTTGATTTCCACTCTACCCGATTTTTTGTCTAAATTAAAGGGTTATTTCTTCACCGAAGCTTTTGAAGTCTTTGTCTTGGCTTTTAGCTTTTTTAAATAATTAGAACAGGAGAAGCTTAAATGTTTAATTCACTTGGTTCATTTGAAGAATATTTCCACTTATCTGAAAAAGCAATTGATTATTTAAAAGAATGGAATACTGAAGCGGAAATTGCTTCTAGTATTTCTCAAACAGCCCAAAAAGTTGTTGAAATATTAGTGAATGTGCCTGGGATGACTATGGCTCATAGTAGAGATTTTCAAAGAGCAACACCACTTTTCACACTCAAAGATCAAATAGGAGTTAAAATTTTTATCAATCCTGCACAGGTAAAACATATATTTTTAGCAGATGACAAGAGCAAGATGATATTTGGAGGCTACGTAGGTTGGATTCATACAAAAGAAATGAATAAAGCTATAGATAAAATCAAGAAAGAATTTACTAAAGAGGCTATGTAGAATTTAGAAATTTTCTTACTTAAAGGCTTGAGAAATAGAGAAAAGCTGTTTGAAACGATATTGATTACACGCGGTAAGATAAATTTTAGTAACTTGAGTCGCTACAGCACTTTGAGCGAGAAAACTTACCGACGGCAGTTTCATAGACAGTTTGACAACGCTTTCACAAGTCAGAAATGAGTCAGTAAATCTCAGGCTTTAACTCAGTTAGTAGTGGAGTTAGATAAATATACCAGTCTTACGCTGGCAAGCTTTAACCTTCTTCGCTCATGTGCGTCTAGGAAATATTTCACTTATAAAAAAGTGGCTTTTCTTGAAAAACTAAGGAAAATTGGTGATGGCAGCAATCGATACAGCACCCTTAGAAAACAGCCTGGGATTTCTAGCTTTAGGAGCTTATATTCTCACCTTAATGCCCGCGAATCTCAGAATAATTTTTCCTCAAACTAAACAAGCCAACCTTCCCAAATGGCTGTTAAAATACCGACGACTTATCGGTATTCTGGCTTTCTGCTTGGCTTTGCTTCACGCTTTCCTCTTAGTGAAAAAGAGAGACCTTGATTTTTTAGATCCCAATACCTATTGGATTTATATCCAAGGTATATCTACCTTCATAATTTTTACCCTATTGGCAATTACTTCTAATGACTGGAGTGTCAAAAGACTGAAAAAAAATTGGAAGCGATTACATACGCTGACTTACTTAGCTATGTTCCTGCTCACTTGGCACGTTTGGGACAAAATGTTAGAGCATTGGAGCTATTTAACCCCGATTGGGCTAGTAGGGATTGTCACGACAACCCTTTTATTTCTGATGGGACGCTGGATTGAACATCGGAATAAACAACAAAAAGCGAAAGGAAAAGCGTTCTCATCTCAAATTCCAGAAAAAATTACTCTATAGTACCGCTAGTCTCCGACACCATTACGCAGTGGGTGCAAGTCAGATTATTCTCCCACTCGCACAAGGAATGTCCTGTTATGAGATCGAAACAAATTACCTGCAAATCTTCAGCAGCATTGGCAATCAGTACTCTAACGATCTTGCTTGGTAGTAGCAGTTGTGCCAGCCTATTGTCTTCCTTGCGAAACGCTAGTGTTGCTACTATCTCTGTTGCAACCACTCAACCCTTACGTTCTGTCCAAGGAAATTCAACTTGGGTTTATGCATTGGCAATCAGCCCTGATGGACGCTTCCTCGCCAGTGGCAGTTACGATAAAAAAATTAAAATTTGGGATCTGCCTACTAACACCTTACTCTATACTTTAGAAGGACACGGCGATGCAGTGGTAAGCCTTGCCATCAGTCCAGATAGCAAGCTGCTCGCTAGTGGCAGTTGGGATAACCGAATTAAACTCTGGAATTTAGAGACGGGACAACTGCTTCGTACCCTAGATGGTCATACAGATGATGTAGAAGCCGTTGCCATCAGCCCCAACGGAAAGTGGTTAGCCAGTGGTAGTGCTGACACAACCATCCGCATCTGGAACGTGCAGACTGGCGTACAAGTTCATCAGTTATCGGATGGAGAGTGGGTAAGAACTGTTGCTTTTAGTCCGGATGGGCAGACCTTAGCTAGTGGCAATGAGAGTGGTACACTCAAAATTTGGCGGCTCATGGATGGTGCTGTTCTAAAAACCCTGAATGCTCATTCACAAGCCGTGCGCTCAGTGACTTTTAGCCCTGATGGACGGACTTTAGCGAGTGGCAGTGCTGATCGGACAGTCAAACTCTGGCAAATGCCCACTGGTAAATTGTTGCACTCCCTAATTGGACATGATGGAGTTGTGTGGTCAGTGGCTTTCAGTCCCGATGGCAAGAGATTAGCGAGTGGTAGCAATGATAGCACTATCAAGTTATGGGGGTTGCCTGAAGGCAAACTCTTGGAGAATTTGATCGGGCATGAGCGAGGCGTGCGGTCAGTAGTTTTCAGACCGCATAGAAACATGATAGCCAGCTGTAGTGCCGACAAAACCATCAAACTCTGGTCTGTTCCTAAAGAGTGACAATAAGCTTTTAGAAAGTAAACAAATCTTTATGAGTAACAGTATTGAGAGCGCCTACTTAATAACCTGAAGAAAAAAGCTCAAGCCTTTGGTTTAGAACTTACTCCTATTTCTGAACCTACGCAATTGTTGAGAGTACAGGTGCTTAGTTACAAGTTATTTTACTACCATTCCTATTTAAAGATGTTATTTTTCATGAGTTTTACTATGAGTTATTGGATGAGTTTTATGAGTTTCAGAGCCGATGAGACAACTAATATTAAAAGTAATTCGCTGCAATGTTATATCTAATACGAATTTGGCTTACTTGCTCGAATAACTTATTACTGATATTAAAATTTACAAACTATCTTAATTTTTTTATTTAAAAGTTGACTATTTTGTCAATTTGTAGGTTTTAATTCTTAATCAGAGAACGAACAATGCCCATACAACCAACTTATCCAGGCGTTTACGTAGAAGAAATTCCGAGTGGAGTACGCACGATTACAGGCGTATCTACCTCTATTACTGCCTTTATTGGTCGCGCCTTACGAGGCCCTGTAGACGAGCCGATTACTATTAACAGTTATGGCGACTTTGAACGCATCTTTGGAGGATTGTGGCTGAATAGTACCCTTGGCTATGCTGTACGAGATTTTTATCTCAACGGTGGTAGCCAAGCAATTATTGTCCGACTCACTCACTCCAAGTTGAAACAGGTAGAAGGGCAAGCTCCAGCAGAAGGTCAAACTTCAGGGGAAACTGAACCCACAGCTAAGAAAGCACAACTAAATGTGAATGGTCTTAACTTAGAAGCAGCGAATGAAGGCAGTTGGGGAAATGCTTTGAAAGTGCGGATTGAATACGTAGATACTAATGTCAGACGTGACGCAAATGAGCAAAAACTATTCAACATTACAGTTCTGGATCAAAAGACAAGTCAATTAGAAGTATTTCGCAACGTATCGGTGCTGCCAAATCATCCAAGACGAGTAGATAAAGTTTTGTTGAATGAATCTTATTTCGTTCGATTTAGAGATGAATCTCTGCCAACAGACAGACCAGCTGCTCATGCTCAACCCGCACCTGATAAAAGATTGTGGGATGATAATAACGATACAAATACCAAAGCGGAACCAAACAGCGGTGCGGATGGTGACGATCTAGATGTGAACGACTTCACAGGGACAAATAAAGAAGCAAATAAACAGGGCCTTTACGCTTTAAATAAAGCCGACCTGTTTAATATGCTTTGTATTCCGCCTTATAAAAACGATGGCAATATAAATTATGACTCTTTAGTCGATCAAGCAGCAGAATTTTGTAAAGAGCGTCGCGCGTTTTTCATCATCGATCCGCCCAGTACTTGGACTGATAAGGATAAGGCCAAAGCTGGTATTCAGAACGATCTTGGTGAACCAACTAGTTATGCTGCTGTTTTCTTTCCTCGAATCAAGCAACCAAATCCTTTACGGGAAAATCAAATAGAAGAATTTGTTCCCTGTGGTGCGATCGCAGGTGTATTTGCTCGTACTGATGTTCAACGCGGTGTGTGGAAAGCTCCAGCAGGCACAGAAGCAACTTTGACGGGTGTACCACAATTGAGTGTACCTCTAACAGATCCAGAAAATGGAGAATTGAATCCTCTGGGAATTAATTGTTTGCGAACTTTGCCAGCTTTTGGTCGTGTGATATGGGGATCGCGGACGCGGAATGGAGATGACCGTCTGACGGATGAATGGAAGTATATTCCGGTTCGCCGTTTCGCACTTTTCTTGGAAGAAAGTCTTTATCGCGGTACGCAATGGGTTGTCTTTGAGCCAAATGACGAGCCGTTGTGGGCGCAAATTCGCTTGAATCTTGGAGCTTTTATGCACACTCTCTTTCTTCAAGGAGCCTTTCAAGGTCGTAAGCCGGAAGATGCTTACTTTGTGAAGTGTGATAAGGAAACAACAATCCAAAACGATATTAACTTAGGAATTGTCAATATCATTGTTGGTTTTGCTCCTCTCAAACCTGCTGAATTTGTCATTCTCAAGATTCAGCAAATAGCCGGACAAATAGCAGTTTAAGGAGAAATATATGCCTTCTATTTCAGGTAAACGTTTAGACCTCTACAAAAACTTTAAATTTGTTGTGAAATTCGCTGGTAAAGACTTAGCTGGGGTAAGTAAAGTCAGTGGTCTGAAGCGAACCACTGAGGTCATAGAACACCGTACAGGTGGCGACCCTAGCACTGTCTATAAGTCTCCAGGACAAAGCAAGTACGATCCCATCACCTTAGAACGAGGTGTTAGCAAAGATACTGATTTTGAACAATGGGCAAATAAAGTCTGGGCGCTTGGTGGTAGTCCAGAAGTGTCTCTGGCAGATTTCCGTAAAGATATCACTATTGAGGTTCGTGATGAAGCTGGTCAGAAAGCGACTTCATATAACATTTTTGGTTGCTGGGTTTCAGAATATCAAGCATTACCAGACCTAGATGCTAGTGCTAATGCTGTCGCTATTGAGTACATAAAGATAGAGAACGAAGGTTGGGAACGTGCTTGATGATTAACTCGGCTTAGTTAATCAAGATTTAATTGTTCAACCAGCAGGAAACTAACTATACGACTCCTATATGCGATCGCTATCAGCCTCGGAACTGTTAAATATCTGGGAGTGGGGACTTAATCAGCCATCTTGGTCTAAAGCAATCAAGCTACTAGCTAGTGCTTGTCCTGAAACCTCCATAGATATGCTTACTCAACTCAGCCTCGGTCAGCGTGATGCCATGCTGCTGACATTGCGGGAGTGGACATTTGGTTCACAACTGGTTAGTCAAGTCACCTGTCCAAGCTGTGGTGAAGTCTTGGAACTCAATTTTGATATTGCAGATATTCGTGTAGCACCACTGTCACTTGAACCAGTTGAAAAATATTGTCTTGAGCTTGCTGATTATCAGGTGAGTTTTCGTCTACCAAACAGTTTAGATATGATAGCGATCGCTGAACACAAACAGCCAGAGATTGCTCAAGAGATTTTATTAGAACGCTGTATTTTGCAAGCAGTGTGTAACGGCGAATATCTGCCGTTTCAGCAATTACCATCTCATACCAGAGATGCAATTATTACCCAAATGGCTCAAGCTGATCCTCAAGCAAATGTCCCAATTGATATTTCCTGTTCCGCTTGCAACCACCAATGGCAATCATTATTTGACATTGTGTCGTTCTTCTGGGCTGAGATTAACGCTTGGGGATTTCGACTTTTGCGAGAGGTACATACTTTGGCTGCTGCTTACAGTTGGCGTGAAGCTGATATTTTGGCTATGAGTCCCAGACGGCGACAATTGTACTTAGAGATGGTGACGGACTGATGAGCAATTATCTCTTTCATTTGGTAGCTAAAAACTTTAACTTAATCGATACAGTTCAGCCTCTTGTCTTATCAGTCTTTGAACCGTTACCAGAGCCTACCCTTGACTGGGAGCCATCGATTACCACAGACTCAACTGAGTTAGAAACAACATCAGAAGCGGAAAAATTTCCCAATTTTGACATTGTGCAGTTGTTGGAGAAGCAATCGCCTGCAACAATAGGGCAAATATCTGAAGAGATAACTAACCCCTTCTTAAGTAATTTAACTTCAACACCTGTTCCATTTTCCCAACTAATACTAAAGTCAATTCCTAATTTGACACGAAAGCCTGACTTAGAATTATCCTTCAATTGGGCTTTTTCAGATTCCGTTCTGACTCAAATCAGCACTGATAATCAGCAATTTACTTCAAACCCAGAGGAAAAACCAAGCACTACTCCACTAACTTTTGCTCCTGGTCAATTATCACAGAAACAACTAACTAAAATTAATCCTGTTGTTTCTTCTGTCCAACCTTCAAACTCAGAGGAAAAACCAAGTACTACTCTACTAACTTTTGCTCCTGGTCAATTATTGCAGAAACAACTAACTAAAATTAATCCTGTTGTTTCTTCTATCCAACCTCCAAATATAGTCAACTGGGAACGATTGATAACTCAACGTTTTGTAGAATCAGAAACACTTTCACCAACTAGAAATCAAATAGTACTTAATCCCAATACAGAGCTATTAAAGTCTGCACTTGTGCCACCAACAAAGACTTCCCTATCGAATCATCTCGTTTCTGTACACAATAGAGAATCAAATACTTCTCTCTCTAACCCCATCTTTGAACAGAGGCAGATTCCAGTTAAATCTTTCCCCCAGCAATTAATTACAATCAATCCTCTAGGTTTATCTTTGCAATCAGCTTTAAAGTCAGAATTGCAAACATATTTCACCGAAAACCCAACAAAGCCAGTAATATTTCCCTTTACTACCCAAGAAAAAACATTTTCTTTACAAAATCTAAATCCCACGATTTCAAGGACTGCGATCACAAAGGAAAACAATACTCCTGTCTCAAAGTTAGTTGGTAAAAAGTTAGGAGGAATTACAAGTCAATTATTAAAAAAACACTCGATTGAAATTAATCAAGAAGTTTCTCCTAATCTTTTACAAAAGCTATTGTATTTGAAGCAATATCTTCCGCAAATCCAAGCAGAAACCAGCACTATTATACCAATTTCTCACGTTCTACAACAGGGGAAATCTGCAACTGAAAACTTACATAAGCAACCTATAGAAAATCATCCAGTTTTTATCCATTCTCAGTTACCACAAGTCGAAAGTTCTGAGGACTTTCTTTCTCAACTTCAATCACAATCAACAGCCATGTCTACGATGGTAAACTCTTGGAAAGGCAATACCAACGTCTACGCACCTGCTATTTCTCAAGTTTTGCCTTTAACACCTATGCTAGCAGTGGAAACTAGCACTCCCGCCTCAAGTTCTGTAATTCAACACCAGAAAAAAGCTGTAACTGAATTGTCATCAACGCAATCGCTACAAAGAAGTGAGAATGTTTCATCTACTCAAGTGCAAAAGCTGATAAGTTTACAGCCATCTATTCCAGAAAAACCTGTAGACAGCGCACCTGTTACTAATCAAATATTGCCCACAAATCAAAAATCATTAACACCTGGGTTGACCCTAGAAACTAGCACTGCCGACTTCAGTCCTGTAATTCAACACCAAAAACAGTCTGCAAGTGAATTAGTACAACAGCAATTACCGCAAATAATTGGGAATGAAAATGTTTTATCTTTGCAAGTAAAAAAGCTGATTAATCCACAACTAGATTCCAGCCAGTTTTTAGAAGAACCTGTGGTGATGTCTACGACGGTTAACTCTTGGAGAGGCTACGCCAATGCCTACGCATCTGCAAGCGGGCGGGTATTATCTTTAACACCTGTGCCAACTATGGACACTAGCATTTCCGCCTTAAGTCCTGTAATTCAACCACAAGTACAACATGGAGCGATACCTTCTCTTCTCTACGAGAGGCTGCGCCAACGAGACGCTACACGTAGCTTGCTTCCCCGTAGGGGTACGGTAAGCTCCGCTAACGCATCTACTATTGATAGTACCTTAGCGAATTTACACAAACAGAGCTTAACACCTACAATTGCTATAGAAACAATTGTCGAACCCCAGGAAAAACTTACGTTTAATGTACCAGAAAATCAGCAGAGGTTTGTCCACAAAAATGTTTCATCAATACAGCCATTTGTCGCAGATGCTTCTGCTAAACTATCTTCGCTTGAGGCAAACAGTTTTACTGCACCATTCGTAAATAATCTATCATCATCTGTCGCTTCACAACCGATAACTCAGCTAACTGCTATTAATTCAAATATAATACCAACTCCTGCTTTACATCCTTCAAGCCCAGGGATTGACATACAATCACAAGTCAACTTTTCTGACTCTCACTTGTCTGATTTCCGTAGAGAAAAAGCTTCTGCTCAGGAAGTCGGCTCACAAAACTATAATACGAGCGATCGCAAACATATTGCTATCCAGAAAATTGGCGTTGTCGAACAGTGGGATGAATTGGGGCAAGTTGGGGGAGAGATGAACGTTAATTACGCCCATCATCCGGCAAATATACAACGCCAGCAAATTAATCGTAATCACGGTATATTGACCAGCCCAGTTGAAAACTTAATATTACCCCAGAACGCATCCCCTAACCTCTATATGTCTGCGGATAGATTTAAAAAGCGCCAACATATTGGTAGCCAGAAAATTGGTGTTGTCGAACAGTGGGATGAATTAGGGCAAGTTGGGGGAGAGATGAACGTTAATCACGCCCATCATCCCGTAAATATACAACGCCAGCAAATTAATCGTAATCAAGGTATATTGACCAGCCCAGTTGAAAACTTAATATTACCCCAGAACGCATCCCCCAACGTATCTATGTCTGCGGATAGAGGCAAAGATGGTGTGGAGTCTTCGTACTTTAGACAACTAGAGGAATCTGATTTCAGACCGCTATCTGGGCCTATCAATGACCTAACTGTGAAAAATTTGTCAGTTATCGCAGCTAGTAACAAAAAAGTCCAAAAGCGATCCTCGGTAGATTTGGACACACCATTTCCTATTCAAGTCACAATTGGTCGGCTAGAAATTCGCAGCGCAGCTCCAGCAGCACCTCCGCCTCGACCAAAGCCCCGGACAGAACCATCTGTGATGAGTTTGAATGAATACTTGCAGCGACGTGCGAGAAGGAGGTAAGCGATGAGCAACGCTTTAGCTATTGCGGCTGTCACAATTACATTGCGTCACTTGCTA
>NZ_JABXKJ010000165.1 GCF_017115085.1 Nostoc sp. NMS7 | reverse complement strand
TATTTGAATTTGCTTCCCAATTCTTATTAGCAATTAAGATGCGTTCGCCCTGGTTCAAAAATAAGTTTTGCTATGACTCGACTGGCGCAAAACAATCAGCAGCAAATACCAGAAACAAAGCCACCTTTACCTAGTAAATACAGCGATAACTCAAATAAGCTTGATAGCGAACTCAAGCTCAAAACGCAAGATGACGTAACCAAGCTTTTAGGCAATCGGAAAATTAAAGAAATTAAATTCCTAAAGTGGAAAGATGCTAAACCACCAAAAGAAGATAATCCCAATATCGACGGCAACCGTAAGGTTTAGAAAGTTACAGCTGATTATGTAGGCGGCATCGACTTTGACAGTGGGCGTTGTAAATCAAATGCCAAGTTGACTCAAGTCCTGGATGCGGAAACTGGTGATAATCTAATGCTTGAAGTACGTTGCCCTAAAGGTAGCTTTGAGTCTGGTCGTCCTAAGCTTACTGTTGAAGAGTTAAGGATATTGGAAAACTCTAGGTAACTATTCCCGCAGGCTAGGAACGCGGAGGTGAACGCATAGGCGCTTCTCTAGGAGACGCTACGCGAACGCCTTCCCGCAGGGTAGGAACGCAAAGTAAAAACTAATGGGATTAAAATCGCTGACCTGTAGTAACTTCAAATCTAACTTCTCCTTGGTCGCTAATTCCTAAGTCGCCTCGAATTAGCCCAAAGGGTGACTTGACTCGCAATCCTAAGCCGTAACCAAAGCCACTTCCAGGTTTGTCTCGCAGCACTCCTGGTTCTCCTAGTACGGTGTCGCTAGATCCGAAATCTGAGGCCAAGTCAGTAAAGAAAACTCCTCCGATTGACTGAAAAATTGGGAAACGATATTCCAGCGAAGCTAAACCATAACTTCGACCACTGGCCACTTTACCATAACCGTAACCCCTGACAGAATCTAGTCCGCCAATATTAAAGGCATCAGCTGGTGGAAAGTCTCCAATAGTTGTGCCAATTTGGAAATTAATCGCCAACATTTCTGGATTATCAGTTGGTCTACCCTTACCTATCCAACTGACTGGTAAATACTTAATATAGTTTCCCCGTAGGCGGTTGCTGGAAATATTGCCCAGTCCAATGGGAATCGCTTGTTCTGTGCTGAGGGTGAGGATTGATCCTTGAGTGGGATTGTCTCGGCGATCGCGTTGATCTTTGGATACAGCAAATGATATTGTAAATAGATCATCAATGCCAGTACCGCTTACAGATAGGGGACTCCCTAATCTATCCACCTGTGCAACGTTATATTCGTGATCGCGTAGGCTAATTCTGGTATAGTTGAGAGCCACTGATGTATCCCAATCATCAAAAGCTCCTAAAACTCCTACAGAACCGCCAAATCTTCCCTCCCGCACTCTGTCGCCGTTAGCTAATCTGATATCTTCGTTGAAGGTTCCCGATATATCTCGACGACGAAAAGCTCTAATGCTATAGCCTAAGCGGTTTGGTTCTTCACGACGATAAGGGCTAGTGAATTGACCATTAAACTGGACATCTTTACTGCTTATCTGCACAAGTGTATCTAATTTATCGTTAAGACCACTGACATTGGCATCTTTATAACCTACTCGACCGTATAGCCCAACATCATCGTTATTACCGCCTCCTAAGAGTAGAGAAGGGAAGCTACGCTCTTTGATTTCATAGATGATATTAACGCTATAAACATCTTCTTCAGGGTAAACATTGACTTGATCAAATGACTCTAATCTCCTCAATCGTTGCAAGTCTACTTCAAGTAAATCTTTACGAAATACCTGGCCAGGTTTGAGTCTCAGCAGACCTATGATAAAATCTTTCTGAGTACGCCCTTTAATCGGTTGACCTTTGTCATCGCGCCATTCACCTTTTTGGTTAATAAAACGAATCTGGATATCTTTGACAACTTTCTGAGAAAATTCCATCGCCTGGGTATGTACTGAAGTCGCTCTTATATAATCACCATATTTAGCATACCCTCCCTCTATCTGGATTGTAGCCTCTGGTGTCACAATCCCACCAGCCCCATCCTGAGTAGAAGATTGCAAGTCTGCAAGGGCTTCTCGATTTTCCGTACCCACTAACATTAGTGCGATCGCAACTACAATTATTTTAACTAGCATATTCAAAATCCGTTAGTCTTATTAAGCTTACGACATAGAAGTTGCGCTGCTGCCAGAAGAAGGCATAGTCTGGGAAATAGAACCAATCCCCGAAAATTATGATCGAGAAATACTTAGATTTTAAGCTCTTGTTTGGCTTTTTTATAGATAATTACAGTGGAGCATTATTTATTAAATCCACTTACATATAAAAAGCCATGAAAGAAAAACCTAAACAACAAATGCGTATCTGGGCGATGTTGTGTCATTTCTCGGCTTTGTTGGGGTGGATATTATTGTTTTTTTTGGTATTTATTGGCATCCCTTTATATTTACCCCTAAATCTTTTAGCTCCACTGATGATTTGGCGATTTAAAAAAGCACAATATCCCTGGATTGATTTTCAAGGAAAGGAATCATTGAATTTTCAAATTACTTGGACATTATATACTCTAATTTCCATGATAATCTCCTCGTTTGTGGTATTAACTACTTTTAGCTTGACAGCGACTATTAATAGTTCAGTTAATCAACTAAAAATAATTCTAGATACTTTACTAATTGTGTTCATGTCATTAATTTTATTAATCCTAATAGGACAATCATTTGTAGTGACTTTTGCTGCTATCAAAGCTTACAAGGGTCAGCATTATCGTTACCCTTTGACCATTAGAGTTTTGCGATAAGACTATGTGATACTATACTAAATAAGTGAGCAATAATAAATCAAACTATGTTACGGAATAGACCTCTTGCATACATCAAGAAAAGAACCCCACCCCGCCTTTGACTTACGTCAAAGTCTCCCCTCCCCGCAAGCGAGGAGGGGGCTATGATGTACCTGATCTGATTAATAAACGCTATACAAAATCTTGATTACTAAATTGACAAATTACTAGCTGTTACTAAAGGAGAAAAATTATTTGATATAAGTAAAGATTTGGATATATTAGATATGATTGATAAAATGATATTTAGAAAATAGTAAGTTGCATAATTATGGGAGTAAATAATGATATGATTGGGGTTGCGATGCCTGTGGCGGGCGTAGCCATCGCAGGCACTGGATTTGGTCAAAAAGTCCACATCCCTGGATTCCAAGCACATCCTCAAACTAAGGTAGTTGCTGTTTATCACCGAGATATCAATAAAGCTAAAGCCATAGCAGAAGCCCATAATATTCCCCACGCTGACGATTCACTGACAAATATTGTGGCATTACCAGAAGTGCAAGCAGTCAGCATTTCGACACCGCCATTTTTGCACTATGAAATGGCAAAAACCGTACTAGAAGCTGGGAAACACTTATTACTAGAAAAACCGACAACTTTAAATGCATTTGAGGCTAAAGAACTTTATCAGTTAGCTAAAGCCAAAGGTGTGATTGCGACTGTAGATTTTGAATTTCGCTTTGTACCGGCATGGCAGTTGTTTGCTGAATTATTGTCAGAAGATTATGTGGGTAAGCTGCGCCTAATTAAAATTGATTGGTTAGGTTCTTCTCGTGCTGATAGTTCACGCCCTTGGAATTGGTATTCTGACAAAAATAAAGGAGGCGGTGCATTAGGGTCTTTGGGTTCCCACACTTTCGATTACATTCACTGGTTATTCGGGCCAGTCCGTAGATTAAACGCCCATTTAACTACTGCTATTCCCACACGAATTGACCCTGTAAGTGGAGAATTCAAGCCAGTGGATAGCGATGACAACTGTATATTAACCCTGGAATTAGCGGATGGTACACCTTGCCAACTTTCTATAAGTGCGGTTGTTCATGCAGCAAGAACCCATTGGGTAGAAGTATATGGCGATCGCGGTACATTAATAGTGGGCAGTGAAAATCAAAAAGATTATATACATGGTTTTCGTGTTTGGGGTTCCCAGTCAGGTAAACCTCTGACGGAAATAGAAATACCGAATCGGTTAATTTTTCCGAAAAATTATACTGATGGGCGCATTTGTGCATTTATCCGCGTAGTAGACCAATGGCTGCAAGGAATTAACCGCAATCAGGAAATTACACCATCGCTGCGAGAAGGAATTTATTCTCAGTTGTTGATGGATTTATCCCATGAATCTCATCAAAAAGCAAGTTGGGTAGATGTACCGAGTTTGTCAGGATTTCTTAGCAACTAGAAATCAAATGAGCAAAACTCCCCGCATTCGTATCCCGCCAGAAGTAAAGAAATATGTTTTTCAACGTGACAAATACCAATGCCAAAGTTGCGGTAAAACTACTGTAGAAACTAACCTCAGCATTGACCATATCATTCCCCTTTCCCGTGGCGGTCAAAATGATATCAGTAATTTACAAACCCTCTGTCTTATATGCAATCAGCAGAAAACAGACAATATTGATCCCCGCTTCCGGCGTCATTTTGATTAGCTAGGGCGAATGGAATTCGCGGCTACACAAACAAAGTCCGCCTGCACGGACTAAGGAAAAATTAACTCATCTCCCGGCTTCAAACCGGCGGATTTCGAGTCATTAGTCATTAGTACCAATGACCAATGACTAATGACTAATGACTTTGGAGGCGGGCGGCTATCCCGGACACCCTTTGAAGGGGTGGGATTCCCGCCGATTTTCTTTGAGGATTTGAAACCCACGGAGGTGGGTTTTGTTTGTGTAGAGGCGGTTTCTAACCGCCCTTTTAACTGTGCCTCCCTACATCTATCCCAACTGATTTGAGATCATGCTGACATCAACGGCTAACTTTTTGCCCAACTTTAGCAACTGAAGACACTGATTATCTCCCTCATTCCCAAGGCTAGTAACACACACTGGCGCTATCTGACTTTGCAGACAACTAAAGTATAGTTCTTGCGATCGCTGTAGGGAAATGTCAATATTTAGTTGATCCCCGACATCAATCAATCGTTCCAATAATTGGATATCTGCATTAAAACTACCATTGGCATCGTGCAACAATTGCCAGAGCGATCGCGCAATTAATTGTTCTAACATCTGCTTACCGTCGGGAATATTCAGCTGACAACGCAGATGTTTTGCTTCCGTAGCGATCGCTTCCAATTCTAAGATGTGATTCCAACTCTTTTGGGGATCAGGGATATCTTGCTGAAGCGATCGCAATGTCATCAAACAGCGATGCCCTAAAGCAATATCTGCTGCAACCTGCAATTCTTGTGGCACTACTAGTTCATCTCGATGAAATGCCATCAGCACACCATAATTATCGCGGTACGCTTGAGTATACAACTGTCCTAAACGTGTCAATGTTTCCTGACTCAGCAGCCGCATAATCCGGTGGCGTTCTTCAGCAAATAGATTTTGCAAGTTGAAAGCTTCTTCCCCAAATAGCTGTGTCATCACCAAGATAGAATGAGCCGCACTAGCTTGTTGCAATCCCCCAAACAGCTTTTCTTTTAATTGGCTGTAGTTACGCCGCCCAGTAAATTGTTGAATGCAGCAGTGGAAATCCCAGCCTCCCAAATGCAAAACAGCAAAGACCAAATGCTCGCTTTCCCAAGTAATCTCTGATACCAGTTTTAAATTTCCCACAGCCAGAGTTAGCGATCCCATCCGTTGCAGTTGGTAATCTAGCTCATTGGCAGCGTAGCAATAAACCCGCTTCTGGTAACGCTGAGACTGTTTATCAGCAGCATCTTTTTTCGGCAAAGAATTGTGCGTCTGTGCTGGTTTCTGATTGCTAAACAGGGAAGTAATGGCGTAATGGGCTGCTACTTGCTTAAACCCAAGTTGGGCAGTTAGCACCAGTTGCCGATAAATTTCGCCACCGTGTTTGAACTGATCTACATTACTGGGGGCTAAACCAAGACGTTTGACAAAGCCTTTTTCTAACTGCACACCTGCCACATCCCCTGCCAATTCCAAAGCACGGGCGGCATAGCGCAAAATTTGCGTCCCCTCTGGACGGGAAATTTCTTCAAAAAACCAACCGCAACTAGTGAACATTAACAAAGCGTGACGCTGCATTTCTAACAGGCGTAAAGCGTCTACTTGTTCGGCGGCTGTTAGTTTGTGGGTTTGATGACGGGAGAGAAAACGGTTAACATTAGCAGCAGAGCGATCGCGCATTACTTGGATATATTCATCTCGTGCTAGCCAGGGATCACGAAATAACTGCCCACCATGTTCCTCATACACCTCAGTTAGCTGATCCCGCAGCCAATTCAGGGCATCACGCAAAGGCCGACGCCATTTCTGATGCCAAACACCGCCTTCTCCACCGCAACCACAATCATCTTCCCATCTGCCGACACCGTGGGCGCAACTCCAAGCTGTGACTGACTTCAATTCCACTTCCCAATCGGGAGAATTTAAACTGAGGTAGTGGGCGAAGTTCGTCACCTTCCAACCCTGTTGGGGAAACTCTTTAGTAAAGGCGTAGGCTAAAGTTTTCTCAGTTCCCTTTTTGTGGTGTCCAAAGGTTTCCCCATCTGTCGCCACAGAAATCAACTGGGCGGGACGATGATCCCCACGCACTGCTGAACCGATACGTCCGGCAAAGTGACTGGAATTATAAACGACATCACTAAAACCCATATCCCGCGATATCGGTCCATCGTAGAAGAAGATATCAATGTAGGGTTTGTCATTTGTCATTTGTCCTTGGTCATTTGTTTCCTTTGACTCTTGACTATCTTTCAAATAACAACGATAGGGACGGGTAGAATCAATCTGACTACCACCGACTTCGATCCATTCAGGATGGGAATGATCTTGAGTGGGCAGGGGACGACAACGTAGTGCTTGAGAGGGTGCAAGGATAATGAAGCGAATACCTTCAGCAACAAGAGCTTCTAGGGTGGCGTAATCTACAGCAGTTTCCGCTAACCACATCCCTTCGGGATCGCGGCCAAAGCGGGAGCGGAAATCTTCTATACCCCAGCGAATTTGGGTATATTTGTCGCGTTCGTTCGCCAGAGGCATGATAATGTGATTGTATACTTGGGCGATCGCATTCCCGTGACCATGCAAGCGATCGCTACTTTTCCTATCTGCCTCTAAAATCCGTTGATAAACCTCCACATCGTAGCGTTCTAGCCACGACATCAGCGTTGCCCCAATATTAAAACTAAAATACTCATAATTGTTGACGATTTCCACCACTTCGCCTTGGTCATTTAAGACTCTGGCAAAGGCATTCGGGCGATAGCATTCCCAATGAATCCGTTCATTCCAGTCATGGAAAGGCGCAGCGCTTGGTTGGCGTTCAATTGCGTCCAGATAAGGGTTTTCCCTTGGTGGCTGGTAAAAATGACCATGCACCGTCACATAAACACCATTAGCCTTTCTCAAGGGATCGGTTTCTTTGGTGTTATGGGGATCTGAATGTAATGTTAACGTTGAGCCAGAGCTAGCTGGCATTTGGGCAGCAGAAGTCATGTATATTTATCCAAAAAAAACTTGCAGTTGCACCGAAAACGTTGTGCGTAAACCTTTCTACAATGGTTTTCACACAAAATCCGTTATAAACAACAACTATGGAATCCAACCAAATTTTTGACAAAGTGGTTTTATTGTAGGGGGAAATCTGCGTTATTGTACAGCGCAAAGTCCGTTGGGCGGCTGTGCCGACTTAAAGGAACTTTGCAAGACAGCCCTTTCCCTGAAGGCTCAAAGTAATTAGCCATTGACCAAAGCCTCAGTTAGGGGTTTTCTCTTCTATAGCGCCAATCAAAATTTTAATTGTCTTTTAATTTATTAAACCCCATTTCTGGTGTAAAATTTTGGCTCAAATCCATACTTTTGCAACAAAATATTACAAAAACTCATTATATCGCAATCTTATTTTACACAACATCTCGCAGCAATGAACTGAAAACAGTAAAATTTCTGAATTAGTCTACAGACGGTTGAGAGTATCCTATGGGAGTAATCAGTGCTGAGTTGTAGGGGCAATACCCTGCGGTCAGCTAAAGCTACATGAATTGCCCCTACAACTCTCCGATCAAATACCCTCAACTCAAGACAACAAATGTCAACTAAAAACATTATTTTTCTGATTTTATTACTGTTTATCCCAGTTTCTCTAGCAGCCCACTTTCTGGAGTGGGGAGAATTGATAGTTTTCATTACAGCTGGATTAGCAATTTTGCCCTTAGCAGCTTGGATGGGTACAGCCACCGAAGAAATTGCTGTCGTAGTCGGGCCATCATTGGGGGGCTTGTTAAACGCCACCTTTGGCAATGCTACAGAACTAATCATCGCCCTAATAGCGCTGAACGCTGGGTTAATAAATGTAGTCAAAGCCAGTATCACGGGATCGATTATTAGCAACTTACTACTGGTGATGGGTTTTTCCATGCTTTTGGGAGGACTACGCTACAAAGAACAGACATTTCAGCCAATTGTGGCGCGGGTGAATGCTGCTTCGATGAATTTGGCGGTGATTGCCCTTTTGATGCCAACGGCGATGAATTACACCTCTCAAGGAATTAACGAACAAACACTGCAAAACTTTTCTATTGCTGTTGCCGTAGTATTAATCTTGGTTTATGGCCTAACGCTGCTATTTTCGATGAAAACCCACTCCTATTTATATGATGTGGGTGTAGCGGAGATCGAAGGAGAGGAAATCCCCCATGCTAAACCCAATATAGCGTTGTGGATTGGCGTGCTGCTAGGATGTACCTTACTAGTGGCAATTGAGTCAGAAATGCTAGTTGATTCTCTGGAGGTAGCCACATCTCAGCTAGGTTTGACGGCGCTGTTTACAGGGGTGATTTTGGTTCCCATCATCGGTAACGCGGCTGAACACGCTACAGCAGTCACCGTGGCGATGAAAGATAAAATGGATCTTTCCCTTTCGGTAGCTGTGGGATCAAGTATGCAGATTGCGCTATTTGTCGCGCCCGTCTTAGTTATAGCAGGGCGGATATTGGGACAACCAATGGATTTGGATTTCCAACCCTTTGAATTAGTCGCGGTGGTTGTGTCAGTGTTGATTGCAAACACTATTAGTTCCGATGGTAGATCGAATTGGCTTGAAGGCACTTTGTTATTAGCTACCTATACAGTATTGGGGTTTGCCTTCTACTTCCATCCAGTTATGGATGCTGTGCGGTAAGCTGCTACGCAGTGCGATCGCTTAATCGTTAAACTATGAGCGATCGCTCTTAATTATGGGTAAGTTTCTCCAGCGTTTTCAGCTAGCCTTTCTGATAATTGGCGAATCTAAATACCCTTTTGCCTGAGACAGGAGAAAATAGAAATATATAAGAGCGATCGCCTGTATGAGCTACTGCCTTAATCCTCATTGTTCCAAGCCTGAAAATCCTGATGATCTCAAGTTTTGCCTGACTTGCGGTTCCAAGCTACTCCTCAAAGAACGTTACCGCGCGATCAAACCAATTGGACAAGGTGGTTTTGGCAAAACCTTCTTAGCTGTGGATGAGGATAAACCCTCAAAACCACGCTGCGTAATTAAGCAATTTTATCCCCAAGCCCAAGGTACTAACACTCTTGCAAAAGCCGTGGAATTATTTAACCAAGAAGCGGTGCAGTTAGATCAATTGGGTAAACATCCTCAAATTCCCGAACTACTGGCATATTTTACCCAAGAAGATCGGCAGTATCTTGTCCAAGAATTTATCGACGGGCAAAACTTAGCCCAGGAATTAGCACATCAAGGTGCTTTTAGTGAAACGCAAATCTGGCAATTACTAAATGATTTATTATCAGTATTACAATTTTGTCACGCCAGACACGTAATTCACCGCGATATTAAGCCAGAAAATATTATTTTACGTAGCGGCGATAGTAAACTAGTATTAGTAGATTTTGGGGCTGCTAAATCTGCCATTGGCGCTGCCTTAAATCAAACTGGTACTAGTATTGGGAGTCCAGAATATGTTGCCCCTGAACAAATGAGAGGTAGGGCTGTTTTTGCCAGCGATATTTATAGTTTGGGTGCGACTTGTATTAATTTATTAACAGTGCGATCGCCCTTCGATTCCTATGATACCAACAACGGTACATGGGTTTGGCAGCAATACTTGCAAACTCCTGTTAGTAATCAGTTGAGTCACATTCTCAACAAGATGCTAGAAAGTATTCCAATTCGGCGTTATCAAACAGTTGATGAAGTTCTTAAAGAGTTAAATCAACAGTCAAAAATAGCAGTCACACCAGCGATAGCGGCAAAACCCATCCCTCAATCACCACCAAATTTACCACCCACTTTTGTATCGAAATCTCCTAGTCAAGTTGAGCAAGAATTAGAGGAAATGAAAACCCAATTTTTGGGTAGCAGCAAACCTCAACCAAATAAAATACAGACACCAAATCCAATATCTCAGCCTTCTATTAAAAGCAAAATAGATGAAGAATTAGAAGAATTAAAAGCTAAATATCTTGGTAATAATAACCCCTAAAAATACACTATTGTCGTAGTGTCAACTTAGAGCCAGGACGAATAGAATAGAGCCTCCGGCACGCTGACGCGGTTTCTAACCGCCCTTGTAACTTTTAACTCAGCATTAAAAAGAAAGTGACTCTGAAACTCAGAGCCACTTGTAAGATTTATTCTGAAACAGTCTAAACTTTCTCAATACACTGAGAATTTAGATGCGTGAAAGTTTACTTTTTAGCTTCAGCAATTGGTACCCATTCGGTGTGGAAACTTCCGGGCTTATCTAGACGCAGGTAAGTATGTGCGCCGAAGTAGTCGCGTTGTGCTTGAGTCAGATTTTGGGGCAAGCGATCGCGGCGATAGCTGTCAAAATAATCCAAGGATGCGCTAAATGCGGGTACTGGAATTCCCAGTGTTGCAGCAGTCGCAATCACTTCCCGCCAAGCTGTTTGTCTGTCGAGAATTGTCTGCTTAAATTCAGGAGCTAATAACAGATTAGGTAAAGCTGGATTTTCGCTAAAAGCCTTCTTAATCTTATTCAAAAAGCGAGCGCGAATAATACAGCCACCTTTCCAAATCCGCGCCATTTCGCCCAGATTCAAATTCCAGTTATATGTCTTGGAAGCTGTAGATAGCAGCGCCATCCCTTGAGAGTAAGAACAGATTTTTGAGCAATAAAGAGCATCGCGGACTTTGTTGATAAAGTCCTTGGTTTGCCCGTCATACTTGCCACTGGGGCCTGTGAGGACTTTCGATGCTGCTACCCGCTCCTCTTTAATCGAAGATATAATCCGGGCATTAACTGCTGCTGTAATTGTGGGAATAGCGACTCCCAATTCCAACGCAGTCTGCACAGTCCAGCGCCCAGTTCCCTTTTGACCGGCAGCGTCAACAATCAAGTCCACCAAGGGTAGATTTGTGTCTGGGTCAATATATGGGAAGATATTCTTCGTAATCTCAATCAAAAATGAATCGAGTTCATCGGTGGTGTTCCATTCCGAAAACACCTCATGTAGCTGATTATGGTCTAATCCAGCAGCACTTTTCAGCAAGTCGTACGCTTCAGCAATTAGCTGCATATCGCCATACTCAATGCCATTGTGTACCATTTTGACATAGTGACCAGAACCACCAGGGCCAATGTAGGTTACACAAGGGCCATCATCGACTTGGGCAGCAATTTTGTTAAAAATTGGTGATAGAAACTCATAAGAGCTTGTTGTACCTCCAGGCATCAGAGATGGACCATTCAGCGCCCCTTCTTCACCGCCACTGACACCCATACCAAGATACCGAAGCCCAGCCGGTTCTAATTCCTGAGTGCGTCGTTCCGTATCTTCAAACCAAGAGTTGCCACCGTCGATAATGATATCGCCTTCCTCTAACAAGGGTTTGAGTTGAGCAATCACCGCATCAACTGGCTTCCCAGCTTGCACCATTACTAGAATTTTGCGAGGACGTTCCAATAAGGCAACGAATTCTTCCAGCGTAAAGGCGGCTTTGACGTTCCTTCCTGGCGCACGCTGCGCCATAAACGCATCCGTTTTTTCTCGGGAGCGGTTGTAAACTGCAATTGGGAAGCCATTGCGCTCCACGTTGAGAGCGATGTTCTCACCCATAACGGCTAATCCAATCACACCAAAGCTTTGTAGTGTCATAAAAAATTTCTGGCTAACTCTTGCAGATCCTTTTACCTATAAGGGTAGTCCGAGATTTTCCCTTCTCCCCTAAAGAAGACCTTAAGACTTGAAATAAACGACAAAAATCCCCAACTAACAGGGATAATTAATTTTGAATTGTATCTAAATCAACAATTAACTTGCAAAATTGAAATAATCAAAGGATGCAGTAAGGAGTAACCAAATAATGCTGGCATATGTCCTAGCTTTGGTGGTCGGTGTTGGTAGTTTAGCCATTTATATAGCAGCTTTCTTTTTCCCAGAAATCCACCGCAAGAATGACTTTATCTGGAGTGGTGTAGGATTGTTCTACGCCTTAGTCTTATGGGTGTTTGCACCACGTATTACTGGGGGTTTGTTGCTGGGTCATCTGGCTAGTGTGGCTCTTTTGGTCTGGTTTGGCTGGCAAACTCTATCATTACGTCGGCAACTGACGCCACAGGTACAACAAACCCAAATACCCAGTCCTGAGACGGTGAAAACTGGCATTCAGCAACAGGTGAATAAGTTGTCCGTTCAGGAACGGCTGGGCCAGTTGCAAAAAGGTCTTGGTAGCACCTTCGGTGGCGTGAAAGACAAGGTGCAACAGACTGTGAGTAAAAAGACACCCACAATCCCCAAACCTGAAGACATTGCCTCTGTTCTGACTGAGAAACCTGCTGTTGAGATTATTGACAAAACTATTGTCATACCAGAAAAACCAGCAGAGGAGACAGTTACTACCAACACCGAAGCAAAAATCGAGACTGTACCGGAAGCGATACCACCACATCCCCCATCTCCTGAATTGGTGAAAGCAGCGCAAGCAGATGCTGACATTGAGGACAAGCAACCGATTTCTGTAGAAGAAATTGCGCCGGATGCCGTACTTGCGCCCCCAGCAGAAACGCCATCGGAAGTAATACCGCCTAATCAAGCTAGTTGAATTCTGTGAAACCCAACGTTAACCTAATATGATGTTGGGTTTCACTATTTCCATCAGGCTATTTTAGGGCTAATTTCAAACGCTAATTCAGAACGATAGAAGCACACATCAAACTGGCAGAATATATTCTTGCAAAATCTGCAAAGTATATGTTTCAACAGAAAGCCCTTGCTGTTTAGCTTGTTGTGCAAGATACTGTTCTAATTCTGGTGGCAAGTTAAGGGTTAAGGTCATAAGTCTCTTTTAAGTCACACCATACATTTTAAACTTGCCAAACCAGAAAGATTTAGATTACTCACGGATACAGAGGTATCCCTCAAAGACTAGCGTCTTGTATTCTCTTTACGGGTTTTCTCTACATGGGCTTTACGTGTCAGCAATTGCAGATTATCTATGGTAGTTAAATCACCCTGAGACATAGGTTTAATGTGATCAATTTGAAAATCTCTCCGCATTTGAATTTTAACTCCACTGATTGCACAAGTTATAAACCCCGAAGCAAAAATCGAGGCTGTACCGGAAGCGATTTCACCACATCCCCCAGATCCTGAATTGGTGAAAGCAGAGCAAGCAGATGCTGAAACTGAGGACAAGCAACCGATTTCTGTAGAAGAAATTGCGCCGGATGCGGTACTCGCGCCCCCAGCAGAAACGCCATTGGAACAAATACCGCCTAATCAAGCTAGTTGAATTTAGTGAAACCCAACATTAACCTAATATGATGTTGGGTTTCACTGAATTTGTTTTAATGTTCTGCCACAAATCGCCTGCAACAAACCTAGATAAATGACTAACATTAGTTGTTGCGATGCCTACGGCGGCAAGCTATGCAACATCCGCACCGATAATAGTTACAGCTTGGGCTACTAAAATTATGTCATCGTCAATCTGTCTGATCAGCTTCTGCCGAGAATAATGCAGCTTCTGAGACTACTTGGGAGGATATTCAAGAGATAAATGTCAGTAATCTACAAGTATTAATTATTTATTCAATTTAAACGCACCTGCTAAAAGTTAGGTGTTGCTTGAACCAACAGGTACAGAGACATTTGCCACAGAGCCATTATTTAGGATAGGCTGGCGGGTTTTCAAATCAAATTTGAAGCCATGTGGCAAAATATGAAGCTTTGCTCCGCAAATCGCCAAAGACTCATCCTTCAAAATTTCGCCCATATTGTTATATGTAGCCTCTGATTCATCAACAATCGTAACCGCACCTGCACCAATTACTTCAATTTGGTTATCTGTCACTACCATAGCGGTATTCTCGTCAATACCAAATCCCAAAACCGCAGGTTCTAGTATTAAAGCTGAAATTAAGCGTCCCAAACGTCCACGCTGGGAAAAATGCTGGTCAATTACCACCCCTGGTAAAAATCCCATACCTGGTCCCATTTCGACAGCTTCAATCCGAGGATGTGTCTGCGAATCACCTTCCACGATCATTTTATCTGGCATCACGGCAGCGCCCGCGCTTGTGCCTGCGATAACTACCCCTTCAGAGAACCGTTTATGAATCGCAGTATCTATTTCGGTGTCCTTGAGGATGCTGGTAATACGAGCTTGGTCTCCCCCAGTAAAAAATACCCCCGTTGCTTTATTAATTGCTTCCAATGCGGTAGATGAAGATGCATCTTCGCGCGTTTCTGTATCAATAATGCGAGCATTCTCGGCTCCCAGCCGCTCAAATACTCTAATATAATTTTCTCCCACTTCTCTTGGTAATTCTGTCGCCGCCGTCAGAATTACAATATACGCCTTCGTACCCCCAGCGCGTCGTACAAAGTCCCGCAAAATTTGGCAATCTCCCTCCTTGTCTTCAGCTCCCCCAATAATTACCAACTGCCGTTTGATATTACTTTCCACCATGATGCCCCCTGCTTTGAGTTAATAAATTTCACTAAACCATGACAATTCCAACTATCAAATCATCCCTTTGGTAGATTACTTGATTGAAGGTAGGATTAAAGTTTGATGGCGATCGCCATTAAACCAAAAGATTTTTCCTCAAAATTAATTTACCCATACTTCATAAAATTCACAGCATCAACTACCTCTAGAGATATTTTGTAGAGGCATTGTTGAATATCTTGGTAATTGCCGATTGGAAATTTATCAGGCGATCGCAAGTAATTGGTATAAACTCTAGCTACGTGCAATTAGATATCTAATGACAATTGCTAATGAATGCGACTTCTGTAAAGCAAGTTAGTTAAGAAAAAACGTGCTTGTTCTAGTGGGAGATGCCGGGGTTTGCCTTGGTAGACAATTTGATACTCATTTATGTCTGGCCCATCACCATGCCCAGAGATCAGCTTTAGGTGAAAAGCTTCCTCAGCAAGTTCTCGAATTTCATCTCTTAGAGCAGCTTGTGTGCTATTCATAACTTTGCTGTCTTTTCAATCAATACCCTAGATTTAGTTATACAGATTATTTGGTAAGTGTTGCACCTTTCAAAGGTTATATCTTTGACGCGTCATGAGGATGAATTGAGTGTTATTTATTCTTTGCTAAAGAAGGGGGCTTTAATTATGCCTTGAGATAGTTGAAAATATTTACTAAAAGAGTTATTCTGGGTTCGGAATTGGAGTAATGGCTTGGTCATCACTCTCCAAAATTAATCTAAATCAATCTACAATTAATAAGTCTGAGTAACTATAACTCAGCATTTCAATTTCAGGGTGTTTAGCCAAAGGTTCGTAATCAATGGTTCTGCAAAAAAGCAGTGATTTAGTCCGCATTAATGCTAGAAGAACGGATGTATTCGATATTTTCAACTTCAAGCATTATATCGGCCCCAACCCCTATTTAGATACAGGGGCGCTAGTATTTGACTTGGCTCTAGTTGACTCTCGAAAGCCTTTGCCCATTGAAGATTACATTGCAAGCATTGGCGTAGAAGCAAAGCGGCTTGTCGAGAGACATGGCTATGCACACTTGGCCAGCCAAACCTACGAATCTCATGCCCATCTGTTTGCCCAAGTTGTATCCGAAGTCGCAAAGCTGGATATGGATTTGCACCTTAACCATTGGAGTGTGAAGCCATATCCAAATTGCACGCGGATTAGTGTCCAATCACTACATGAACGCACAACTAAAGAAGTAGTTTATTTTGTTTGGGATTGGTTTGAAGCCATTACCCAAGACGAAGACTTTAACTTTGATGAACGGCTAGTAAAGCTGCAAAATAAATTCCGCGCATCTGTCTATGGTGGTCCCACAGTTTATGCCCTATTGCGAACAGCTTACGAAAAAGGTATTCCCGCCTTTTATTTGTGGGAAGAAGGATTGATGCAATACGGTTTGGGAAAAAAACACGTCAGGGGAGTAGCAACAACATTTAACTGTGATAGTCATCTAGATTCGGAGTTCACCACCCGTAAAGATGACTGTAAGGCATTTTTGAAAACCTTGGGTTTCCCAGTGCCTGAAGGTGATATCGTCTTTTCCGAAAAGGAAGCCTTAGCCGCAGCCAGAGAAATTGGCTACCCAGTGGCAGTTAAGCCAGTGGTAGGTCACAAAGGAATTGGGGTCACGGCTGACGTGCAGGACTCAAAAGAACTGGTATCTGCTTATAATAGGGCACTGGCAGCGATTCCCGAAGATCAGCTAACTCGGATAATTGTTGAGAAAAGTATTTCCGGATCAGATTTTCGCTTATTGTGTGTCAATGGTAGATTCGTTGCCGCCACAGAACGCCGTCCAGCATCGGTTGTTGGTGATGGCTACTTAACGCTTGCAGAGTTAATCCGCCTAGAAAATCGCAAACCTGCACGTTTAGACACGCCAACCTCGCCGATGAGTAAAATTCAGATAGATGAAGCGATGCAACTCTACCTAGAGGAACAGCGTTTATCATTAGATAGCGTGATTGAGAAGGAACGCACAGTTTATCTGCGTAAAGTCGCCAATCTTTCAGCCGGAGGTATAAGCATCGATGCAACCCCGACAGTTCATGCTGACAATATTATCTTGGCGCAAGATATTGCCCAACATTTCCAGCTGACTTGCCTTGGGATTGATGTCATTACCAAAACTCTCTCAGAATCTTGGAAGTCCAGTAACTTTGCCATCCTGGAAATCAATGCTGCACCAGGAGTTTTAATGCATCTTAAACCTTCTGTTGGTGAAAGCGTTGATGTGCCTTCTCATATTTTAGAAACCTTTTTTGAGTCGGGTACAGATGCCAGGATACCAATTATTACTTTTAATAAAATCTCAGTCGAAGAACTGCAAGCAACGATTGACCATATCCTTTTGCAACATCCTAACTGGACAATAGGCGCTGTTTGTCGTGATGCAGTTTTTGTGAATCGCTCGAAAAAAGTATTAAGCAAAAATTACAACAACAACGTCCAAACTTTGCTGCGTCATCCCAAACTTGATTTGCTGATTGCCGAGTATGCGGAAGACATCCTAAATGAAGAGGGTATGTTTTACCAGAGTAGTAATATCGTAGTTTTGGATAATCCCACCGAAACTGAGATGATCCTAGTGCGAGATGTCTTGGATGGTTCGACTGTGGTGATTAGAAAAGGCAATGACATTTCTGTGCGTCGCAAAGGGTTAATTGAAGATTATACTTTGGCTGAAGATGAGCCATTTACACGGGTTTATTTGAAAGAAACTGGAGCGATTTTGTGAGTTAAGTAAAAAAAGCTACACACGGTAGGGGCAATTCATGTAGCTTTAGCTGACCGCAGGGTATTGCCCCTACCTATGAAGATACGGATTGACTGCTATTGTTACCATTGTTTGATTTATGCTAGTTACAAAAAAACAAGCTAAAGCGAATCATCCTAGAGAAGATGGCTGAGACAGGAATGCCCATAGCTTTAGTGCTAGGAAGTGTCAAAGAATCTGGTAATGTGATGCATATTGCTTTTGATGACTGATAACATCGATCGCTATCTTCAACCAATCGATATAAGTCTGTTCTCTTCGGATCACCAACTCCAGCACCAGCCTTTGCATCACCTGCTCACGGTTGGCAGACTCATCACTGAGTGATGGCAAATCGATGGTTTCACATTCAGCAAGCTTTTTGCTTCGAGCCGCGACTTGTTGCTCTAGTAGGTGAATGGTGGTTTCATTCGACAACTGATCTGCAAAATGCAACTGGAGGAGCAAAGGTTCTCGGATAGTCGGTAAGGGCTGATGAGTTCCAAGCCATCGAGCGAATTCGGCTTTCCCTGGCTCCGTTACACTGTAGACTTTACGGTTGGGGCGATCGCGCCCAATCTCAATCTTACAGGTAATCCAGCTTTGCTCAACTAGCTTATCAAGAGTTCTGTAAATTTGTGCCTGGTCTGCTGGCCACAAATGGGCAATACATTGATCAAAGCAACTCGTTTTCAGGTCGTAGCCCGTCATTTCTTGCTGCTGAAGAAGACCTAGAATTATATATGCTAGGGACATGAAGACAGTTTTCCCATAATTGACATTTTCTCGATCGCTTCTACACTATCTACTTCTTATAAGTTTATGCTAATATATGAGTAATCCAATATAAGATATAACGGTTATAAAAAGATATGTTGATTATAATGCTTCTTAGCAAGGAAACCAAATACATGAACTGAGGTTGGGCAAATGGCTAATGGTGCTGTTTGTACAAGACAGTCAGGAACTGGCGATGTATCTTAAGTGCCGCTCCCATACCCCTATGGGGAAGCAAGCTATGTACAGCGTCTTGTTGGCGCAGCCTCTGGTAGAGAAAAGAAGGGAAAGATAAAGTTCTCAGCAGAGCGCCAAGCCTTCTAGCGAGCATCTACGCCACCATTGGGTATGCTATTCATCGCTAGCGGATCACTCAATAAACCAGTTATTCGCTACAGTTTATGGGTGATGAATACCGAGGCAGAAATTATTTAAGCGATCGAAGACTATTGTAATGAGAGGATGGATAACATTGACTTCTAACATACTTTTACAAAGAATACGTCAACATCAATATCTGCGTGATTTACGAAACAAATTACTCCACCTTCACAAGATGTTGCTGGAGACAGAACGCATTGCCTACGAACAGGTTAGTGGACGAGTATCAAGCGGAGAACTTCTTCAGCTGGTGATCGCTCATGAACAATTTGCTTGGCTGCATCGCATTTCTGAAGTGGTTGTGCAAGTTGATGAAATGCTCGAAGCAGATGAACCGATATTGCTGGAGGATTTCCAAAAGTTGATTGCTGATGTCCGCACACTGATTATACCCTTAGAGACGGGTAATACCTTTGAGAGGAAGTATTACAACGCTCTCCAGCGCGAACCTGGTGCGGTGTTGGCACATGCGGAGATATCAAGATTTCTCACGTCTGAGGTTTAAGGGTAACTTAGAGCGATTTTCAACAAATAAATTACTACTACTTGTGGGGTGGGCAGCCTTCGACTGACTTGTACTGAGCGTTGTCGAAGTAGCGCTCACGCGGAAGTCTTGCCCGCCTTTAGTTATGGGCGGGCGAGACGCCCACCCCACAAGAAATTATTGGATGTTTTTTTATTTGTCAGTCCCTTAAACTATGAATTATGTTGACTTTTCACGGTAAGTTCTCTTGTATCAGATAAGGTGGTCATGAATAATATACAGGAGAAGCTTTGCTCCGGCATAGCTCGCCGCAGGCATCCCTAGCCACCCTGATCATAATGACTACTGTAATATTTGTACATGGCACTGGCATTAGAGAACCAGAATACAACGAAATCTTTCAGATAATTGAGCAAAAGATTCACGCTCAACGTCCTGACATCAAAGTTGCTCCCTGTCTTTGGGGTGCATTAGGTGCAAAGTTCAATGGTAATCGGGCATCAGTACCCTTGGAAGATGCGACACTGGCTTTATCTCCAGGAAAAGAAGACGCAGATATTGTACTGTGGGGGCAATTATACCGTGATCCTCTGTATGAATTGCGGCTGTTGTCTTTGAAACCGATTGAGTCAGGAAATCCTTTTGGGGAAGAACCAGGGGATATTTTACAATCTCGTGTAGCGAGTCTCACTCCCACATTGGAACTGGAAGCTAAGTTGCAAGAGGCGGGAATTGCAGAGATATTTGCCCAAGCACGAGAGGCTGTGATTCGCAGTGAACCATATCATCAGGCGTTGCTCAGAGTTTCCGAATCTGATTTGAGTGAATATTATGCAGCAATAGCAAGAGCGATCGCAGCTCAAGCAATGTTTCTTAGCGAACAGCAAGAAAAATTTCCCCCGATACTCACCGATGCCCAATTGCAGGATAATGTTGTGGAATTGCTGACTCTGGCTTTGGGAGAGGCGGAATTAGGATTGGGTGGCTGGTTATTAAAGCCACTTATTGAATTAGCGTTACCAATGGGAACAAATTATATCAGAGGAAACCGTCTTGAGTTAACTGATAAAATTTCGCCTATGCCTGGTGATATTTTGTTGTATCAGACGCGGGGTGAAAAAATCAGGGCGTTTATCCAGGAACAAATTGCCCAAGCAGAACCGCCAGTGGTTTTACTCGCCCATAGCTTAGGAGGTATCGCTTGTGTAGATTTGCTAGTGCAGCAGCAGTTGTCTCAGGTGGAATTATTGGTAACAGTTGGTTCCCAAGCACCATTTTTATATGAGATTAACGCCCTCTACAGCTTAGAATATGGGCAGTTATTGCCAGAGCATTTCCCGGAATGGTTGAATATCTACGATTTACGGGATTTTCTCAGTTACGTTGGTAATAAAATTTTCCCTGATAGAGTGCAGGATGTGGTAGTGGATAGCAGACAACCATTTCCCCGTTCCCACGGTGCTTATTGGACAAATGCCAAAACCTGGGAGGCGATTATTTCGAGGTTGCCATAATGGTTTACTTTTTAAGTAATCTAGAAAACCCCTCTCCAAATCTCTCCCCTAAAAGGCTACGGTGTACAGACAAGTCAAATTACCCCCCTCAATCCCCCCTTCTAAAGGGGGGAAGCCGGAAATCCAGTTCCCTCCCCTTTACAAGGGGAGGGTTAGGGTGGGGTAAAAACCAGATTCGTAAACTACTTCAGACTTGTGTTTACACCATAGGGGGAACGCTAAAAGCCCCCTTTTTAAGGGGGTTGGGGGATCTCTTGTGCGTAAGTCCTAATAACGTGAGAGGCTAGGTCATCATGGAGTTGATGGCTAAACCTGAGCGGACATTTGGGTTAATTGTGGGTATTGAAAACTACGGCCAACCCGCTTTTAATGTGAAGGGTGGGGGGCCTGCCAATGACGCGGTAGAATTTGCTCGTTGGCTGCATCGGCGCGATGTACCGAGGGAGAATATCCGGTTATGTTTATCAGTGCTGGAAGAAAATCAGCAGTTAATTGGGGAATGTGGATTACGTGTAGAGGTAGCAACAGAGCAAAATATCTCTGACATTGTGACTAACTTTTTATCCCTAAAGTCGGGAGATTTACTCTACATTTTTTGGGCGGGACATGGTTTGATTACCTCCGAACGAGAGCGGAGGTTGTTTTGTGCTGATGCGAATGAACGGAATTACCAGAACTTAAATTTGAATTCTTTATTAGTTTATTTGGCTTCAGATAAATTTCAGATTCGTAATCATATTTGTATTGTTGATGCCTGTGCTAATTTTCCTTTATTGCTACGAGGCCAATCAGGTGAATTACCTGGGAAAACTTTTTTTAGTGGACAGCCAAGGAAAGATACTCAACAATTTGTGTTACTGGCTACGCGGGAGGGAGAGACAGCTAAGGTAAATTCTGAAAATAAAACAGGATACTTTTCTCAAGCTGTGAGAGAGGCTTTAGAGCAAGCATCTACTGAGATTTTTCCGCCGAATATGAGGGAAGTTACCGAGGCAGTTAAGCAGCAATTTATTAGTTTAGATAAAAAACAACTGCCAACTTATTTTTATTCCTGCAGTTGGGATGGAGATATTGAAAAATCCCATTTCAACCCGTTTGATATCCCGCATAATATCCCACAGAGTCAAGCTCGTAAGTTTGTTGGGAGGGATGAGGAAATAGAACAATTATGTCAGCTATTGCAAGCAAATGATGTTGTGGCAATTAGCGATGTGACTGGACAAGGTGGCGTGGGTAAAACAGAGTTAGCTATTCAATACTCATTGAAATATTTACAAGATTATTCTGGCGGGTGTTGTTGGTTAAATCCCCAAGGTATTGATTTTGGAACACAGCTAGTTGAGTTTGCAGTTGTGAATTTACCTAACTTTAATCTTCGTTCAAAATTAACCCTATCAGGTCAAGTTGCTTATTGCTGGCGGAACTGGCAAGCTGGCAAAGTTTTATTAGTATTTGATGATGTAAAAGACTGGATGCAAATTAAACCCTATCTACCACCTAAAGGTTCTCTGTTTAAGGTGTTAATTACCACTCGTCAAAACACAGGGTTAAGATATCCATCATTACCGCTAGGTGAATTGTCACCAGATGCAGCCTTAGAATTATTAGCAAAGTTATTGGGGGATGAATATGTTCAACAGGAGACGGAGATAGCAAAAGGAATTTGCAAATTAATGGGTTATATACCCATAGGACTTTACCAAATAGCCGCGTATAGTCGTAACCGAGGGGGAGTATTATGTTAGCAGATATCTTCGCAGGGCTACAAAAGCAAGCATCAGCAGGCGAGTCTGGTGTAGCAGCAGCTTTTGAGTTGAATTGGCAATGCTTAGAACCAGAAGCACAAAAATTAGCTTGTCTGTTGAGTTTGTTTGGTTTGGCTCCTATCCGTTGGTCTTTGGTAGAATCGGCAGCAAGTGCTAGTCATTTAGAATTTGACCTAAAAGCTAGCTGCACTTTGTTAGTTAAAAGGTATCTGCTGCAAGAATTGACAGAGGACACCTACCAAATTAACGAACGCATTCAGAAATTATTGCGGCATAAGTTAGAAGAATTAGCGGAATCTGATGAACTCAAGCGCGGTTTTTATCAGGAAACGGTATTTGCAAGGACACCACAAAATCTTCCCCTCAGTGGCACTAAAAAATTTGTGGGGAGGGAAAAAGCCCTGGCAACTTTACATGGGCAGTTACAGCAAACGCAACGAATTTCGATTACTACTATTACTGGCCTAGGTGGTATTGGCAAATCAGAACTAGCACTGCAATATGCTCAACGTCATTGGCAGCAAGGTACATATCCGGGCGGGGTTTGCTGGTTGCGAGTGAGGGATAAAGATTTGGGAAGTCAGATTGTGGCGTTTGCTAGAGCAAAGTTAGGTTTGCAGCTACCAGAGGATGCGGATTTACCAACTCAGATTAATTACATCTGGCGGCAATGGCAAGCAGGCGATGTGCTGTTAGTATTCGATGATGTGAATCAATATGAGCAGGTAAAACCCTACCTACCGCCAAGTGAGCCAAGGTTTAAAATACTCATCACCACACGGCAACAGTGGTTAGGGCAGTCTTTTGAGCGGTTATGCCCAGAGGTGTTAGAAGAAGAGGCGGCTTTAGAGTTATTGGTTGCTTTTGTTGGGGATGAGCGTATACAAAGGGAACTACACCAAGCAAAACAACTCTGTGCTGATTTAGGATTTTTGCCTTTAGGTTTAGAGTTACTAGCGCGATATTTGCAACGTATACCTGATGTATCTCTAGCTAAAATGCGGCAAAAATTAGCAGATAAGCTGCTAACACATCGTTCAATGCAAGAGCCATCGGCAGAAATGACAGCACAACTAGGAGTTGTTGCTGCTTTTGAATTAAGTTGGCAGCAACTAGATAACCAAGGCCAAAAACTGGGGTGTTTGCTCAGTATTTTTGCTCTAGCTCCCATTCCTTGGTATTTAGTGGAAAGGTGTTTACCCAACCAAGACTCAGAAGATTTAGAAGATGTCAGAGATGATTACCTAGTGAATCTGAGTTTACTTCAGCGCACTGGAGAAGAAACTTACCAACTGCATCAGCTGATTCGAGAATTCTTGAGTGATAAGTTAGAAGAGTTAGTTGAAGCAGATGAACTCAAGCGCGGCTATTGTCAAACGATGGTAGCCGTAGCAAAAGACATTCCTGAGACACCCACATTGATAGACATTGCTAAAGCAACTCTTGCCATCCCACACCTTGGGGAAACTGCCACAGTTTACCAAGCTTGGTTAAGCGATGATGATTTAATTTCGCCTTTTTCGGGCTTGGGTAGATTTTACGAAGGTCAAGGAGCTTATGCCCAAGCCTTACCGTGGCGTGAACAATGTTTATCAGCTGCTAGAGAACGTTTTGGGGATGAACACGCGGATGTGGCAACTAGCCGGAACGATTTGGCAGGACTCTACTATTCACAGGGAAGGTACAACGATGCCGAACCTTTGTACATCGAAGCTTTGGCCATGAGAAAACGCCTGCTGGGGGATGAAGACGCGGATGTGGCAACTAGCCGGAACGATTTGGCAGGACTCTACTATTCACAGGGAAGGTACAACGATGCCGAACCTTTATACATCGAAGCTTTGGCCATGAGAAAACGCCTGCTGGGGGATGAACAACCCGATGTGGCAACTAGCCTGAACAATTTGGCATTCCTCTACGATTCACAGGGAAGGTACAGCGAAGCCGAACCTTTGTATATCGAAGCTTTGGCGATGAGAAAACGCCTGCTGGGGGATGAACACCCCGATGTGGCAACTAGCCTGAACAATTTGGCAGCACTCTACAAATCACAGGGAAGGTACAGCGAAGCCGAACCTTTGTATATCGAAGCTTTGGCCATGAGAAAACGCCTGCTGGGGGATGAACACCCCGATGTGGCAACTAGCCTGAACAATTTGGCAGCACTCTACAAATCACAGGGAAGGTACAGCGAAGCCGAACCTTTGTATATCGAAGCTTTGGCCATGAGAAAACGCCTGCTGGGGGATGAACACCCCGATGTGGCAACTAGCCTGAACAATTTGGCAGCACTCTACAAATCACAGGGAAGGTACAGCGAAGCCGAACCTTTGTATATCGAAGCTTTAGCGATGACAAAACGCCTGCTAGGGGATGAACACCCCTCTGTGGCAACTAGCCTGAACAATTTGGCATTCCTCTACGATTCACAGGGAAGGTACAGCGAAGCCGAACCTTTGTATATCGAAGCTTTGGCGATGACAAAACGCCTGCTGGGGGATGAACACCCCTCTGTGGCAACTAGCCTGAACAATTTGGCAGGACTCTACGATTCACAGGGAAGGTACAGCAAAGCCGAACCTTTGTATATCGAAGCTTTAGAGATTGCTGAAAAAAGGTTGGGGGCAAATCATCCCAATACAATAACCGTTCGTGAAAATCTGGAATACTTGCGGCGGAATCGTCAGCCTTAATTCAGGATAATGGTTGCTTTTGTCTCCCGTTGGTTTCAGTAATTTAGGTAATCTGCACCGGCTGCATTACCCGCCTGGGATTCAAATCCTAGTCTAATAAGTAGGCAACATAATTAATTACACAATGTCATTGCAAATGCACCAAACCGAAATAAAGCGATCACAAGGGGTGCGATCGCTTCGCTCCGTTCTCAATAACTGTAAATATTTTTGTTTATTTACTTAACGAGGCTTTTAGCTCCGTTAACGAGTCTTTTAGCTCCGTTAACGAGTCTTTGAACTCCGTCAACGAGTCTTTGAACTCCGTCAACGAGTCTTTGAACTCCGTCAACGAGTCTTTTAGCTCCGTCAACGAGTCTTTTAGCTCCGTTAACGAGTCTTTGAACTCCGTCAACGAGTCTTTGAACTCCGTCAACGAGTCTTTGATATTATGTCCGGTTGATTAGTGAGTCTTTTTTTATTAAAAATAGATAGAGCGATCGCTTCAAATTTGCGATCGCCATAATATCATCTACGGTTAAACACAAGTCAATTGCGATCGGAGCGTGGCAATCTCAAACCCTGACGATTGCTTAACTCCACTCGTTGCGATGCGATCGCATATTACAAATAATTTGCTGGATTTGATTTGGCAACACCTGCCCTTGAGATTTATTTCCCTCGTCTGTGCGGTTTAACTGCATACCCGTAGGCCAAAGCCCAGTTTGGTTCCTCATCCAAATGGCAACGGGCGCGAATCGACCAATATGGATCACGGAGCATTTCTCGACCGATGAGAACCAAATCTGCACACCCACGAGTAATTATTTGGTTGGCATAGTCAGCCTCCTTTATCATCCCCACAGCCCCAGTCTTAATCCCAGCCTCCTCTCGGATTTTGGCAGCAAAAGGCACCTGATAACCTGTCTGCACGGGAATTTTGGCATGAGGTACTAAGCCTCCTGTGGAAACATCGATCAAATCAACGCCTAATAGCTTTAGTTCGCGGGACAATATGACTGACTGCTTGAGATCCCAACCTCCCTCTACCCAGTCGGTAGCAGAAAGACGCACAAAAAGCGGCATCCCGCTTGGCAGAATCTCTCGCATTCTTTTTGTTACCTCCAGCAATAAACGCATTCGGTTCTCCAAGGAACCTCCGTAACGATCTGTTCGTTGATTACTTAGCGGCGAAAGAAAGGAATGCAGTAGGTATCCATGAGCCGCGTGGATTTCGATAATCTGAAAGCCGGCTTGAAGGGCACGTTGTGTTGTGGCAACGAAGGCTTGAATCACCTCTTCAATCCCATCCTCATCAAGAGCTATGGGAACGGGACCGCCCTCTTGAAACGGAATTGGGCTTGCCCCGATTACAGGCCAAGCCCCTTGTTCATGTGTCAGAGGTGTACCACCCAGCCAGGGAAGATTGCAACTCGCCTTCCGGCCAGCATGGGCTAATTGAATCGCCGCGATCGCACCTTGTTGGCCAAGGAAGCGGACAATCCGAGCTAGTGGTTCTATGTGTTCATCATCCCAAAGACCAAGATCGCCGGGGGTGATTCGTCCTTGGGCTGTGACAGCTGTCGCTTCGACTATAATCAGGCGAGTACCTCCAACAGCCCGACTCCCCAAATGGACGAAGTGCCAATCGTTTGCGAATCCATTCTCTGCCGAGTATTGACACATTGGGGACATCGCTATGCGATCGGGCAGAGTGATATCTCGAATTGTCAGTGGACTAAACAAGTCTACTTCCGGTACATCCGAATCGTGCAGACTTGTTGAGTCACAACCGGGGGAATCTATAAATTCTAATTCGGTCTGGGCTGGGGATGATGGCAAAGTTGTTAGTTTCTCTGTAGTCATGCTGTTACTTTTACGTGCTTTGTGGATTAACACCCAGTATCCGAGTTAGTCGATTTTGGATAAAGAGTTTCAGATATTGGGTGTCTGATTTTTTGTCGCTTATCCAACGATTTTTAACCAATCCCCGTAATTCACCATCCCTCTATAGAGTGGAGAATTATCCCAGACAAAGAAACCTCACCCTGGTTCTGCTACGCAAAACCTGTCCCTCTCCTTATTAAGGAGAGGGATTACAGCAGAAATCATGTATTTGAACCACATCTGTCGTAGGGGCACAGCAATGCTCATTGGTGTCAACTTAAGTTAAAAGATGTAATCTAGGAGCATTGAAGCAGATGTT
>NZ_JABXKJ010000037.1 GCF_017115085.1 Nostoc sp. NMS7 | reverse complement strand
TAAAAGTTTATAGTGAAAACGAGCAAAAACAAAGCTGTCCAGACAAAGTGATTGTCATTGAAAAACCCCATCCTTATCAAGAAGGCAGTTTTTCAACAGATGGCTCTGTTAACCTGAGTGCCTACGCCAGTAACATCTCTGTTCAAGCCAGTAATAGTTTTAGCGTTACATGGGTTGGGACACTCAAGCCGAGATATGCTAAATGCTTTGCTTCTGCTGGAATGACTAAGGTTGATGGACAAGCCTGCTCTGAACACCTTAATTATTTACGGATGCACTTTCTTAAAGGTAAGGTTTACTTCATCTTAGATTTGGCTGGTGGCTCCGATCCAAATAATTATCCTCTAGTCGTGCTAAACAACAGTTTCAAGAATGGCAACCCTGCCTGGACTTGGGGTGGAAGTGACTAAAGGTCATACTGGCACCATCGGAGATGTCTATTAGAAGTATTCCAAGAGCAAAAGTTTGTTGCGCCGTCTGCTGTTGTGGAAGTTCCACCCGATGATGAGCATGATTCGATTTTTGGGCAGTGGTTAAATCGAGATCATTCGTGAGAGTTTCACAAATACCATGCGTTTGCCCTGCCCCATCTCCCCCGAAATTTCTCACTTTCCGATTCGTGCAACAAAGCCATTGGTTTTTGCATTATCACATTACTTAAACATTAACAAAACCTTAACTTTACTGAAAATTTAAAAACTCAGGCAGAAATTTATTATCGAAATTTGAAATTCTATAACTCTGAAAGCCTTCTAAAAAGCGGAATTAACAATTATTGATCATCTGGATGATTGCTAAAACGGGGTAAAATAGTCCTGAATTTATTTTTGCTACATCTGAAGTGATTATAAAGATTTGGTAAAGCAAGATTCAGTCTACTTGCATTGCTTACGTTGTTATTGATTTAATCAAATTTGTGCTGACCAATAATCAGCAAAACCACGTAAAACCCACTGCAAGCATTTATTACCCGCGCATATTTGTAATCAATATCTGTGAATATATTTCGCTCTGTCTCTTTAATGCTCTCAATGGGTTGATTCTTGGAGTCTTTGATAAATGCTAGGCAAGAGCCATTGCCAAAAGAAGTAACCCTTGAATTCCGAATTTTTGCAGATTTTTGAAATTACAAGCCATTTTTCCAATTTAGTTACACACAATGAAGAAAACGCTTTTTGGGGTGTTGACGACGGCGATTGTTAGCAACACCCTGATTCCTGGTGTCCAAGCAATCAGTATCGGAAATACAACTGCCCGCTTTAGTCATGTTCTGATTATTTCGATTGATGGATTACACAACTCCGATCTATCAGTTGCTAATCTGCAATCTTCTTTGAAAAATATCAAGCGGTTGCAGAGAGAAGGTGTGACATACACCAATGCTTTTACTTCTGCACCATCAGATTCATATCCTGGGGAGCTAAACTATATCACTGGTGCTAACCCCGGCACGACTGGTGTATTTTATGATCTTTCCTACAGTCGCGCTTTGTATGCCCCAGGCACCACTGCTGCCCAAATCGCCGCCGGAACCGCCAAACCAGGAACAGTAGTAGAATTTGATGAAACCGTTGATGCATCTTGGAATAACGGTAAGGGTGGTACCTTAGATGGCGGTCAGGGATTTGATAAAACCCAATTGCCAGTTGATCGCAATGGCAACCCTGTTTACCCCAACCAGTACCTAAAGGTAAACACCATTTTTGACATAGCTAGCGCGGCAGGACTCCGTACTGCTTGGTCTGACAAGCATCCCGCAGCTTACACCATCCTTGCTGGAAATACACAAGACCCAACGAAGTTTAATTTGGCAACGGGTCGGGTTGGTAACATTAGCGATTACTCTTCACTAGAAATTAACGCGGCAGTGGCGATTGATCCAACTAAGCCAGGACTTCTCCCAAGCACCCTTGGAGCTTTAGTCGATCAATCAACAGGTACTCCTTACTCCAACACCAACTCTAAAATCACATCCACTTTCTTTAACGACGCGACAAAGGGTAATCCGGCTCTGTTCAAGGCTCCACCTGCTGGTTTTAGCGCTAGCCAGTTTACAAGTGTAGCAACAACCTCAACCTACGACGATATCAAGGTTAAGCAGATATTAAACGAGATTGATGGATTGAACGATTCCGGTAAGATAAGAATAGGCACTCCAGCAATTTTTGGCTTGAATTTCCAAGCTGTGAGCGTCGGCGAGAAAGAAACTGCCTCTCAATTTAATGGTGGTGGGATTGACTCTAATGGCAATGCCCGTCCTGACCTCGTAAGTGCAGTAGCTCACACTGATGCTAGCATCGGTCTGATTTTGGATGAACTGAAAAAGAAAGGATTGGATAGTTCAACTTTGGTGATTTTGACCGCCAAGCACGGGCAAAATCCCGTCAAAGATCCAACTGTTGGTTTGAGCAGTACATTTGATAGTGTTACTGGTGTTGCTGGTGGCGATGGAAACCTGACTGCTGTTGCCGCTCTCTTAGTAAGAAACGGCATCCAAATTGCTTCTGAACGAGGTCAGGATACTTCATCACTGATCTTCTTGAAAAATCAATCTGATGTCCGAAAAGCAGTAGCCCTGCTGAATGCTAAAAACTACTCATTTGATAATACGATTGATCCAAATACTGGGGTGGCATTTTCAACTGAGGATGCTGTTGCTCAGGGGAAGGTATTGTATGGTCAGAGCATCATCAATGCCGGATTGGGAGATCCAAGGATAAACGATCGCACCCCTGATATTATTGTTCCACTCAAAACTGGCTACTTTTTTGGTAATGCTACCAAGAAGCGTGCAGAACATGGTGGATTTACTGATGCTGACACCCACGTAGCCCTGATTGTAGGTAGCACTGGATTTTCCCATAATCTGCAAGATAAAACTATCAGTAGAAAGGTTTCTACCACCCAAATTGCTCCAACTACGTTACAGTTTCTAGGTTTAAATCCTCAACGACTGCAAGGTGTTCAGATTGATAGAACCCAGACATTACCACTGGACTGTAGGGACTTGCAAATCGAAAAATACCCCATAGATCAAGAGCGCAGGGAGTAGGAGGAATAAAAAACCACTAAATGAAGAAATTGATGTGTTAAATACCACATCAATTTTTAGTAATTCCTGCGCTTAGAGCAAATCGGTGTACCGCAAAGATCACAAAACTTGTATCTCCTCAATACTTCGGGACAAGCAATTATTCTGGTTGCCATGATCTACCGAAGGGGTGAAGAGAAGATTTGTCGCGGATACATTGTTGCAAAAAAGGATGATTCGAGTCTCAGAAAATCTGTTTACACAACATATACAAATATCATGATACCAATTCAATACTTACAGCCTCCAGCAATTACATCTGACTACTCCTTGCCCATAGTCAAAATAGCTGATGATTGGAACAAGGATGATAAATGCATTAATGCAGATCGCTTTAATGCAGATCACCTAATTATCTCTGGCAGTACTTATGCGGGTACAGCTAGTACCGTAACTGTCGGTCAGACACTTCCAGGTGGGGGTAAAGCGATCGCAAACGGCACTTATCCAGACGTTTTCAACAATGATACAGTTGACAGCAGCTTTGGCATCACTTCGCCAATTTTCCTCCAGGAGATTACTACTTGTGGCACAGATATCCGTACAATATACGTTGATCCTAGTGTCATTACTACCAGTTTTCCGTCCAAATCGGAATTAGCCTTAAATCTCACACCCGACGGCAAAGGGCTGACTTTCATGGGTTATGTCAGCGCAATCAACCAACTCGACGTGTCAAACTCTAATACGCCAGGAATTACCGAACCGGGCAACCCTGTGACAACGACTGCCACCTATAGGGCAGTAGCGCAAATTAACTTTGATGATCCACACTTTATCTATCACGGTTTTCTCACCCCCAAGGTAACTACAACCAACGCATATCCGGGCAACAATGGTCGTGCAGGGATACTAGGTTCAAACGGCTTGTACTACACTGTGGGTAATGCTGGTAATGGCAACGGATCGCCAGCAGTCACAGCTGCGGCGGGTGTGCAGATTGTCATTCCTGGTCAGAACGCCACTCCATCAACTCCAGGCACTAATCAGGTAGGATCGTTCAGCATTACTCAATATGGCTACAACATAGCCGACAAGACTGCCAAAGACAACAATTTCCGAGGCGAGACTATTTTCAATAACACCTTGTATGTAACGAAAGGTAGTGGTAGCAACGGAATTAATACTGTATACCAGGTCGGTAACGCAGGTAGCTTACCAACCCTCGCTAATTCAGCTAATACACCAATTACTATCCTGCTTGGCTTCCCCACAAACCTCGCTAAGAACGGCAAGAACGTGAATGGAACTGTCCAACCCATCTACTATCCCTTTGGTATTTGGTTTGCCAATGCAACCACGCTGTATGTTGCCGATGAGGGCGATGGTGTTGCTGCTGATGCCGCAACCAGCACTACCGCAGGTCTTCAGAAGTGGAGTTTGGTAAACGGCACTTGGCAATTGGACTACGTTTTGCAAAAAGGCTTGAATCTTGGTCAGAAATACCCCGTAGCTGGTTTACCTGCTGCTGACAATCCCGCAACAGATGGTCTTCGCAATCTTACAGGTCATGTCAATCCTGATGGCACCGTCACATTGTATGCAGTAACTTCGACCATTAGCGGTAGCGGCGATCAAGGAGCAGATCCAAACGAAGTGGTTGCCATCACTGATAGACTTTCCTACACAACAGCTGTGCAGTCTGCGTCTGAGCAGTTCCGCCTTATCCGTACCCCCATCTCCGGTCAAGTTCTACGAGGTATATCTTTTGCCCCAACTAACAAGGAGAAAGATGGGTCTGGGGAGGACTTTAAACGAGAACATTAACCTAATAGTTCACCAACCCAAAATTGCACTTGTGGAGGCTGGCAGAGGTGAAAAGACTTATATAAGTCTCTCCCCTGCACAAGTGCACAAGTACTGACCACCATGCAAAGTTTGCTTGGCAGAGTACTAACCTTGGGCATCGAAAAATTGCGAATTGCTCCCCTGACAATTGTTTTGGTCAATCTCCTAAAACCAGAATCACAAAAGTACCAGGGATAATACTTGGTCGAGATCGCTCCTTCCCTACGACGGGGGTAGACTTTGCTTGAAATTTGGCTGTGTCCAAATATAACTTATGGGTCTTCAAATCTAACGCCATTGTCCGCGCTCCTGGCTGGGTTATGACGTTATTCACAATACTAAATTTATCGGCAGAGTCTTCATGTACCACTGTCAGTGAACCTTCACCGTTTGAACTGAAAGCTAATCTAGTCACTGGGTCATAAGCAATCGCATCCGTCCTCTTGCCAATTGGCAGTGTAGCTTTAATACTTCCTGTATTTGCATCCACTACACTCATCAGTTGGTTTGTGCAACCGATGAACAAACGTTGATGCTGTCTATCTATTGCGATACCAGTTGGTTCTGAGCAAGGTTTAAGCGCCCAATGTCCCTTTACTTGGAGATTACTAGCATTGATTGCGACGACTTCGTTTTTGTCCTCTAAATTCACGAAAATCTGGCCTAAGTCATCGACAGCAGCAAATTCTGGTTTGCCACCTAAAGCGATTGTCCCCAGAACTTTAGTAGTTTTGGCATCAAAAACAGTTGCCGTGTTGCTCAAGCCGTTAAAAGTGAAGACTTTCTTGGACATAGGCTCATAGACAATTGCATCTGGGTTAGAACCAGTTTTTACTTCTCCTGTAACTTGTAGTGTCTTTAAATCGAAAACAGTAGCTGTTGCCGCCTTCCCATTACTAATAAAGCCACGACTTAATTCTGGGGCAATGGCAACCCCATGTACTCCAGCAGTATGAGGAATTTCGCCCACAACCAACCCCGTGTCAACATTTAATACTGTTACCCTTGTAGAGCGCGTAATATATAGGCGACGGGCTGAACTATCCAATGTTAGGTAATCCCATCGTCCTTCTCCACCTAAAGGTATTTTTTTAATGATGTGGTAATTGTGACTTGATAATGTGCCACTAATTACTGCATTGTGAAAGCAAAAGCTCAAACCGGAGATGAACACAAAAGCAATACCTGTGCCAATCCTACGAGAAAGTATGGTGTTCAAAATATATTCCTTTCCTTTTACAATTATTTTTCGGATATTACCAGACTTCGATTGTATTGGTAGCAGTGCCTCAAAGTTAGCTGCTAAAAATTAGGGGGATAAATGAATGGCACGCTTGTTTTCACCAAATCCATAAGGTATAAGGATCTCTAGGATGTGAGGGGGTAGGGGATATTGGTCAAAAAATAAGAACTAAATGCGAGGTTGTTGAATCATCTCTTTTCAAAAACCTCCTTTGTTTTTACTAAATCGCCAACGGCGGGGCTTCTCTCAAGCAATACAATACTACCTTGCTGCTGAATTTTTTCCCAATATTCATTAGCAACCAGCGTCAACTTGATCATAATCTTTTAACGCTAATGATGATTCCAATTCAAATAGCCACCATTTCAGATTAGATTGCTCATAAATATCGGTTGCAAGTAATGCTACTTGGGTTTCATGTAGATATGATAGCAACCCTTCTGTAATCACTAAGGCCTGTCTCGTTGCAAGATTAATCTCTGAGAAAAAAGTTTTTCTCAATGCCACGTTAGTAATATCGAGTTGGACACGCTCAAGAGAACACAAAGATTGCTCATCTTGAAGTGCTTGTTCTTTGTAAGCAATGATTTCTGGCAGGTCAACTTCAATCCAAGAAAGCGATGCACAAAAAGGTAATCGATAGGGTCGAGTATCTAACCCCGCAGCCAGATTGATTACAGTGTCAATGTTTTTAGAATTAACTAACTGTAAAATCAAGTTATCAATCACATAGGTGCGGATGGCAATCGCATTTGTAATTTTGTCTTTCTCTCCTATAACCTCAACAAGCATTTCGCCTTTTCCACCAGCTAAAACACGGGCTAATGGATCTTGAAATAATGCATCTACACGTTCGCTTTCCAATGCCCGATACATGGCCGCTAAATATGCAGTTTCCGCAATGTTTTTCATTTAATAAAGTATTATTGGTAATTCTGGATAGACTTGTAAAAAGATTACATCTATCTGAGCAAAAACTTTTACCAAAAATACCTTTTAGTAAATTCGTAGCCGAAATACACCCACTGGGATATCCGCATTCAGCCCCACAAGCCTGACAGAAACCGGATAGAGCCAAGCATTAGAAGTTCCTGAGATTAAGACACGATTGAGATCAATGTTAAGTTCAGTTCCAGGAGCTACCTGTTGAGGGAAAGCAATTGTGATGGTTCTACCATTGACAGTAATATTGGCAGCAATTTTTTTACCAGACTGGTCAGATAAGTTAATGTCATTCTTTACAGTTAAACCTTGAGGTACAGCAATAGTCATTTGGGATAAAGCTCTGCTATCTTGAGGAATTTTTATCTGGAAAGAATCTCTTACAACTTTCGCCTTGTTTTGAGGGAATTGCACTGCTCCAACAATGTTAGGAAATCTGCTATTTTTCATCCTAGTTGTGCCATAGGTAGCAGATGATAAAGACGCAATTGTTAAAGTTAATGCAACAGCATAAATTAGCTTTTTCATGTTAACATTCCTGAAAAATATAGTGAGCAAATCTACTCGGTATAACAAAAGTTAAGAACTTGGAAATTTAGTACAACATTATTGACAGATTCTTCTACAATCAGCTTTCTATATCGTTGAAGGTAGAGGCAGCAAAGATCCAAGCAAGAGATGGATGTTGAGTTAAGTAAGCACAAATAAACCTAACTATCTAACGAAAAGTAAAAACGTTGAAAACCTTGCGATTGCTTCTCTACGAGACGCTACGCGAACACCCTATTTCGTTGTATACCTTGCAGGAAGGCTTACGCCAACGCAATAACATAGTTATAAATTTTCTCGCCCACCTGCTTATGTTTTTCAAGCATTGTTCAATAGCACAACTAAAATTCAGGTTTATGGTTATTAATCAGTAATCTCTGGTAAGTAGTCGCACTTTACACACTAAAAGTAAAGAACTCGAAAAGATTTACCTGAATTTGTTAAGCGTAGGTTTACAGGCTTTGGATTTATATGGATGGGTAGAACTATAAAAGCTTTATAAACATTCATTAAGTGAACCTACTGATAAACGCACAGTAAAACAACTACCAATTCCTAATTGACTTGTGGCAGTAATTAATCCACCGTGATTCTCAGCGATAGCTTGGGCAATAGCCAATCCCAAACCAGAACCACCAGAATTATAAGAGCGTGATTTATCTGCTCGCCAAAAACGCTCAAAAATATTTTCTAAATCTCCTGGTGCAATTCCTACACCCGTATCTTGGACATTAACAACTAGATGGGAAGCACTACGATTGGCTATGATTTCTACTGTCCCTTTTGACAGTGTGTAATGTATAGCATTTTGAATTAAGTTAGTAAATAATCGTGTTATCTGATTCGGATCGCCTAACAAATAAAGCTTTTCATTCAATTGACTTTTCAGATTAATTTGTTTAGCCTTCGCCTGCGGCTGATATAGTTGCATTAAGTTATTTAAAATTGAACTAAGATTAACAGTTTCTTTGATGTGGTTAGGAATATTATCATAACGAGCTAAAAATAGTAAGTCTTCTGTAAGTCGAGTCATTTGGTTAGTAGCACTAGAAATAGCCTGAAATTTTTCTGCGTCAGTTTCTCGCATTCCCTCTGGATACTTGAGTGCTACCCCTGCATTACTTTTAATCGCCATTAAAGGACTGCGGAGTTCATGGGAAGCGTCAGCAGTAAACTGTTTTAACCGTTCAAAGCTTTCTTCAATTGGTTGCATCGCTTGACGAGTTAGCCAAACTCCACCAGCACTACTAATAATCAAAGCTACAACAATTCCACCGCCTAATCCCAAATCTAATTTATTTAAAGTTTCATCGAATTCTTCTAGAGATTGACTAGCTCTTACATATCCAATGAACTTTTTATCATCACTATTAATAATTGGTAAAGTAACAGATTGAATGCGATTTTTACCAACTGGATTAATTTGTTCTCCTTCTTTTATATGAGTAGGTAAACTTAATATATCTTGTCCCTCTTTTGCGATGAGATTACCTTTACTATCAAACCAGTTTAATTCCTGATGATTTTCAAACAATTTTTCTTGAGGGAAGTCATCTTCAATTTTAATTCTCCCATTATCAAACTCGGCATTAGCAGCACCTACTTGTGCTAATGCAGTAAGCTTTTGTGTTTGTTGTTTATAGAGGCTATGGGTGAAGACAATCCGAACGGCAATCGCAAATCCACCTAAGATTAATGATAATACGATTAAATAAGACAACAGTAAACGACGGAGAATTTTTTTAACCATCAGCTAAATTTACATTTATTTACGACACAGGCGATAACCAAAACCGTAAACAGTTTCGATAAAATCCTCTGAACTTCCTAGCGCTCTGAGTTTCTTTCTTAAATTTGTCATGTGAGTTTTAACGGTTTCTTCCCCGGATAATTTATCAAACTCCCACAATTTATCTAAAATTGCCGAGCGAGTTAAAACTTGAGTAGAATTTTTTAAAAAGCATTCTAATATCATGTATTCTTTATGTGTTAATAATAAAGGTTTACTTGCATAAGTCACATGATAATTATTAGGGTCTAATTGTAAATCACCGTGAATTAAAATTAGTTGGTGAGTTTCTGGGCTTCTCCGACATAAAGCTCTAATTCGTGCTGCTAATTCTTCTAGTTCAAATGGTTTAACTAAATAATCATCGGCACCAGCATCGAGTCCACTTATTTTATCTGGTGTTGTATCTCGTGCTGTCAACATCAAAATAAAAGCATTACATTTAGCAGCACGTAACCGTTTACACAGAGTAATTCCATCTAAGCGCGGCAACATTAAATCTAATAAAATTAAATCATAATTACCTGCTTCGGCATATTCCCAACCTTCAATCCCATCACAAGCAATATCAACAGCATGATGCTGGTGTTTTAAATCTTCGGCTAAGGGTTTAGCGATGCGATCATCATCTTCAATTATTAATATTCTCATATCTTTATGCTATGCTCATCCATCTGCTTAAACGCATCACTCAATTGGGTGACGCACTTTTTTCTCCTTTCGCACCCAAAAGAATAGGACAACTGCTAGCAGGATAAAAGCGATCACCGAAGCATAGCCCCTGGGCAGTGATAGACCACCATCTTTGACTGGTTTGGTCAGAAAATCTCCAAAGGTGGCTCCGAAGGGTCGCGTGAAGATAAACGCCAGCCAGAATAGGAGAATATCGCTCAACTTTGTTATGTAGTGAAAGGCGATGACAACACCAATGACGCTGGCCGTCACGAATGCGCCCTGGATATAGCTCAGTCCCAAGTTGCTTGTCAGAAAGTCACCAAAGGCCGTTCCCAAACTGTTGGAGAACACGACAGCCAGCCAATAGGTGGTCTCTGCGTCTTTCCTCATAATCGGATAAACGCTCAGATCCCGATCCCGGTAATACCAGATGGCAAGAACGCTCAACAGACCGGCTACCAGAATCAGCGATCCCACTGCATAGCCTAGCCCAAGAGATCGATCCATCAGGTCTGAAACTTCGGTTCCAGCTGTAGTTGTCGCAATGATCGCCACCCAGTAAAAGACTGGAATATATCTGTCGGATTGAATTTGAAAAAATAGGAGAATGGCCAGGATAGCGAACGTTATGGCAAAAGCTACGTAATACCCCAGTCCAAGAGACATTGATATGAAGTCACCTGCCGTCTCACCGAGCGTCGTGGCAATGATCTTCATGATCCAGAAGAAAATTGTGACTTTTGCAACTTTGTTCATTTATTTTTCACAAGAAAAATTGACATCACATCCTAAACTTAGCTATGCTGCCTCCTTGAATGATGATATTTTTTATGATGTGTCAAATGATACTTATTTTGATTTCTTATGTGCGTTCTTGTCACAGACACTCTTCTCAGATCACTAGCTTCTCTATCCCCATCTTCATGGCTACTATCACGATCATCAGGGCTATCTACTTCCGCAATTTGAACACCGCTAGCAGACTGTGATCTAACTAAAAGATGAGATGGTAATTGATGGGCATACGTTGTTTGCATATAACCACCAGATGCCAAAATACTTACAACAACAGTTGACAGAATAGTTTTGGGGTAATTTTTCATCGGCCAAAGTCTTTTGCAATTCAAGTCAGTAATTCAACAGTAGATATTAAAAGTCAAGAACTGGAAAAGATTTTGTTAACTACTTCAACCAACTTGGACACAAATGACTATCAGGAATCCCGCTCTCTAAGCTGTTTCAATCGCATTATAGAATTCATTTGGGATCTTGGTCAAAGAGTATAATCAGGGAATAATTGTCGGTTCACACATCAAGTGAAATTCTCAGAACGAAGTTACAAGGGCTTGGGGATTAGTATCGGTCATATTCAAAAGTTGAAACTTCAAATATTAATATAGTACGTTAATACTATATTGCAGATTCAGCCTAAATTTCCAACTCCAAAACATTGGGCGGTTGGGAATTTTTGAAGTGCCGGATGATTTGGTTATGGAGGTGGCTGCATGACTAAAACAGTCCCCAGCCATACGCTACCTCCGAGGACACTGCAACAACTCTTGGCAACCAAGGAAGATATCATCGCCTTTATCAAAAAAGCGAAAATCAAAAAGCCATCACCAAAATTAGATGTCTGCAAAAATTTTGATAACACAAAATTAAAACCAGTTCTGGCAGATGATGCCCCTCAAGCTGTAGTACTTTTCGCTGGTGGCGGCGGGATTGAAGCTGGAATGATGCAAGCCGGGATTCGTCCGGTCATTGCAGTAGAGTTCGACCCAACTAAACCAGACTTGAGCAGGGCAATCGCACAAACTCATCACCGTAACTTCAGCGAGTATGGCTGTAGAATAATCCAGCTAACAGTTCAAGAAGTAGCACGGTTAGGATTTCTAGGTTTTCCCCGCCGCCCCGACTATCTCCACGCCTCCCCGGTGTGCGCCAACTTCAGCCAAGCTCACACAGCCAAAGCGGGTAAGGGCGGCGAAACTCCCGATGATCTGACAGCTGCGATCGCAGTAGCAGAAGCCATCCGACAGTTGCAGCCACGAGTGTTTACGCTGGAGAATGTGCCGCGCTATCAGAATAGTCAGAGTTTCAGTATCATTCTGTCAGCTTTGGAACAAGATGGGTACTCGGTTACTTACAGCGTGGTGAATATGGCTGACTTTGGGTTGCCCCAGGCGCGGCGGCGGTTAGTTCTGGTTGCTAGTAGGGGTTTTCACGTTGCCTTACCAACTCACAGAAAACCAATAGAGTGGTACAAGGCGATCGCGCATCTCATCCCCACGATGCCTGATTCACAGCTTCTACCTAAACAGCAACAAGCTTTAGAGAAATTTTTAGCCGGGAATGCGCCAACACCACTGTTGATTGAAAGAGTTGGGGGGCGCAAGTTACCCAAGTACAAGCCAGGGTCGCACCCCGCTAATACCATTCTGCGGTCGCATTTCACAGATCACAAAGGTTGCAACCGTAGTAAGTTCGCTGATATCTGGTTGCCGGATGGTACGGTCAAATCTTTGTCTATTGAGGGAGCGGCGAAGTTACAAGGCTTTCCTGATTGGTACGAATTCCCCAACGAAACTGCTACGGCGGGGTCAATCATCGGCTACTCTGTACCTCCCAGTTTTGCCGCGCAGTTATTCATGTCAGCACAAAGTATTTTGAAAGGAGCAAAAGTATGACTAACCGATGGACTAAACTTGGAGCAGTCCTGGTACGTTTCCCCACCTTGGGGATACTGTTGGCGAATGTAATACATATTTGTATTGCAGAGTGTTACGTAAGCTCAAACCTTCAATCTATCGTTGCGGCTTTTAGTTGTAATACTTTTGTTTATGCGTTTGTAACACTTTCGCCAACAGTATCCCTTGGGGTAAACGAATCCCGCCGTTGCTAGTGAGTCTGTTGAGCGAGCCTATGTTAAATCTGCCAAAGCTTTCGGTTATTGCACTGGTGTGGAGTGGTCAGAACGTGGCTGGAAATACGAAATCTTCACTCTTTATAACAACATTACTGTTTTGGTACACGAACTTATTAGCACAGGCAACTTACAACCGAACACTAAAGAAAAACCTGTGTTCCGACTCGGTGAGTTAGTCGAGTTTCGGTTGTCACTAGATGGGCCACCAATTCAGATTATTCAGGGCATTTTTAAGCTACATAGGCAAGAACTAAGGCTCTACTCCTTCATCAATCCAAGCATCAATTGCTGTTTTTACCTCTAATTCAGTCACGGCAGACCATTCTTTTTCGTTGAGAGTTGTTTTAAATTCCGCTCTTTTACCGTGACCAACTTTTTCCATTGAGTGTCCGCGATACACATTTTTAGGCTTAATCATTTTTCTTAATCATCTTTATAGAATATTATAAACTGTCGCTCAATAAGAAGAGTAGTTTGATTTTCTATAATGGCTGCTGATCGAGCGGATTATCATAACTGTAGTGCTAAGTTTGTAGTAAGGACATAGGATCAGTGAAATTAAGTTTGTTTTCACGTATATAAAGCTTAACAAAAAGATTTTTTCGTTAAAAGGTGCGATTATAAACGAGCGGTCGCTCGGAAGCAAAGTTACTCTAGATGTTTGACCGCAATGCCTGTAAGTTCATGTAATTGATTTGCAACAGATACCCGATGGCATTTTGCACTTTGTAATTCTGCACATAGTAAAAGAATAGTTTCGTTTTGTCCAATTTGAGCAATTTCCAATAGTGCCAACGTTGCTTCTTCTTGATTAGGAGGAATCCAATTTTTATTCCCAGATGTGTTACCTAATGCAGTTTGAGAAATATACTTAACATTTATGGAATTACAAAGTTTGTCAATTGCTGTTCCATACCACTTTCTACTCCAAGCGCGAGGGGAAGAACGTACATCCACAACATAGTTAACATGAAACATTTCTAGGTATTTTAAAAATTCGTCATAATTTTTACGATTTCCATACCCAAATGTCAAAATTAACGGCTCTATATTTCCAGCTTTATAATTCATTTTCCCCATTTCAAAATAAACTTAATTGTTGTAATTGTACTATTTTTGGGTAAAATAATCCAATAATCATAAAAGATTTTCTGTGATTTTTTAAATTGCCAACTATAAAATGTAAATCTTTATCTATAATAAACCCCTCTAACTTTTGTTTGACTTTATTTAAAGATTCCTGTTCCTTTGCTAATAAATTATTTGCTTGATAATTATCCCTACAGTTTCTATATAATTGCATAATTTCCCAATCACTTATAGAATATTTATGCTGATCTCCTGCCTCATCAGTAAACTCATACCCAAATTGGTAAGGAATTTTTTCTAGATCAATCGATTCCTCAAACAAATCAAGTTGGTCTAACACTGCTTGTTGTTTAGGTTGCCATTCGCGTTCGGTTGGTTTACAGTAATATCTTTTTATACTTCGGGGTTTAATTATTCCTAATGACTTATTCTGTTCTCTTATTTGTTCAATTGAGTCGAATTTAAGCGGTAATAGTAATGATTTTCTCTCCTGCCAGTTGTTTGAGGTATCAATTTTTCTAATAATTTCTATAGTTGAATGATTAGCCCGAAAGCTTTCCAGTCTAGAATCTTTTTCATCTTTGCTTATTTCAGCCCTAATAATAGACCATCTAGGATAGCGCTTATCATAATCCATGTATCTAAAGGGGATAGGATATATGCGAATCCATTGCTGTGGCTTTTCATCTTCACTTAATAAGATTCCTGCTGTACAGACTGTTTCCTTATATTTAGTGCTAATTGATGGGTAAGTTTTAGTGGCAATCAAGACTTTTCTAGCTGACATATACTTTAATTTCAATTTAAAGTTATTTTAATTATAACAATAGTTGTTATTTTTTAAATTTTATTATTTAATTGGAACTGGGTACAAGTTGAATATTGAAGATTATAATATTTAAAAAGTTAGACTGCAATTTTAAACCCCGTTAGCTCATAGTCTAATAGTAAACTTGATAATTTTATAGTTAGTTATTTATCATTTTATGATCCTAAAAACTCTTGCTTTTTTATTCATGGAAATGAATATTATTTCATCAGCCGAACACTTTTAATATTTTCCGTACTGGAACTTTCGCTATATGACGTAAATATGGTGAAAAATCTATAGTCGATTGCCAAGTGGATGGCTGTTTTGAAGCATAATTTCAGTCAATTGGATGTCCCCAAAAGCTGGAAAGGCAAACACCTTCAAGAGTTCGCGCCAACTCCAGAACTGCTCAAGTGGTGGAAAGCATCAGCCTAGTATACCGCCGCACAGGAAGAATACACCAGGGAGTTCAGGAAGACTCTGGATTCTCGTCAGCAACTAATTCAATTGTGGGTGAGAAAATAGAAAGATAATCCGCAAGATATAACGCTATGCTGCTTTGAAAAGACTGGGGATTTCTGTCATCGATATCAAGTCGGTCAGGAGATACTGCAAGAGCTTTGGGGCGGTGAAGTTGGGGCTGACCAGCTACAGTTAACCCTTATCCAAAATGGCAAGACAAATCACCCTACTACATATCCACCTTTGGTATTGTCGCTAATCGAGAAATATCACACACTGGGTTATCCTATAAAGTGCGTTCCCGTTTCGGGTTGCCGTAGGCATCGCCTAGCTTGCGGGTACTACCGGATATTTCTGCATGGCGAAGATTCGGGCGATTGGTCGGAATTGGAGATTTTGGGTGTTCTGTCTCTTTTACAACAGGAGTTCTATCGGGGGCGGCGGCAGCCGAAGTTGGGGGCGATGTCAGGTTGACGGTGGAGTGTCTTTTGGGGGCGAGGAGTGGGCGGTTGGGTTTAATTGGGAAATGTTTAAACCCCTTGCTTAATTCTTGCCCATCTCCCCCGAAAAAAAATCGCTCTCCTAAACTGGCACAAGCTAAATTGGCTGGCCAAGAATTTTCTCAATCATCTCTGATTGCATGGTCTGCAAATATTGGGGCACAAATTCCGACGGTAAAAACTCAAACAGTATGCGATTCTCCACCCAAAACTCGATCGCACTGAATGGGACGGCATCTCCTGAAGAGCGAGTCAGGACGCGCCATCCCTCACGTTGGCCGATCTGCTCGATCTGCTCCTGGGTGGTAGGAACCGAAATTGCCGCATGGTTAGCCACAAATTTAGTAGGTTCAGCTTGGAGTACCTGCGCTGATTCGGCATCAGTACTTGGAACCCATACATCACCTTCTTTAAACACCACAATGTGAGTACCATGTTTGTCAAAAGGCATCACGAGGTAACTACCAGGAGTGAAAAATTTATATACCTTACCATTCAAAACTTCAGCTAGAGCAGTAGCAACTTGCGATGGATTGTGAGCATCGATCGAAATATGCAGGATCATAAACATAACTCCATGAAATAAAAACAAAATCGTGGGTTATTGATTGAATTTGATCTACACGGGACAGATGAGGTTGAGATCGCGACTAAGTGCCGAAGCGATCGCTGCCCCAAGAAAAACCTGTGTTTCGCTTGGGTGAGTTGGTCGAGTTTTGATTTCACGGTGATAGCCCACCGATCCAGTTATAGAACAATCTTACAGCGTGCATTGAATCCGCCAAATCTTACCAATAACTTTGGACTTTAATTCACTAGAAGCAATTGCCCTTCCTTGCGTGTTATCAACCAACAACATCTTTGATAAATTCTTAACCTTAATTACAGCCATGATCCAGTATTAAATAGTGTAATTATATAAACTCATAAGCTAACGCAACTATGATGAGTAAAATTTATCAAAACAGAATTCAGGAGTCAGGAGTCAGGAGCTAGGGTGTTAACTTTGTACCATTTTAGGTGTTCAAAATTCATGCAAAATATATGCCAGTAGTTCTAATCAAGGGGACTACGCACAGCCTTACCGCCCCGATTCAGAACATGGGTGTAAATCATTGTCTCACATACAGAAACAATTATCAGGAGCATTTTTATGACAAACCGAGAGCAACCCACTTGAAATGTGTTGCTACAGGTAAGGAAGAGGACAACCAACAAGCAGGGGACAGAAAAGAAGAAGCACAGAGGTTGTGCGGTGAGAGCGAATTTCCGCCTTCCGCCTGCTTTAATGGCTTTCTTTCCTTAGCGAGAGTTCACATCTGGGAGAGCCGAAATTTATTAGTGGGATAGATTCATAGCTGCCTTCAGCAAGAACTGCCCTCTGCCTTTCTCAATGAGTTATCTCCAAAAGATTAAAGTTCAGAAGGCAGAAGGCAGGAGGCAGAAGGCAGAAGGAACCCAAGAAAGTTAATTGGGTGAGATTGAAAACTTGGACATTTTATACCTCCCTGCAAACAGTCTCGGTATAATTATTTATTTTTACTGAGCTTTAAACTCTGAAACTTTAGTTCTCATTATACTTTCTTACCTTCTGCCTTCTGCCCTCTGCCCTCTGCCTTTCTTTGTAAGTAATTCGGATTAACTACCAACAGTTTTGAAATCATTTTAGTTAAAATGCCCTAATTAAAGTGCCTAGAGTTGGCGTACCTAAAACTGAAGAGGCTAAATTCCCTGGGATATTCCCATCAATTATCCAGCAGTCAATCCCTAAACTAGAAATAATCAAAAACTCCTCAACTTTCTTAGCCATCCCACCAGTAACATCTACTGATTTGCTCTTGTCCAAGAAAGGTTTAATCTGAGAATAGTTAGCTTGAGTAATATTGGAAACTACTTGCCCATCTTGATCATATACACCTGCATAATTCCCAACATTTATTAGTCGAATTTTAAACTTACCTTGAAGATAGAAGTATTTCGCTAGTTCTGCAAGCATTGCATCTGTCGAGAGGACAGTACCACCAATAGCTTTATCTAGAACGACATCACCAAAAATTAAAGGAATCAAACCTGCTTGTAGACTACTTTCTATTACACTAAAGTCACTCTTCAACAGTTTCTTATTATGAGTGATTATCATAGTAATAGGTGGCAAACTTACCACTGGTAAACATGCTTGTAAAAAACTTTTAGCTAGGAGGAAATTTAAATCTAAAGCATCTTGGTGAACTAAGCAAAACCCTAGTTTTTCTTCATCACATGAAAAACCATTAATTGTATTATATTTATTCGCTGATTGGTGGGCAAAAGAACCAGCACCGTTACCAATAATCAGTTTCAGATTAGGATTTTCATGTTTGATTAGGCTCACTTGCTCAACCAGTTGTGTTATAACTTCTCTTCGAGCAGTATAAGGTTTATCCTTGTCAGTAATTAAGGAACCTCCTAGCTTCACTAATACTAATTCCATAATCAAATATTAAATGAGGAAAGATAAAAACTTATAAAAACTAATCCTAGACAAAAAAAATCAAAATTGCTAATCCAACGAGAATTCCCCAATATGGTAACTCGCCTGCTCATTGCTAACATCGCTATGATTATCTGATTTAATTGCCGCATGGTCGTAGCATTTATTTGCGGTAGCAAGCATTGTAAAAGTGATAGGATGTCGAACATGGGCGAATTGTAGCTTTTGAGTTGTCGTTGTGGAAGACAATAACTCTACTACATCAGCCCTCTCCCTTCATACTCTTTTTTTGGCACAGGTATTGCCTGATGTGTTGGGTTTGTTTTAAACGTTTCCTAGAATAGCATCAGATGAGCGCCTGAACTCTCTGAATATCCCGTCTTATTCCTGCATTCGCGCCAATTTCTGCAAGTCAAGTTTTGATATGAATAATACTTACCCAGTCACCTCCTTCAGAGCCATTTCCACTAAATCGCTCAGGAACACCAGGCCAAATATTGTTACCATCCAATGCCTGAATCTTGCTAACTGTTAATTTATTGTTATCTAGTTTAAGAATGTAAATTTTACCTCCATCGACTAACCGCCATTTTAAATTTTCTTTTTCCGTAAACAAAATAATATTTGGGGAAAGGGAAATTCCTTTTTCTTGAAATTGCTGACGTAATCCATCAGGAATCATCCCTTTATTTAAATCTCCTTGTACATTAAATTTTTCGCTATCAAATAATGGTTCCTCATTCATAATCCAGTCGCCATGCAATGAGACAGTAAACTGATAGATATTACTTTGGTGAAAGACAGCTTTTTGCGACCAATCATCAGGCGTAATTAATCTAACAGCTTCTGTATAAGCAGTATTTTCACTTGTCAAAGATTCAACTTCTGTAATTAGATTGATATTACTATCTAATATATCATTGCCCATTGCCCAACGGATAGATTTTATTTCAGTTTTCGTAACTTGAACTGGCTGAACTTTCATTGGCAATATATAAAATACTTCACCTTTCAATACATTATCCGTATGAGCTAAAACAGATATACTACTCTTATGTAAACTATCAATTCTTACTGGTTTTTGAAACTGAATTACTAGACCTAGTTTAGTAAACAAATTTCTTAAATTCTGAGATTTTAAATTAAATAATTGATCCTCTGTAACATTGTTAGAATTTTCCTGTGTTTCTGCAATAGTAGCTTCTAAAACTTGATCGTGATGCCAACTAGCATTGATTATGCGATTGAATTCTGTTATTGCTTGTGTAGTGGTTTCTTTCTGATTAATAGGTGTTGCAGGATTTTCCTGGGAATTCGCTAGTATAGGATTATTATCTTTATTACTTATAGGTGATATAGTGCTTTCTTGACTACCAATCTTTCTTCGGCAATCATAAACTGTTACATTATTAGGATTACCTAAAAATACTGCTAGAGGTGCATAATAATGCGCTATACCATGCGGTGGTTGAGGTTGAGGCTCTAATTTTCCTTCTTTGTTTTTTTGTTTGGGCCATTCTACATTGCCAGTAGCTGTTCGGACAGGAATTAACCAATAATCACCTACTTGATAAAAGTTATTCTGAATATCTGCTTGAAATTGAATCTCAATTCCATCTTCAAGGGGGAACCATTTATTACTCCCTTCAGATAAATTTACTTCGACTTCTTTAGAGTCCCAACGGCGTAATAGAGGGTGCTTTTCTGGAAGCAATGTGTTGTTCTTGCTATCTCCTGAGAGAATTACTTGATTCTCAATGCGATCCACTTGCTCAACTTTTAGTAGTTGGCGATCGCTATCTCCAAGTATATAATCATCATTGATGATTTCAACCCAATCACCTACTGATAAACTAGAATTTTTGTCTTTTCCTAAATGTTCTAGCTTGAATACAAATACTGAGGAATTTTTCTCAGTAGATGTCACAATAGGAAAAACAATTGAGCTATTCTCGCGTGACCAAACAAATGATAGTTGATTAGTGTTTTTAGCAGTAGAAACTCTAAAAATTTCCGCCCGATAAAGATGGTTTTCAGCACCACGAAATTTGGAATTAAACGGAATAACACATGGATCGTTTATTCCTGTAGAACTAGGCTTTGTAATCCTGGCAATAATTTCGCCTTTTCCAGGCTTCAATAATTCTTGACCTAGCACACTCTGAAAATAGTCACGATCCTTACTAACTTGCTTGGCAACCGTTTCAATATCTTGATTATCTTTTAATTGTTTGAGCTTGACTTGCCAAACTAACTTAGAGCGAATTGCTGTATCCGCTCCCCCTAAAGCAACTTCACGAATATTAATTTTGAAGTCGTCACGATCTTCAATCGGAGTTATATGTCGTTCCCAAACATCAAGATAAGCAAGATATGTTGCTCCATTTAATTGAACTTTACAAGGATCTATAACTTCCGGCGTAAAATCTGGCTGCTGAAGATAAGATACAAATTCCTCATTTTCACAAAGTATACCATCTACATAATAATTGCCTTTGCTAATTAAATAGCTTTGGCATTGGAGCCGTTTTTTTAATTCATATTTTTCTTCCTCATTGAGATTATTAATATTATTAATTTGCTCCTCCGTGGCGATAAATTCAAAACCACAATTCTGCTCTGGGCCACCTTGTAGCCCAAATATATCTTTGGCCAAAGTTTGCAGGCGATTTAGTAAAATTGATGTCTGTTCGTTGAAGTCTGCATCTAATTGCACTCTACCTTGTTGCATCAATACTCGAAGGAAGTGCTTGCTTTTGTCGTAGGTATCACGAGTAAAATCGCCTCTAAATTCTCCTTGCATAAAATCCTCTTTAGCTAGCGTAAATAATGCCAATTTCAGTATTAGCGGGTGTATATTCATCTAAACGGATGCGTAGGTTAGCCTCTTTTTGAGGCTGATATAGATTGTGAAAAGCACCTATTTCTGATTCATCATCAGCGCCACGTTTGATTTCTTCAGCACAGGTTGACGCTAACTGACAATAAGTAGGTGTGCCATAACGTATACTGTTGAATTGAGGTCGTAAGTGATGTCTGGTGACAAGCAGGTTTGCATCTAACTGTTCTGCCTTTAGTTCAGTTTCTTGTCTAATTTTTTGCTCCCCTAAATCGGGTTGACAATTATACCGACGTGGTGTGCGTGAGGTAGGTATCACGTAGCAGAAACGGATACAACCTTGTTGGCGACGAGCAACGGATATAATGCCGTTAAAAATACTGTTTTCTGCTAAATCAATTGCATGTACTTGAATCTGACCAATGACTGTGCAACGTGCAATAGTCAACCGCACATGGGCTATAGAATAACCCACTGCACCGATCGCTTGACCTTCTATAGTGATAGCATCTATAATGCTATCACTAATATTTATAGGTAAAGGGTCAGTCTCTACCTCATCTTGGTTAACCTGAATGGAGCCAATAATACTGTGTGCGATCGTTACGCACGCATTGATATTAAATAACTCCAAACTTGGCTCGCTAGAACGTCGGGGTTCACAGTCACAATGTAATGACCAACCCGGCACTAATGTAGAATGACGGATAATAATCGCAGCTGGTTTTTGCATAATAGAGGTAGAATAATCTCCAAATTGAGTAGGATTACCTTCTATATGCACTCCACGACCAGTAATCAATAAACCATCCAGAACAAAGCAACTTCCTGACTCTACTGTGACATTTAAAGCGTCACCCAAAGAAGTTCTCCAATCTAGAATGCGTATTACCGGACGCTTGTGGTTAGCTGCACGTAATTGCAGACTTTGGTTTTGTTCCAGTTCAATATTAATTCGTTCTACATAAACGCCACTATCAATAATTTCAATTACAGCATTATGGGGTTTGTCTCGTTGCCACTGTGAGATTGCTTCAGTAATAGTTTGATAATACCCTCGTGAAGTTTGACTGACGCTGTAATGAGCATAATGCTTTCTGATTTGAGATGGAAAAGCTTCTTCTAATAGCAAACGATTACAGCGAATCAGTTCTTTACCTTGGAGATTTTGCTGAACCAAACGTTTAGTTTTGGCACTCAAGGTGATAGATGCAAAACGTTGTTGATCGTAAAGGCTTTTACCTAAAAGTAGTTGATTTAGCTCTAGGAGCAAAGCTGCAATTAAAGCTGGTTCGGGAGGAGGACTGGTGTAGGCATCCAAAAGCCTTTGGGTATCACTGGAAAATTGCGATCGCAAAAACTCGGATAATGCAGAAGCATCTTGTTGTGAGCTAAAAATTGCTGGTTCTTGAATATCACCAACATCAAGTAAGAAATGTGCTGTAGAATCTAACAAAGTTCGGTCATATTCGCCACCACCAATATCAGCACTGAAACCATAATGATAAGAAACCCAAACACCATTTTTTGGTAACTGGCGGATCGGAAAAATCATTCGGCCTAATTCTGGATCAACTGCTATATAGTCTTGCTCTAGTTGATAATTCCAATCGCCCAGATCGGCAATAATAATTTGCTCTGGAGAGATTAGATGCAGTTTTGAGCCAACACCTTTCCAGACTTGCAAACTTTTGGTAAATTCTTCTGGATTTGGGTTTGAATCAAAATAATCGCTTTTGTGAGATTGCAAAACTTGCCGTTGAATGGGAATAGGTAAATTTAATTCGCAATCAATTTGGGTTGCATCTTTTGCTAATTGAGGACGAGTGTAAAGCGGAGTATCGTTACCCGTAATACTAAATGTGTAGCAGTTAGAGCTAACTTCTTCCAAACAAAAAGCTGGTGTGACAGTCATAGAATAAGCTTTTAATCGCCAAACAAAAATACCAATATTTGGAGTATTATACTTTCCAGGTTGCTCTTGTGAAGAAATATGGTGGATATCTACTGTATGAGCTAATTCATCGAATGGGCTATTTAACTTTGTGATTCCATCCACCTGACGCAGATTTAATGTTGTTGAGGTTGATGAACGCAGGTGATTGATATGCTGTGTTTTGCTAACTAGCCGATCAAATTCTACAACTCGTATCGGCCAGCCAGCTATTTTATCAGCCAGCAATTCCAACAAAGCTAGCGTCCCCTTGCGCCGTCGATAGCGAATAGTATTTGCTACTTCCCGACGAGGATTTAAAATCTTGTTATCTTGCTGTTCTGTACCAGAACTATGAACGCTTTGATAACCAATTAAATCACCAATGTATGGTACTACCCAATCTTGGCAAGTTTCAATAAACCAGTTCTCATAGAGTTGAGTAATATCTGCTTCAACAATATCTACTTGTTCAGCAATGACACGTAATAAATCCCGTAGGGGATAGCCAAGTTCTGCATCACGTATGCGGTAAACGGCTGGCAACAGTTGATAAAGACGGTCTGGGGAATTGCTCATGATTTCAACTCCTTCAGAATTAGTGTGTCTGCCACTTTCGGGTTGAGAATAGCTAATTGAGCCGGGAAAAGTTGATTTATTGTTGAATCAAAAACAGCCAAGTTTACAGGAATCCATTGTTTTGGTTGTCCATTTCCATGAGTGCTGCCTACTTTTGCCAGTTCTTGAAGTTTGGTATTTAAAATGCCTGGATTTTGGGCTTCAGTTTCGGAAACGCTATCTAAAATATCTACATCCACGTAGTCTACGCCAGGTACTTGTTGAATCGTGCTGATAACTCCACTGAGGACAACATTTTCTCCTAGTTCCTGATTTTCAAAGCTAAATTTATCGAACAAAGCACTGCGAATTTTCAATGCTACAGACTCCCATTGATAATTTGCTAAGATTCGCACATTGGCGCTGATAATTAACAGCATTAGTTCCCGCATATCTATTTTTAGTGACTGATAGGGGTCGCCAAACTGGTATAATGCTTGTACGAAACTACGATATAAATCTGAATTTCTATCAATATAAATATCATCAGCCCCAGCGATGGTAATATGCAGAATTTGATCCGAACCATTTGAAAGACGTTGAGCATTTGATTTACCAATTCCAGTAAAAGTACGCGCAAAATTGGCATAGTCCTGCACGGAAACTGCACGGTTGAGAGATGTTATGCTAACGGGTGCATTGCGGCGTATTTCATAATCGCTTTCGGGGTCTGCGCCTCCTGTTGCTGCTATGGGGTTGAGTACGCCACTCAAACCTAGAGGTTGCATTGCCAGTTGGTTAATTTTTTCTGCTGAAACATTACCACTTTTGCCAGTGCCAGCGCGGTAGATTGCTTTGACATTTTCAATCCCACTAGGCAACCTAGCTCCATGTTCACCATTGCCAAAGATAATAGTTGTATTGCCATCACTATCAGTTTGGGTGATATAAGCGCGGTCTGTTGGACTTAACTCAATCAAATTTTCTACTTCTTGCCAACGGACATCATTAACATATACTTCTAAAGTGCTAGCAACACCACTAGGGATAGGTGCTGGTAGATAGCTAAGGGGCGGTAGTGATAGAGTAAATTGTTGATTTGCTTTAGTACCATCACCACTGCCCAGTATTTCAGTATGAGTCTCGCCATGAGTGGCTTTGACTACGTTGCCATAGATAGTAACAGTCTCTCGTTTGTAAGAATAAGCTAAAGGTCTAGCAAATTTCAGGAATGTATGGGGTTTGTCATTGGATAAATTCGCACATATATCTTGTCTCACCCCAGCTAACATAACAACTTCGCTAGCCCAGACACCGTTGACATCAGATATATCACTGCGTTCACCGGAGATAATTAACCAACGTCCAGGTTGGAGATTTTCGTAGAGATTGTCTAGTTCAATTTCCATCTGGTCAGATATATAATTTTGAGCGCTTGGTGCATCTTTCAGGTCAACTGGTTTTTCCACCAAATTCAAATCTTCACTCTTGAGATACACTGTGGTTTTACGCATGACATCTAAAGATATATCCTGTTCTTTTAACCAAGGCTTATCTAAAGTGAGTTGGGTAATTCTTCCTACTATGTTATAGGCAACTTTAGAGATATTTTCAACTTTTATTACTTGATAAATCTCAATTTCATTAACATCTACACGTTCAATCGCTAGGTAACTTCCAGGTGTAATTCCATCATATTGAGCATCTAAGGCTAAGATATTTCGTAATTCTGATGGTAGTGTGCTAGAGGAGCTTGATATTGACTCATTTACATCTGCGATTTGCCATTCCTCATATTTTTCAATTCGCCCTTGCTGGTCAAAAATCGACTTCAAAGCTACGTCATGTCCGAAAGGTGCAGCTTTGATTCCTAAAAATTCAATTCGGTTTAACTGATTAGCAGAATTAACTCGATTGTTGGTTAAAATTTGATATATTGCTGTGTTTGAAGCGGGATTTAAAGTATTATTAATTAACCGAAAATTCATATCAATATTTTCGGGAGAGAAAATCTGTTGTTTTGTCCGCTCAAGTTCTAGAGCATTGGCAGGTTGTAAGGATGGCAGTTTGATTAATTGTTTTATTCTTTCTTCTATTGTATTTACTGAATTTTTATTAGTTAATTTTTGTGTAGCTTTTGGTGGTAATTGTAATGTAAGTTTTGTCCGGTTTTCCTCTGCTTGAGGCTCAATAATTTGAATTTTGCGAATGAATTGTTTAGCATCACCAAAGATCAGTAAAAGTGGATCGTTAGGTTTGAGATTCGGATTTATACCATCTAAATAAATCTTATCAATTTCGGTAACGGTTGTTGAATTAACTTGTTGTGGTTGACTCATCCGGGGCTTGAGTTGATTCAACTGGGCATAAGCTCGCAGTTTTTCGGATGTTTCAAAAAATTCCGGCGATTCGTCAGAATCAGGTATACTTTGGCTACTCAAACCAACAGGAATTTCCAAATTGTAACCATCTTCTAGGGTAAAAGCTAAATAAACGCTGGCGCTAACACCGGGACTATGTGCATAGTCTACTAATCGAGCTAATTCTACTAAGGAACGTCGCTCAATCGCAGTACGTAAGTAACCTTCATTGGCTATGCGTTCCTGATAAAATGTTAGAACGTCTGCGACAGTAGCCCAAGCATCTAGTAGAGCTAAAGACGTGTCTTGAGGATCGCGGGTTTTTAGATGTTTAAGTGAGGGAAACTTGCTCTCACCCAGACGCGCTTTCATTGTCTCAAAAAAGCTTGCATGGGTTCCAACTCGATAAGCTAGGGTAGAAAAACCAGGTTGATTTGCTACTGATGTGGGAGTGATAATTTCGACACCTTCACAGCAACCACAACTAGAGCGATCGCTTGGTTTATAGTTATGACAGTTACAGCTACAACTTAATTTCATCTGCCACCTCGCAAATCGAGTGTAAATTTACCGTTTTCGGGAAAGTTGGGGTTGTTGTCGAGTCGGGCAATTTCCGAAGAACCAATGGGTAAAAAACCTGCTTCAATCTCCTGATTGTCACCTGCAAAAAGACGTTCTAGCTTAGTTATAGAGACGCTTTCAACGCCTGGAACACTATAAGCTTGAGCTACAATCTGACTTAATGCAATTCCTTGCCCAAAAGTCAAGTTATCGGGATGGAAAAAACCACGCCGACCATCAGGTAAAATCCGGTTACTGAAAATATCCAGTAAAGCAGCTTTGACATGACCGCGCAAATAGTCAAATTTGACATCAACTCTCATCGCTATATCTAAACAGACGTATGCTGCTCGTTGAACGATGACATCATGACCAATGCGACGATATTTTTCTAGGTCTGTGGTAATATTTTGCAGTAATTTGCGATCTACTGTTTCTTTGTTAAAGGGATCTACTGTCACCCAGACTTCATACCCACTGCCCGTCCAGCGTAAGGTGGCTGTTGCTTGTTGAACTTTTGTTGGGAAATGTTGCATTACTAATTGTGCGTAGTCATCAGCAGTAATGGCACGCTCTAGTTTTTCGTGAGATAGGTGCGGTGCATATAATTTCACCTGAGATAGAGGTTCGGGTGCTGTCCCACCTATAGCGGGGAAGGGCTGATGTGGCTGCAATGTCGAACCACTAATTGGTTCATTGTGAAAAACAATATAAGAAATCGCTTCAGCACTAATATTACCTGCAAGTCCATTACCTACCCGGTAAGTTGCTTGGAAGTGAGTATTGGGTGCTGGTTTTATTCCTAATTCACCGTCTCCAAAACGCAAGTGAGCTTGTCCATCGTTGTCCATTTCCACAACAAAATGTTGATCTTCGTTGTTGCTGTCTATGAGATCGTATTGGGGAGTCCAAGTAGAGTGATTTCCAGTACTTCTAAGGTGGATTTGGGGTAATGCTTGCTGGGGGTCTTGAATTAAGAGACTTTTAGCATCTTGGGTGAGGTTTTTTCTAGACAGAGGTTGACTGAAAATTAAAGGCGTTTTTTGCAAGGTAGGACGGAAGCGATCGCCAACTACTAAAATTTCTCTAGGTTCGCCTTCCTCTTCGCACTCGTGAATTATCTCTTTTCCCGCTACAGTTCCTAAATCTTCCCGTTCAATAGTGCGTCCATGATCGACTAGAATCACATTGCCTCTGACAACACTAATATCAACTAGCTGACAATCTGGTGGTACTATTGCCGAAATACAAAG
>NZ_JABXKJ010000168.1 GCF_017115085.1 Nostoc sp. NMS7 | reverse complement strand
ATTGATTCAACAATCGCTAATAATTTTTGCTTACCGCAACTTATTGAGCGGATACAAGCATCAGATATATCGATAGTTATACCTGTCAAGAATAATCAGAAAGGAATTGATTTATTTTTATCTATTTTTTTTAATACACATAGTCCAAAAATATATCCTAAAGAAATTATTATTGTTGATAATAACTCAAGGAATCCAATTGTTATCCATAAACAGTTTCAAATCAACGGGCTTGAAATAATATTGCTTAAATGCTCAAAAATCGGGCCAGCATCTGCACGAAATTTGGGATTACGCTATTCCAAAGGAGATTGGATTTTATTTACAGATAGCGACTGTATTCCTTGTGAATCATGGATTATAGGGTATATTGATTCAATGAATGGCTCAATCAGATATGCAGGAAATGTTAAAGCATGGGGCAGTGATTTTTTATCCAAATATTATGAAACACAAGAAATTTTAGTGCCTTTAACAGTGATTAATAATGAAACAAATATCAGCCCTGAATATTTAATTACTGCTAATGCTCTGATTTGGAAACCTGCTATTGAAAAAATAGGCGGCTTCAATGAAGATATTAATATTGCGGCTGGAGAAGATATAGATTTAGGATGGAGATTGTTAGAATTAGGTAATCTTTCTTATGCTTTTAACTCTGTAGTTTATCATAATTTTGATGATGGTATACTTGGTTTTATTGAAAGGTTTAGGCGATATAGAAAAGGTAATAAAGTTATCAGTGAAATGTACAATATTGACTTAAGTCCTCAAAGATTTAATCCTAATAAACGTAGTTTTATAAATCAGCTTTTGTCTAAATTACAATATATCTGTCTTTTGTGGGGGTACATAACTCATTAAATGGATTAAAAGCAAAATCATAAAACGAATGCCTTCAGTATCAATAGAGCCGAACCAGCTTACTAAAAATGGTCAGCTTGATCAGTGAGCGATCGCTCAAATCTTATCTAGTCCAGATACAGTTACAATATTAAAGATGCGAAAACTGTCCTACAAGTTATTATGCTAATTGAACCACCATTTGAAGAAGACGAAACAACCTATCTTCTGAAATCAGAAACTAACAAAAAACATCTCCTCAAAGCTTTAGAGAATGTAGAAAAAGGTAACTTAATTTTTATTAATTTAGATGACTATGAAAAAATCCTCTTTTAACTACAGACTTATAAAATTGAAGAAAATTGATTATTTTGACTTGTAAATATCATTATTAACAATAAATTTTATTGAGTTGTGAGATTATTTAAATTAAAGCGATCGCACTTTTTTAACTAGAGGATGGGAAGCAAAACAAGAGAGCGATCGCTATTTTTAATAAATTCAATTAACTAACAGCGAAATCTGTATATTTACGTACAGAGGGTAACTGAAAACCTAAAACAATATCCTCTTTTGGCACACCTAATTCAACCAATTAATTAGCAATTCCTACCTCTGTTCCATCTTGCTGAATCCAGATTTTATCGTCAATAATATCTAGATGAAGAACAGGCCCATATATGCGGTCTTGATCACGCCAACCTACATAAACTAATTGATAATGATCGTGTTCTGTATCATAAATTATCTGTGCTTGAATGCGATTATCCCAAACAATACTCGCGTGTTGTTCAAGCAAGTCCTTAATATATTGTCGATATTCGTCTAGCTTTGCCATTGGTCTATCGCCTCCTGTTCAATATTATAAATTAGTAAACATTGATTACTTTGAATGACAGATTGGATAAATGGAAGTATAAAAAACTCATTGTAAACAGTACTAGTAACTGCTAAATATAAGGTGCGATTGGCTTCTTGTTTTTGTAAAGCAATTCGGTAAATGATAAATTGTCCTAATGCAGCATAAAGTTCTGTTATTTTTGATGGACTTAAAAAACTTTTAATTTCAACAGCTATTTTTTGTCCTTGTTTTTCGGCTGCAATAACTTTTTCTGCTCCTAAATCAACATATAGCTCAAGTGTTCCCGCCTGGAGAGTATAAGGATCGTGAGTGATTAACCACCCTTCTTTCTCAAATGCTGTTTTGACAACTGCATGAAAAGCATCTTTAGCAGACACAGGTTTAATTCCAATTTATGGCGGTGCTTGATTTAATAATTTCCATTTCAATAATACATTGACAATCTAGCGATTTTTTTTTTACGAAATAATATAGATTGGCAAAAATAAAGCTAACTCTTGTTCGCATAGCGTCTTTGCAAGCAGAAAGTCGTCATCTCTCAAAAGATACTCATGACAACTTGCAGAAATTCCTTTAGTACAGGTGTCATATCTTCTTCCCGCCACACTACAGCCGTTTCTACTAATGGTGTTTTCTCCTCCACAGTACGATAAACTACACCAGACCTCTGAAGATTTTGCAATGAAGAGGGTGCGATCGCAATCCCCATTCCTGCTGAAACCAATCCGATAATTGTCTGCATCTGAATCGCTTCTTGAGTCACTTTTGGGCTGAAATTTCCTTGCTGGCAAAGACTTACGATTTGGTCGTAAAGTCCGGGGCCCAAATGGCGAGGGAACATGATAAAGTTTTCGTTTACTAGCGATCGCACTGAAATCTTTTCTTGTTCAGCTAAGGGATGAGTTTCTAACATAGCCACAATTAAAGCTTCTCGCTGAATGCACTCTTGATTGAGTGTATTGTCTTCTAACGGTGGATGGGCAAAGCCTACATGGATGCGACGTTCTTGTAGTGCTTGCTCCTGCTGAGTTGTGGTTAATTCCTGCAAAATCAACTCTACTTCTGGAAATTGTTCTCGAAATCGTCGCAAAATTACAGGAAGCAAATCGTAAGTTACCAAACTGGTAAACCCGATTCGCAATTGTCCCTTTTCACCTCTTCCTATTTTTTGGGTTAGCTCAATTGCTTTTTTCAGTTGAGCTAAAAGTTGATAAGCTTCTTGCAAAAATACTTGTCCAGCTTCCGTTAACTGCACCTGTCGTTTGGTTTTACGGTGAAACAGTTCTACCCCCAATTGTGTTTCTAGTTGCTGAATTTGCTGGCTTAAGGGCGGTTGAGCAATGTGCAATCGCTCGGCGGCTCTACTGAAGTGCAGTTCTTCAGCGACAGCAATAAAGTAGCGCAGGTGTCGCAATTCCATTTTTTTGATATTTTATAAGTTTCAATTTTATTTAAATATATATTGGACATCTGAAAAGTAGCTGCTTATGATACTTATACAAATATCGCAGGGAATCAGAGCAATGCAGGAAAAGTATACTCCAGGGTATTCAAGCAATGCGACGAATTTCATGGCAAAACGCAGCTTAGATACTCATGGTGCGTTTTTCAAGCCTTATTTACGTCCAGGGATGAAATTGTTAGATTGTGGTTGCGGGCCTGGGACGATCACTTTGGGTTTAGCAAAAGCGATCGCTCCTGGTACGCTTACAGGTATTGATCGAGAAGTCTCTCAAATTCGCATAGCTCCTGAAAATGCTTTTATTCAAGGTATTAGTAATGCTAATTTTCTGGGGGGAAATATATATGCTCTACCCTTCTGGGATAACTCATTTGATGCAATTTTTTCCCATGCGCTGTTTGAGCATCTCCAAGAACCAGCGCAGGCGTTACGGGAACTGTGGCGAGTTTTGAAACCGGGGGGAATTGTTGGGCTTCGTAGTCCTGACTGGGGCGGGTTTTTGATTGCACCGTCTACACCAGAACTGGAAAAAGCATTTTCTTATTACAAGTGGCTCCAGCAGCAGAATTCTGGTAATCCTGACGTAGGTAGAGAGTTACGCGCCCTGCTGCGCCAAAGTGGGTTTACTAATATCCAAGCTTCGGCTTCTTATCAATGTTCTGAGTCGCTGAGTGAAGCTACAGAATATTTGGCGCTGCGAATTGAGGCTTCTGCAAAGGTGGATGGAGCTATAGAGAAAGGTTGGACTGATGAGCCATCGCTTACAGAAAGGAGCCATGCTTTACGAGAATGGAGTCAGCACCCAGATGGATTTTTTGCTGCTGCTTGGTGTGAAGTTGTGGGATGGAAACGTTAGATTAATAGTAGCTCCAGAACGCAGATTGCTTTTTGAAAAATAGTGATTTTTGCTTCTTTAATAATGAACAAGAGTCATAAAAGAAAATATCATTCACAGCGCCGAACGATCATTTTTCCAGCTCTTCAATGCCCAATACTTCTCTACGAGAGGCTACGCCAACGGCAACGCTCAGTACAAGTACCCCATGCCCCATGCCCTAATTGCATACTTCTATGTGATGAGAAGTATCCACACCAACCCAAACAACTCTCATTAGCAGGTTAAACTAGGCTGGTAACAGCTGCTCCACGTTCCTTATGAGGCTTTTATGGGAGCTAACCTCAAACAGATTGCCAACTATTTAGACAACCTTGGTTGGGACTATCGTTTGGATGATGAAGAAGACCGAATTATAACAGGTGTGGAGGCTGATAACCTAGAAGATTTCCTAATAGTTGTCCAGCTGGATGAAGAAGGAAAATTTTTTCGGGTATTTACCCCTCAAGTTCTGGCAGGAATTCAAGACCATCCCCACAAGGGAGCTATCCTACAGACAATGCTTGCCATTTCCTGGGAAACCAAAATGTTGCAATGGGAGTATGACCCATCCGATGGCGAAATCCGTGCCATTATTGAGTTTCCTTTAGAAGACTCGATTCTCACAGAAAGACAATTTCACCGTTGCTTGAGTGGCTTAATTCAGATTGTGGATGGCATAGCGATACCTCGCCTGAAAGAAGTGATGGTAACAGGTCTTGATCCGGGGAATATAGAACTTGGGGAAAGATTATTACTCAGTATCCAAGAAGAAGCCCCAGGATTGCTAGATTTGCTGGAAAAAGCAATGGAAGCGCGAAAAAAGCGAGGAAGTTTTAAGAGCGAGTGAGCCGGATCATCACTTAAATAGCTATACTCCAAAGTGATACCCTCACTATATACTGAAATTTTCTGGGGCTGGATATTATGACATCCTATGCAACCTCCTCTGCCAAAGCGGAAATGAGTGAACTTCGGCGGTTGAAAAGCTTATTACCGCCAGAATTGCAAAGCTGGGTCACGGTTGAAGGCACAACTGAGGTCAATCCACCCCTGGTCCGTTGCGAAGAAATTGGTAAAGACCAGGTAGAAATTCAAATTGATTTGGTGAAATGGGATGCCCTCGCTATGGATCAGCGTAATCTGCTGTTCTGGCATGAAGTTGCTCGCGTTCAAAATGACACAATTCCTAAAGACGGTTGGGAAATGGCAGCACTAGCCATCGGTTTAGGTGGTGCTGTAGGCGAATTATGGGTACAAGATGGATTGCTACTGGTATTAGCTTTGTCGCTGTGTGGTGTGTCAGGCTGGCGACTGTACCAAAAGAATAGTGGGGAAAAGCAACTAAAAGAATTGCTCAATGCTGATGAAAAAGCGATCGCCTTGGCAACTCGTTTTGGTTATAGCCTCCCCAATGCCTACAAGAGTCTTGGTAGTGCCTTGAAAACCCTGATTGACAATACTCCTAGTAAGCGCCAACGGTCTAAATACGAAGCAAGGCTCTCTGGTCTCAAACGCAGTGCTAATAAAGCAAAAGCTCAATCCAGAACTACAGATGAGGGCGGACTGTAATTAGTTTGAAGTTTGGAGAGACGCGATTAATCGCGTCTGTACAGGAGTTTTGAGTTTGGAGAGACGCGATTAATCGCGTCTGTACAGGAGTTTGGAGTTATAAGTGAACTCCTGACTCCTGACTCTTCAAAGCTGGTTCAGCATTTTATGGGTCTGGGGGATCACACGCACTTGCTTGACAAACCTCTTCATCAAAGCTTGCCACGTCAAAACTTGATCGCTCGAAGGCGCAAGCACAGGGATTGGGGAAAATTCTTCAGATGCTGCCAAAGGCGTAACAGGTTGTAAAAATACTGAGATATCTGGACTCACCTTTGCCACCAGCAAAGCTGAACGTTCTAATTCGGCGGGATCTGTGTTTTGAGACACAATTATCTTGACAAAAACATTTAAATATGAGTCATGACATAATTGGAGAAATTTACTATGTTCTTGCCAATAACTTTCGCCGCTAACACTGGGCAATTTGAAATCCATACCCACAGAGTCTAAGTAGGGGAGAATCATCGCTAGTTGTTCTGGGCGATGTCCGCCAGTTTCTAAGTATATAGGTAGACCAGTTATGGCTCGCACTTCGGGTAGAAACTGCCTTAAAAATTGGGCATGAAGAAGTGGTTCACCCCCAGTTAAGCTAATGCTATCGTGTAGACAAGGTAGATTTTGTCGTTCCACCCATTCCATTAATATTGGTAATGGAACAGGGTTAGAGTGGATTTCAAAGTCGCGCAATCCAGGCGATCGCTCTATCCGACAAGTCGCTGGTGCATTCCAAGTCTGGGCACTATCACAAAAGTGACAGCGCAAATCACACAAAGCAAAACGAATAAAAATCTGACGTGTCCCTACATTCAGTCCTTCTCCTTGAATGGCAGAAAAAACCTCAATCAGGCGTGCAGTAGGTGTAACCGTAGTTTTAGCAATCATTTGATCAGAGCAACGCGATCGCGCTGCGTCGGCACAACAGCAAGGATATTTTTTGGCTTCTTGTTCTATTGTGAATCGTCGCTAGCGATCTCCAATCTCAGCCCCGGTAAATAGCGATTAGTCCTTATTACTACTGATTCCAATATTAAATCAGGTAATTTTCTCGGACAAAATAATGTTTGGCAGATTACATTATACATGGCAACGAAAGTGCAGAGCTTGATGACTAGCCAACCGACAGAGGTCGATTTTCCAGTTAATTCCCTAAACGACACGGCTATAGTGCAGATGCCCACGCGGTTGAGCGTGCTAGAGGCTTTAGGCTTTAAGCAAACCTGCCAAGGCTTAATCCAGCCCAATTCACATCCCAAGCAAATCATTATTGACTTTCACCAAACTACTTTTATGGATAGTAGTGGTTTAGGTGCCCTAGTCAGTAATTTTAAATACGCTCAGGCGAAAGAGATTACATTAACACTGCGGAATGTAACACCTCAGGTAATGGCAGTCCTAAAACTTACCGGATTGGATCAAGTTTTTCCCCTAGAGTCTGTGGACGAGGGGTCGTTAATAGAGCCAGAAGACTTAGTAGATAATCGGAAGACAACTTCCCGTCAAGTAAAGCAGTTACCCACTACTCACCCTTCTGTGGCATCTTGGATGAAACGGTTCATAGACATTGTGGGGTCAGTAATTGGTTTATTAATTACAGGAGTTTTGTTTATTCCGATTGCGATCGCTATTCAAATTAATGATCCTGGTCCCATTTTCTTTAGTCAAACCCGTTGTGGTTGGATGGGAAAGCAGTTTAAGATTTGGAAATTCCGCTCTATGTGTGTGGATGCGGAAGCGAAGAAATCCGAAGTCAAAAACCAAGTGCAAGGTGCTTTTTTCAAGAATGAGAATGACCCCAGAGTTACTAAGATCGGGCGCTTTTTACGGCGAACTAGTTTCGATGAACTACCCCAATTTTGGAACGTCCTCAAAGGAGAGATGAGTTTAGTAGGCACCCGACCACCCACACCTGATGAAGTGGAACGCTATGAAGTACCGGAGTGGCAACGTTTCGATGTTAAACCCGGCATGACTGGCGAATGGCAAGTAAATGGGCGTTCTACAGTCCGTAGTTTTGAAGATGTAATTCGCCTGGATTTGCAGTATCAAAAAAATTGGAGTTTGCTCTACGATTTAAAGCTAATTTTCAAAACTATAACTATCTTGTTTAATAGAAACAGTGGTGCTGTTTAGCTAACTACCTTTATTCACAATTTTTTGGTAACTCGCAACTCTCAGGATAATTATTGGATGTACCCAAGCCTATTTTAGGCTTGGGTAAATTTTAGGATTCTGAAGAAAAAATGACAAAAGGCTGGCAGATATTTGGAAATCGCATTGAGTCAGCAATTCAAGAAAATATTGTGAACAGATTAGCAAAATTGCAGCAAGTTCACTATTGGCCTGATAAAACTTTTAATCTAGGAAAAATTCCTAATCTTCATAGTCTAATTCCTTATTCATTAGAAGCAAGAAAACCAGTTTTTGATTGTACCAGTGCAGATGGTCTGCGTGGGGCACACATTAGTAGAGCTAGAGACTCAGTTCAATATTTTGAGCCAATAGCAGAAAGACTTTTGACTGTGATTAACAGTATCTAAAAATACTTTCAAACTCCTTTTCAGCCTAATGCAAAGGCGCAAAGAAAAACTCTGCGCCTCTGCGTGAACTTAACCCACAACCTTACTCAACACCCACTAATTCAACCTGCTGCACCTCTGGCAACAAACGCTTCACACCTTGCTTAACAAACCCCTGCAAAAAACCAATTTGCTGATTTTGCCCAAATACCTTTTGCAAGGTTTGCCGCAAATTCTCCAAATTTAAACCAGTCCCCGAATCTATTGCTATTTCCTGTTGTTGGAAATACTCAATTAGACTTAACCCTGCTACTCTGGTCAGATAAGCTGCACTGACTCCCTGCACTAGGCCACCAGCAACAAAGGTAACGGCATTAGTTTTCAGAACAGTACTAATCGCCTTTGTAGAAAGTTCAACTAAACCCAATTTCAGCATCAAACTTCCCATTGTTCCAGCTACGGTTTGCGCCTGTTCTAGGGAAAATTTCTGCTGATAAATATTACCCAAATCCATTACCATTTGAGCATTAATTGCCGCAGTCGCCAGAATATCAAGGGCTGGTACTGGGTTAGCAAAGGCAGCAGCCGCAGCTATCCATTGATATTGTTCAATAATTGGGGTGGCGCGATCGCATCTAGTTCCATTTAGCCAGTTTTTTGCCTCAGCTTTCAATAACCCAGCTTTCCTCATGGTAGTTACCCAAACCAGGCGTTGTCCTTGCTGTGCCAAAACTTCACCCAACTGCTGGGTCAATTGCTGGATATTTGGTGCTAGTTGTTCCATCCACTCTTGCACAGAACCATCAGCTTCATGCTTTCGGACTTTGATGGGAATGGGAGAGGCCGCAGTTGCAACTACATTTCCCTGCATTCGCTGTTTCAATGACATCAAGACGCTGGCGCTTTCATCGGCTAAATACTGGTCTTGTTTGTTGAAAACCAGCATCGTGGGCTGATTTGCTGCCTTTAGCTGCTGTAAGGTTTGAAATTCTGAGTCTGTCAAATCACCGTTTGTCAAGAATAGAACAAAATCAGATTTTGCCACTTCTGCTAAAACAGCTGCATCTGAATTCTCACCCACTTCTTTAAATAAAGGTGCTGTCTCTTCTAAAGACACTAAATTTCGTGTCTCTAGATTTTGCTTTAGGACTTGAATTAAAGTACTTTTACCCACGGATTTACCGCCAGTCACAGCCACTTTAATTTCTTGTCTGTCTAATTCCAACAGCAATTGGGCAACTTGTTCTCTGAGTGTCTCTAATGCCCCATGGTTTTCTACTTCTTGTGCCAGTTGGTTTATTACAGTTTCAGCAATAGAAATCGCACTTTCCACAGTCGCCCGATCTACGAGCATACCATCTAGTTGTTCTAAACTGTCTTTCGGGCGATTTTGCTGGAATAACCATAAACCCCCACCTACAGCTAAGGCACTCAATAAACCAAACTCACCCACCTGCACTATAGAATCGTGCCAACTGTCCAACATCCACAGGGAAAAAGACAGTCCCAATCCTCCCACTAAAATTGGTCGCTGCAACTTCACAACCATTATTCTCCGCGCTTTTTGGATGGCTATATCTTCCAGAATAGACCAAAAATCTGCTTCTCCGAATTGAACAGGCGATCGAACACAACTTTCTTTACCTACAGATGGTTATGAAATTAACTTAAATAATCAAATGGTAGCAACAATATTAAAAAAAATTGCTACTTTAATATTCATGGTTAATACTTTTAGACTTTAGTACGTAGAGCTATCAAAAGCCTTGACTTGAAAACCACGACTGGCATAACTCTCTACACTTAATGTATGTGAAGCGGAATCTAAAAATAATCCTATAGCCTTATCTTCACAAATAAATTGCACTACCACAAATTCAACAGATAGTTAAATAAAATACCTGAGCATTAAAACAAAGCCCCGAAATCTTTTCAGATTACGAGGCTTTGTTTTATCTTTTATTTGGTGGCGGGAAGTGGATTTGAACCACTGACCTTCGGGTTATGAGCCCGACGAGCTACCAGGCTGCTCTATCCCGCGTCGCTCTTGACTTTTATAGCATAACCTAAAGTCAAGAGTTTGGCAACTACAAAAATGATAATTCTCCAATTACTTCTAAACGCTTGTATTTTCCCAAGGTGACAAACTTTTCTGAGAGTCTTTCTGCGGCGCTGGGACTAATCCAACCCATTTGTTGGAGTAAGTGAATCGCAACGGCATATTTTGCCCGTTTTGCCCCATCCATGACTTTAATTGCCAATCCCATGCCTTCACCGAGTCTACCAATGCACTGCACTCCTTCGGCACCAGCTTTACTGACCAGTTCCCCTGGAGTTAAACGCATCAGTTCGGTATCAAATTCTCCATCTCCTGCTACCATAGCGGGGTGATGAGTCATCGCACGGACGATGCGCTCCAGATCCAAGTTGGTACTAGAGGCTAACAGTGCATACAAAGACGCCATATGACCGAGTTGCATCAGATAAGTTGGTGCGCCACAGTCATCATGAGCGCTGATAAATTCCTCAGCTGGCATTCGCAGCAACTCTGCAACTTTACCCAAGATCAACTGCTGTATTGGGTGCTTGCGTTCCAAGTAGTTATTCAAGGGCCAATGACGTTGTTGACAAACGGCTAACATCCCTGCATGTTTTCCAGAGCAATTATATTCTAGAGGACTCCGCTTACCTTCAGGAATTGGACATTGGAGTACAGTTGGGTCAAGATCAGCCCGCCAAAGGATGTTAAATACCTGTCGGACTTGCTCTATTGTTCCTTTGTGGGAACTTGTGATAATTGCTAAGTCGCGATCGCTCAGGGCATAGCGTTCCAATGTACCTGTGGTAGTGACTGCGAGTGCCTGAAATGGTTTGAGGGCTGAACGGATAAATCCAGCAGTTTCAGAATTTCCGGCAACGGTTAGAACCCGTCCTCGCTCGTCGCATACAACAGCTTGAACTATATGCCGGGATTCAATAATACCTTCCCGCAGCAACCGGACTTCAAGTGCTGTGGATTGAGTTCGTTTTCCCATTGTCATGGGTTTATATTTATCACCTTTTTTAATTATTAGTCATTACTCATTGGTCATTAGTCATTAGCTAAGGACTAATGACTAATGACCAATGACTTTTTAAAACAAATGCCAAACTATAGTACCAATAACGAACATTCCCGCCAAGCCAGCAAAGGTAAATTGTAACCGCCGCAGAATCGGTTTAATTTCGTATGCAACAATCAAGCGATCGCGGTTGAGGAGTTCCTGTGGCTTCGTCCAAGTTTGACCATCATACCAACCGGACTCTTCATAAAAGACTGTGGGACTGCAAAGGCGATCGCACACGTAGAACCAACCTAAGTATAACCTTACCAGTGCCAGCACTACCCCGATACTGGCTCCGGCTGCACCACAGAGGAGAAAATGTGCAATATACTTGTAAGGGGGAAAACTTGCCGCAGCTACAGGCCCTGCTAAGAGCCAAGATAAACCCCAAATCCAAACAATTTTCGTGATATACTCGCGCCAATCTAAAGTGCTATCACGAAACAGCCAGGAGGTTTTTAACTGTTCGTACTCATTGAGCGGTTGTTGGTCTGTGGGAACTGGGCAATTGGAAACCGAAGACCTAATCATGTTGGCTTATCCTCACCCTGATCAGATTCTGGAAGGGAAATACGCTCTGCATGAATCCAGAACGCTTCTAAATTATAAAACTCCCGTTCTTTGGGCATCATGATGTGAACGATCACATCACCGTAGTCTTGTAGTACCCAACTCCCCTCGACTTTTCCTTCTGTCCTTAAGGGGCGCCGTTGCAACTCAGTTTCGACTTTTCCTTCAATTGCTTGAGCGATCGCCCTTACTTGTACCCTAGAATAGCCAGTCATCATCACAAAGTAATCAGCCAGGTAAGATACCTCTGCTACTTTGAGCAATATAATCTCACCCGCTTTGCGATCTGATGCCGCAACAGCGATCGTTGCAGCTAATACTCCGCTTGCATCTTCAGTTTGGGCGTGGCTCTTTACCACACTCTTCGTCAGTGGAACAGATTGTAAGGGGAAATTTCCTTGGAAATAATCAGTCATTAAACCTCAGGTGCTTTCTTTCTTTTGAAACAATTGTTTACATTTACTTACAAACAACAAACAATTGATCTGAAAATGTGTCAATAGGTTTTTTTGAATACTAACAAAAAAATAGGTGTCTATGGGGCTAGTTTGATAATTGGCTGTTTAGATTTCGACATCAGCAATCAGCAGTTGCGGATAGTTATTGTACAGCGATAAATCAACCAATAGCTTTCAAGCACAAATTTCCGGCAAAAATAATCGCCGACTAATCAAACAGCCTAATATTGTAAAGCTAGTGCAAGGAGGCATGAGGCAGAAGCAAACAAAGCAGATAAATTAAGGTTTTGTTACCTTTTTTAACTGGATAGTTATTTCGACCATGCTGGACTAATAATTTGCAGGTAACGCCACATCTATGCTTTAGGCTATCTACTAAAAACTACAATACAACACATTGCTGTATATTACTAAGTATAATTAACAAACCTCAAAATCTATTGTAACTTAGATACTGAGGGTAAAATTAAGTAGAATCGCACTGAAGGCGCGGGTATGTAATCTAACTTTACTGCCCTAGATTAAACTTCTTGTTTTGTAACTCTTGTGGACTGAATTGTTCCACGATTTGCCGTCAATGAGTAACACAAGGACTCATACTGATTTAAAGCTTGCTCAAAAGCATAATGTTCAACGGCATATTGGCGACTTTTATAACCGAGAGTTTTGACTTTTTCGGGGTTTTGGTACAAATCTAAAATTGCCATTGCTAAAGCTTGGGGATCTTCTGGAGGAACGATAACTCCGCCGCCACTTTGCCTGATAGCTTTTGCTGCTGTACCATTGTCAGGGACAGAGGCAACTAAGGCCCCTCCACTGGCAAGTAGCACTTGAATTTTTGACGGCATATTAAAGGATACAATATTTTTCTTTTGCACCACCAAGCCAACATCGGCAGCTGCTAACATTTGTGGCAAATATTTGCGGGGTTGAAATGGCAGTAGCAAAACATTATCTGCGCCACAGTCTAGACATTCCTGTTGCAATCGCTGTAAACCTTTTGCCTCTCCAACGATCACAAAAACAATATCTGGGATATGGCGCAACACAGAAGCAGCTTTGACGACGCTTTCTAAGCCTTGGGTTAGGGCAATGTTACCAGAATAAAGTACTACAAATTTGCCATTCAGATTATGTGCGGCGCGGAAAGGGTTATCTTTTTTAGGCAAAGGGCGGATAAAATTTACGTCAACCCAGTTGGGAATTTGCACAATTTTGTCAGCTTCTACGCCCTTAGATCGCAAATTTTCCACAAATCCATCGGCAATAACGCTAATTTTGCTGGCACTATGATAGGCAAATTTTTCTAATAATGTAAATAACTGGATGAGCAATTTATTTTTCAATAGACCGACGTGGACGGCTGCTTCTGGTAATATATCTTGTAGATTTAAGATCACAGGACAAGCACGTAACCATCCTAAAAGAGCAACTGGTACACAGCTTGGCAAGGATGGCGATGTTGAGAGAATAACATCTGGACGCCAACCGATGAGGGCAGGCACAAAACTAGTGACAACGAAACTAGCATCTAGTAATACCCGATCTAATAGGTTGGGTTGGGGACGAATCCAAACGTAACTACGTTGAATTTGAACGCCATTTTTGTATTCGTTGACATACCACTTGCCCCGATATTCCTGGTAAATTTGACGCTCAGGGTAGTTGGGCATAGCGGTGACTACGCGCACTTGATGCCCACGCTTCACTAGTCCCTCTGCTAGTTCAGTCATCAGTGGGGCAATACCAATTGGCTCTGGATAGTAGTTGTAGGAGTAAATTAAAATTCGCATAAAAAGTTAGTCCTAAGTACCCTAGTTTTTTATTTAATGACAAATATTTGTCTTAAACATAATTTGGAGCGGGGAAACTCCTATATCTAATTGTCGCTTCAGACTGTTTTTCTGTCAGGTATTTTCCTTAAAGATTGAGTAAACTTTGATATTAAATACTTAGGGAAACTGTGAATTTTTTTGACTATTTAAGCAGTGTTTCAAGTGTACATTTCTGATTGGTACGTAAGTAAAAACCCTAAGTACTCCGATATTAATTAAGGCTTTTTTATCATCCTAAGTAAGTGGGAAAGAATAAATAAAACTATGTTACGCAATGCAAACTTGATTAAATTGGCCCCTAGTAAGTGGCTCCATATCTTAAATACAAACCTTTAATTATTCACGCCCACTTACTTAGTTATTGAATGAGCGATCGCCCTTGTATTTTCTCCTTTTTTGCTGGTTCCGGTTTCCTAGATTTAGGTTTTGAAACTAGCGGTTTTAATATTGTTTACGTCAATGAAATCTTCCCCCCATTCATCGCCGCCTACCGTCATTCACGTCAGGTTCTCAATCTACCGTTGCCAGAATACGGGTATTCTGACGGAGAAGCAGGAGATGTAATCCAACTTCTGGAAGGTTTACAAACACAACACCTTGGCGAGTTAGTACAAGACTGTCGCAAATCTAATAATATTGTGGGCTTTATTGGCGGGCCTCCCTGTCCTGATTTTTCTATTGGCGGGAAAAATAGAGGACGTTTAGGAGATAATGGCAAGCTTTCCGCTGCTTACGTTGAATTAATTTGCCGCAATCTTCCAGATTTATTTTTATTTGAGAACGTTAAGGGGTTGTGGAAAACGACAAAGCATCGGTTATTTTTTGAATCGCTCAAGCAACAATTACTGGAAGCAGGCTATATATTAACAGAGCGGTTAATTAATGCGATCGAATATGGTGTACCCCAGGATAGAGAAAGAATTATTCTCATTGGTTTCCGAGAGAATTTTCTCAAGGATATCGGAATAAAAGTCGGTAGTGAAAAGTTACTTAATCAGGGGTATTTACCTTGGGATAATCACATTGTATATCCTCAAAAAAAGGTTTTTGCTTATCCTTGGCAAAAGTGCGAACCATTCCAAGAAAATTCCATAAAGCCTTGTCCTGATGGCATTCCTCAAGAATTAACAGTTGAATACTGGTTTAGAAAAAATAATGTGCTGAAGCATCCCAATGCTGACAACTGTTTTCAACCAAGGGCAGGTATCACAAGATTTGCTGCTATTGATGAAGGAGATGATTCTAAAAAGTCTTTCAAGCGTCTTCACAGATGGCGTTACTCTCCGACAGCTTGCTATGGAAATAATGAAGTACATTTACATCCCTATAAAATCCGGCGAATATCTGTAGCCGAAGCTTTAGCCATACAATCTTTGCCGGCAAATTTTGTACTTCCAGAAAATATGTCGCTCACGAATATGTTTAAGACTATTGGTAATGGTGTACCATACTTGGCATCGAAGGCATTAGCTAAAACTATTATTAACTTGTTAGGAAATAGCGTGATAAATACTGTTGATATTCCTAACGTTACTGCTGCCTAATGTCAATTTAAATACTGACAGTAATTCTGCGACATCTACAAAGCCAACATCCAAGAGAAGTCAACAGATTGTTTTCAGGATAAACTCGTAATAAATGTGGTTTAATATATATATAAGAAATGGTTTAATTTTTTATAAAGTTTAATAATCAATCACTGGTAAAAGACACGATGGCAGCAGACTATCCCGATATTGATATTGCGCCATTTATCGATCACGCCCTGTTAACGCCAACAGCTACTCCAGAGCAGGTTGAGCAGTGGTGTGAAGAAGCATACAGATTCAATTTTGCGGCGGTTTGCTTATACCCCGCCTATGTCAAACAAGCAGTCGAACTCCTCCACGGCAAGAACCCAAAAGTCTGTACGGTGATTGGCTTTCCTGCTGGTGCGACGACTTCAGCAGTGAAACTGTATGAGGCTCAAGAAGCGGCGGATAGTGGGGCTACTGAGTTGGATGTGGTAATGAATTTGGGCTGGTTGAAAGCTGGTAAAACTGAAGAAGTCCACCGAGAGATTGCCGAAATTTGTGAAGAGACTGGGCAAACTGTCAAGGTAATTTTGGAAATCAACCTGTTGACAGATGCGGAGAAAAAAATAGCTGCGGAAATAGCTATGGAGGCGGGAGCGGCATTCTTAAAAACTAGTACAGGTTTGAATGGCGGTGCAACAGTGGCAGATGTGCGACTTTTGCATGAATTGGCCAAAGATAGGGTGGGAATTAAAGCTTCGGGTGGTATCCGCACTATCCATCAAGCCTTAGACTTAATTGTAGCGGGTGCTACTAGATTAGGCACATCTCGCGGTATGGATTTGCTCCGCCAACGCGATAACCTGGGAAAGAGTGAATAGTCATTTGTCATTTGTCATTTGTCATTTGTCCTAAGCTGATGACCCTTGACTAACGACTAATAACTAGTGACTAATGACTTAAGAACTAATGAGTAGAACCTACAAAGCAACTGGTATTAATCTTAAAACCCAGGCGTTGGGAGAATCGGATAAAATAGTGACGATTTTGACACGGGAATTCGGTTTGATTCGAGCAGTGGCTCCAGGGGCACGTAAGCACAACTCCAGCCTGGGCGGTAGGAGTGGGATGTTCGTTGTGAATGAACTATTGATTGCCAAAGGGCGATCGCTTGATAAAATTACTCAAGCACAGACGTTAAAAACTTATCCTGGTTTAGCTAAAGATTTGGGAAAATTGGCTGCCAGTCAGTATTTAGCAGAAATAGTCCTGTGTCAAGCTTTGAGCGAACAACCCCAAGAAGAACTTTATGAGTTGTTCAATGAACATCTCCATCGGTTGGAGGCGGTATCTAGTGCAAATCCATCTGGTGTTTTGGCTCATCTGGCTCATGGAGTGTTTCACCTTTTAGCCTTAGCAGGACTGACGCCGCAAGTGCAAGTTTGCTGCCTATCTGAGCGTCCCCTCAAACCAGACTTTACAGACCCCAACTGGCAGGTAGGATTTAGTATCCCTGCGGGTGGAACGGTTTCTTTAGAAGCTAGGGAACGTTTACGAACAGAGGGGGAGAGGGAGATGAGGGAGATGAGGAGAGACCAATACCCAATGCCCCATGCCCAAACAGTTGTTGTGCATCGGCAAGAAATACCTGTGATTTCTAGTCGTCTGGGTGCTATGGAATTGGCTTTGCTTCAACATCTGTCACAACCAGAGATAATGCAAATTGATGGTGCTAGAGATCATAACTGGTTATCTGTTGAGCAGATTTTGCGCCAGTATGCTCAGTATCAATTAGGTCGCCCTATTCGCTCTGCTACCTTGATCGACTCTTATTTTGCTGCCAACCATGATGCAACCGTCTGATTTGGATAAAAAAATCCTGCCTTTGTCACCAAGCCTCGTCAAAAAACAGAATAGGGCATTAGATCCTACAGTTAAGAATGACTTGAGTGCCGTTTCCAAGTGTACACCTAGTCAAATTAATGGCCAAGAAATGTCCCCAAAAGAGGTTTCTAAAAAGGATCAAAGTTGGACAGAGGAGATCCCAAAAACTGATGTTTCAAGTCAATTAGAAACACCATCTGAGGACAAATTAACCACTGCTGAGGTAGATAGCAACGGCGATGCCTGCGGCGGGGAAGACCTACGCAATGGGCAAAATTTCCCAGCAGCCACGATCGCAGAAAAAGAACCATCGAAATTAGATGGGTCTGGTTCAGGTGGAGAAGCAGTTACAAAGAATGTAACACAACAGGGGTTTTTGCCTGTATTAAAAAACCCTAATTTCCTGGCTCTTTGGGGCGGTCAAGTTTTTTCCCAACTGGCAGATAAAGTTTATTTGGTGCTAATGATTGCTTTGATTAATACTCAGTTTCAAGCAAGCAATCAGAGTATTAGTGGTTGGGTATCAGTCTTGATGATGGCTTTTACTATTCCAGCCGTATTGTTTGGTTCCGTTGCTGGTGTGTTTGTCGATCGCTGGTCGAAAAAAGCTGTGCTGGTGGCAACGAATGTTTGGCGCGGCATCCTGGTTTTATCAATTCCCTTCCTGGTGTGGTTAACTCATGATTGGAAACCCATAGGAGTGCTGCCAGTAGGTTTTATAATCATCCTGGGCGTAACTTTTTTAGTTTCGACTTTGACGCAGTTTTTTGCCCCGGCAGAACAGGCGGCAATTCCTTTGATCGTAGAAGAACAGCATTTGCTGTCGGCAAATTCGCTTTACACGACAACGATGATGGCATCAGTGATTGTGGGGTTTGCCGTCGGGGAACCATTGTTAGCGATCGCAGATGGACTTTGGCTGCAAATTGGTGGTAATGGTAGTTTGGGCAAAGAACTTTTAGTCGGTGGTAGTTATGCGATCGCTGGACTAATTTTATTCCTCTTGGCAACTAAGGAAAAACACCACGATCCCGATACAGAATTCCCTCACGTATTCTCTGACTTGCGGGATGGTTTCGGCTACCTCAAAGCAAATCATCGCATCCGCAATGCTTTACTTCAGCTGATTATCTTGTTTTCTGTCTTTGCAGCATTAACTGTTCTAGCCGTTCGCATGGCAGAAATAATTCCCAACATGAAAGCCTCCCAGTTCGGCTTTTTACTAGCAGCCGGCGGTGTTGGCATCGCTGCGGGAGCAACAATTCTCGGTCAATTTGGTCAACGCTTCTCCTATACTCAACTAAGTCTGTATGGTTCTATGGGCATGGCAGCATCCCTGATTGGTCTATCAGTATTTACAACCCAACTATGGCTAGTATTATTACTGGTGGCGCTATTAGGGATCTTTGGGGCGCTAGTGGGAATTCCCATGCAAACAGCGATCCAAACAGAAACACCTCCAGAGATGCGTGGTAAAGTTTTTGGCTTGCAAAACAATGTAATCAATATTGCCCTCTCCTTACCTTTGGCATTAGCAGGTGTAGTAGAAACCTTTCTGGGATTACAGGTAGTTTTTTTGGGATTAGCTGCGATCGTCTTTTCAGGAGGTATATTAACCTGGTATAACTCATGTAAATAGTTAGTTATTATTCATTACCTGGAAGTAATTACTAATTTCATTAAAGCTTTTCTGTTCATGGTAAACTATCGTCAGTGAAAATTTATCACATACTTGCAGGATATCAATCTGACCTTAGTGAGAATAAGTTGTTTAAATATCAGAAAATAACAACTTATAAATAGAATAAATAAAGCCATAAATCCACTGGTTTAATCAGCTTAAAATAGGCTTTTTAAACTAAAGTGTCGTGGGAATCTGTAATAACTAAAAAAACCAGCAAGTATACCTAGATAAAATAAAATCACAAAGCATACAGAAGTAATAGATCAACCCCGCTTTTCTTACAGCTAAATAAAGAATGCGTATAGCCTGGATTGGAAAAAAATCGCCCTTTTGCGGCAATGTCACCTATAGTCGAGAAATTACAAATTCCTTGCTAGATAGGGGACATGAAGTTAGTTTTCTTCACTTCGCCCAGGAAGAGTCGGAACCTGACAACTGGCCAAATCTTCGAGAGGTTTCTCTCCCTTTCATTTACAAGTCCCAGGTTTACACAATTCCCACTTTTAAAGCGACCAAAGTTTTAACCGATTCGCTGCGGAAAATCAAACCCGATATAGTCCATGCTTCCTTAACGCTATCTCCTCTAGACTTTTTTCTACCGGAAATCTGTGAGGAACTGAGGTTGCCCCTAATTGCCACTTTTCATACACCTTTTGCTGGTAAGGGGGCAAAGCTGATATCGGGAACACAACTTTTGGCTTATCAGCTCTACGCACCTTTTTTAGTTAACTATGATCGCGTGATTGTATTTTCTCAAATTCAGCGAGAATTATTGGCAGGGATGGGTGTAAGGAAAGAAAATATTGCTGTAATTCCCAACGGTGTTGATATAACTAAGTATTCTCCAGGACTTTCTCAAGTCAAAACAGAATTTAAAGCTGAACGCTTGTTTGTTTATCAGGGTCGCATAGCACCAGAGAAAAATGTTGAAGCCCTCCTCCGGGCTTGGAAGCAGTCGGCAATGGAACCTGGTACTAAGTTATTGATTGTCGGCGACGGCCCTTTGAAGTCTTCTTTAGAGCCGTTTTTTGGTTCAGAATACGGCATTAGCTGGTTGGGATTTGTCGCTGATGAAGACCGACGCATCGAAATTTTGCGGGGCGCAGATGTATTTGTTTTACCTTCATTGGTAGAGGGTTTGTCCCTATCTCTGTTAGAAGCAATGGCATGTGGGTTGGCTTGTTTAGCAACAGATGTGGGTGCAGATGGAGAAGTATTGGAAAAGGGCGCAGGTGTAGTTATTAATACCAAAACAGCGCGATCGCAATTAAGAACCCTCTTGCCAGTGTTCCAAGACCATCCAGAGTTAACAACCTTACTGGGGCAAAAAGCCAGACAGCGTGTATTAGAACGCTATACCCTGAGTAAAAATATTACTCTGCTGGAAGAACTTTATAAAGAAGTTTTAGCACAGCGACCTCTACCGCTAAGTCGTAGAGCGTAGGGAAAAGGAAGAAGTGCGAACAATCGCATTTCTATTCGTAAGGACTTTAGTGCTTACTACGTACTTGCTTACCCATCAATTTAAACTTGATAGACTAGTAGCGTGTGTTATGACGGAGTTCGTAAGGCACCAAGTCATAAAATGTAAATCATTATTGGCAAAATTTAATATATTAGTTAACATCAAATAACAGTAAATTAAAGCTACAAAATCAACAGATGACTGCAATTATTGGTCTAAAAACATTATATAAATCCAATTACCTGCAATGGTTAGAGGAGACTATTAAATGTCTCAAACATCGGCAATTAGCAGATATTGACTATGAAAACTTAATAGAAGAATTGGAAGATTTGGCTAAAAACGAGAAAAGGCGAGTAAAAAGTCTGTTAGAACAGATTATTAGACATTTATTACTTTATCAATATTGGGATTTAGAAAAGCCAAGAAATGCTAATCATTGGGCAGCAGAAATCATTAGTTTTCGGAATCAAATCAATGAAGATTTAAGTGCCAATTTACGCAATCATTTAGAGGATAATTTTAGCATAATTTATAGCAATGCCTTAGATTATGTTAAGGCTAAAACACAGCTAACCAATTTACCTGAATTATGTCCTTATACCTTAGAGCAAATTTTGGATAAAAGTTGGTTGCCTTAATCTTAAATTTTGATTCTTTGCGCGAGACATAATTCATATTTTAACTCACCAATACCATAAAATTAACTCGCTACAACTTATCATATTCTTCTGGTTCTACGTTAGGGACTTTATTCAAAACTTGCTGGAATTTTTCCCAACTACCGCTTTTGGCTTTTTCTTCCAAATAGTCTTTGGTCATCCATGCGGAAACTTGTGCAGATAAGGCAATAGTTGTAAGTTGTTCAATGGAAATATTTTCTCTGGCTGCTAAAGCTTCAATTTTGCTATGCATTTGTCATTATTTCGCTATTAGTAGCATTTTTACCGTAGTGACCAGCTTCTAGTTTACCTATCGATCAATTAATCTTTGAATTATCCATTAAAGACCATCCTAAACTGGTTGGCTGTTCATAAACCCGCTTTAGAGTGTTTACATCTCTCGGAGAAATCGGCGGCGGGTTACGAACTTGAGAAAAGTATAAAGCATCAGTTTGTAGCGGACTATGACCCCAAATTCCTAGCGCATGACCGAATTCGTGACGGGCTGCTGCAATGAGATACTCACCTGTTTGACTGGGACTTAACAAGATGGTGAAGCGGTGGGATAAAACTTTGTTGCTGGTGTATAACTCGTAAGTGGTTTGTGCCGATCGCGCACGGGATATATTACTACCAGGGGAAATTTGTAAAGGTGGCGCTTTTCGGACAATCGTAATATCAGCAATTTCTGGCTGTTCGACTATTGTTAAAGGTAAATAAGTACTCCACTCCTGTACACCCTGCAAAACACCATTAACCCATGCTTGAGCTTGGTTTTCGCTGACGGCTTTTGGTGGTTCTACGTAAACTCGAACCGGAAATTGTGACCAGACTAAATAACCAACTTGGGTTGTTTTGACTTGGGAAAAGTAGTCACCACTGTTGGTACTATCTTGCCAGCGTGCGAGTGTGGACGGTAAGGGATGGGGTTTTGGCGAAGATGAGGTGGGGAGAGAAATTATTAAGTCTGAATATACATATTTTGGTATTATTGTCAACCCATGACTCGACTGGAGATTAGTAAAAACGATTAACAGCCCTGTGCCAATAAATAAGGCAAGAGCTGTAATTAACCGTGGTGAAATTAAATTTATTAGAGTGTTAAGTATTGGGTGTTCGGTTCTTCCCCCCATTTACCTATCCTTATTTAGGCAGCCAGCCAGCACTTAAAACTACTGTTAAACCGAGAAAAATTACTGTCAATGCCCAAGTAATTCGGTTTAAGGTGTTTTCTGCACTCTTGGCGCTGCTAAATAGCTGGGCTTGTCCGCCAATAGCCCCAATACCATCACCTTTGGGGCTATGCAGTAAAACTAAGATAATCAAACCAGTGGCGGAAAATGCCCAAATGCCTTGCACGATATTAGTAACTGTCATGGGAGGAATCTCATTTATAAAAAGTTTCAAAAAACAGGAGTTGGGAGTTGGGAGTTGGGAGTACAGACGCGATTAATCGCGTCTGTACAGGAGTGGGAGTTAGGAGTTGGAAAGGTTTTAATTGATCACTGTTAACTCTTAATTATTCACCCCTCACTATGAACTCTTCACTCCTAACTCTTTTACAGCCCTACTTGCACGGGGGTGCGAGTGCGTTGTAGCTCATATTCTGCGGTTTTCAGCAGCGATCGCCCGGTCATTTCTGGTGGCTGAGGCAGCTGTAAAATCTCTAGAATTGTGGGGGCGATGTCGGATAGCTTGCCATCGCTTCGCAGTTCGACATTTGTACCATATCCAGGGATTTTGACTTTCTCGCCTTCCACCAAGATGAAGGGGACTGGATTAGTGGTATGAGCTGTCCAAGGATTACCCCCATTATCTAGCATATACTCAGCGTTGCCGTGATCCGCAGTAATAATTGTTGTACCACCGACTTTGATCACGCTCTCTAACAAGCGTCCCAAACAGCGATCAACTATTTCAACTGCTGTAATGGTAGCGTCGATTTGACCAGTATGCCCTACCATGTCTGGGTTGGCATAGTTAATCACAACTAGGGAATACGTACCCTTTTGAATTGCAGCGATCGCTACATCTGTAACTGCTACTGCTGACATCGCTGGGGCGTGATCGTAAGTCGCTACCATCGGGCTGCTTACCAGTTCCCGATCTTCTCCAACAAAAGGTTCCTCCAGACCCCCATTAAAGAAATAGGTGACGTGGGCGTATTTTTCTGTTTCGGCAGTGCGTAACTGCTTCAGACCATGATTGGCTATAACTTCTCCCAGAATGTTACTGAGATTCTGAGGCTCAAAGGCTACAGCCACGGGTAAATCTGAATCATACTGCGTAAAGGTAACAAAAGATAGCGGTGTGATTCGCTGTCTTTCAAAACCGTTAAATGTGGGACTTACCAAAGCTTGAGTTAGTTGTCTGGCGCGATCGGGGCGGAAGTTGAAAAATATCACCCCATCCCCTGGTTCGATTGCACCGGGAGCCATTCTAATTGGGTTGACAAATTCATCTTTTACCCCTTCGGCGTAAGATGCTAGCAAGACTTCCACAGCTTGGCGATCGCTACCCACACCATTTTGGGTCATCACATCGTAGGCGCGTTTGACCCGATCCCAGCGGTGATCGCGATCCATCGCGTAGTAGCGACCGCTAAGGGTGACTATGCGCCCAATTCCTCTGCGGTCTATATAATCTTGTAGCAGTGTGATTGCTTTTACACCGTCAGTTGGCGCGGTGTCACGACCATCAGTGATGGCGTGAATACAAACTTCTGGAATTCGCTGGTCTTTGGCTAAGTCAAGTAGTCCGAATAGATGGGTGATATGCGAGTGTACCCCTCCCTCAGAACAAAGTCCTACTAGATGCAGCTTGCTATTCCGAGAACGAACTTCCTGGCAAATTTTGAGGAGTGCTGGGTTAGAGGCAATAGAACCGTCTTCGACTGCATCGGAGATGCGGACAAGTTCTTGCGGTACCACTCGCCCAGCACCAATGTTCAAATGACCAACTTCCGAGTTACCCATTTGACCCTCTGGCAACCCTACAGCTTTTCCTGATGTGTGGATGAGGGTATGCGGGTAAGCTGCCCATAAAGTGTCCACGATTGGAGTTTTAGCAGCAACAATAGCGTTTCCTCGCGTTTCTTCGCAGTAGCCCCATCCGTCTAAAATGACTAGCACCACAGGAGCAACAGGTGCTTTGGTCATAGTAAAATTGCCCTTTACTGTTTGTAATATCCGAATGATACCACTGCTAATCCACGCCGCAAGTGAATTTTTGCTTATTAATTTCTTTGATCAGGGACTTGCAGTTTTTTGAAAGATTTTTAAATTTTAGTAATTTTTCTGTAATATTTTTGAACGCTAATAAGCAGTGATTACTTAGTAGTAGCCTTTTCGCACTACTACTAAGCCATTTTCTACTTGATCATTTCCTTTTCGTGGAAGCTTTAGCAGCTTTAGCAGCTTTTTTCGCTGTTTTTTCGGCTTCTATTGCAGCTAATTTTGCTTGTTCTTTCTCTTCGGCAATTTTTTGGAGATAGTAATGATAATCTCCTAAGTAAACGCGGAATTCACCATCACGAATTTCGACGATTTTGTTTGCTACCTCAGAAATAAAGTAGCGATCGTGGGAAACTACTATTGCTGTACCATCATAATTTTTGAGTGCTTCTTCCAGCATTTCTTTAGCTGGAATATCTAGGTGGTTTGTCGGCTCATCTAAAATTAGTAAGTTCGCGGGACGTAAGAGCATTTTTGCCAACGCCAGACGAGCTTTTTCTCCGCCACTTAATGCCCCAACTGCCTTAAATACAGTGTCACCAGTAAATAAGAAGCGTCCCAAAAGCGTGCGGACTTCTTGATTATCCCAGTCGGGAACTTCATCATGGATAGTTTCCATGACAGTTTTCTTCAAATCCAAGGCTTCAGCTTGATTTTGCTCAAAGTAACCCGGAAGAACGTTATGATCGCCTAATTTCACGATACCTTCTGTGGGTGGTTCCATACCCATAATCACGCGCAGGAGGGTAGATTTCCCAGCACCATTAGGGCCAAGAAATGCAATGCGATCGCCCCTTTCAATTAGGAGATTTGCTGCCAAAAACAGGATCTTATCACCATAAAGATGAGTTAAATCTTTAATTTCCACTACCTCGCGTCCACTGCGGGGTGCAGGCGGAAAACGGAAGTGTAGAGTTCTCATCCCACCAACGGGTGCTTCAATGCGCTCGATTTTGTCGAGTTGCTTTTCCCGGCTTTTTGCCTGGGTACTGCGGGTAGCACTGGCGCGAAATCTATCAACAAAGGTTTGCTGTTTCTCTAATTCTTTCTGCTGGCGTTCGTAGGCGCTAAGTTGTGCTGATTGATTTTCGGCTTTTTGTAATAAATATGCCGAGTAGTTACCTAGGTAGGTAGCGGAAACGCCACGTTCAGTTTCCACAACTTGGGTGCAGAGGCGGTCAAGGAACTCCCGGTCATGGGAGACTATTACCATCGGCGTAATTAGCCCTCTGAGGTAATTTTCCAACCACTCAATGGTTTCTAAATCGAGGTGGTTAGTCGGTTCATCCAGCAGCAACAAATCGGGTTTTTGCAGGAGGATTTTACCCAAACTCATCCGCATTTGCCAACCACCACTGAAGGCGCTGACGAGGCGATCGCCATCTTCTAGCCCAAACCCCATATCTGGTAAGATTTTCCCGATGCGTGCGTCTAAGTTGTAGCCATCCAAGGCTTCAAATTGGCGCTGCAAGCGATCTAACTTGTCGATCAGTCGATCCAGTTCCTCTGGGCTAGCCGTTTCCATCTCTTGTGGCACCTGCGCCAGAGATAACTGTACTTCGTTGGCTTCTTTGAAGACAGTCCAAAATTCTTCTCTAACGGTGCGGGTGGGGTCTACTTCAAACTCTTGGTTGAGGTAAGCTATGTGTAAGCTATTGGGACGAATGATTTCGCCGGCGGTGGGTTCAATTTCCCCAGAGATGATTTTGAGTTGGGTGGATTTTCCAGCACCGTTGACACCGACTAAGCCAATGCGATCCCCTGGTTTAACTTCCCAGTTGATATCTTTGAGAACTTCGCCTGTGGGATAAATTTTACTTATATGTTCTAATCGCAGCATTAAGTTTCTCTGAGGTAGGGAGTGGGTGGTTGAAGACGAAGTACTAACACCGCTTCTAATATTAACAAAAATTAACTATAAATTCGTCGTGATCAAGTCTGGGGAGGCGAAACCAAATTTGGCTTGAGCCACGGATAAAATTTACCACATCTATCTCAAGGCTGGCTTTGCGTTACTTGTCTAACTTCTTCAACACTCAAATCTAACGCCTGTGCTACTTGTTCTACAGTCAACCCTGCTGCTAAGATTGATGGTACTGCTTTGAGTTTCCCTTGAACCTTACCTTGTTCAATACCTTGTTCAACACCTTCCTGAAAGGCTTCCTGATAAAATCTGGTTTGCTTTAACTCGCTTAAGCCAAACATTTCCTCCATCTCCTCCCTAGTCATTGTGGGAAACTTGTAAGCCAAAATAGTCTCTATAAATTGTAATAACTGCTGCTGTTTTTGTGGTGAACTTATCTCTGAATTGGTTCTATATATCAACTCCCTAGCTTGTGCGATCGCTATATCGTCGGTTGCAATTACTAATTTAGCAGTTGCAATGCCAATTGGAAGCGATGCAGCCTCACCTAATTCATCCAAATAAATCCGCCTGACGCGCCCACTTGTGAAAAACTCACGGTAATGTTTGATATCTCCTGTATCTACATTCCTGTTTGGGTATAAAACCACAGCACTCCAGTTATTTTTTGGTTTATTCTGACGCAGGTATAAACAGACTTCTGCAAATAGCCGAGAATAAATTTCTCCATCGGCTTGAAATTGCACTTCAACAAAGTAAATCTGGTTCTCGCTTCCTTGTATAGGCAGAAATACCCTATCGATTCTGAAGGCTGTTTGTTTGATTTCAACTGATGAAAATTGATAAAGGCTAGCTGATTCTGGAGGATTATCAATAAGCTCAAAGAAGATATCAGGGAATTCTTGAAACAGGCGATAAAAGATGATGTCTGTTTTCACAATTTTATATCACTTGAAGATTTGGATTTGCTGTTTATATGTTAGTTTCTTCTTCAGAACCATCGCGCACTTCCAGCAACCGCTCTTTTGCAATCCCTAATATACGTGATATGGGCGCTAACAAACTATCATTAAATGCTTCTCCAGCATAAATATTATTCAGTTCATCGGGGGATAATTTAAAGCTATCGCACAATTTAGTAAACTCCTGATTACTCAAGTCAAGTTCTTTTTGTCGATCACTAAGTAAAATAGCGATCGCTCTAGTTCCATGCTTCGGACGCTCACTATTTATGATATATTTTCCCATTAAATAATTGACTTTATTCGCATCGCCGCCCATTTTTTTAATTAAATCAGTACAAGCCATTTTTAATGCTTTCTTTAAAACTTCTTGCTCATTTAAAAACTTAATAACTTCACTGGCATAATGTGGTTTAAAAAATCCCACCAAATCACCTTGATGATAAACTGGTATATAAGGATCATTTGATTCAACTTGCCAATCTAAAGGTTCGTTGCGTAGCGACATAGCTGCACCCATAAATATTTTCAGATTTCACTATTTTAAAACCATTTATTCCTTAACTGCCAGTGGTTAGATTTTGGTCAGATATCTAAAACTTTTAAGTATCCGCTCAATAAATAGGGGATAGGAAGAAAAATAAGAGGATACAAAGGGTCACACCGGATTG
>NZ_JABXKJ010000066.1 GCF_017115085.1 Nostoc sp. NMS7 | reverse complement strand
TTCTTCTGCTTAACTCTTTGTTACATACTTATAAATTTTCTCCACGACTTACTTACTGTCTCACAAATGATTTAGGATTGGGATATATGATTTATTCAAGCAGTAGGTTAGAGAGCAATCGCCAGTTTTGGCTGTAGAATTAACATCAACGATACAGACGTTCTGCATCCAATCAAAACTTGATTTTTCGCAGGTGCGAGGTTAAATGTTACTAATACTCTAAGGCTTGATACTTTAGAGGGTAGAAAAATCTAGATGGTTTGGTTGTCTCAATGGCTAGTTTTAGGAACTATATTTGTTAACTTAACTTTTAGCACACCTTTATTTGCCAGTCAGTCTATGAACCAAGAAGATATTCAGATATTAATAGAAAAAACTAAAGATGCATGGGTTGCTCAAGATGTCGATGCTCTTGTACAGTTATTTACAGTTGATGGGGAACTAATCGTACCTGGTCAATCTTGGCGGGGGCAAGAAAGAATTCGAGAAGAAGTTACCCATTTTAAACAACAGTATTCAGATGTCAAAATAGACATCCACCGGATTATCGTTGGAGAAAATCAGGCAGCAGTAGAATGGCACTACGAAGATACGGAAAAGGTGACAGCTCGTCGTAATAAAGCTGATGATGTAATTGTCGTAGATTTCAGGGATGGTCAAATTAGTCGTTGGCGTGAATATTTTGACACACAAACGCCAGCTAACAGATAGTTACACTAGCTATGATAGTCCCATCTCCTTAGTTGAAAATTAATTCAGGAGATTAGAGCTTCATAATTAAGTTGTAATCAAAAAGACACAAGACGTTTACCACCTTAGACCGCTCTGATGAAGGGTTTAACCTTCCCTTGGTGATAATAAAATGGAGGAAGCGACAAAAACTCCAGACCGTCAATGCCTTTAATCGATTTACACTGTTCAAACATCTGCGATCGCTCTCCTTCGATGTCTGATAATGGGTCACAGCGGCATAACACCCATACAGTGTTGTTTGTTTTCACTCACTAGAATAGCTAACAGTTGGATGAAAAACCTTCGCTCTCAGGTAGGAATACTAGCTAGCCAACAGAGAGAGCTATATTGGTTATCCAAGCCTGTCTCAAGTAAGATTTTAATTCTTTATAACTTGACCACAAAATCCCTTGGTTACTCTAGCTAATGGGTATATGGGCGGTTACGAAAATCTCAGATGAAATTAGTCCCCAGATAATAAATGCTTGATTGACCTTTAGCTAGATTTTTCAACTACCTTTTTGCGATCGCAGGACGAAGATACCAACAAGCCGTTATGCTGAGAAGTTTCTTTTGTTTAAGCGTGGAAGAGTGGTGATGTTTACCAAGGGCTGTTGGGTGACGCTCCTTCACTGATCCACGCTTAAGCAGTGACTAATCTAGCGCTCTATTTACGTACTAGGTTGAGCAGTTCTTTAGGAGAAGCGAGCAAGTCAATCCCTACAAAGAAGATTTTGCCTTCGGGATTTAACAAAAACCGCCATGCAATATTCATCCCCACACTGGCACCGAACCAAGGGCTTTGAACTTTGCCTGTGACTTTAACTTGTGTATAGCCATCATCCACTGGTTCAGAGACACCGCGCTCTGGGATCATCTTCAATCCCTGGCATTCTTCACGCATATAAACGCGGATTCCCTCCTGACCAACAATTGGTCTTTCAAAGGGAGGTTGCAAGGCACCTTCAGAGGTAAACAGAGCAACCGCAGCATCAAAGTCATTGGCATTCATGTTGTTGATATAGCCTAGCACCGTAGGGTTGTTGATGCCCTCAATCGTGACTTTAGTCCGAAATGCTAGTGCAGTGGGAGGAGCCACAGGCTCTGAGATTTTTTTATAACTGCCGGGAGCGTTCGGGTCAAATCCCATGCTAACTACGGTATTGCGTAGGATTGTGATTTGTTGACCTGAATCAGCATTGCGGATGGCTTCCAACACCTCGGCAGCCTTTGGAGAAAGCTTGTAGCCTTCTGGGATTGGAGCAACAATTCCCTGGGCCATCCATTCTCCTAACTGATACCAGAAGCCCAACTTAATGTTCACGGTGAAAGATGCATAGGAACGGCAGAAGGCAGTGTCAGCAGAGTTAGCCAAATCGTACATGACTTGCGTTTGAGCCTCAAAAGACATCTGCTTAATTTGTTCGAGTAAGCCTTGCGCCAGGATCATGTTGGCTGCCCCAGGAGCAGCAACCGTAATACTTTTACCCATCTCGGTATAGGCAAACCAGAGTAATGCTAGTTGATCTTCAGCATTGAGCTGAGAGAATGATTCAACAACAGTTGGAACAACATCAGCAACTAGGGTGCCGGGAAAAATTCTTTGAGCCGACTGGATGGTAAAAGACATAGCAAAAATTCCCAAAACAAAATTACAGTTCTATCGAATGTAAAAAATCAAGTGTGCAAAGACGGAAAGCAAATACATTTAACTGTTAACAAAGGCACTCAGTAGTTATTGCTTATGCGTAGCCCGTCATAGACATCGCTTTACCAAAAGCATAGCGATTCTCTTGCCGTTGAGTATGGATACTCGGCAAATCACATCGCAGGCTCAACTGCATAGTTATTTAGAAAGCCTTAATCAACAGTGCTTTAACGCATTTATATTGCTTTTGTATCTTTATGTAAAGAAACATAGCAACTTAGTTACAAATAAGCAATACTTCCTCAGTTATAAATTGATAATTTATGCTTATACAAATGATAAGTTTTATTTAAGTCAGATTAAACGCAATTGGTGCCTTTGTGCGTATTCACTTCTAGGAGCGTCACAGCCCGTACTTCTCTACCAGACGCTGGGCGAACGGCAAGCTACCTCGGCTGCGCTCGGCACAAGTCAGTAAGCATCGTAGACATTGCACGTCTCTACACGCATGAAATTTCCGTAAAAAATCCTTAGGGACTGACAAGAAATAAATTATCCATATTCAGGGCTGGGCAGGAAAGCCCGCCCTGAATATGGGACGGGTGCGGACACCCATCGCACAAGAAAATTTGGGATATTTTTTTATTTGTCAGTCCCTTAATTGAACCTATAGCGGTTCTCAGTTGGGTGCAATACGCCTGCTTATTGGGGAGTCCGAAGGCAGAATTCAGGTAACAATCGCTATATTGCGATGCCTACTTTCTCGCACATATCTAAAATACCCTAGTTGCTTAGTACGGATTTCACTACCTTTATCTTTATGTCAAGTGCTGGTAAAAAATATTTACAATAGTTAATATTAATTTACAGATAACGAAAACAGGGAGCAAAAGATCACAAATAGAGGCTTTACTATTTATGTTGATCAAACCCCACGGACAGGCTTCACCGAATATGCCGAAAAACTCAACGGCCGTTTGGCAATGATTGGTTTTATCTCACTCAGAGCTTTGGAAGTTCTTACCGGACACGCTTTGATTGGATGGCTAACCAACCTTTAGATAAGACACTTTGAGATTTACGAATTTTCTTTACTTGACAAATAAAACAATTTAGAGGCAAACTATGAAAACTGATTTTGATTACCCCAAAAAAGATTTAATTGGGCCAGTTGTTTTTAGACCTGATTTCAACAACTTTGAGATTATCAATGCAAATCAAGCCTGGTCATTGTTTTTCACAGTCGGTCAAGATGACAAGGGACTGGGACAAGAAATTGAATTCGGTAAATTTTTCACTAACCTTTTAGTCGCCATTGGAGTAACTGGAATTCTTTGGGCAATTTACTTCAACCAATTGGGATGAGCAAGTTTGTTCATTTCTAGGGTGTAGGAACTTCAACTGAGGTCTTGGATTTGAATACCAGGACTTCTTTTTAGTTTAAATTGATCGGTTATAGTAACGGACAGCAAGCTTAGGACAACAATCAATTCACAATGTACGCTTGTTGAAGGTGTCTACCGGCAACTTGTCCTAACCGCTTTGTCCACTGCTATAGCAAGTCTGACTTTTCACCTTATGTGGAAAAGCCCAGGAAAAACCTAACCCTCTAACCCCCTTCCCGCATCGGGAAGGGGGTTAGAAAATTCAAAGTCTCTGATGCCAGATGCTACCCTGCGGGAACGCTAAGAGCGAACAAGTCGGCAGAGCCGCCCAACGCAGTGGCTCCTCCTTGTAGGAGAGAGATAAAGAAGAGAGGTTTTCCAGATAGCGTGAAAAGTCAGGTAGGTAAGCAAGTTCGTAGTAAAGACTTTAGTTCTTATTTTCTAAGCACAAATGCTCAAAACGAGCTTAACAAAGGACTAGTACAGCACGGCATAAATCCAGTACCATCTCAATTAACCAGACAATTGATTAAGCACCTTGTTAAAGGTAGGCAAACTTCCGCCACAGTGCATTAGTCGCCAGTTCAACGCAAACAACGAATCGCCTCTAATAGACCTCTAGCTTTATTCAGCGTCTCTTCGTATTCTTTCTCTGGCTCAGAATCAGCCACCAAACCTGCGCCGGCTTGGACGCTGACCGTATTATCATGCACTACCATTGTGCGAATTGCGATCGCAGTATTTAATTGTCCTTCAAAATCGTAATATCCATACACACCGGAGTAAACTCCCCGACGACTAGATTCTAACTCGTGGATAATTTCCATCGCCCTAATCTTGGGTGCGCCGCTTACCGTACCGGCTGGGAAGCAAGCTTTCAATAAATCCCATGCTGTTTTACCAAGTGCTAATTTACCCACAACATTGCTGACAATGTGCATCACATGGGAGTAGCGCTCAACTACCATTAATTCATCAACTTTGACGCTACCACTTTGGCAAACACGCCCCAAATCATTCCGTCCTAAATCCACAAGCATGACGTGTTCGGCAATTTCCTTGGGGTCTTGGAGTAAATCCTCAGCGAAGGCTGCATCTTCCTGGGTGGTTTTGCCCCTTGGACGTGTCCCGGCAATTGGGCGTACTGTTGCTATCACTCCACCATCTCGATCTATTTCGGCTTTCACCATTACTTCCGGACTGGAACCGATGATTTGCCAATCTTGGAAGTTAAAGTAAGCCATGTAAGGCGAAGGATTTATCTGACGTAGGGAGCGGTAAAGTGCAAAGGGGTCGCCTGTATATGTTGTTGATAGTCGCTGGGAAATTACTACTTGAAAAATATCGCCTGCTTTAATGTAGTCTTTGGCCTTTTGGACATTAGCACAAAAATCAGGGCGGGTAAAGTTGCTGGTGTATTCCTCTGCTCCTCCAGATACGCTGCTTCCAGGCGGTTTCCATTCCAATCTAGTTTTTTCTGGCGATAGGGGTAGAGATAGCTTTTCGAGCATTTGGGTGACGCGATCGCCCGCTTGTTGATAGGCTGCTTTTAAATCTACTTTCTCTTCACGTAAATCAGCATAAGCGATCGCCCAAATTTTCCGCTTCACCTGGTCAAAAATCAATAGGTGGTCTACCTGCATCCACAACCCATCAGGGATATTTCGCTCATCTTGGGGATTAATTGGCACACGCGGCTCAATCCAGCGAATCAATTCATAGCCCCAAAACCCAAACAAACCACCAATTCCTGGCGGTAGCTGTGGCAACTTCACTGGGTGATAAGGTGCTAAACATTCGGCTAAAGCTGTAAAAGGGTCGCCTGCAAAAACGACCTGCGAACCATCGCGGTTTTTCTGGGTCGTGCGATCGCCCCTGGCTTCTAAAACCCACACTGGATCGCAGCCCACTAAACTATAGCGTCCCAGCTTTTCCCCACCTTCTACCGATTCCAACAAAAAGCTATAGGGCTGACCCGCACATACTTTATACCAAGCAGATACGGGCGTATCTAAGTCCGCGACCCATTCTTGATATACCGGGACGAAGTTACCTTCTAGAGCTAGCTGAGAAAATTCGGAGAAATCGGGGAATACCATAAATTGCTTAGGGATTGGGTATGGGGCATGGGGCATGGGGCATGGGGCATAGGGCATGGGGCATAAGAGGCAGGGTGCGGGGGGCAGAGAGGAAAACTTTTACTTTTCTCCCTTGCTCACTGCTCCCTACTCCCTTGCTTCTTCCCCAGTCCCCAGTCCCTAGTCCCTAGTCCCTATGCTTCGTGGGTAGCTTTACCACTGAACTTGAGTTGTGCAGGACTGGGGTTTTGCCCAATGCTGCGTGGGACATAAGCCACTTTTGGACGACCTTCTTTGACTTTTTCGGGGAATTCACCATCAGCTGGGTGAATTAAAGTAGTTTCTCCGTTGGGTAAAATCCGGTAAATTTTGTAGTCTGTGATTTTGAATTTCCGGCGGAGTTGCTGACCGCCCAAAGCGATGCCATATTCTTTACGAGCTATATACAGCAGGTTTTCACCTTTCCGCATAATAGCAGCACCACTTGTAGGCAATTCAAATACTTGCTCTTTCGGGCTAGTCCAAGTGATCGCGTACTTTTCTTCAACTTCTGCTTTTCTGAGCAAGCCACCGGTGCTGCCACCGTATAGCGGGGTTTGTCCAGAGAGTGTTTCTGCCATAAAGTGATTCTCTCAACGTTTTTAGGGAATCCTAACATCGCAACCAGGATTATATTGCGATCGCGTCATAGACTGTAACAGTTTTTAGTCATTAGTCAAAAACCAATGCCCCATGCCCAATGCCCAATGCCCCATGCCCAATGCCCCATGCCCAATATCCAATACCTATTTACTCTTGACTTTTGTCCGCTTTTCCTCTTGGCTACTGTGAACAATCGGGATAGTGAAGTGAAACTGACTACCCTGATCTTTGCCAGTTGACTCTGCCCAAATTTCCCCACCCCAGCCATTAACAATTTGACGGCAAATTGCTAAACCAAGTCCAGTCCCGCCAGTGGTGCGGCGCAGCGCTCCTTCTTCTTGATAGAAGCGGTCAAAAACTACTTCTAAACGATTCGGTTCAATGCCCCGTCCAGTGTCAGCTACAGTCACTTCAACCATTTTACGGCTGTTGGGAATCGCTTTAATGGTGATTTCTCCTTCGGGTGGCGTAAATTTATAAGCATTGTCCATGAGTTTTGCCAGTACCTCTACTAGCCAATCACCATCAGCTCTAACCAAAGGGAGGTTTTGGGCAATTTGAGTCTTGATTTGGAGCGGCTTTTCCGTTGAGGAACGCGTGCGATTTCGGCTGAGTGCTAAATCCACACATTCTTGAAAGGTGAGGGATTCTGGGTGCCACTCCACCCGACCGCTTTCTAAGTTGGAAAGTGTGAGGAAATCTTGTACTAGTTTTCGCATCCGCTCTGAGTCGGAAAGAGCAGTATTCAGCATGATCTGCTGCAACTCCAAGGGCATATCCGGCTCACTAGCGAGACTTTCCAGGCAGACTTGAATCGTAGATAGGGGGGTACGCAGTTCGTGTCCGGTGATGGCTATCAGGTTGCTACGGGTGCGGTCTAGGGCTTCTAACTGCTGGTTAAGTTCTTCTAGGTTGGCGTAAGCTTCCGCTTGGATGAGCGCTGCTCCCACTTGGGTAGCGATCGCTTCTACCAGATCCAACTCCCCAGGTTGGCACTCATGGGGTGGCATCCGGCAATAGTGCAACTCCACAATGCCCAATAATCGCCCCTGATAGAACACGGGTTCCATCAACCAAGAACGAATGGCAAACTTTTTGGCGATCGTGGAGAGTCCTGGCGAATTGGTAACGCGAGGGTCACTCAGCGTATCGCTTACACAAACACCTTCGCCTTGTTCCACTATGTCCCGAAATAGGGAATTTTTCTCTAACTCCCAGGTTTGCCCACGAACCGATAAAACACCGGGATTCAAAAACTCGTGTTCAATTATGGCTTGGCTATCTGAGGCTTGAGCGCGGTAAATTAAACAGCGACACGCTTCTAGGTGTTGTCCTAATTCTTGTGCCGCCACCTGGAGAACTTCGTCAGGATCGAGCGATCGCCGAATCGCAGTGCTAATTGAGTTGACTAATCGTTCTTTTCGTGCTTGGGCAGCAATTGAACGGTAAGCTTTATGCAATTTGTACTGGCTAGCTTGCAAATAAGTTACTAAGCGCTGCACAAAGGGATCTGTATCAATGTCACAAGCGTATTCGTTTACCTGTTCTGCTCCAGAGTCGTTTCGCGGTTCCCCGATGCCAAATCTCTGACGTGCCTCCTGAATTTTACTTGCTAGTTCTGGTCTGTAAACCAAAATCCTGTCTAACAGCAATTCGGCGGCTTTGAGGCTAACTCCCCTTTCCGATGTCCAAATTCCCTCAAATCTTCGCGCTGTGTCGATATCCAGATTCGGGCTTAGTTCAGGTAGTTGCTTGTTTTTGGCAATAGAACCAAGGTTTTCCCGGCAAACCAGACAAGTTGCATAATTATCAGCAATCACTACCAAATGCCACTCTTGACTTAAGCCATCCTTTGGTTCAAAAGCGATCTTTTCGTAGTGTTCGGAACTGTTACTGAAATCCGTTTCTGGAGCAGATAATACATATACTTGATTACTTCGCAAGGCAAGTCGCTGGTAGCGATGAGCTTCTTGGCGGTAGAATCGCTCTCGCTGGAAACTAGCAATTATAAGGGGTTGGGCTAAAGTCGCAGCCAAAACTTGATCTTCCATCGCGTGGGAGAGCGCCGTTAGTGAAGCCTTAAAATATAGCTGGGGCCGCAAGTAGGGTAGGGACTTTAGCAGATCACTCAGCACAGAAGTCGAAATGCTCATGAATTATTGTTAAACGCTCAACCTCGAAAAGATCCACGTCACAGCTGCATTGTACAAATTCCAAGGGACTCTCAAGTAAAATAGACAGTTGCAATATGTAAAGAACGCTCAAAAGCGCTTTTCGCCAAAGCAGGCGCAACACTTTGTTACCAATTAGCAGGAGTGCGTACAACTTGATTTGTTAATTGACAACCTACTACGCCCAATATACATTCTCGACCAACTTATGCTTTTGCTTGTACAGGTAAAATCTTTCCTGACTAAGTACTAAAATACTAATTATTGTATGGTTTGAACTCTTGTGTTGCCGAAGCACTGATAATTGATTGATAGTTCACACGTTGCCGTAGCCAGTTGTAGACATCGCCTACTTTGATTTATGCTCACTAAAGAAATTTTCCTACCCAGAAATTATTATTACTACATTCAGATAATTTAGTCCATAATTAGTGATGAAATTTAATCAATTAAACCTCATCTAAGTTTATAAGCGTAGTTTTTGCCCTGACCCTAAATCCGTCTCCCATATCTGGGAGACGGACTTTGAAATTCTGGCTCCCCGAATCCCAGATTTGGGATTCGGGGTTGGGGGATGAGGGCAAATCCTTTTGATCACCGAAGAACTACAGGTTTCAAGATAGACGCGGTTTAATTAATTCTCATAAATCTGTCTAATCAAATACCAAAGATATTTCAGACAAAATCGTATAATAGTAGGGAACAAATGCTCTCTATACCCAACAAAAACTGTGAATTTCGCATTTTTGCTGAGTATACTATATGTCTTGTATTTCTGAAAGTTTAATGACTAATGAATTCTCTCAAAATCCTCAGTTTTCAATCTTGACTTGAGACTTATAAAATATAAAATTATCAAAATTTGCTTATATGGATTTGAGTGCTGCTATTTTGTCAGCAGTATGTAAGGATTACTTTGGCTCGAATAGCTCAAACGAGTTTTAGAGAGCGTCTTTTTTGCGAAAGTTGTGAGGGTCAGCGACCTCTAATCGGAAGACCACAAAAAATATAGACCTGTACACGGAACTTTTACTAATGACACCGGATACGCTAATGACCCCGGAAAAAATTTTTCTGGATGGAAAAACTTTTATTCCTGCTGAACAATTACCGATCCCGGAGTGGCCTTGTGTTGTGAGTGAAAGACCACAACCGACACTGACGGTTAAAGATGATGATTTATTTTTTGTGACAGATAGTATCGGGAATATTTCTGGCTGTTCCCTTAACGATGGCAATTCCAGCATGGGACTGTTTTGTTGTGATACCAGATTTCTGAATCGTTTGGAGTTGCAAATTGAAGGGCGATCGCCTGTACTCTTGAGTAGTACTGCCCAAAAAGGGTTTTCACTCTCAGTTTTGTGTACCAACCCCAAAATTGACGAACGGCTGAAACCCGACACTGTAGGAATTCGCCGAGAAATCGTGCTGAATGGGGCACTATTTGAAGAAATAGAAATATCTAACTACAGCACAACTACCGTCAGTTTTGAACTAAGCATCAGCTTTGATGCAGATTTTGTTGATTTATTTGAAGTCCGGGGTTATTACAGAGAAAAACGAGGTCGGCTTTTACGCCTAGTGGAACTGACAGCTGAGGAAGAAACATTTTCTCTGATTGATGGCGTTGCGTCTGTACCCAAAGAGCCATCGGCCTCTAGGGAACAATCTTTCACACTCGCCTATCAAGGTCTGGATGGCTCCGTGATGGAATCCCGGATTCTATTCCAGCATCGGCAACCAGACTCTTTCAAGGGTTACACTGCGGTTTGGCAGCTAGAGTTAGCTTCTCACGAAACTCAAAAGCTGGGCTACCGAGTGAATATGTTGAGAAACAACCAGTCCAGTTCAACCGTGAGCGCCGCCTTCACATTAGGACAGGCGAAAGCGGCGGAGTTGATGGAGGAGCAAAACTGGGTACAACAAATTACACGCATTAGCTCAGATAAGAATACCTTCAATCGAGTGATTGAGCGGGCTGAACAAGATATGTATTTGTTGCGCCAATCTTTTGGGAAGCATAAGACTGTTTCTGCGGGAGTGCCGTGGTTTTCGACACTATTTGGGCGAGATTCGCTGGTTACAGCTTCTCAAACCCTGATGTTAAATTCGCAAATCGCCAAAGAAACCCTGATATTACTGGCGACATATCAAGGTAAATTTGAGGACGAATGGCGCGAAGAAGAACCGGGTAAGATTTTGCATGAGTTACGTTTGGGAGAAATGGCTCGTTGTCAAGAAATTCCCCATACACCTTACTACGGTACAGTTGATGCGACTCCCCTGTGGCTGATGCTTTATGCCGAACATTATGCTTGGACTCACGATCAAGAACTCCTTGAGCAACTTTGGCCGAATGCTCTAGCAGCAATGGACTGGATTGATCGCAATAGCAAACAAACCAGCTACCTCAGTTATTTCCGTAAATCCAAACGCGGTCTGGTTAACCAAGGTTGGAAAGATTCTGGCGACTGTATCGTAGACCGCAAGGGAGAATTAGCCAACGGTCCAATTGCCCTCTGTGAGGTGCAAGCTTACGTCTATGCTGCAAAAACGCGCCTAGCAGAAATAGCTAGGATGAAGAAGCGGCTTGATTTGGCAGATCGTTGGCAAGAAGAGGCTAAAAATCTTAAGATTCGTTTTAATCGAGATTTTTGGGTAGAAGACCAGGATTTCTGCGCTTTAGCTTTGGATGGAGATGGCAAGCCAGTAGACAGTATTACCTCAAATCCCGGTCATTGTCTGAATTTGGGAATCTTCACACCCGAAAAAGCCTATAGTGTAGCAGAACGGTTGCGGGCACCAGATATGTTTAATGGTTGGGGCATTCGGACTCTGAGTAGTTTGTCACCCGCTTACAATCCAATGGGCTATCACACTGGTTCGGTTTGGCCTCATGATAACGCTCTGATTGCAATGGGATTGCGATCGCTCGGCCTGATCGATCAAGCCCTGGAAATATTCCAAGGTTTATTTGACATGACTGACCAGCAACCCTATCAACGTCCTCCAGAACTTTTCTGCGGCTACGAACGCAACGGTGATAATAGCCCTGTGCAGTATCCAGTTGCTTGCACTCCCCAAGCTTGGGCTACTGGTAGTATTTTCCAACTACTGCAAATGATGGTCAATTTGGTGCCTGACGCTCAAAATAACTGCTTGCGAATAATTGACCCCGCTTTGCCAGAATCGATTAATCGGTTGTCATTTCATAATTTGCGAGTCGGTCCCACCATCCTCGATTTGGAATTCGAGCGTTCTGGTAGTACGACTGCTTGTCGCGTTGCAAAAAAACGGGGTAATTTGCGGGTAGTTATCGAAGCTTAGAAAGGCAGTAGGGAGTATGTCAAGACTCCCTATTTTATGCTTGGTGCTCCGCATAGCCCGTACTTCTCTACGAGACACTGCGCGTAGCTTGCTTCCACGAAGTGGTACGGCAAGCTCAGTAACCATCGTAGACATCACTCAACAGCATAACCTGAAATTTAGCACCAGGGCTTTGCTTTGTCCCTACCATCCGCTCCAAGCAATGCAGCGTTAACCTGCTTCATCGCCAGTGTGCAGAGTTCTTAAAAGCTGCTCTATAAGCTCGATCAATTCATATACATAATTTAGCGTAATTTGTGTAGTTTTGAAGCCATGAGCAATAGAATTACGTAATGGGAGTGCATTCATTAGTAACTGATACTCAGATTTTGAAATTACACCTTCAGTTACTAATTGATTTACTAAGTAGCGTGGATCAAATTTTTTTAAACTTAGCTCTTCCTTTTGGGCAATAAGTCTCAAAGTTGCTTCTACTAATGACCAGGAATATAGGAGAGCTAATTCTGGATGTTGCGTTGTAAGTTGCTTTGCTAGTTGCAACTGTGATTCTATTTCACGCTCTTGAAGAGAAGTCTCTGCTTTCAGAGAATACGTTGTATCCTCCGGGTTGGTCATTACTAATTCAAATCTCCAACCAGGATGTTTTTCTACCGCTTGAGCTAAATTACCTAAATATTGATTAGAAGAAGAGTTAAGTGAGGAGCGTGACTTGACTTCAATAACTACATTTTCTTTTCCCCTACGTACTATCATGTCAGGGCGATAGTGATTAAGGAAGTCAGGCAAGTCTTCTGGATTTGGATGAAAAAAAACTTCGTAACCTTTTTCACGATACTCCTCTGCTAGTTTCAGCAATCGCTCTCTTTCTAAGTTTGCGGTTGGAGTTTCCATCAAATAATTACCTCCTGGTTAGGAGCATCAATTACGACAATATATAAGAACTCATTGCCACGAGCAAAACCTTCCGCCAATGTCGAGGTCATGTTTTCTATTCTAAAGTTACTTGACAAATTCCTCTTTCTAACTAGGAGATCGCTTACTTGATTATCATCGACGTAGGCTAATCCTTTAATTGCATCTTGAATAGGCTTCACAATATTGTCTACATCCATTTTATCGGAATCATAGAAATAGGTTATCTGGAGCATAACCAACTCAGTAGCTGTTTTTTGTTCCGAAGACCAGTATTTTTCAGCTTCTTGTAGCACTGTCTTTTTCCAATCTTCAAGCCGATTGCCCTTACCACGCTTACGAGCCTGTTGTGATACTGGGGGGCCATCTACTATGAACTCAAATCTGGTCAATGCACTTTTAAATAATAGATCACAGGTTATTTTATGCTAGTAACCTCGAACACAAGTGGATAATTCCTGCTACTCATGAAAGAGGAATACTGCCGTTACTAACTGTTTCTGCCTTGCTCAGTAGCTTCACTGAGTACTTCACGAATTATCTCATCACTCACACCATGCCGTTTCAGGCTTGCAATCAATATAGAAACAGTATCACCCTCAAGTCGTTCAATATCTGCTCTAAGTCCTTGTCCGATGTAAGCAGGAACTAATGGCTGATAACCAGAAAACCCTAACAATGGTGCTACTCGCTTCAAATCCTCAATCACATCTTCGGGAATGCGAATTGTGATTGTCATCATTGGACGATTTTTATCGAGTCGCTTTTTTAAGACTTCAGCTTTCATAGTATTCACGTTCCTTGCGCGTCGCTTTCCGAGCCGAGATGATCCTAATCATGTCGTTTTCACGCTCAATCTAGACGACGTACAGAATATTCCATCGTCTGTCCAAGCCAATCACAGCATCCCGCTCCTGATCATTGCGGCTTGCATCAATCACCACTAGAAACGGATCGAAGAAAGCTTCTACGGCTTGCTGAAATGTTATGCCCTCATGATTGCTGGGATTAATCCCAGTTTTCTCCTCGTTCCAAACGAAGGTGACACCATTAAGCACGAAAAACACATCCATACCTCATAGTCTAGGCAAGATGTATTTACGTTGTCAATACGATTCGTTACAAAAGTTTACAATTACAATTCCGGGCTGAATCTTGATGCGTGCCAGAACCTTGCAATGCTCACCTGTTTTTTGTCTTCCTCAACCCGATAAATAATGCGATACGGCTTCAAGATTGACCAATTTTCCTGGCTACACAATGTTAACTTACCAACCTACCGACGCGATCGCCTCAAATTTAAAGGATGGTAATAAATTTCTGCTACCAGAAAAGTTAAGGATGCAAAAACAACAATAATTTACACCCAAACTCCTAACTCCTGTACAGACGCGATTAATCGCGTCTCTGCTTCTAACTCCTAACTTTTTTAAGCTTCCTCGGAATTTTCACTTTTATGTCCTGGAGATGCTTCATAAAGTGCATCGAGATGTTGACGCGCATCTTCAACGTTAACCGAACGCATTACCAAAAGTGGCTCTTTAATTAAGTTGCCCGCGCTATCTAATAACTCTGGATGGGGTACAAACTGTTTTTTTGATGAATAATAACCATAGTTGCCTTGATTATTCATTGACAAGGTATTCGTCGGGTAAGTTTGCTCTCGATCAAAACTGAACATGATCAGGTTACGAATTAAGTTGCCAACAGCTATAAATGCAAGGATTGTAAAAGCAAGAATGTAAAGCAGGTGTAACATGGGATTTTCCTCCAGGGCAACAATTTTTAAAACTTTATTTTGTAATGTAACGCTTTGCTTCGCCGATACTGTGACTCACAGTTAAGACGAGTATTTGACGCACCCTTTGGGCGCTTACATCTATATGAAACTATTTGTCAACCGTTATTCCACTTACGGTAACATAGGATACATTTTTTTGTTAGTCCCAATAATGTTAAGAAATCGTTAAGAATTTTTTACTATCTCTTTAAGGGCTGTTCTACCATCTTGCGTTTACGCAAAGCTGTGAGGGTGTAGGAGTCTTCTCTCATGCGCTAAAGCATCTGGTAAAAGAAGGGAAGTTGCTAAGAGCGATCGCGCATCTGGCAGAGAAGCAGCGTTACCCGGAAGGCTTGTAGTAGTCTGCCAAAATTTACCAGATGAGAGCATCTGCTGCTTAGACTTCACGCCCTTGACGAAAGCGCATTGCGACATTCCAACATTCTGTTACTAAGTCATGCCAAGGCATTAACGTTGCCATCTCAATCCCGACTTGTTTATTAGTAGCAGCAAACAGCATTCTCACCGTGTTTAGTTCATCCTGCGCTTGCTTAACCCGCCAGAGCAAGTCAGATTGCTCTTGCTCACTCATAAATGATATTTGCTCAGTTTCGAGTAAATGGCGCGATCGCCTAAACCAATGCTGAAAATCTTCCAGCAGGGGTTCTAAAACCGTTTTCAGTAACTCAGTCCCTGGTACATTTGAGTCTGACATAAATGATAAGCATATTTTAAACTTGCTTACTAATATTAACGTTATTTATGTTTCTTAACATATTTCTTATTTCTCTCATAATTCCGGGAATGTAAAAATATGTAACAAAGAACACCAAATTTATTATATAGTCTTGATATCAGGTTTGTACACTTCCTTTGGAGAGGCATCTATACGTATAACTGACAGCGAGTTGCAACTCATTAGATAATTTAGCGATGTCTACGACGGGCTACGCCTACGCCTGCAATCCTGAATTTGACACTCAGGTAAGCAATCAAAAATTTATCTTTATCCCCGATTAAAAATTAATCCAGTAGTGGGAACATAAAGCCTACAGGGCAAAAATCAAAGTCGTTATAGTTGAATAAGCCTACAGATTCAAACGAAAAACTCCATCCACAAAGGGATGGAGTTTTTGGGAATGGGGCATGGGGAAAAATCACCAATGCCCAATGCCCGAAGTCGGCGGGCGGCTATCCCTCTCCACTCACTTTTGGGTTGGAGTTTCCCGCCGACTTTCAATAAATCACCTTTTGTAATCACTTCGCCAATGGTTCAGCAGCCAATGTCGCTAAAATCATCGAATCCGTCAGAACAGCTAGAACAAGTTGAAAAAATTTATTTACCGCGTACCAGCGAATCGGAGAACTTAAAAAAGATTCGCCACACTGCTTCCCATGTAATGGCAATGGCAGTACAAAAGCTGTTTACCAAGGCACAAGTTACAATCGGCCCTTGGATTGAAAACGGTTTTTACTATGACTTCGACAATCCAGAACCATTTAGCGAAAATGATCTCAAAGCCATTAAGAAAGAGATGGCGAAAATTATCAATCGCAAGCTGGATATAAGTCGAGAAGAAGTTAGCCGCGAAGAAGCCGCACGCAGGATTCAGGAAATTAACGAACCTTACAAGCTAGAAATTCTGGCAGATATTAAAGAGGAACCAATCACGATTTACCACCTGGGGAATGAATGGTGGGATTTGTGTGCGGGGCCTCATCTGGAAAATACTAGTGAATTAAACCCGAAAGCAATTGAACTAGAAAGCGTTGCTGGCGCTTATTGGCGTGGGGATGAAACTAAAGCCCAATTACAACGCATCTACGCTACCGCTTGGGAAAGTCCAGAACAACTCACTGAATATAAACGACGCAAAGAAGAAGCGCTGCGGCGAGATCATCGGAAACTGGGTAAGGAACTGGGATTATTTATATTTTCTGATCTAGTCGGGCCGGGTTTACCTTTGTGGACGCCAAAGGGCACTCTGTTGCGGAGTACTTTAGAAGACTTCCTTAAGCAAGAACAATTAAAACGGGGTTATCTGCCTGTGGTGACTCCCCATCTTGCTAAAGTCGATTTATTTAAAAAATCTGGACACTGGCAGAAATATAAAGAAGATATGTTCCCTTTGATGGCGGATGATCAGGAAGCTGCTGCCAAAGAAGATGGTTTTGTCCTCAAGCCGATGAACTGTCCCTTCCATATCCAAATATATCAAAGTGAGTTGCGATCCTATCGGGAATTACCGATGCGACTGGCAGAATTTGGCACTGTTTACCGCTACGAACAATCAGGGGAATTGGGCGGTTTAACACGGGTGCGCGGTTTTACTGTGGATGATTCTCACTTGTTCGTCACCCCAGAACAGCTAGATAGTGAATTCCTGAATGTGGTGGATTTGATTTTGTCGGTGTTCAATAGTCTGCAACTGAAGAACTTTAAAGCTAGGCTGAGTTTCCGCGATCCTGCTAGTGATAAGTACATCGGTTCAGATGAAATTTGGGATAAAGCCGAAGGTGCGATTCGCCGTGCAGTTGAAACCTTGGGGATGGATCACTTTGAAGGTATTGGAGAGGCGGCATTTTATGGGCCAAAACTTGACTTTATCTTTAGTGATGCCCTAGATCGGGAGTGGCAATTAGGAACTGTGCAAGTAGATTACAATTTGCCAGAACGCTTTGAGTTGGAATATGTCGCCGAAGATGGGGTTCGCAAACGCCCTGTGATGATTCACCGTGCGCCTTTTGGTTCACTGGAAAGGTTGATTGGGATCTTAATTGAAGAATATGCGGGCGATTTCCCTTTGTGGTTAGCGCCAGTGCAAGCTAGATTACTACCAGTGGGTGACACACAGTTAGATTTTGCTAAAGATGTGGTGGCGAAGATGAGAACGTTGGGCATCCGTGCAGAAGTTGATACTAGTGGCGATCGCTTGGGTAAACAGATTCGGAATGCAGAGAAAGAAAAAATACCCGTGATGGCGGTGGTGGGAGCGAAGGAAGTAGAAACCAACACTTTGAGTATCCGTACCCGCGCCTCTGGAGACTTAGGTAGTATTTCTGTTGATCAAGTTGTGGATAAATTACAAGAAGCGATCGCTAACTTCGATAACCTTCAGATCGATGTCACCAGCGCAGATTAACTTCAAATAGCAAACAGTAGGCTGGGTAATGCCCAGCCTCAAAAATTAACTGAAAAGTCAGAATTAATGCCAGCCAAAGACATTTATCATGATGAACCACATCTGTCGTAGGGGCACAGATAAAAGCTCATTGGTGTCAACTTAAGCTTGAAACAGCCTCTCTCATAGCTTTATCACCCGCCTGGGAATGAATTCCTTTGGCTTTTAGCTCAAGTCTACTCAAGTAGACTAAGGATTTGGAGAGATATTTAGTCATCTTCAGATGACTTTTGCTATGAGCAAGGAACTTCAGTTCCTTGCGGAACATGGGTTATACGTTAAGTTGACACGTATGAGCATTGCTGTGCCCCTACCGCATGGTCTATTCACGAGTATCAAAGACTCGTTGACGGAGTTCAAAGGTGGATTCATCCAGTTCAAAGACTCGTTAACGGAGTTCAGAGGTGGATTCATCCAGTTCAAAGACTCGTTAAGGGAGTTCAGAGGTGGATTCATCCAGTTCAAAGACTCGTTGACGGAGTTCAGAGGTGGATTCATCCAGTTCAAAGACTCATTTTAATTAAATCAAAAATTTCCCTTCAGACTATAAGTCTCTTTCTTAATTACGAATTAATATCAGGACCTTGGCCGCAATAATTGCACGAAGGTATCACTCACAGTATGGTCTTTGGTATCGGCAGCGTATTGAATTAATTTTTCCTTCAGTTCTTTGGCAGCATCTAAAGGCAGTAAGTTTACTAGCAAAAAGTATACACCGCGAAAACGGGGGTCGCCCATGTGGTCAATCAGTCGATTTTTAGCTTCATCTTTCTCGCCGAGAAAGTTCTGCACTAAAAAGAAATCCATAATCTTATCGTGGCGGAAATACCATTCTCTCTTGGCTGCACCTTCTTCGTTTTGCCACTGACGGCTGACAACCATTTTATATTTCTCATCTTCTAAAGATTCTAATACTTTGAAAAATTCATCTGCGGGTAGCGCCTGTTCATCGTTTAGCCGCATTTGATAGACTGCATCGGAGAATTTTTTTAAGGGAAATTCCTGGTTCCACTCTTGCAGGTATTCGGCTGCCATCAAATTATATTGCTGTTGTTGCAGGTGAAACAAATCGGGGTATTCACCTTGGGAGATCATTAACGCCACAACTGTTAAATCCATTGGGTTAGAGAGAACCCTTTGGTTAGGCGTTAACTCCTCTGGTGATTGCTGGTTGCTGAGGGCTGTTGCTAGATAGCTAATACAGGCTTGCTCGTAATTATTACCCTGAACTTTGGCATCTTTGGGCAATCGTGGCTGACGGGAAATCAAAAATTGCTGAATTTGGGTTTGCTCAAGGGGCTGTAATTTATATATCTTGGCTGTTGAGGGTGGTGTCCACTCTAGAGGCTGGGTAGTCATGATGATGTTACCCCGGAAATAGCTTTCGACAAACTGGCAGATTTTTGCCCTGGTGTCGGCTGTGACTTCGTTGAGTCCATCAATGCAGATATCTAATGCACCACTGTAAATTAAATTCTTGAGAAAATCAGCATCTTGTGCTTGCCCGTGCAGCTTCGCTTGAATTGCTTCAATTACCCCTTTGTCACACTTGCGGGCGGGTAAATAAACCACAATGCGGGGTGAGGTTTTCACTAAATGGCGGAGAAACATCGACTTACCCAAACCAGAATCACCTTCTAGAACAATTTGCCCTGCGATGCTGGGTAGCACCTGGGTAATAGCTTGGGGTTCTTCGGCACTGGGAACTTTCACCTTAGATTCTGGAAAGTATGTTTGAGGGTTAAAATTATCTAACTCGGCATCGGCTAGTAGGGAAGGCTTGAAAGGTTCAAATAACTTGCGGCGGAAAAAGGGAATCCAGGCGAGGAGAAAGCCGACGTAGCCCACGCCTAAGATGCGCCTTACCCAAGGATTCCAGAAGAAGATGGCTTGAACTTGGGGAAATTTGGGATAAGCGAAGATGAGGGCAAGCCAAAAGGTAGCGTGAATCAAAATAATAGTTCTGGCGTTAAAAAACCACTGCCAACCCTTGAGGCTAACTATTACTGATTGCAGCGAATCAGCTTCGGTATATCCGGCGTTTTTGAGGTTTCTGTTCTGAGTTTCTAGAATACCAATATCTTGTGGTTGCCAAGAGACTTTTCTAGCAACTACAGCAATTTGCTTTGCTAAATCTTCCCGTAATCGTGTTAAACCTTGGCTAGGTTCCCAGACTTGGGCAAAGATTTTGAGAGTTTTATCACCTTGATCATGGCTCAAGTGAGCAGGAATTGTTTTAGTCTCAGGAAAACCGAGCCATGTGAGCAGTGTTTTGACTTCATCAGTGCCGCCACCCAGAAAATATGTCAAAAATCGCCACTTTGCAAATTCTGATTGACCTGCGTAATAGATGCTATCCAGAATTACAACAATATTATTCAGGTCGAATTGTTCTATCTCTCCCAATGCCTCTGCTGCATGGGAACGAACATCATTGTCAACGGTTTTATCCTTGAGGAAGTCGAGGATGTCTTTGACGTAGGGTTTGGCTGCCTCCCCCAAATTTTCCAATGACACTGCTGCATGGGAACGAACATCATTGTCAACGGTTTTATCCTTGAGGAAGTCGAGGATGTCTTTGACGTAGGGTTTGGCTGCCTCCCCCAAATTTTCCAATGACACTGCTGCATGGGAACGAACATCATTGTCAACGGTTTTATCCTTGAGGAAGTCGAGGATATCTTTGACGTAGGGTTTGGCTGCCTCCTCCAAATTTTCCAATGCCGATGCTGCACCAGCACGAACATCATTGTCAACGGTTTTATCCTTGAGGAAGTCGAGGATGTCTTTGACGTAGGGTTTGGCTGCCTCCCCCAAATTTTCCAATGACACTGCTGCATGGGAACGAACATCATTGTCAACGGTTTTATCCTTGAGGAAGTCGAGGATGTCTTTGACGTAGGGTTTGGCTGCCTCCCCCAAATTTTCCAATGACACTGCTGCATGGGAACGAACATCATTGTCAACGGTTTTATCCTTGAGGAAGTCGAGGATATCTTTGACGTAGGGTTTGGCTGCCTCCCCCAAATTTTCCAATGCATAAGCTGCAGCAGCACGAACATCTTTATCAACGGTTTTATCCTTGAGAATGTCAGCGATGTCTTTGACGTAGGGTTTGGCTGCCTCCCCTAAATTTTCCAATGCATAAGCTGCAGCAGCACGAACATCTTTATCAACGGTTTTATCCTTGAGAATGTCAGCGATGTCTTTGACGTAGGGTTTGGCTGCCTCCCCCAGATTTTCCAATACCACTGCTGCACCAGCACGAACATCTTTATCAACGGTTTTATCCTTGAGGATTTTAGCAGCTTTCTGAGCAATATCCTCTGGTTTCTGAACCACTGATTTAAAATTTTTTAGATCATATTCATTGAATTTTTCAAAAGCGAGTTTCTTTACTTCGTCATATCCATCATCAAGGGCAGCAACGATACCGTTAATCTGCCACGCTTCAGACTTCGGCTTCGGCTGTTCTTTCGCAGGCAGGGCGAGGAGAAGAGTCAACAGCAGGATAAAGGGAAAAAGGAAAAAGGGCGACGATCGCTTTTTAATTATGTGCAGATACATTTGTATAATTCGTAATTTATTTAGTAATAAAGGCTGTTTTACTAGTAAATCAGGAACCGCTACAGTTATCTTCTTACCGTCTGATAACTCAATCTAGCCAGAAATGAAATATTAATGTAAATACTACAGGAATTTAAAAAGATACGCCCAGAGTATAATAATCAGCTTCCTTGAGCGATGGTGCCGCAGCTACGCCCGTACTTCGGCAAGCTACTTCGGCTGCGCTCAGTACAAGTCAGTAACCATCGTAGACATCGCCTACTCAAACCACTGCACGAGATAATAACAATACCTCGTTCAATTGTTGGCGATCGTTAATGTCCTTTGATAACCTCTGCAAACTCCTGTCCGAAAAACATCCTGCTACCTTTGCCAGTTGGGTATTAGGAACACCCCAAACTTCCGTCAAAGTCCTCAAAACCGAATTGAGCATTGAACCAATTCGCGCTGATTATGTAACATTCTTACAATTAGAAGGACGCATTCTCCATCTGGAATTTCAAACCAAACTAGAATCTACGCCACCCCTACCCTTGCGGATGCTAGATTATTGGGTACGCTTATATCGTTTGTATCGTCTACCAATAACGCAAGTTGTCGTATTATTGCTTCCCCCTGCACCAGGAACAGTAATTGAAACTGTCTTCTGTGTCGAAACTACCCGTCATGAATATCGCGTGATTCGCTTATGGGAAGAAAATCCTGAACTATTCCTCAATAATCCAGCTTTGTTACCATTAGCACCACTGGCGGCAACCACGCAACCTCAAGCTTTGTTACAACAAGTTGTGAGAAAAGTTAATCAAGTTGAGCCAAGACAACGACCAGAAATTTCCGCTTACACCCAAATCTTAGCGGGGTTAAAATACAATCAAGATTTGATTAGACAACTGTTTCGGGAGGGTATGATGCGCGAGTCAGTGATTTATCAAGAAATTCTTGCAGAAGGGGAACAACGAGGAGAACAACGAGGAGAACAACGAGGACGGGAAGAAGGACGAAAGGCAGAAGGGCAATTGCTGATTCTCCGTCTGCTTACTCGACAGGTGGGAGAATTACCCCAAGAAGTGCTAGATCGGATTGAAACTCTCTCCTTAGAACAATTAGAAAATCTCGGTGAAGCATTGTTGGATTTTCAGGCGATCGCGGATTTAGAAACTTGGTTTAGTACATTAGACGTAGGAGTGAAAATGACGTAAGTACAATTTATGAATTATGCCTACTAAGGATTTTGGGCAACCCCTAATTAATTTCACTCCTATATCTATTAAATGAATTTTTCCATTTGAGCCAATGTCTGATGGCGCTAGGGGAAAAAATAGTTTCAGAAGAACGAAAGCGAGTTGAGCTTGTCAAATTGCCATATCAAAGTTCAATTAACTGGAAGCCCCAAGGTTTGAGAGCCGCTAGAGCTATTTCTGGATCTACACCGTCATAAGCCTCCCATTCCAACGGGTGTTCTTTTGGATGTCCGTCGCCGACATTACCTGCAACTTTAATGATCGGACAGTTGGCGATGCGATCGCGCTCCAACCCTTTTGGTATTGCTAGTTCGATTTTATGACCGACAAACTTCGCTGTACTTTCATTAGCTACAGATTCACGGATTAAACAAATATCACCAGCAGTCCCCCAAGTCGTTTGGTAGATGTGGAGAAACGATATATAGGTTGCTGGTTTGATGGATCTTTTTAGAACGTGCATTATCGGTAATCCTTACATTATGAGTGAAAAATTATATGAGTATTTTCTATCACGTTCGTTGGGAAGAATGTTTTTAACTCACATTTTGCACCTAGCCCAGGCGATTAGAAACCGCCCGGTGGAATATATGTGAAGCTCAAAACACGATAATTACCCACATACTAACTCCCAAAGCGATCGCTGCTAGGTGTTGCCAAAGGAGCGATCGTACTGGTTGCTTGGAAATCTTTTGGGTTAATAATATAGTCATTAACACGGAGAAAATTATCGTTGCACCTTGCAAAAAGGCAATCACAGCCGGGTGAGCAACCAATATTGGCAATTGTTCACCACTAAACCCAAAAGTAGCAAAGGCTACGGGTAAAATCCGCCCACCTTCGCCTAAGCCCAAACGCAGATAGTGAGCCAAATTTCCCCCTAACACCAATGGTAGGTAGCCATAGGCAAGTTCTACAAATGATCGAGGTTTATTATAATTTTGGATTTTGGATTTTGGACTTTCCTGCGGAACGCTACGCGAACGCTCAGTCGAACGATTTTGGATATAGTTTGCTAACCAGTAAAACAATTGCATCATTTTGTATGCCGCAAAGGTAAAAGCTACTGGGATAATTAACACTAGCAGCGATAATCCTAAGTGCTGCCAAAACTGAGTTAAATCTAGTTGTAAGCCCAACGAAGATAGCAACTCTGGCAAGCGATGCAGATATATACCCCCCAAGAGCAAAAACAATAATGCTACTTCATAGCTGCGGGGTACATGAGTTGTCCACAGTTCAATACCAGGGGGACGCAAGTTGAATTCGACGGAACGATGGGGACAGGCTTTGAGGCAAGTCATGCACAGTACGCAATCTCTGTTATCTTCTAACTGTGCTGGGTGCGAGTATAAAGGACATCCATTCGTTTCCATCCCTTCGCCCTTTTGCGGCCCACCTTTATAACACTGATAAGTGGTACAACTGGCAGAACATATACCTTGCTGTGCCCGGAGTTCCGTCATTGAGAGTTTGGCAAATAAACCATTCATCCCGCCGATGGGACAAAGATACCGACACCAAAACCGCCGCTCAAAAAGAGCCGAGAAAATCATTGCCCCGGCGGTAATTAATAGCAGCAAACAAGCGCTCAGGTAGGCAGTATTTTCTAAATGCCAGAGTTCTTCCCATAAGAAAATTAGGGTGAATAAACCAAACATGAACCATCCGCCCCATTTCTCAGCTTGCTCTCTGGGCCACCGCTTAAGTTTTCGAGGCCACAGCCAGAGAGATAACTTTTGGGTAATTTCCCCGTAAATCATGAAGGGACAAACAGAACACCAGATACGTCCCAAAAAGGGAAAGAGAAATAAGAAGAAAGGCCACCACCAAGCCCAAAATAGATTTAATCCGAAATTGCGATCGCGGGTTTGAGGCCCAATAAATAATACTGCAACCATGAGGGCAAAAGCCGTTGCAGTAAAACCATAGTTAATGCGATCGGGCCACCAGGGACTACGTAAAAACCGCCGTAAAGGAGGATAGGCATTTAACAAATTCACCCGAAATCGTTTTTTCTTAGTTTCGGCTGGCCAGAAAATTTCTTCTGTTAATTCATTGGCACCCTCAGCTTGCACGATCGCCCGTTCTACCAGATTTTTCAATTCCTTGACATTGCCAGGGAAATCATAGGACTGTAGGCGGCGCAAAGCTTCTGGGGTGATGTGCGGTTTAGAAATGCCTCTATCCCGAATGTAAAGACTAGTATAATATTCAACCTGTGCCTGAATATCAGCTTTCCGCACCCGTAGCGGTGGTACTTTAATAATGTGACCAATACAGCGTTCAATTGTCGGCTGAGTTTTTTCTGAAACAATCAGAATTCTAGCTTTACTGGGACGAGCTTCGGCTGCTGGCTCTCCAGAACGAGTCACGGGGGTATATGTGCCGGTTTTGAGCAACTGCGTCACCGGAGGTAATAATTCTTCGGGCAATTCTTGGATGTTGTTGAGGACTAGAGTACCTTCTCCCAACCATTCCAATAGTCCTGGTTTACCGCCAGCGCGACCGAATAAATCTGCACCGCTAGTCTGGAGAATACCACAATTTACTTTAATAATTGGTTCTCGCCGTTTTGGAGAGCCAAAGTGGATCAGCGCTGCTATATTGTCTTTTTCTAACCCGGGTTCTCCGAAAATATCCACTGATTTGCGGTCAGCCGCCGCTTCTCGAATTTGCTCCCGCAGCCGCACAGCATAACGACTTGTACCCACAATACCGCGTTGCGCCTTGGTGACTAAATATGGTCGCAAAGCTACCGAACGCTCTTGTTCATAGCCCAGTGCAGATGTTACCTGAGCTAATTCTTGAACCAATTGGCGGGAAAAAGCCTGAGCAATTTCCGGGTATTGGGTGAATAATTCCCGAAATTTAGCAGCAGGTACAACCCACAAGTGACACTCAGTTACCGTAGTAATTGTGAATGGACTTAATTCATCCAACAGCAATTCTTGGAGTTCAATCACTGCTCCGGGGAGGAATCCACAAGCTAAGGCTGGGTTGCTTTGATTGCTGTTATTGCTTTCTAGTTGACCTTCTAGAAGAATATAAAGGGCTTCTGGAGGAGTGCCTTCGCTAACTAAGTCAGTTTCGGCACTCACTACTTGTTCTTCAATTACTTGTGCGATCGCATTTAACCCTTCAGGCGAGAGAATTCCTAAAGTCGTGCGTTCTTGTAGCCATGTAACCGTTTCTGGAGATGTCATATTAAGTTCTCCGTGTAGGCTGCTGTATAACAAGAATTATCCCTTGAAAACCACATCAAAATATCTGCGTGTGACGATGCGTGACAAGTTATGTCATCTCCGTCCATATACCTTTCCCTCCACAGCAGTCAAATAGGGGCGTTTCAACTCCCCCAAGTACTTCAACATAGCACGGGGAGCTTCTTCTAAATTCTGATGATCTGCGTAGTCGATTACAGCAGTTTTCATGTATTTGAACCACATCTGTCGTAGGGGCACAGCATGCTGTGCCCCTACCGCGTGGTCTATTTACCTGAAAATAGCTGTAATGCGATCGCTTCTTTCCATCAGTGCTTTTCTCGCTGACAAAACCGCGCTCTCAGTTCTTCTGCTAAAATCGGGCTTCGTCTAGCTTTTTACTGGTGGGTTAATTTCAAAGTGAATATGATGATCGTGACCAATCATTGGGGTACAAAGCCCCTCTTGAATTAGCTTTCCATCGTTGAAGAAAACCGCCCCCACCTGTACCAGCTTGTGCTTCCGAATAGACTTGAGAATAGCTCGCGTGGCATCTTGATCATATTCAGAACTCGACCAAAAAATGCCGCCAAAAGCCCCATTATTTTTGGGCAAGAAAACATCGCACATCATGCCAGTTTCATGTCCATGATGGTCGGGAGTATCGCCTCCATGAGGAAGACTAACATCATTAATTGCAAAGAAGGCAGCTTTGGGATGAGTATTGCGATAGCTATTTTGATAGTCTTGAGCAATTTCTTTGATTACATTAGCTAACCAGTGTGTCCCATAATCGTGGTGATCTTGGATTTCTGCCAGTTCACCGTTAACCAAACCATTGTCAGGGTCGCTGTTTGGCATTAATACCCAGCGTGGTGCGTTAGCTGCTTGCAACCAGCGATGAGTCGTTTCACCAACATCAACAGGGCAATTGTATCCAATATCAATTCCAAAATTCCGAGAGTTGATTTCCTTTTTATAGCTGAGAGATCAGCAGTATCTACTTACACTGTATTAATTATTAACTTAAATGCGTAAGTGTAGCTCCTCGTAGACATCGCCCTGTCGGTGATAAAAAGTGAGTTTTTAGGGTCAATAAATCTAAATTTAGGCTAATTCTCTCATAAATCGTGAAATCCCAGGAACTTTAACCAATATAAGCATAAAAGCAAGTTCATGGTGAAGAATGGGAAGACAGTCAGGACTTTTCCTACCTAAAGAGGGTTCACAGAAATAAATTTTAATGTTAACGTTACAATTTATGTTGATTATAGTTGTAGAAGAGTCGCTATCTGAAAACCTACATCTTGCTAATTGATCTAATCGTCAAACCTGGTCAATATGAAACTACCTAACTATTTTCAAAATAATTCCAAAAACTCTTTAATAGAAAAGTATCACCTTTACAAAGGCGAAAAATTGAACTGGCTTCAAGTAACTCTTCGACTTGAAAGCTCAATTATTGCTATCATTCTTCCTTGGGTACTTTTTTGTGCTGTATATGGGTTTTTAATATCATTCTTATATAATTTAGGATTCCCAGTAGCATTTTCAAATTCCAACAGTATTCTTACTAATGCTGTTTTAAGTTTTAATATTGGTTTTACATTACTATTAGTTTTTCGGACGAATACAGCCCATCAGAGATTTTGGGAAGGTCGTCAACTATGGGGAGGTTTAGTTAATACATCTCGCAACTTAAGTCGGGGAATTTGGATAATAGTTAAAGAGAAGACACCGCAAGATAGATTAGAAAAAGAGGCAATACTTCGCTTAGTGAGTGCTTTTGCAGTTGCAATGAAGTTACATCTAAGATCAATACCTTTAGACATTCAGGTAGCATCCTTAATGTCTGAAAAACAATATTTACAACTTAAAGATACTAATCATCCTCCACTACAAATTGCTTACTGGATAGGAGATTACTTGCAATATCAACATGACGTGAATTGTCTAAATGTCTATCAATTGACTACTCTACATAACTGCGTAGATGATTTAGTAGATATTTTAGGTGGTTGCGAACGTATTTTAAAAACGCCACTGCCTTTGATATATACTATTAAACTCAGACAATTGCTATTACTTTTTTGTCTGATATTACCTTTAGAAATTGTTAGCGTTTTGAATTGGTGGACTGGGATAATAATGGGTTTTGTAAGTTTTACATTATTAAGTATTGAACAAATGGGATCAGAAATCGAAGAACCTTTCGGGTTTGACCCCAACGACTTACCTTTAAATGCAATTTGCAATACAATTTCAAACAATGTTGAAGAATTAATCAGGGTTGCTTCTGACAATAGACCTCTTGCAAAAGTCCCTAACACCCCACCCCCAGCCCCTCCCCGCAGGCGGGGAGGGGAGAATTTGACGTAAGTCAAAGGCGGGGTGGGGTTCTTTTTTTGATTTATGCAAGAAGTCTAATGTTCATTCTTCCTAAATCTATAAACAAGTTTTTCTAGTATCCGCTCAATAAATAGGGGATAGGAAGAAAAATAAGAGGATACAAAGGGTCACACCGGATTG
>NZ_JABXKJ010000259.1 GCF_017115085.1 Nostoc sp. NMS7 | reverse complement strand
CTCTAATTAACTCAGCCCTGCTGGGTCATTTTGCATGGCTTAGTCTAAACTCCAGTTAACTGGTGATGGTAAGAAAAAGACTGGATCGCACGTTTAATTTGCTTTGAAATTAGGTAGATATGGAATTCCAAAAACAAAAGCCTCGTTTTACCAACGGGGCTTTTTGGTGCGTGTCATCAGCATAGTTCTATCGTGTCTGACTTAAACCCTTAAAAAGGTAATTTTTTCGGGCGTTGTTATACGCAATACTAAGATATTCTTGCTTTCTTCGCCAAGATTGTCATGGTTCAATTCGATGAACAGCTACGTCGCTTAGTTACCGAAGCCTGTGGACACCCACCTGGAAGCCCTCAGCGTCAGAAGCTGCTTACGAAAATTATTCGCTTGACAGCAAGTAAACTCTGGAGGGAAAATACTCCCTACTATCAAGATGCACTACAACAAACTTGGTTGTATTTCTGCCGCAATGTTTGTGAAGGTTTGACAGGTCAAACTTATGACTCCACCTATGGGAGTGTGATCACCTGGCTGAATGCTTACCTAAGAAGGAGACTACAAGACTTTTACATTAACCAAAACCGGGAACAAGCCACAACAGTCCCTCTTTGGGTTCGTCACTCTACATCGGGTGGAACAGGTGAAACTATTGATCCTGTAGATAACCTCCCAGCTACTCCCCAAACACCTCCCATTCTAGAAAACTTGGAGATATGGGCTAAGACAGATTCTGAAGGAGAATTACGCCATACTTACATTAAAGGGCGTCCAGATGTGAATTGTCAGGTGTTAATTCTCAAACGACTACCCCCGGAAGTTAGCTGGAGAGAATTATCTGTGGAATTTGGGCTGTCAATTCCGACATTAAGCAGTTTTTATCAGCGCCAGTGTCTACCACGTTTGCGTAAATTCGCCGAATTGGAGGGACTTTTATAAAAAAGATATTTGGTGAAAAAGAATGTAGAGACGTAGCAGTGCTACGTCTCTACAAGGTTTCTAGATAAAGCATATTTAACTCATCCCCCGACTTGAAGCCGGGGGTAAATCGAAGTCATTAGTTATTAGTCATTAGTCATTAGTACCAATGACTAATGACAATGGAAAGGCGGGCGGCTATCCCGGACACCCCTCTTGTTGGGATGGGATTCCCGCCGATTTTCGTTAAATTTTGGAGATGTCTAAAGCTTATTCACTTACTTAATAGACAAAACCCAATCGCCTAAAAGTTGGTTTACTCTATCGGGTACTTCATCATGGGGACAATGACCTGCTGTTAAAAAATGTTCTGTGAGTTCAGGATAATATTGACGAAATTTTTGGGAACGTTCTCTAGCATTCATCCAAGGGTCGGCTTCTCCCCATAACATCAATAAAGGACAAGTTAATTGTTTTAGTAGCAGATCAACTTTTTCCCCTTGAGGAGTGCTAAAAACTGAAACAAATACATCCAACGCACCAGAATCGAAAGCAGGACGAGAAATTTCTTCTACTAATTGGTCTGTAATTGCACTCTTGTCAAGATAAACTTTTTCTAGAGTTTGGCGGATTACCCAACGTTGTCGCACGTATTGAAATAACAAAAACTGGGCTAAAGGTTGTTGAAGAATCCACTTAACCGAGTCACCCAGTAGTGTCTGTAAAGAAGAAGTTTGTTTAGGTGGCTGAATTTCGGATTGTAAAGCTTCAGGTTCAGATGTAGGCTGGCTTTCGCTAAAAGGCCCTGCACTATTGAGCAATACTAAACCAGCCGCACTGTCGGGACGCTGTGCTGCAACACACAAGCCAGCGTAGCCACCAAGGGAATTACCCGCTAATACTGCTTTTTGACCAATTACTTCAGTGATAAAATCATGGAGTTGGTCACGCCATAAGTCGCCACTATACTGCAATTTTGGTTTTGCCGATCGCCCGAATCCCAAAAGGTCGATCGCAAATACTTCAAAATCTTGAGACAATCCTGTGATATTCTTGCGCCAGTGGTCTGTGGAAGCACCAAATCCATGTACCAAAAGCAAGGGCGGACGTTGCGATTGTTTTTCTCCCGCACGCACGTAGTAAACGTTATGCCCTCGCCACTGCCAATATTTACCAGGAGTTGGGGTTGTAGAGGGGGCTGTAGTTGCCTGCATAATCAAAAGAAATGTTAAGTAGCTTTTAATAATTGTAGGCTAGGTGGGGAGTGGGGAGTGAGGAGTGGGAGATGAGGGAGATGAGGGAGACAAGGGAGATGAGGGGAATAACCCATGTCTAATAACAAATCACAAATGACTAAAGAAAGATTGATTACAGGCAAAACTAAACTACTAGGGGTGATTGGACATCCAGTGGAACATTCACGATCGCCACTGATGCATAATGCCGCGATCGCTCATTTAAAATTAGATTACGTTTATCTTCCCTTTCCCATAGCACCAGAGAATTTAGAAATAGCGATCGCAGGTTTCGCCGCTATTGGTGTTGTTGGTTTTAGTGTCACAATACCTCATAAACAAGCAATCATGCCCTTACTCTCAGAAATTACACCTCTTGCTCAAACTATCGGAGCAGTTAATACTGTCAGTCGCCAAAATAATAAATGGGTAGGGACAAACACAGATATAGAAGGATTTATCGCTCCTTTGCAGACAACGTATAAACAAGATTGGAGTCAGAAGGTAGCGGTAATTTTAGGCAATGGTGGGGCAGCCAGGGCAGTTGTAGCAGGTTGTCACCAGCTAGGTTTTGCCAAAATTCATGTTGTTGGGCGTAATGTGCAGAGATTACAAGAATTTCGCAATAGTTGGAACAATTCACCCATAAGTGAAAATTTACAAGTTCATCAATGGGAGGAACTTTCAAAGCTAATTCCTCAAGCTAATCTGCTGGTAAACACAACTCCTATCGGGATGTATCCCAAGGTTGATGAGTCGCCTTTGAGTGTAGAGGAAATAGCGAGTTTACCAACGGGTGCGATCGCCTACGATTTAATATATATTCCTAAACCGACGCAATTTCTAGAGCAAGCAGAAAAACAAGGTGTAATTGCGATCGATGGCTTAGAAATGCTAGTTCAACAAGGAGCAGCAGCATTAAAAATTTGGTTGCAGCAGGAAACTGTACCTGTAGAAGTTATGCGCCAAGCGTTGAGTGAGGATTTGGGTTTAGGTTGATGAAGAAATAATTTCAAAGGGCGGTTAGAAACCGCGCGCCATTTGCTTCTCCCTTGGCGCTAGCCTCTCCCTTTGGGAGAAGGGGAGACGCTGCGCGAACAAGTCGGCAAAGCCGCCCAACGCACTGGCTTGTCTACACAGGGAAAACTCACCTCAGTAGGTTTCAAACACTCAATTTTTCCTTAGTCTGCGGAGGCAGACTTTGTTTGTATAGCCGCGAATTCCATTCGCCAGGGCTGGGCTATTGCCAACCTAAGCATTGGCGGATAGATTGTACTTCTTTGGAGTCGTTATTACCGCACTTTAATTTATGTTTGCTAAACCCAAAATATTTTTATCATGGCTTGCATTATTACTCAGTTTTGCAAGTCTATTTCTTAGCTCTTGGATTATTCTTCCGCCTCCAAATATGTTTTTACTCACGTTAGCAGTGGGAGCGCCAGAAGTCAGTCCTTGGTTATTATTATTAAACTTACTCTCTTTATTACTTTCTTTTTTCTACATCCGTCGCCGTAAACTACAACGCCTAGCTTGTATTTTCAGTTTGATAGGATTGCTAATTTGTGGATGGGTGTTAGTGAATATTCCACTAACTCAAATACAGATGGTTAAATCGATGAAACAAGGATTGGGAGCAAATTATCTAGAGCAAATTCCAGCTCAAGTAAGCGCTAAAATGCAAACCCATCCCTTTGACTTAGTTCATTTCTTCCGGGGTATTCCATTAGGCAAAATGCGTCATCAAAAAGATATTCTCTTTGCTTCTCCTGCGGGAGTGCCTTTAAAAATGGAAGTTTACCAACCTTCAGAGGTAGGAAAATATCCAGCAGTGATAGTAATTTATGGTGGTGCTTGGCAATATGGCAATCCTCATGCCAATTCCGAGTTTAATCAATATCTTGCTAATCATGGATATACAGTATTTGCGATCGACTATCGACACGCACCTAAATATCAGTTCCCATCTCAGTTAGATGACGTGCGTACAGCCCTAAATTTTGTTCGCAAACATGCAGCTGAATATGAAGCCGATCCAGAACGTATGATACTTTTGGGACGTTCTGCGGGAGCGCACTTAGCAATGTTAGCAGCTTATCAACCAGATGCACCACCGATTCGGGCTGTGGTGAACTATTACGGGCCTGTTAACTTAACTGAAGGATACAAAACACCGCCAAATCCCGATCCCATTCACAGCCGCGCTGTTTTAAAAGCATTTCTCGGTGGTTCTTTAGAAGAATTACCTAATCAGTATCAAATTGCTTCACCGATAAATTACCTGACGCACCCTTTACCGCCAACTTTACTAATTTATGGCAGTCGTGACAATTTGGTAGAAGCACGATTTGGCAGACAAATGTATGAACGTTTACATGATTCTGGTAACACTGCGGTTTTTCTAGAAATTCCTTGGGCAGAACACGCTTTTGATGCTGTTTTCAACGGTGTGAGCAATCAATTAGCGTTGTATTATACTGAGAGGTTTTTGGCTTGGGCGTTGTTCAACCAATAATTTTATTAACATCCAGCAGCAGTCAGAGTATAAGGGAACTCCAAGAAATAAATTATCCAATATTGTGGGGTGGGCATCTTGCCCGCCCAGTTTATATGGCGGGCGAGACGCCCACCCCACAAGAGTTAATTGAATATTTTTTTATTTGGAAGTCCCTAAAGACTCATCAACGAGTATCAAAGACTCATTAACGGAGTTCTGATGTGGATGAACGGAGTTCTGATGTGGATGAACGGAGTTCTGATGTGGATGAACGGAGTTCCGAGGTGGATGAACGGAGTTCCGAGGTGGATGAACGGAGTTCCGAGGTGGATGAACGGAGTTCTGAGGTGGATGAACGGAGTTCAAAGACTCAATCAGATTTACTGAGCACTAGCACTCAATACTCAGCACTATTTTTGAGGCCAGCGCCAGTTATAGCGATTCCATTCGTAGATGCCTTGAATTTCATACTCAGCGCCATTGAAGAAGCGGACGACGCAATTAGTAGAGGAATCATTGCAATCGCTAATTTCCTCGACCTTAATCACCATACAGGGAAACCATTCGCGCTTACAAGGGCCATCCTCTTGCACCCATTCCCATAATGCATTGGAAGTTTCAATGCGATCGCCTACTCTCAGCTTTAGTGCATCCTCAAAATAAGAATACTTATCAAAATGACATGATTCAACACGATTGAGCCACTGTAAACCATAGCGTTTGCGAATGAATTGTACTGTTCCAGAGTCATTTTCCCGCAGCCAGTCGTTGAGCAATTGCACTTTCCAAGTGCGGTTACATTGTTCTTCATCCTTAACAAAATTTAAAAATGCTTCTAACTCTTCTGGGGTAAGTTCGTCTAAGGGATTAGCAATATTTGACATTCCAGAGCTAGAATTTCCCTGAATTTGCTCGACGACTTGCAGTAATATCTGTTTCTGTGTGTCAGTGAGAGGACAGCTTGCGGCATCACAATCATTAAAGGCTGCGAACATAGCTGCTTCAATCTCATCTGGAGTCATAAGTTAATCGCAATTGAGGGTTTATTTCCCTAATTATTACAAAAGTTAAATTAAAGTCTCCAATCACCCTGTAGTTAAATATAGACATAAACCACGTCTATCTTGAAATCTGTAGTTCTTCGCTGATGAAAAGGATTTGCCCTCATCCCCCAGCCCCTTCTCTCAGATTTGGGATTCGGGGAGCCAGAATTTCAAAGTCCCTCTCCCATATCTGGGAGAGGGATTTAGGGTGAGGGGCGAAAACTACGCTTATAAACTTAGATGAAGTTTAATTAAACGTAAGATGCTTAATATTCAGGGAAGTCAGGAGAAAAACTTCATTCTGTCTCTTGTCTCCTGGGTTCTTGATATCGGGTTGATATTTTCTAGTCTTGATTTACTTATCACCTAGTTAGGGAAATTGCCATGACTGTTGCGAATCAATCAGGGAAGTAAAGAATAGGGAGTAGGGGTATGCTGTAAGCTGAGGTTATAAGTTACATAATTATTGAATCAAATCACGGAGTCTTTTATGCGGTTGCGCTCACTCACGGTCGTTTTTATTTCCTGTCTCATCACCTTTCTATCGTGGGCGATCGCTCCCACAGCTGTAGCCCTGACACAGATTAAACTATTTGATGTATCTTATAAAGATTGTCCACCAGAACTAGCACAAGGGGCTGTTATCAGTAGTGGTAGCGCAGCTGCTAATTGTTTTATTGTCATTGGCAAAGCCGAAAATGCTACTAATAAAACAGCTTACGACGCAGATATTTTTGGACGCATCTATGATGCCAATAATGACTCAGTAATGCAAAACCGCACTCGCTTAGGCTCTATTGCTGAGGTGCCACCAGGCATTAGCGATTTTGAATTGAGAATTTCTGTACCGGCAAATCAGCCCTTACCTTTGAAGTTAAAGCAGTTCAAGGCTGCCGGATTTAGCGGTCAAGTCCGTAAGTAATAAATTTTAACTTTTACCGCTATAAGTCCCGCACTTTATCCAAAGATTCGGTGTCGGGATGAATAGTGTACAAATAAGAATAGTCTTCTTCACAGAATGTAGCGTGTAGCGATGTTCCTCTGATAGTAAAATCCTACTTTAGGAATAGTTCTCTAATTAAGAGATTTCCTAATGATTTCAACATCTAATTCTAATAATTCTGCTATTTCCTGAATACTTAGCCCTTTTTGTACTAATTTAGCTACTAGTTCTAACTTTGCTTCTTCTTTTGCTTCTTGATAAACTCTGGTTTGTTTCAGTAAATTTAAATTCAGCATAGCTTCTATCTCCTCTCGGTTAAAATTAGGAAACTTGTAAACAATAATCTCTTCTATAAATTCTAAAACTTTTCTTTGGATAAGAACATCGGCTAATTCCAATCTAGCTTTGTCAATTAACTGTTTAGCAAGCTCTGGGGCTTTGTTGTCAGTTTCTACGACCAATCGGACAATTCCTACACCCAGAGATCCTTCAGTTACTACCTCAAGTTCATCCAGATAAAAGCAGCGTAAATGAGGCTCTAACAAGGCACGATAATGTAAAGGACAGGATGTTTCATTGCTGTGCTTATCATAAATGACTATTGCATACCATTCAGAAGTGACTGGTTTATATTGAGAAAAGTAAAGGAAAATACTTGTAAATAAACGGTCATAAAATTCTTCATCTTTGTAAAACTGAACTTCTACAAAATAAAGGGGTTCATTAGCAAATTCTTTTAGAGGAGAAAATACTCCATCTAAACGAAAAGAACGTTGTTTAATTTCTGGTGCGATAAACTCATAAGCATTGGTATTAGTATTAGATTGACCAATAAGTTCAAATAAAACACTAGGAAATTGTTTAAATATATCGTAAAATATAGCGTCAGTTTTCAATTATTGCATCCCTAATTATCCATAATTAGCCTTGAAATTGCATAAGTCTGAGCTAGTTAGCCCAGACCTAAAATTCATTAGTTGAAGTGCAGCAAACTGCAAATTCTGCCTGATCAGATGCCTTGCAGGCCACCACCTACTAGTTGAAGCAGTATAATAGCTAACATTGGAGAAAAATCCATCCCGCCCAATGGGGGAATAATTCTGCGAAACAGATTGAGATAAGGATCGGTTATCTGGCTCAAAGCGGCAAATGGTTGGTTGTACCAGTTGATTGTCGGGAACCAGGTCAATAAAACCCGAATAATTAGCAAAAGAGTATAAATCTGGATGAAAGTAGCTAGAGTGTTAATCAGAAGGTACATGGATTTGTTGGTTTCCTACTAAGTGTCAAAGACGGTCTTATCTTTTAATTTTAATTTAGTCCATGTCATGGTGTTTGCAGATTCCACCCAGATTTACCACACTTGACACTTTCACCACGCCTGAATAAAAAATCTCAGGAATCTTTAGTGAGGGAGCGGTCATTGGTTGCTTGGGGTGAACCGGCATTAACATTTCCCAGTTGCTTCCGCACTTCATCAATTGTGGCATTTAGCTGGGCAATTTTATCTTCTAGCGATCGCCTAGCCGTTTCTATACCAATACTTTCACTTTCTGAGGCTTTCATCTGACGCCGCTTTGCTGCTATTTTCTTAGCTTCGGCTTGGCTATCTGTCAGTTCTGCCTCTTCATCTGCTAGCAATTCCGGCTCGCGTCGAGAAGCAATCAGTGCCCCGACGATACCGCCAAATACGCCACCAACAAATGCCCCCGCTAAAAAACCACTGCCAAAACCATCTCGCTGACTCATATCTTTACCGCCTTCAACAAACCTTGCAACTTTTACAGTAGTTATGCTATTTCCCTGCCCTAGCTGCATACTAGCTTAAGTCCCAAAGATGCGATCGCCTGCATCTCCCAATCCCGGTACAATATATCCCTTGCTGTTTAGTTTTTCGTCAATAGTTGCCGTGTAAATTATCAAACCTGGATAAGCTTCACTCAGTTTTTGCAAAGCTGGTGGAGCCGCCACTACACAAACAATCCGCATTAGGGCAGGATCAGCACCCCGTTGTGTCAATTCTGCCATTACCGCCATGATCGACCCTCCTGTTGCCAACATCGGATCGGTAATTAACACTCGTGTTTGGGGGTCAAATTTTTCTGGTAACTTATTCAGATAACAATGAGGTTGCAGTGTTTCTTCATCTCGCGCCAAGCCAAAGTGGTAAATCGATGCTAAAGGTAATAAAGTCTGCGCTCCCTCAAGTAAGCCTAGTCCAGCTCGCAAAATCGGTACTACTGCCATAGGCATTTGCGGATCAATCACAGTCGCCAGACAGGTATCCAAGGGACTCTGCACCGATATTTCTTGGGTCGGCAACCAGTCTCGCACAGCTTCATAAGTCAGCCATCTTCCCAACTCAGTCATCGCACTGCGAAATAATACTGAAGGTGTACCTGCATCACGGGCAACTGCCAGCCAGTGTTTGATCAGAGGATGGGGTGGAACATAAACGCGCAATTGTAGCGTCATAGCCAGAAAAGTGGGACTTTTTATTGTATAAGAACTGAAACACCATAATACTCTTTCCTGCATCCGGCTGACGGCTAAAATTAAGACTCTCAATTTTATTGATAAAATTTTTCATTAGTACTTGACATTTATTCTCAATCAAGGCTATATTCTTCTACAGTGTTCTCCTCTCTTTTAAGGATCGGCAGACGGGATTAGCCAGCAGCAGCAGGCTCGTCCCTCTTTTTTTTTGATTGGGGCATTGGGCATTGGGGATGGAGGAAAATAACTAATGACTAATGACTAATGACTAATATGCAAGATATTGATGCGATCGTGATTGGGTCTGGGATTGGCGGATTAGTAACAGCGACCCAGTTAGCGGCCAAGGGAGCAAAAGTGCTGGTGTTGGAACGTTATTTGATTCCAGGTGGGAGCGCTGGTTATTTTGAACGCCAAGGCTATCGATTCGATGTTGGCGCATCAATGATTTTTGGGCTGGGAGAAAATGGTACAACTAACTTACTCACCCGTGCATTATCAGCTGTAAATGTCAGCCAAGAAGCGATCGCAGATCCAGTGCAGATTCACTATCATCTACCCCAAGGTTTAGACTTGAAGGTTGACTGGGTTTATGAAAAATTTTTGCAAAATCTTACTGCTCATTTTCGCCATGAAGAACAGGGGATTCGTCGCTTTTATGACGAATGCCAAAAAGTATTCAAGTGTCTCAACAGCATGGATTTGCTGTCATTGGAAGAACCTCGGTATTTACTGCGGGTATTTTTCCAGCATCCTTTGGCGTGTCTCGGTTTAGTTAAGTATCTGCCTCAAAATGCCGGGGACGTGGCGCGGCGCTACATCAAAGACCCGCAATTATTGAAATTTATCGATATGGAATGTTATTGCTGGTCGGTGGTTCCATCAGACATGACACCAATGATTAATGCTGGGATGGTCTTTTCTGACAGGCATTATGGCAGAGTTAACTATCCTAAAGGTGGAGTCGGACAAATTGCCCAAAAACTGGTGGAAGGTCTAGAGAAAGCTGGAGGTAAGATTCAGTACCAAGCTAGAGTTACAAAAATTCTCACAGAACAGGGAAAAGCCGTAGGTGTGCAACTGGCTAATGGTAAAGTATATCGGGGTAAACGCATAGTTTCTAATGCTACACGCTGGGATACATTTGAACAATTACTACCAGCAGAAAAAATGCCAGATAATGAGAAAAAGTGGCAACAAAATTATCAAAAATCTCCCAGCTTCTTGAGTTTGCATATAGGGGTAAAGGAGTCTGTTTTACCTGCGGGGACAGAGTGCCACCACATTTTGCTGGAAGATTGGGAAAAGATGACAGCAGCAGAAGGTACACTTTTTGTTTCGATTCCCACATTGCTTGACCCAGATTTAGCACCAAATGGATATCACATCATTCATGCCTTCACGCCTGACTGGATTGATGAGTGGCAAGAACTTTCTCCGAGTCAGTACGAAACGAAGAAAGAAGAGGCAGCTTGGCGAATTATTGACCGCCTAGAGAAGATTTTTCCAGGTTTAGATGCCGGATTGGACTATTTAGAAGTGGGGACACCGCGCACTCATCGCCGCTTTTTGGGTCGTGAAGATGGCACTTATGGGCCAATTCCCCGGCGCAAGTTGTGGGGGTTATTGAAGATGCCCTTTAATCGCACAGCTATTCCAGGACTTTATTGTGTAGGGGATAGTACCTTTCCGGGTCAAGGGTTGAATGCAGTCGCTTTTTCTGGGTTTGCTTGCGCCCACCGCATTGCCGTAGATTTAGGATTTTAATGTACATCAATCAAGGTGATTACAGGAACAGCCTACGCAAAAAGCGGCGTTGCAGGGGGGGAATTTTAGAATTTGCCAAATCATCCCGATTTATCTGCAACGCCCAAAAACCTTGGTAAGCGGATAGCATTATCAGTGAAGCTGGTAGCTTCTCCAACAATCTGAGTAACTCTCAATACGATTCGGTTAAGTCCGGATATTTTTTTGAACGGTTTTAAAAGGCTTTCAGCGCTCACGGTTTCAGTTCGAGCTATTATAGCAGTCGCCAAAGCCGTTAGGACAGTTCGCGGGAAACGCGCCTTCAAGAGCGTACTTTGTGATTTTATTGCTGTCCTAAGCTTCCTGTCCGTTACTATATTTTCAAAGTTAGCTCTACATCTGACTTTGAAAATAATATCCCGCCTACGGCTGAATCAGAGCTTGAGGTCTACAACCTGCTCAATTTTTGTTAGAAGTATTGAAATAGCAGATAATTGATAAACATCTTTCCAAGCTTCCGGCTTCAATAAAGATCCTTAAAACTATCTCTGGGAGTGCATTTTAGCGATTTTCCCACAAATCTTACGCTCTAATAAGAGTATTCCAATCACTTCTATGTGCTAGCTCAAGATCGTCGAGAAATGAGATATTTTTCTCAACGGGATCGCGGTTAATATGCAGGTGATTAGGGGGAAAATCAGGATCGGTATAGCCAACGGCTATACCGCAGAGGATCGATAATTCCGGTGGGATATTTAACTCGCTGCGAATGATTTCAGGATAAGCGGCTAGCGAAACCTGAGCGCAAGTGCCCAGTCCACGAGCAGTCAGACTCAGCATCAGCGTTTGTAAATAGATCCCTACACTTAAAGCATCTGCATCGCCTAGTTCTCGGTGCATACAGACGATACCGACCATTGGGGCATCAAAAAATTCGTAATTACGCAGAACGGCTCGTTCTCGACTCGCTGTATCCTCACGAGCAATTCCCATTGCTCCATAGACTTGTTCACCTAGTTCCTGGCGGTAATGCTGGAATGCCTCTGGCAGTTGAGCGATTTTGGGTAGCTGAGACTCGTCAAAATGCTGCGCTTGCTTTAGCAAAGCCTTTTTCAGTTGATCGCGTCGAGTACCTTCAGCAAATACTACCCGCCACGGCTGGGTATTGGAATTCGACGGCGCGAGCTGTGCTAAAGCAAGAGCTTCATCGAGTAAAATTCGCGGCACGGGTTTGGATAAGAATTTTCGGGTTGAGTGCCGATCTTTGATAGTTTGGTCGAGATCGAACATGTTTAATAAACCTCTATGAGAAAGAGTACTGAAGATTCAATTTTTCCTACAAGTTTGCCGCATGAAGATCCGATTGTTTTTATACACCTCTAAACTTCCAGACTGCGGGTTATCCAACGTGCCATCCCACACCCAATATTCATAATTTCTATTCCGAAACTTATACACTCGAACACCTTCTGTCGCTTGCTTAGTTCCTTTGCCTAAACTTATCGGTCTAGTTTTTTCATGATGATGAGTCCTGTGGGGAGCAACGCGAAAAAGTGAGATCGTCGTGAAATGAGCTGGCGTTGCTGGGGGAGAAAAAAGAAAACTTAGTAATCTTTTGCTACTAAAAATATACTAAATATACTTAATTTATTTCTCTTCCCCAGCTTCCCCACCTCACAAAATCGTGTTGCTCCCGTCCTGTGATTGTCCAACATGAGTTGTCATAAAGCGACGGATATGATCTGCGATCGCATCTCCTTCCTCTTCTAGGGCAAAATGTCCGGTATCGAGTAAATGAAACTCAACGTCTTTGAGATCGTCCTTGTAGGGATAAGCGCCTTCGGCTGGGAAGATGTCATCATTCTTACCCCAAACAATCAGAGTAGGTGGCTGATATTTGCGAAAATACTCCTGCCATTGCAGATATAATGGTGGATTCGTGCCATAGCTATAGAGTAGCGCCAGCTGAATCTCATCGTTGCCGGGACGATCGAGGAGAGGTTGATCCATATTCCAGGTATCAGGGCTGATCGCTTCCAGATTGCGAACGCCGTTGGTATATTGCCACTTCGTTGTTTCCAAAGTGAAAAAGGATCTGAGCTTGTCAGCATTCTCAGGAGAACGGTCTTGCCAGTAGGCTTTAGCTGGGTTCCAAAATTCGCCGCGTATACCTTCCTCATAGGCATTCCCGTTTTGGACAATCAGCGCTTCCACTCGCTCTGGATATTTAGCTGCAATTCGATAGCCAATGGGAGCGCCATAATCCATTACGTAGAGGCTATATTGCTTGAGATCGATCGCCGTAATAAATTTCTCCACGATTTGGGCCAAGCGATCAAACGTGTAGTCAAACTCATCCACAGTTGGCATAGAACTGTTGCCGTAGCTCGGATAATCGGGGGCAACTAGATGGAAGCGATCGGCAAGCGCAGGTATCAGATTGCGAAACATGTGAGATGAGGTCGGAAAGCCGTGTAACAGAAGAATCGTTGGATTACTGCGGGAACCAGCTTCTCGGTAGAAGATATCTAAACCATCGATTGAGATTGTGTGAAATGTGGTCATGACTTTATCTCATATTGCAATGTCGATTACGATTTTGCCGACCGATGTGCCTTGCTCTACCGCATTGTGGGCATCCAGTGCGGTATCCAAAGTAAAATGGCGAGGATCAACAATTGGGCGTAGTTGACCTGCATCAGGCTACGCAGTTGGCGGATGCAGAATCTCACCATGATGACTACGCCCTTCACCATTCAGTAGAGGCAGAAGCACGAATATGCCTGAATACGTAGCAGCCTTCCGCGAGAGTGGCATCAAGGAGTGCTGACCCCAGCCGTAGCTACTAACGACATGTCCGTAAGTGCGTACTGCCTGAAATGCATCGTCTAAAGTGGAACCACCAACGGTATCGTAGACCAAATCAAATCCGTGACCGTCTGTATACATTTGTACAATCTGCTCAATTGATACACTGTGGTAGTCTATCGGCACAGCACCCAGTTGTTGCAGCATATCGTGCTTAACAGCCGAGGCAGTGGCAAACACTTTGGCACCACGCGCTTTGGCAATCTGCACAGCGACATGACCAACACCGCCAGAGCCGCCAAGTACGAGGACTTTCTGACCATCGCGTACATTAGCGCGATCGACAAGTCCTTCCCATGCAGTCAAGACCACCAAGGGTAAAGCTGCGGCTTCACGCATACTGAGGTTGGTTGGTTTTTTTGCCAGTAGATCGGGATCAACTGCGGCAAATTCAGCGAGTGAACCTTGCAGTCCACCGACTCCACCCGTCAGTCCGTAGACCTCATCACCGACTTTAAACGCGGTGACATTTTGTCCAACTGCTTCAACGACCCCAGCCAAATCGGTTCCCAGCACGGCAGGGAGTACAGGTTTGGCATGGGGCGCTTTACCTGTGCGGATTTTGCTGTCGAGCGGGTTGACACCGCTTGCCTTGATTCGCACTAGAACCTGGTTGGCAGTGGGTTCCGGTCGGGGAATTTCGGCAAAACGAAATGTTGCAGTTTGAAAATCATCTACAATCAGCGCGTGCATAGTTGGTGATGGCTTCACCTATCACCTCCTTACTTGTATATATTGTTGCTAAAACTTTCTCAATTGCAGCCCTACCCATAATGATATGAAATTTACCAGCATTCAAACTATGTGTTATGCCTGACTTCTGCACCGATTTTGTTCATTGTTCTAAGACGATTGCTATGTTCTCCTAGCATCATGCCGAGGGTAAAGTTCCAGGCGAACCCAAAATTTCGTCGCCGATCTCAACGCAAATACGTTCAAACAGCTCCATATCGGGTGTTTCTTTCTCATCCAGCGTACCAATTGCTGCGATCAACCGAGCAAAGCCACTTGGCGCAGCAACGACCAACACGCGAGCTGGCTGATCGTTAAGCACAGCCACGGTGTGGGGTGTGGCAGTAGGAATGAGGAAGCTTTCACCAGCGCTCAACACAGCTTTGTTCTCACCTGCCCAAACCGTAAACTCCCCGGACAGTACATAGATTTGTTCAGAATAGCGTGTGTGGCGATGCAGGGGTATTTGTGCAGTAGGAGGGAAATAGCCTTCGAGCAGATCGTACTGACCTGCGGTAGTTGTGTGATCTGCAATGATGCTAAAGCGAGAGCCAAAAAACCAGAGAGATTGTGTGATTAAATTACTCATGTTAATTAATTGTTTGCGTAATCAGGAGCCGTCAAAAAATAATTTTTACGCTTGTTGATATTTATGAAGTTTACTGAGGAGCATCTCTAACCCAATGAATGTCTCAGCTTCAGTTTCTTTTACTGCACATTTAATAGTTACAAATTTATCGCAATATAACCTCTACCATTTGGACGTTTTAGTAGAAGTTATACAAGTCACACACTATTTAAACCATTAGACGGGATTTTAATTGAGATTGCAAGTCAAACGTAGACACTTAATTTTGGAAGTTGAAAAATTCAATTCCTGTTGAATACTTTTAGTGTCCTCATATTACTTATAATAAATCTATCAATTAATTGTGATTTTCTTGGCAGCTCTAGTAGCTTTTTCCCTAGCCTCTTGGACATTAACACCCTTCGCCAAAGCTACGCCCATTCGCCGATATGGATGAGCATTAGGTTTCCCAAATAATCTAATATCTACATCTTTTTCTGACAAAGCATTGGCTACACCACCAAAAACTATAAAATCAGATTTTTCGGAAGCTAAAATTACCGCACTAGCTGATGCTCCTAGCTGTTCTATATGAGGAATTGGCAAGTCTAAAATAGCTCGCAGATGTAGCTCAAATTCATTGAGATTTTGTGAGATTAATGTCACCATTCCCGTATCGTGAGGTCTGGGAGAAAGTTCGGAAAAAATAACTTCATCTTGAGTAATGAAAAACTCAACCCCAAAAATTCCGGCTCCTCCTAAAGCATCAGTAACTTTTCTGGCTATTTCTCTTGCTTTTAATATCTTATCTTCAGAAATTAGTGCAGGTTGCCACGATTCTTGATAATCTCCTCGTTCTTGACGATGACCAATAGGAGAACAGAAAATTGTCGGTGCATTCCACTGTTTAATTGTCAGTAAAGTTACCTCAATTTCAAACTTAATAAATTCTTCTACAATCACCTTTTGACTGTCTCCTCTAGAATTAGATATCGCATAATTCCAAGCTTTCTCAACCTCACTTTTATTCTGCACTACAGACTGACCCTTACCAGAGGATGACATGACGGGTTTAACAACATTAGGAAACCTAATTTCATCCGAAACAGCAATCAATTCTTCCAGAGTTGTTGCATAACCATATTTAGCCGTTCTGATGCCTAATTCTTGATGTGCCAGTTCCCGAATTCTGTCGCGGTTCATTGTATAGTTAGTAGCAGCCGCAGTCGGTATAACTGTAATTCCTCGCTGTTCAAATTCAATCAGTTTTTCTGTTCTGATTGCTTCAATTTCTGGTATAATAATATTTGGCTGATGTTTTTTGACTACAGCTTCTAAATCATCAGCACTGAGCATAGAAATAACTTCATAAGCATCAGCAACTTGCATCGCCGGAGCATTAACGTAGCGGTCAACAGCAATCACATAATTACCAAGACGTTGAGCTGCGATCGCAAATTCTTTACCGAGTTCTCCTGAACCTAGCAACATCAATTTTTGGGGCAACTTAATACTCATTAACTTATCCAAGTCAATATCAATTTAATAATCTTATAATTTTTTGTGTTTTAATCACCATCTTATCAAGAATTAAAGCCTCGGATCCGCTCGGCTTTAACAGTGAGCGTTCGCGCAGCGTCTCGCAGACAAGCCAAGGTTTTAACAGTAAGCGTTCGCGGAGCGTCTCGCAGAGAAGCCGAGGCTTAAACAGTGAGCGTTCGCGCAGCGTCTCACAGAGAAGCCGAACTGTTAAATCTAGCTCCGCGTACTTGTAAATCTTGACGTTGCAGATGATTTAAACCAGTACCAACACCAAGCTGACAATTATCTACTAGAGTCTCCAACCAAATAGTCTCGTTAAGAGTTGCGCCTCGTAAATCTGCATTTCTTAAGTCAGCTTTCGTAAAATTTACAAATAAGAGGTCTGCATTCACTAAACTACTAGCTTGTAGATTTGCTTCTGATAAATTTCCTCGGATGAAGTTTACACCATCTAAAATTAAACCAGATAAATCTGCTCCTATAAGAATAGGAAATTTTAGCTGATTTGGATATTGAAAAAACCGCATCATACAAATGATATTTGCTTCATTTAGTTGTATTTTAGTTAAAAAGTCATAACGAGCTATGCCCAATTGCTTGAGAATTTGTAGACGCTGTGGGGGACTTTGTTCTAAAAACTTGATGGCTCTGTGGCGTAGGTCTTGAGTAGAGATATTTAACATAATAATTAAATTTTAAAGATGTTAGATACCCGACTTCGCAAAAGTTGTCGGGTATCTAATTTAACGTGCTGCCAATAATCCTTTCGTAGCAGATTGCCTGCTAATCTCACCTGCCTTGTCAACTGGAAGTTTAACAACGTTAGAACACTCAACTCAGCTAGTACAAATCTATTGTAAACCCTAGCGATCGCTGATACATTGCCAAAGGCAAAAGAAATTATCCGCAGATAATATCACTCAAATTGCATAAGCGATCGCCCCGATACAATAATGAAACCCACAGAATCAAGCCTTAGAAGCGGCTGGCGAATTCCCTCTAGAATAGCTGCATTTAAAGCAGTTTCTATTTTCAATTCTGCCGCTAATGCATCATCCCAACTTTGCTGGTTTAGACGTAGGCGTAATTGTTCTACTCGATTGTCTAATTTCTTTTGGGCAACCTCAGCACAACTTTGGCACAAGTCAATAAAATCGGGACGATTGGAAAGTAATTCTGAAGAAGTGTTACGCACTTGATAACAAAAATTTTGCCATTTACTAGGGTCAACAAAATCATCAATAATTCCTAAGCGCTCTTTTGCCAGATTGTAATCTCGTCCTTGATTATTGTTTTTATCTTTATATGAACGTTGCAGAATACTTAAGAGCGCTTTATCCTCAACAACACGTATTTGCTCGTTGCGACCATCAACATAGATAGTTTCTATAATTGGCGGAAATAGAGCATCAACACGTCGCTGCAAGATTTTGAATTGAGAATTGTCTAGCTTGTAATCGGTTAAAACTTGTTTGACATTTTTTAAATTTGTTTCGACTACATAATTGCATTGGAAACCAAACCACTCCTTCCCTTCTTTCGCATCCCAAGATGCATCAGTGCGCCACATTGCAAAGGCTTCACCTCGGTCATCCCAGTTTATATAGTTCAAGAGTGCTTCTACAAATCCTTCCCCAATCCGAAAGAGTTTAATACCAGAATTCTGATTTGCTATCCGGCGATTATAAGTACCAAATTGGTCTAGAGAACTATCAGCAAAACGGTTTTTTAAGTCATTTATGGGAACCAAGGTACGCGTTGTCGGTTGATAACGTCGCATTTCTGATGAATCTGGGTTATTTTGTCCCCTGAATCCCAGCGCGTCACAAATCCAGCCTTCAATTGCTCGCTTAATTTCTAGATGACGAGCATCGTAATTATCTAAATCTTGAAAATACTGGGTTGCAATTTCATCGTTAGCATCAATTTCATCGAGAGTATTTTGTTCGCTAATTTTTACTATTTCCGCTTCAATTTGCTCTTGAATTGGCTGAATCATCTCTAACAATCCAGCAGCACTTGATTCAAACAAAGCTGTTTCTAATTCTGCAAGTTTCTCATCCACATAAAACTGGAGACTGGCAATTGATTGTTGAAAAATACCAAACCCATCTTTCAATACTTTATACCAAGCATTGTGAGGGCTATCTTCCATATAGGGGCCAATCAAGGCACAGGATTGGATGCCAATTTTGCTGCCGATGCGGTCAAGTCTGCCAATTCTCTGCTCTAATTGATTAGGCGACCAAGGAAGGTCAAAATGAATCAACCAGTCGGCAAACTGAAGATTACGCCCTTCTTCTCCAGAGCGATCGCATACTAGAATAAAGCAGTTGGGATTATTCTTGAACCTATTTAACCCTTCCTCAACCTTGTCTGGTGATTCCCCAAATTGATGGCTGGCTACTGTCTCTGCACCAAAAATATCAGACAAATAACGGACAATTTCGGCACAAGTTTGCACAAAACTGGTAAATACAATAAATTTGGGGAGAATATCGCCAGTAATTGGCCTGCGAATTCTCTGCTGTATTCTCGTGATGAATTCCTTTTGATTCTTCCGAACGTTTGCAGGAATTTTGAAGTATATACCTAGCTGATTCAGCAGCACTATTTGCAAATTTTCCCTGCGTTCTCCGTCTTCTTGAGGTTGACGAATAACTTTTAGTAAGGATTGCAGAATCTCTTCTTCGCCTGAGAATTTGGGAGTTGTAGTTAATAGGCGAAGATCATTTTCTTTAAACTCCTGGATCAGTTTAGAATCAGGTTTACCACTTAAACGGGCGACAATTACCTGCTCTAAAATACCTAACCAAGTACCAGAAGCTAGGAATAACAAGAGAAAAATTCGCTGATATTGCTTTTCATGGGGAGCGACACTACGCCATTGATTGATCAGTTCGTGAATATCAGGCGCTCGCTCGTCTAAATCATACTCTTCTTTCGGCGTAAAATTACGGTCAAAGATCACATCTTCTACCGCCGCGCGACGGTTGCGAAGCATTCGTCGATGTAGTCGATAGGTATCGCTGACGTGGACGCGAATCGCTTGGACGATTTGCTCTTGGTTGCTAGAATTTGCTTGTAAACAACTTTCTAAATCATCCGCCAGCTTTAGTAAATACTTATCCTCAGCAAACAGGTTTCGCAATTGCTGCAAATTGCTTTTGAGAACCAGAGGCTTGGCACCTTCTTTAAAAGAAAGCAAAAGTTTACCAATTTCCTGACGGCTTTCAACTTTGGCGCGAAAACCTGCTAAATCATCAAGTTTATAGGTTGTCGGGTCGAGCAAGTGCAACATTGCCAGAAAATCTTGCTCATGATTGAGAACTGGAGTAGCGGATAATAAAAGTAAGCGATCGCTTTTATGAGCAATATTTTTGCAAGTCTCAAAACGCTGTAGCACTGCTGCATCCTTAGAGGTTGCCATTGCTGCGATGTGATGGGCTTCATCTAAAATTAAGCAGCCTATCTTCGCTTTCAGATTGATTTTATGAATATCTTCAACCGCCAGCACCGCTACCCGTTTGGGAAAATGGGAAATGTAAAACTTGTTTTCTAACTCAGTCCGCCATTGTTTGAGCAAATATTGTGGAACTATGACCACCGCACCTTTTTTTGGCTCATCAAGAAGGAATTGACGCAGAATCGCACCCGCTTCGATGGTTTTTCCGAGTCCCACCTCGTCTGCTAGTAAGTAGCGTTGAATTGGGTCTTCCAGTACCCGCCGCACAACTTCAACTTGGTGAGGATAAAGATTAATATTTGCCGAAATCAGTCCCGTCATCCCGCGACTGACAGCGCGTTGCTGAATCAAGGATTTCACGAAAGCCAATCTTTTGTCGTGGAAGTAAGGCGTTTCGTGACCCTTCATCGCCAGAGTTTCGATAGGGTCAGTGTTGGGTAAATTGCAACGAACGTAAATTTCTTCTTCAGTAACAATTGCAGTTTTCTTATCTGGTAAATCAATTTGATACATTTCTGTATCTTCATCCCAGATGAAAATTCTACCAATTATCCATTTATCCTGAGTTTGGGACTTGACATAGCATCGAGCTTGTGGTTCAAGCTTGACTTGAGAGAGTGAATTTAAAGGTAAAGTTTTTTGGAGACGTTGCCCGATGGAGCAGAAATACTCAACATTTGCATTGGTATCAGATATTTCCGTAACTTTTCCGATACCCAAATAGTTATTCTGGGACTGTACCAATAAACCAAGCTTAATCATAGATCCAGTCACCTGAACACACTAAAATAACCTTCCAGACTAGTTTGTTCACCTATATCTGGCAGTTTTGTCAATCAACATTATAGATTAATAAACTGGTATTACAGTTTTTGTGAGAGCGATCGCGACGACGGGCTATTCCGTGACGCTCCACCACAGCCAATTAGTAAAAGTTTACCTAAGCAACCCATGCCTTCTAGATGTGGCTTTGTCTCGTGTCTCGTTCCCAGTCTCCGACTGGGAATGTCCCTCATTGAGGCTCTGCCTCCCCTACTCGCACAAGAATCGCAATGAGCAGCATTTCTAGCCTCTGGCTATAAACAAAGTTTTAAAAGAGTTTTGGCTTTGGCTTGATAACGCCACGATACAATTAAGAATATATACCTTTATTTACGATGAAGAAAATCAGAGACAACACAATTAAATTAAATCAATTTTTAAAGTTGATGGGTATAGTGCCAACTGGAGGGCAAGCCAAACTGATGATTCAAGGTGGTAATGTCCAAGTAAACGGTATGCTGGAAACTCGACGAGGACGGCTACTAGTACCGGGTGATAAAGTGACAATAGAAGGACAGACATTAGAGGTGAATTTGAACAACAATGAAGACCAAGACGTAGTAATAGATTTTACCGAACAACCCGAGTAAAGGATTTTTATCCCAAATTGAAAAGTTATTCTTTTGCCTTGTGAGTAATGCTGCAAATTTCCAACAAAGTTATTATCCCCCAGAGTGATCTTGAAATTAGCGCGATTCGTTCGCAAGGAGCGGGAGGCCAAAATGTGAATAAGGTTTCCACTGCGATTCACTTGCGCTTCGATATTGTGGCTTCATCATTACCAGATTATTATAAACAACAGCTTTTAAATCTGAATGATCGACGCATCACCCAAGAAGGAGTTGTGGTAATCAAAGCCCAAGAACACCGAAGCCAAGAGAACAATCGGGAGTCAGCCTTGAGACGACTTCAAGAACTGATTCAAAGCGCAGTCGTAGTCACGAGAAAACGCAAACCCACTAAACCGACTCGCAGTTCTCAAAAAAAGCGCCTTGATTACAAAAGTAAGCGCGGACAGGTAAAATCTAACAGAGGGCAAGTGACAGATTGTTAAAAATTCATAATTCATAATTCATAATTGATAATTCATGATTATGTAATAGAAAGGGGATTTAAACCCAACTAAAGCAGGACTGCTTGGTAGAAGCAGGAGAATCAAACCCTTTTTAATTATGAATTAGGTTGATTTATAGATTAAATTTTGGCAGTCAACTTGGTTAAAAATCTAACCAGAGAACTAAGACTAATTCCTTCTATTGACTCTGGTCGAGTTCATGGCTTAGTTGGTTAGCTTGAAAATAGAAACTATTAGAGGTGAAAAAAGATGAATAAGACATTACTAACGATTTTGATATTTGCACTCTTACTCTTATTCATTATCTCTCCCTTTGCTGCCCTTGCTAGTTTAATGCTGCTAGTGTTAGTTTCGGCATTTTTCTCTTTACTAGCGAACTTGTTCCAAGCAATAATTGGTGGTGACACCAACCCTAAAAGGTCTTAAAAATTAGGCGGTGCGTTAGGATGAACGCCATAACCTACCCTAGAAGCGACGAACTTTGAGCTTAAAATCAATTTTCATCTTGAAATAGATGCCACCAACTCGGTTGATTATTTCACTGTCAGCAAGAACTTTCCAGCCAAATCGTTTATATAAACCCACGGCTGGATTTATCGCTCTGGTACTAAGTGATATTGATGGATAAGATGTTTTGGTTGCTGCTAACAAATGTGTGAGTAACTGCGTTCCTATACCATTATTTCTATGTTGGGGAAGAATTGCTATTGCTAGTTCAGGAGTGCGATCATCAACATAACCATATCCTTTATTTTCACCTGTCAATAAACGCAGCCATGCGGCTCCTACTGGCTGATTACTACTTTTTAGAATAGCGACGAAGCCACTATCATCTTTACGTCCCCAATTGCTAACATATTTTGCCAAATCAGGATTATTCATTGCATCCTGCACTGTCAAATTACCTTCTTCTACCAGATGGGCTGCTTCATAAAGCATTTGCCAAAGAAAAGGCTCATCTTCTTGTGTGAGTGGACGAATAAAATAATCCATGAGTCAAATTTATGGTAATTTACTCAGTGGTGTGGCTAAACCGTCAATGCTGACGAGATTTCTCTGCTGTTGAAATTCTCGAACTCCCTCTTCGCCTTTTTTACTAGCCCAGTTTACTAGAGTTTGGCGCTGACCTCGATATTCATAGAGTGGTACGCCAAAACCACAGGAAGTCTGTATTTTTTCAATATCAGCAACGATAATTTGACGAGTTCCAGGCATCGGCAAAAACAGAGAGTAGAGGGAGTTCCAGTCTGGAGAACTCGGTAAAATCGTCTTTCCTTGACCGTAAAGACGCAAGATACACGCGGGTTCTTCAAAGGCGCAAAACATGAAGGTTATCCGCCCATTTTCTTGCAAATGGGCTGATGTTTCGTTACCACTGCCTGTAAGGTCTACATAACCTACTCGGTGGGGAGAGAAGACGCGAAAGCAGCCTAAACCTTTAGGAGACAGGTTAACATGACCTGTAGAACTCAAGGGTGCAGAGCCAACAAAGAAAAGGTGTTGGGCTGCAATAAAGTCTTGCAGTTCCTCAGTAATACAGTCAAAAAATTTAGACATAGACTGTCTGATTTATGTGGGGAGTGGGGAGTTTGGAGAGACGCGATTAATCGCGTCTGTACAGGAGTTGGGAGTTAGGAGTGGGGAAAAATATTACTATCTTATATATACCGACTAGCCATCTGGATGGCATCAGCGATATCGACATCACCATCGCCGTCAGCATCCAAAAAGGAATTCAGTACTGGATTTGTGCCAGCTTGGGGATTCTGAGCATTTGCACCTGATTGTAAAAAATTCAGCACCAAAGGTACTGCTAAAGGCAGCAATTGTTGAACTATACCAGCATCCAATCCAGTGCGCTGGGCAGCAATTTCAGCTACCTGCTGTTGTGTGTCAGGAGAAAACAGCGAATCGACGGCTTCGGGGTTAGGTGAAGTACCAGCATATTGATTCACTAGAGTTTGTGTGGCTTCATTACCATCTGTGGCTTGCTTATCTTGTAAAGCAGAACGCACTTGACCACCCACAATTGACAAAACTGATTGGATAGTAGACGGGTCTGCACCAGAACGATCGCTCAACTGCTGTACAGTGTTAACAATAGTTCCTAGTTGACCTAAGCTGCCCTGTTGATTAGGATTAGCGATCGCACCAAGAATTTGATCGAAAAGTCCCATAAGTTTGTTTTTCCCTTTATTCTTAAAAAGCTTGCCATGATGTTTTTCTACCACAATCTGATGTGCTCCAGCGTAGCCCAACCCAGGCATCGCTAGCCCCAAACCAGTACCATAACGCACTTTAACTTTTCGCTGTTCGGCTAAAAACTCGATAGTATAGCCATGTGCTAGTTTCCTTTAAGGGAAACAGCAGATAGGTAAGAGGATTTATCGTCACAATAATGTTTCGGAAGTCTCGCCGTGCCAAAAATAAGATACCACGAGCAACTTGCTGTGCAGACATCACTCCATAGGGATTGAGTTGACTCTTAAACGGGCCAAGAATTAACTTGCGAATTACACAATCCCCATCCAATCGCTTCAGGGTAACAATATCTCCTAGCGCTCGTTTGCTGAGTTCATAAAGCGGACTCAGCGCTGGAGAAACTTCCGCCTCAGAAGTATTTACCCAAATTTCCTTCGTTGCTTTTGCTTGTGGCCCGGTTACGGTTGTCAAAAATATATCCATCAACCGTAATGCTGAAAAGGTATTCACTTCATAGGAGGAGTTGATAGCCTCTGGTGTGCGGCTGGTGTAAACATTGACTCCGTGGTTGATAATTAAAATATCTACTTTCTCTAAACTATCCTTCAGATTGGCTTCATTGCCCAGCTGCCAGGGAACCACCTTCACCCCAACTTGCTCAACTAATTTTTCTGGATTAGTGGTTAATGCCACGACTTTAGCATTATTCTTGATCAGTTCAGCCGCTAACGCTTGTCCCAACGCTCCTGATGCTCCAGTTAAAGCGACGGTTTTACCCTTGAGAGACAGTCCTGTACCAAGAATTTTATCCACCAGGGGAAAAACACCACTGTAGTAAGCGTTGACATCATCAAAATGATGCCGCCAATGATAAGACCGATTCACCCACCAAATGGATGGAATTGTCTCTAAAGGTCCGGGTAGGTGGTTGTAGTCTGTATCAATTTTTCCCTGAAAATACCGCACGGACGCGCCATATAAGAAGGTGCAAGCATAAGCTACTCCCAACCATAACCCCTTATGCTGAACAATTAAGGCAATGACTACCAATACCACCAGCAGTAGACTCGACTCTAAAATATCGTGATAGAGTTGGGATTCTTGATAAACTTTCAGGGAAACTATCGATAAATCGCGGCGATAGGCGCTATGGTGCTTGTTGTGCCATTTAGCAAGCCAATTGACTTGGTGACACAAAGCATGGTAGCTGTCTCTCAAAACCTCAGCAAGTAAAAGTGAAATAAGTCCCCAAGTAGCAAACTGTAAGCTGGCATTTAGCCAAACCCAATTAATTTGTAATCTTGCTTCAATTCCCATCAAGTTTTCAGCTAGCATTTTTATCATGTTTGTCTATACTCGTTTTTCTTAATCATTCTTTATGATCATCTGATAAAGGTGCCTTAAGGTCGAATCTAGAGCAAATTAAAATACAAAATGGGGAGCAAGCCGGAAAACCAAGCTACAGCATCATTCAAACGATTGTCAGCGAAAGCTGTTCTGTCATCAAATTTTCACCGTGAGAGCATCCTACGTTATCAGGGTATACACTCAAATGTAGATAAAGGTGTCTGAGTATAAGCCCATAAGCTCCTTCTCTACCAGACGTACAGAAATGATCCACGAAATTACAGCAGTAGACTGAGTATAAGCCTATAAGCCCCTTCTCTACCAGACGCTACGCCAAGGTCGCTAACGACGGAAACCGCTAACGCTGCGCTTTTCCAAAAAGAAACTCCAGATGCGCTTAAGGCATCTGGAGTAGTAACAGGTTTCTAACATCAATCAATCTTTACCTATGCGATCGCCAGATGTCGTTGGGGTATATACTCAAATTTATTTTATGTCTGATTATCCGCCCATTTAACAGCAGGTTACTTTCTTTTATACCGATGATCTCGATGCGTCCACAGAATTCTACCAACAAAAGCTGGGCTTAAAATTCTGGCTTGACCAAGGAACCTGTCGAATTTATACTGTTAGTGGCTCTGGATACTTGGAATTGTGCCAAGCAAGCGAAATATCAACTCCTCTACGTTATTCCGTAACTCGTGCGTAAGTACTAGGAAAGTAGGATACAGTCATTGCTGGCAGCATTTCCTGTTATCTTCCCAACACTACTTGTTACAATATCCTCTTTGCCAATCCTGGTATTTCTATAGTTATTATTTTTAAAGTACCGATGTTTAATCTATAGTAATCCTAAATCATTCGTGAAAAGTTAGATCCCCGACTTCTCAAAAAAGTCGGGGATCTGGACACCGAGAATTTTCACAAATCAGATAGGATTGCTATATCAGTTGACTAAATATTCTCTTAGGGTAACTGTATGACAGCCGAAAAAATCACATGGCTACGCACAACATTACAACTTAAAGGTTCGGTGATTAAAGCAATTTATAAACATATTTTATGGTGCGGAGCTTTCGGATTTTTGATTTCTCTACTTTCCCATTTTGATGTCCCTGTATCGCAACCTATTTTAGGAAGTGTTATTCCTAGTATTGTATTAGGTTTATTGCTAGTATTTCGGACAAATACTGCTTATGAGCGATTTTGGGAAGGGAGAAAATGCTGGGGTTCTATAGTAAATAACGTCCGAAATCTAGCGCGGCAAATTTGGGTATCAATTGACGAAAATTCACCAGAAGATAAAGACAATAAAATTACAGCATTAAACTTAATGGTAGCTTTTGCTGTGACAACTAAATTACATTTGCGGGGAGAAGCAGTCAATAGCGAGTTAGAAGATTTAATGCCATCTAGTAAGTATATAAAACTGAAGATTATGAATAATCCCCCCATAGAGGTTGCCTTTTGGATAGGAGATTATTTACAGCAGCAGTATCATCGCAATTGCCTTAATAGCTACCAGTTAACATCTATGCAAGAATTATTGAATAATCTTGTTGATAATTTAGGAGCTTGCGAACGTATTTTAAAAACACCTATGCCATTAGCTTATTCGATTCATTTGAAGCAATTATTGTTACTATATTGTTTTCTGTTCCCATTTCAAATAGTGGAGAGTCTGGGTTGGTGGACAGGTTTAATTGCTGCTTTCGTTGCTTTTACAGTATTTGGCATTGAAGCCATTGGCTTGGAGATAGAAAACCCCTTTGGTTATGACCCTAATGACTTACCTCTAGATGCGATTTGCCAGACAATGAAACGCAATATTGACGATTTAATTACTCTAACTCCAAATGCGCGATCGCATCCAAGTAATTTGACTGAGCGATTGAGAAAAGAGCATCAGGTTTGAATTTTAAAGCTTGGTTATAGCTGTCAAGTCCCATCTCCTGACGCTGACCATCTTTTTTCGCAGTATTATATAAACGCGAAACTATCTCTTCACTGGCCGATATGCTCCCGATGCCTGTACGTCAAACTTTATCAAAGCCTGATATCCAACTTTCTTACTTAGAGTGGAACCAAGGTCAAGAACCTTTACTGCTATTACACGGCTTAGGCGATCATGCTCTAGTGTGGTCTAGTTTAGGAGATTACTTAGGGACAGACTACCACATAGTTGCACCAGATATGCGCGGACATGGCCAAAGTAGTAAGCCTGAGAAAGATTATAGTTTTGAAAGTGCGATCGCAGACCTCGAAGCACTCATGGATGATCTCGGATGGACTTTTGCCCATATTGTCAGTCACTCGTGGACAGGCAAATTAGCCGCCATCTGGGCAAGGCAAAACCCAAAGCGTTTGCAGAGTATAACTCTGATCGATCCGATTTTCATTTGGAAAATGCCCAGCCTTTTCAGGGTAACTTTTCCGATGTTGTATCGCTTCTTGCCTTTTCTCAAAAGCATGGGACCCTTTGCCAGTTATGAAGAAGCTGAACAACAAGCACGGCAGTTAAAGCAATATCAAGGATGGAGTTTCTTACAGCAACAAGTTTTCCAAGCAGGAATAGAACAAAAACTCGATGGTAGTTGGGGCAGCAAATTTACTATCGCCGCCCGCGACGGGATTTTTGAGGAAGTCATGCAAGTGCCTGGTTTTACAATCCCCCTTGACACCCCTGCCCTCTTTGTCCAACCAGAACAAGGTCTAAATCGCCAAAATTGGCAAATCCAACCCTACAAAACCTATCTTAAAAACCTACGTATCTGTCAAGTTCCTGGCAATCATTGGCCGTTTTTGACACAACCAGAGGCATTTAACCAAACTGTAGCAGCTTTCTTGGCAGAACACAGATAGAAAATCTGATTATTATTAGACGGGATTATCATACAGCAACAGAAGAATTAATAGGAGCGATGTCTAGGGGGATTGGGCATTGGGCATTGGGCACTTGTACTGAGCGGCGTCGAAGTAGCGAAGTCGTTGGCGCAGCCTCTGGTAGAG
>NZ_JABXKJ010000249.1:99474-150980 GCF_017115085.1 Nostoc sp. NMS7 | reverse complement strand
TATTTGAATTTGCTTCCCAATTCTTATTAGCAATTAAGATGCGTTCGCCCTGGTTTGCCCTGATAGCGGTAGCGATACATCACAAGGCTAGTGATGAACAAAATCAGTGGTGTAAGTCCAACGAAGACGTAGAGAATGCGCGTTGGTAATCCGCCAAAAGTACCAAAGTGCAATGGTGTAAAGGAGTCAAAAATTTGGTCGCCAAGAGATAGCTCCAATGTATTTTTTACTTGCACCAGATCACCTGTATACTGATCCAGCCATAAACGACTGCGACCAAAAGATTCTGCTTCATGGGGTAATTTCTTAGCTATATTAAAAGTTGCCTCTGGGGTCGTGGGCAAGATAATAAAAGTAGTCAGACCATCTGGTAGAGCCGCATCAGCTTTCTCGATAATCTGTCCAAGCTGCAATGGTGTCCGACTAGGCAAAGGTTGAGAAACGGGATCAGGTGGATTGGGAGTTAAGGTAAGTGCATAAATGATCGGTTGTGTGAGATGCTCGAAATTCCAACAGAATCCAGTAAAACCTGTTAATCCCAGGAAGATGGCTGCGATAATACCTATGACTTTATGAATATCAAAATTCACTCGCTTTGGATGTGCCTTCAACTTGATTTTGAAACCAGGTATCAGCTTTTTCCAACCAGGCCACAGCAATATCCCTGTAATACTGAGGAGGAATGAAAGTAGACCCACTATGCCTAGAATTAGCCCTCCGATTTCGCCAGCTAGGAGTTGCTCATGTAATTTTGTGATCAAAGTCCTGAAAGTGTGATCGCGGATGCGACTGCCCATAATCGCACCCGTATAGGGATTAACATTGACCTCTGTAATTTCTCCTTTAGGGGATCTGAGCAAAACTTGATGTGGGGCATTTGCTGCTAATGGGGTGCGAATCACAATAGCTTGAAACTCTGGCCGATCTTTATAAGCCGCCTCCACAGTATATAACTCTGACTCAATGGAAACACGTTGCCCTTGGGGAATTACCTGTCCAATCTGCTGAGAGAGTAGGAAGAGGTCGATTTCATCTGCAAACACCAGCAGACTACCTGTTAAGCCTACAATCACAAGTAGCAGTCCTACAGCTAGACCGATGTAACGGTGTAGCTGAAAAGCAATCTGACGTAATTTGAGTGACCTCATAGAAAATGCTCCCACACTATTCCTGATATGATCAGAACTCCCAGGAAACCGTTCCTTGTACCGTCAGGGGATCTCCTGGATAAACGCTGAGGTCACGTTGAGCTGATGCATAATAATCAATATCGAACAGATTTCTAATGTTGAGCGCTACTCGGAAATTATTTCGCTTATAAAAAACAGCAGCATCAGTGCGTAAATAGCTGGGTAACTCGAACGTATTTGCCAAGTCTCCCTGACGATCGCCAACGTAGTATAGTCCTAAACCAAACCCTAAACCCTGCAAGTCACCTTGAGAAATTTTATAGGTCGTCCACAAGGTAAAGGCGTGTTTCGGTACATTATTCAGGATGTTGCCAACAAGCTCAGAGTCGGTATCTTTTGTGACGCTAGCATCAGTGTAGGCATAGCCCCCAATAATGCTCAATCCGGGCAAAATTTCTCCACCAATATTTAGTTCAATTCCTTGACTTTTTTGCTCGCCTGTTTGAATGGAATAGCCAGGATTGTCTGGATCGTCAGTCAGCACGTTAGAACGAGTCAGATTGTAAAACGCTAGTGTTGCCGAGACTTTATCACTCAAATCTGTCTTGATACCTACCTCATATTGAGTGCCTTTTTCTGGCTGGAATAAACTTTTATCAAAGGTTGTACCAATAACTTGTTGAAATGAGCGGCTATAGCTGGCGTAGAGCGAAATTGCGGGGATGGGCTGATACACAATCCCAACGCGAGGACTGAAGGCTTCGTTTTGTTGAAAATCATTATTCGACGAGTCTATAAAGTCTTTATATGTTTGATTAACAATATCGAAACGACCGCCTAGCAGTAACTTGAGATTATTGAAGAGCGCGATTTGGTCTTGAAGATAAAAGCCTAACGAGTCCGATGTCGTTTCATCATTAGATGGGTCCCCAATAATTGCTCCTAGCGTCTGAGTATATACTGGGTTGAACAAATCAAGTGGCGCAATGGAACGATTAATTTGTTGACCCCCAGCAGCCTCCCTAGATAAACTAAAGCCAGCTACTATTTGGTGCTGAATGCTGCCCGTCTTAAACTTGCCAACAACGTAATTATCTAAAGAGTAAGTGTTATCGTAGCCTCCTGCTGGGAACGTTCTCACAGTTCTTGACAATAAGCGGCCATCATCTGACAGAGAGGTGGGAAGGATATATATCCGATTATTGGGGTAGGTCAAAAGCGAAGCTTGAAAAGCATTTCGCACTTGCCAATCTTCGCTAAAGCGATGCTCCAAATTATAACCAACTCGCAAGACATTACGGTTATCCCCTGACTCGGAGACATCAAAAGGTTCTCCAATATTGCGATTCCGGGGAATTTGACCATTCGGATTAGAAAGCACAGTCCCTCTAGCTGGCAAACCTGAATCATCTGGTTGCTGAGTTGCTAAGTATTCAGATTCAAATGATATCTTTGTATTCTGATCAATTTGCCACGTTAAGACGGGTGAAACAAAGTAACGCTGTCTTTCAAAAAAATCGACGAAACTTGCTGAAGTTTCCGCAGCTGCGTTCAGGCGATATAGCAGTTTTTTATCCGAAGTTAATGGCCCAGATAAGTCTAAAGAACTCCGATAAAAATCAAAACTGCCAACTGAAGCTTCCACTGAGTAGTAAGGCGAACTTAGGGGCTGTTTTGTGACTAAATTGACAGTGCCTCCGAGGGAACCTTGACCGTACAGAACCGAAGCAGGCCCTTTGAGAACTTCAATACGCTCTAGGTTGGCAGTCTCAGAAGGAATACGGCTACTTGTTCTTTCACTCAGACCATCCCTCAAAATAGCATCACTGTTAGGGGTAAAGCCTCGGATGATCGGTACATCGAATACATTACGGGTCGTAGCAGCCGGTTCTTGGATACCACTGACGTTTCTTAACGCATCACTGACGCGGGTTATCTGTTGTTCTTCAATCAACTGTCGAGGGATAACTTGAATCGACTGGGGAATATCGCGCAGAGGAGTGTCAGTCTTGGTAGGAGTTGAGGAATCTTCTACACGATATCCATCTTGTTCACCCGTCACTACCAATTCAATTGGCTCATCTGATGGTTTATTTGGCTGTGTCTGACTTGCTGGCTGATTTGGTTGAGGTGTTGGTTGTGCTGATGCTTGGCTAGAAGCAGCCGCACTCGCAACACTAAAAATCAACCCCTCATTCGGACTGTCAAACAACTCAACAGTTGGGACACCCGCTTCACCCGTCACTGTCACGCGGATAGTATTGGCATCAAAATTAGTGACTGTTATCCCAGTAATACCTGCAATTGGTTTGTCTGAGCGAAATGTAAATGCCTCGCCACCGGGTAAACGTAGTTGCGCGTTAGGAATATCAACAATAAAGCTATTAACTGCACTACGATTTGTGATTTGCAACTGTTCCCCAAGGGAAGTTTGTAAAATTACCTCGACACCTTTGTTAGTGGGATTAGCTTTAACTCCGGTAACTTGCACAATCTTTTGAGCCGGTGTTGTCGGTGTTGGTGTCTGCACAAGTATTTGGGCGTTGGGAATCGGACGTTCTATCTTAGGGATTTGCCGAATCTCTGCTGTCGATTTCACGGGCTGTACTCTGTTCGACAGAAATACTTGTTGAGAATAACTTGTGGTAGTACTATCTGGTGTTTGCTTTTGAAATTCCTTTGTTGATATTTCTTCGCTTCTAGTGGGATTTGTGCCGAATGCAACCATTGAACACGTCAGTAATATACTGGAAACAAGCCACTCTAACTTCATTATTTTTCTCTTCAGATCCATCAGACTGTAATTAATTGCGCGAACCCTTAGAAAATTATTGAAAACTATTTACAGTAATTTAGCAAGCCTATTGAAAATAATTAATCAAAAAATCATCCATCCAATTGTTGAGATTATCTTATTTATGGACTAGTGAGGAACTGCGTTGAACGGGTTCCCCATCGTAAGAGGTTAATCGCGGATTTGTCACAAAATGTAACAATAGCTGCTAAAATCATATACAGTAAGTATTTCAGCAGTTATAAAGTATGACCCCAGCAACAACTTTCCCATTTTTGAAAAAAGAATAAAGATACCGTTTTAGCTTTGATATTATTTGTCAACAAAGTGGTATCGTTAGATCAACTTAAATCTGCTTTGTCAAAGTCACTTGCGTGCAGCTTTGCCTTGTTACCGAAAAGGTTACTGGGGACTAGGAACTAGGTACTGGCCATTGGGGGGACATGGAGGACAAAAGGGAATTATTGAAAAATTCACTTTCTGATCTCTTCTCAATCCCCAATCCCTCACTGATGAATGGCACTAAGTTAAAATACAGCCCTTGCCCTGACTGGTTAAGAGCCTGGAGGCTCCGCGTCCTTTTTCTTGACCAGAGGTAGAACCTCTGGGAATACATTCCCAGCCTGGAGGCTAGGAATGAGGGAACACAAGCCTTTGGGCTTTTCTTAGTCCCATTTCCCTGACTGATCAATAGCTGTTTCAGTAACCAAGCGTTACATCTGTAGATGGTGGTGTTAATGAGAATTGATATTTTATTCAGGGTTTACAAAAGAAAATCAATACGCATTTTACCCTTAATACTCAGTTTGATACTGGTTTTGTTTGTAGGCAGCCGCACTATAGCGGTACCAACAAAATCCACAGAGATATTATGGGATAGCTATGGTGTGCCGCACATCTACGGAAAAGATGACCAGAGTACATTTTATGCCTTTGGTTGGGCACAAATGCAAAGTCATGGAGATTTGCTTTTGCGTCTCTATGGTCAAGCACGGGGACGCGCGGCCGAATATTGGGGAGAGAAATACCTGGATTCAGATCGTTGGGTACAGACTGTGGGAGTACCAGAACGCGCTCGTTCTTGGTACAAGGCACAGAGTCCAACTTTTCGCACTTATCTTGATGCTTTTGTTACTGGGATCAATGCTTATGCAAAACAAAATCCTAACTTAATTGATGATGAAGTTGAGGTGGTGCTACCAATCAAGGCAGAAGATGTCATGGCTCACTTACATCGGGTACTCAATTTCACCTTTGTGGTCAATCCTGAGCAAGTATTAGACCTGAGCAAAGAAAAGTTGCAAGCAGGATCTAATGGTTGGGCGATCGCACCAACTCATTCTGCTAGTGGTAAGGCAATGCTGTTGGCAAACCCCCACTTACCTTGGTCAGATTTATTTTTGTGGTATGAAGCCCAAATCACCGCACCAGAAATTGATGCTTATGGAGCAACACTTGTTGGTATTCCCGTATTAGCGATCGCATTTAACAACAACTTAGGTTGGACTCACACCGTTAATACCTATGATGGTTGGGATGCTTATAAACTCACACTCGCAGGTAATGGGTACCGCTTTGATGACAAAGTTCGTAACTTCCAGAACAAAACCCTCTCCTTAAAGGTGAAGCAGAAAGATGGCTCCTTGCAAGAGCAACCATTAGTAGTGAAAAGTTCTGTCCACGGGCCTGTAATCGTCGAGAAAAATGGTAAAACCGTAGCGCTGAGAGTTGCAGGTCTTGACCGACCAGGTGTACTCCAGCAGTGGTGGGATATGGCACGAGCAAAAAACCTTGCCGAGTTTGAAAAGACACTCCAGCGCTTGCAATTGCCAATGTTTACGGTGATGTATGCCGATAGAGAAGGGCATATTATGCACCTATTCAACGGTCAAGTTCCAGTGCGCTCCTTTGGTGACTTTAAATATTGGGAAGGCATCATCCCAGGAAATATATCTAAAACCTTGTGGACAAAAATTCATCCTTACCAAGATTTACCGCGCATAGTTGACCCCAAGAGTGGCTGGTTGCAAAATACAAATGACCCACCTTGGACAACTACATTTCCAGCCGCCATTAAAGCAGATAATTACCCGCCTTACATGGCACCTCATTTGATGAGTTTCCGCTCCCAACGTTCTGTAAGGATGTTGGCTGAAGATAAAAAAATCTCTTTCGATAAAATGGTTGCAGACAAGTACTCTACCCGTATGGAACTGGCTGATCGGATTTTGGATGATTTAATTCCGGCTGCACGCAAGTACGGTGAGAACTTAGGGCAGCAAGCAGCTAATGTCTTAGAAACCTGGGATCGGCAAGCCAATGCAGATAGTCGCGGGGCGGTATTATTTGCCTTTTGGGTACAACAGATGGACTTAGATAAGATGTTTAGTAAACCCTGGAATGAAAAATCTCCACGCACCACACCCGATGGTTTAGCTAATCCTGAAAGCGCAGTTGCAACTCTGCAAGCAGTCGCAGCCCAGGTACAAAAGACTTATGGGGCGCTTGATGTACCGTGGGGCAAGGTTTTTCGGCTACGGTTGGGTGATGTGGATTTATCTGCTAATGGTGGGGATGGCAAGCTGGGAATTTTTCGTGTACTCAATTTTGCCCCAGGGGAAAAGCAAACGTTCCAAGCCGTTGGAGGCGATTCCTATGTGGCTGCAATTGAATTTTCCAACCCTATACGGGCAATGGCACTCACCAGCTATGGTAATGCAACTCAACCTGGATCGCCCCACATTAGCGACCAGTTACAGATGTTGGCCAACAAAAAATTGCGTCCTGTGTGGCGCGATCGCTCAGATATTCTTGCCCATCTAGAAGAACGTAAAATATTCTGAGCTTCGTCTAGTTGAGAAATATAGCAACGGACATTCATCAAAAACTCCACCCACTCAAGGGAATGGAGTTTTTGGGCATGGGGAAGAAGTTACCAATGCCCTATGCCCCAGGGTTGGGGGGAGCAACCTCGACCACCCACGAGGGGATGGAGTTTCCCGCCGCTTTCAATGAATTGCCCCTACAGCGTGTAGTTTTGCGTAAGTCCTATATATATGTAAACTCGGTAAAATACTCGCAAATGATAATTAATACCTATCATTAATTGCTTGTCAAATGCAACTTATTCCTATTAGAGTGACATATATGAGCTAATTAAGAATTATTTGCAAAGTTAATGAAAAAGTTGGATTACCATATATATGTCAGGTGGGTAGGCGTAGCCTAACCCAGGTCTTACCCTGAGCCTGCGCCGAAGGGCATCGCCAAAAAGTAGTTGAGAAATCTAGCCCAAAGCCTTGAAAGGCATACCTGCTATTTTGGCTTTTCTGCCAATGGGTAAGTCCTATATAAAGTCTCCTGAAATGATGGTGAATACTTCTAGAGAATTGACTCACTGAAAATATTGATAGTTTACAGAGACGCAAAGATGGGGAGATTATGAACCACAGAGATTTGATTCTTGCCATTCGCCGGATCAGTCTCAAGATTTAAATATGGTTTAAATTTTGTTTACGTGCAGCTTAAAGATGCTTAAGGCAGAAAATGACTAAAATTTTCAATAGCATACAAGAAATTCCTCAACACTATGCGACTGTCGTTGATCTTCTGCGCGATCGCGCATTGCAACCGGACAAACAAGCATTTACCTTTCTCGAAGATGGAGAAACCCAAGAAGCAACATTCACCTACTATGAGTTGGATCGGCGTTCTAGAGCGATCGCATCTCAACTCCAAGCCCTTGATTTAAGTGGTAAACGCGCCATACTGCTCTATCCTCCTGGATTGGATTACTTGAGTGCTTTTTTTGGTTGTCTCTACGCTGGGGTAGTAGCGGTTCCAGCTTATCCGCCTCAAAATCAACGCAAAATACCCAGACTACAGGCTATTAGCACAGATACACAAGCAAGGGTCGCTCTCACCACAACAGCAATACTGCCCACATTACAATCAATATTTGTTCAAAAAACCAACCTGGGAAATTTAGACTGGCTGACTACCGACAACTTGACACAAGGTATAGAAGATTCTTGGCAACAACCTGTAATCAATGCAGATACCTTAGCCTTTCTGCAATACACGTCAGGTTCAACAGGAACACCAAAGGGAGTCATGCTCAGTCATGGCAATCTGCTGCACAATGCCGCCGTGACTTACCAGTTGATGGAACATTCACCTGAGAGCCAGTTTGTTTCTTGGCTTCCTGTATATCATGACATGGGACTGATTGGTGGAATTTTGCAACCCTTGTATGGTGGTTTTCATTGCGTCTTCATGTCTCCAGCATCTTTTTTGCAAAGTCCATACCGTTGGTTGCAAGCAATTTCTCGCTACAAAGGCACCACGAGCGGTGGCCCCAACTTTGCTTATGAACTATGTATTCAAAGAATTACCCAACAACAAAAAGAAGCGCTTGATTTAAGTAGTTGGAGTGTGGCTTTTAATGGCGCTGAACCAGTCCGGCAGGATACTGTAGAGCGATTTGCCGCAGCCTTTGCTGAGTGTGGCTTTCGTCGTGAAGCCTTTTACCCCTGTTATGGTATGGCAGAAGCAACTTTAATAGTTTCTGGTGGAGTCAAAAAAGCTTTACCTGATATCATAACTATAGAAAAATCTGCTCTCTCAAACAACCAGGTAATAGAAGCTAGTGCTGAGAGTGAACATACCCAGACCTTTGTCAGTTGTGGTCAAGTCGTACCTTTACAACAGATAGCGATCGTCAATCCTGAAACATTAACTCGTTGTCAAGCTAATGAAGTAGGAGAAATTTGGGGATCAGGGCCTAGTATTGGTCAGGGTTATTGGAATCGTCCTCAAGAGACAGAGCAAACATTCCACGCTTACCTCAAAGACATACAGGAAGGTCCATTTCTACGTACTGGTGACTTGGGCTTTTTGCACAATCAAGAACTCTTCATCACAGGTCGAGCCAAAGACTTAATCATTATCCGAGGTCGCAACCTCTACCCACAAGATATAGAGTTAACTACAGAACGTAGCCATTCATCATTACGTTCAGGTAGCGGTGCAGCCTTCTCGGTCGAAGTTGGCAATGAAGAACGACTGGTTGTAGTTCAAGAGTTAGAGTTTCGCGCTAAACCAAATCTTGAGGAAGTCATTGCAGCAATTCGTCAGGCAGTTGCCGAAGAACATGAAGTACAAGTCTATGCAGTGATTCTAATTAAACCAGGTAGTCTTCCGAAAACTTCGAGTGGCAAAATTCAACGCCGTGCAACAAAAGCCGATTTTCTCGCAGATCAACTGAAAATCGTTGGCAGCAGTATTCAGAAAAGTATTGATATTGATATAGATGGAAACGAGAATCGGTTGCAGCGCGAAGCTCTGTTAGCGATCGCTCCCCAAGAGTCTCAGCCGCTATTAGAGTCTTATCTTCAAGAACAGATAGCGCGAGCGTTTGCAATCCTACCAGATGAAATCAACCCTCAACAGCCATTAAGCTCCTTGGGACTCGATTCTCTAAAAGTTTTCCAGTTAAAAAACCGAATTGAAACTGACTTGGAAGTTACCATATCCGTAGCTGACTTTTTTGAAGGATTGAGTTTGCGATCGCTCTCCACCAAGATACTCGCTCAAATCACAGCAGAGGCTTTCACCCCCTCAGAATCTCTTAGTCAAATCCAGCAAGCCGGAATTTATCCCCTATCTCTTGGCCAGCAACGATTATGGTTCCTCGACCGATTGGAACCAGGGAATCCAGCTTACAATATTTCCTTAGCTGTGAATCTTAAAGGTAAGCTTGACGTTCCCTTATTAGAACAAAGTTTAAACGAAATTATCCGGCGACATGAAACTCTTAGAACCACCTTTACCACAGTTAACGGAGAACCGATGCAAATTATTGCTCCTTCTCTAAAATTATCTTTATCAGTAATAGATCATCAAAAAAATATTGAATCACAGGGCGATGCCGCAGTTCGCCAACTCTTGACTCAAGAGAGCCAACGACCTTTTGACCTAACGCAGGGGCCATTGTTACGTACTCAACTTTTGCGGCTAGCAAACCAAGAGCATATTTTTTTGCTTGAGATGCACCACATAATCTCTGATGGCTGGTCTGCTGAGGTATTTTTACAAGAGATAGCATTACTGTACAAAGGATTCTTAACCAGAAGTTCTTCACCTCTGCCGTCAGTCTCTATCCAATACAAAGACTTTGCACACTGGCAGCGACAATGGTTAGAAGGGGAAATTCTGCAAAATCAACTCTCTTATTGGAAGCAACAACTTGAGGGTATGCCACCCGCATTACAACTACCCACTGACCGACCACGGCCGGCGGTGCAAACTTCACACGGCGCTCAACAATCTATCGAGTTGTCCGAAGCAGTCATTAAGCAACTGAAGATGATCGCTCGTCAACAGGGTATAACTTTATTCATGTTGCTATTGGCAGCATTTCAGACTTTTCTCTACCGTTATACAGGACAAGATGATATTGCGATCGGAACACCGATCGCTAACCGTAATCGTGAAGAAGTGAAAGGGTTAATTGGCTTTTTTGTCAATACCTTAGTGTTACGTGCAGATATGAGCGGCAACCCGACTTTTGACGAGTTGCTGACGCGGGTAAAAAAGGTAGCTGTAGAAGCCTATACACATCAAGATTTGCCCTTTGACCAACTGGTAGAAGTAGTGCAACCAGAGCGGGATATGAGTCGTACACCGCTATTTCAAGTCATGTTCAATGTCCAGGATTACTCGCAGTTACCAGAAATGCCTGGTTTGGCATTGAGCCTGTTAAAAATAGAAACCGAAACAGCACAGTTTGATTTGAGCCTGTCTATTGAGATTACAGAGCAAGGAGTGGCGGCATCATATTATTACAATACTGACCTCTTTGATGCTGTCACCATTACCCGAATGCTCAGGCATTTTCAGAATTTGCTCTCAGGCATTGCGGCTAATCCTCAAGCTCGGCTATCCGACTTACCACTTTTGAGCGCAGCAGATCGTCAGGATTTACTAGAACTTAGTCGCAATCAATCCCTAATTCCTTCCCAATCCGAACAATGCATTCATCAACTGTTTGAGTCACAGGTAGAGCAAACACCAGATGCGATCGCAGTGGTATTTCAAAACCAGCATTTAACCTACAGAGAATTAAATCAGCAGGCGAATCGACTAGCACACCACCTCAAAACCCGCAAAGTCGGGCCAGAAGTTTTAGTTGGAATCTGCATAGAGCGCTCTTTAGAGATGGTGATTGGACTCTTGGCGATCCTCAAAGCCGGAGGAGCTTATGTACCTTTAGATCCGGCCTATCCAAAAGAACGTCTGGCTTTAATCTTGAGAGATGCTCAGGTGTCAGTCCTTGTGACTCAGCAATCACTGCTGGCTGTTCTGCCGGCGCTGGAGTCACAAGTCGTGTGCGTTGATACAGACAAGAGCACGATCGCCCAAGAAAGTCAGGAAAATCTTCTCAATCAGACGCAACTAGAAAACCTTGTCTACATTATTTACACCTCTGGTTCGACGGGAACTCCCAAGGGCGTGACGATTCAGCATCGCTCTTTAGCCAGCTATGCCAAAATTGCCTGTTTAGAGTATGGACTACAAGCAAGCGATGCTGTTGGCGGAGCGTCTCGTAGAGAAGGCGGGCAAAGCGATCGCGTGCTGCAATTCGCTTCCATCAGCTTTGATGCTGCTGCTGAAGAAATCTTTCCCTGTCTAATCTGCGGTGCTGCTCTCATCCTGCGTACAGATGAGATGCTAAGTTCGATACCTCGATTTTTACAGCAGTGTCGTGATTGGGGGGTAACTGTCCTTGATTTACCTACCGCCTTTTGGCATCAAGTTACCTCTGAATTAGCAACAGCAAATTTGGCACTTCCCGATTCCTTGCGATTGGTGATTATTGGCGGGGAAAGAGCCGACAGAAAACACCTGACAACGTGGCAGCAGCAAGTTGGTCAACGAGTCCGCCTTGTCAACACCTACGGTCCTACAGAAACAACAATTGTGGCTACATTCTGTGACTTATCAGGATCGACAGCCGAGGAAGTGCCGATTGGCAAACCCATTCCCCAAGTCCAAACTTATGTCCTCGACCCTTCTCTACAACTCGTGCCTGTAGGAACTCCTGGCGAATTGTATATTGGAGGTGTCGGTGTTGCTCGAGGCTACCTCAACCGACCAGACTTAACAGCAGAAAAGTTTATTCCTAACCCCTACAGTTCAAAATCTGGGGAGCGTCTTTACAAGACAGGTGACTTAGTTCGCTACCTAAGTGATGGCAACCTCGAATTTATCGGACGCATTGATCATCAAGTCAAGATTCGGGGTTTCCGCATTGAATTAGGAGAAATAGAAGCCTTACTGAATCAACACCCAGGTGTTCGAGAAGCCGTGGTCGTTGCTCACAGCGATTGCTCAGTCCATCAGCGCTTGATTGCTTATGTCGTTGGGCAATATCAGCCGGAAACAGTAGAAGCCTTAGACACTCAGCAAACCTTGCAGTGGCAAACTGTCTTTGATAGCCTCTATAAAAAGTTTGATGCCACTCAACATTCCGGCTTCTATATCAAAGGTTGGGAAAGCAGCTACACAGGGGCATCTATTCCAGACGAAGAAGTGCGCGAGTGGATGGAGCAAACCACCGGTCGCATCTTGGCTTTGCAGCCTAATCGGGTTTTAGAAATCGGTTGTGGAGGTAGCGGCCTGATGCTTTTGAGTATTGCCCCTCATTGCCAGCAGTACTGGGCAACAGACCCTTCACAAAATGCCCTGCAAGTTCTCCAACAGCAGTTGGACACTCTAGAGCAGCCATTAGCAGGAGTCACACTCAGCCAGAGAAGCGCTTTAGATTTTGAAGATGTGGCAGAGAATAGCTTTGATACGGTGTTAATTGTCTCTGTGGCTCAGTACTTCCCAAGCATTGACTATTTGCTACAGGTTCTGGAAAAGGCAGTCAATGCTGTAGAACCAGGTGGCTTCATTTTTCTAGGAGATGTTCGCAGTCTCCCCTTATTGGAAGCATTCCACGCCTCAGTTCAACTTTATCGGGCATCAGAAACTCTCTCAAAAGAAACCTTGCAACAGCGTGTGCAAAAACAGTTGTTTGGGGAAAAACAATTAGTCATCGATCCCGCTTTCTTTACTGCCCTCAAACAGCATCTACCTAAAATTAGTCATGTTGATATTTTGCTAGAGCGTGGTTGTTCCCAGAATGAATTAACCAAATTCCGTTATGATGTGATTCTGCATGTGGACGATAAAGCAGCTCCGACAACGGAAATCACCTGGCTCGATTGGAACAAAGAAGATTTAACCCTATCCTCAGTCCGGCGCATCTTAGGAGAAACTGCGCCCCAATTTTTAGGTCTTACGGGTGTACCGAATGCCCGTGCGATCGCAGACCTTCAGCTCGTGCAGTGGTTGGCAAATAGTGGGGCAACAGAAACTGTAGGCGAGATCAAGCAGGTTTTAAGCTTTCTTGAAAATCAAGGCGTAGAGCCAGAAGTCTTCTGGGCATTAGAAAAAGACTTCCCTTACTCAGTCCAAATTACTTGGTCAGGTAATGGTGCAGGCGATCGCTATGACGTGATCTTCAAGCGCTCTACACCGAATGCTGCTCGATGTTTCTGTTTGCCTGCTGCTGTACCTCCTTCGTCCCGTCTTTGGCACGATTACGCTAACACTCCTTGGCAAGGAAGTTTAGCGCGTGAACGAGTACCTCAACTCCGAGATTTCCTCAGAGAAAAACTACCTGAATACATGGTGCCAACGGCTTTTATATTCTTAAACGCGCTCCCTTTAACCCCCAATGGCAAAGTCAATCGTCGCGTCTTACCGTTGCCAGAAAGTTACTCTACCCAAAAAAACCTTTATGTGGCTCCCGAAACAGAGCTACAGCAGACCATTGCTAGTACGTGGCAAACAGTACTCAGTATCGAGAAAGTTAGTATTAACGATAACTTCTTCGATCTGGGCGGACATTCTTTACTGATCTCTCAGGTAAACGCGCAACTACGAGAAAAATTACAACGCGATATCTCAGTGGTAGAAATGTTTCAATATCCTAGTATCAGTTTGTTGGCGAAACACCTTAGTCAAGAACAGCAAGAACAACATTCCTTTAAAGAGATTCATCATCGATCTGAAAAACAGAAATTGGCTCTAAACCGACAAAAGCAAACTCATAAGTCACGTAAATAAGTAGAAAGGCACGATATCAACAGCAAAAATTGGCTATCAGCAGACAAAATAAATCGGCATTAAGGATAAATTTATGAGTATTTCAGAAACGCCAAATTCTCTAGAAGGAATAGCAATTATTGGCATATCAGGACGTTTTCCAGGTGCTAACAATATTGAAGATTTTTGGGAAAATTTACGCTCTGGAGTAGAATCAATATCTACTTTCACGAATGAAGAATTAATTGCCTCTGGAATTGATCCAGAATTACTTAGTAATTCTAATTATGTAAAAAAGCTTGCTATATTAAAAAATATAGATTTATTTGATGCTTCATTCTTCGGCTTGAATCCCAAAGAAGCAGAAATTACAGACCCGCAGCATCGTTTATTTTTAGAAAATGCATGGGAAGCATTAGAAAATGCTGGCTATGACTCCCAACGTTGCGAAAGTCGGATTGGAGTTTATGCTGGTTCTAGTTCAAATAATTATTTATCATTGGATTTAAATAGCGAGCGCACTGGATTGGCTAGCATTTTCCAAAAGGGAATTGGCAACGAGAAAGATTTCCTGGCGACTCGCGTTTCCTATAAATTAAATCTGACAGGCCCAAGTCTGACAGTACAAACTGCCTGTTCTACTTCCTTAGTAGCTATTTCTTTAGCTTGCCAAAGTCTATTAAATTACCAATCCGACATCGCTTTAGCAGGTGGAGTATCTATTCACATTCCCCAAAAAACCGGGTATTTGTATGAAGAAGGGGGTATTTTATCACCCGACGGTCACTGTCGTGCCTTTGATGCCAAAGCTAAGGGAACAATTATTGGTAATGGTGTAGGAATTGTGGTTTTAAAGCGGTTGGCTGAGGCGATCGCTGATGGTGACAATATCTATGCTGTAATTAAAGGTAGCGCCATCAATAATGATGGTTCTGGTAAAGTTGGTTACACAGCACCCAGCGTTAACGGACAAGCAGATGCGATCGCAGAAGCACTTGCTTTAGCTGGGCTAGAACCTGAAACAATTAGCTATGTAGAAGCTCACGGGACAGGAACTATCTTAGGCGATCCCATTGAAATTTCTGCTTTAACAAAGGTTTTTCGTGAAAGTACAAATAGAAAGGGCTTTTGTGCCATCGGTTCAGTAAAAACAAATATCGGTCATTTGGACGCAGCTGCTGGGATTGCAGGACTGATTAAAACAGTTCTAGCCCTTAAACATCAGCAGATACCACCCAGCTTAAATTTTGAGCAACCTAATCCCCAAATAGATTTCGCCAATAGTCCTTTTTACGTTAATACAACGCTCACAGAATGGAAAACCGGACTTACCCCTCGTCGGGCTGGAGTCAGTTCCTTGGGTATTGGTGGGACTAATGCTCATGTAATTCTGGAAGAGGCACCAGCGTTACCAGCTTCCAGTTCCTCTCGCCGTTGGCAGTTATTGGTACTTTCTGCCAAAACAGACTCCGCTTTGGAAACTGCAACAGCAAATCTGCTTCAATACCTCAAGCAACATCCCGATATTACCCTGGCGGATGTGGCGCATACGTTGCAAGTAGGACGCAGGGAATTCAATCATCGTTGCGTATTGGTGTGCCAGGATATCGAAGATGCAACCAGCGCCTTACAGCAGCCAGATCCTCAAAGAGTTTTCACTCACTTACTCGAAAGTGGCGATCGCTCCATCGCGTTTATGTTTCCTGGACAGGGCGCTCAATATGTGGATATGGGTAAAGAACTATACCAGACTGAGCCGATTTTTCAAGAACAGGTGGATCTGTGTTGTGAATTGCTTCAACCTGATTTAGGTTTGGATTTGCGATCGCTCATTTATCCGAGCGAGTCTGAGTCAAAAGGCACAGCAGAAAAACTACAACAAACTGATATTACTCAGCCAGCACTATTTGTGATTGAATATGCTCTGGCTCAGTTATGGATGTCATGGGGCATTTCTCCCCAGGCGATGATCGGGCATAGTATTGGGGAATATGTCGCCGCTTGTTTAGCTGGTGTTATGTCTCTTGGCGATGCTTTGGGGCTGGTGGCGGCTCGTGGGCGACTGATGCAACAACTACCATCTGGTGCTATGCTCTCCGTACCACTGCCAGAGGAAGAAGTTATACCTCTGCTGAATGAAAAATTATCCCTCGCTGCCAGCAATGCACCAGCATTGTGTGTGGTTTCGGGAACTGATGATGCTATAGATGCATTTCACAACAAGCTCCAAGATATAGAGTGTCGTCATCTATATACTTCCCATGCTTTTCATTCCCCAATGATGGAATCCATCTTGGAGTTGTTCCAAAATAAAGTTAGTCAAATCAAACTACATCCTCCAAAAATTCCTTTTGTTTCCAACCTCACTGGCACTTGGATCACCGCAGAACAAGCTACAAATCCAAATTACTGGGCAAAGCATTTACGGCAAACAGTTCGCTTTAGCTCAGGTATCTGTGCATTGCTTGAAGAGCCAAATCGCATCCTCCTAGAAGTTGGCCCTGGGCGGACTTTGTGTACTCTGGTTAAACAGCATTCTCATCAAGCCGCAAGACAAGTAGTATTACCTTCTCTACGCCATCCCAACGATAAAAACTCAGATGTAGCCTTCTTACTCAACATTTTAGGACGGCTCTGGTTGGCAGGAGTTTCAGTAAATTGGTTTAATTTTTATGCTCAGGAACGACGTTACCGCGTGCCTTTACCTACTTACCCGTTTGAGCGTCAGCGTTACTGGAAAGAACCGGAAGCACAAGTTGCCGGATTCACTCAAAAGCAAAGCAAACTGGGTAAAAAGTCAAATATTACAGACTGGTTTTATGTTCCTTCTTGGAAAAGAGTTCCTCTAGTCAAAACAAGAGAGATTCCGTCTGGTTGTTACTTGGTATTCCTTGATGAGTGTGGGATAGGTACACAAATTATCCAACGCTTGCGGCAATCTGGACATGATGCGATCGCTATTCAAGTGGGAGAAGAGTTTAACCAACTTGATAGCAATACTTACACTATCAATCAGGCTCGGCAGCAAGACTATAACGCCTTGATTCAAACATTGAAAGAACAAGGTAAAACACCGAATGCGATCGTCCATTTGTGGGGGATTACTCAATCGCCACCTCAGTCATTGGAAACCATCCAAAATCTAAGTTTTGATAGTTTGATTTACTTAGCGCCAGCTTTTGGACAGCAGCTAAGTAATTCTATTCAACTCTTAGTTGTCACTAATCATCTATACGACATCACTGGCGATGAACAGTTATCTCCTGAAAAGGCTATAAGTTTAGGTCCATGTAAAGTTATACCTCAAGAATATAGCCACATTACCTGTCAGCTAGTTGATGTAGTGTTGTCTGAATCAGGAACAAACCAAGTTGTAGAACAGTTGATTGCAGAACTAACAGCATCAGACAACTTAACGATTGCCTACCGTCACAATCATCGCTGGGTTCAAACTTTTGAACCAGTTTCTTTACAAAAAGCTACCACAAGCAAAACACATTTGCAGCAACGGGGAGTTTATCTAATTACAGGTGGGCTGGGAGGTATAGGCTTAGTACTTGCTGAATACCTTGCCAAGACGTTACAAGCCAAGCTGATTCTAGTCGGACGCTCTGGATTACCTGCAAAAGAACAGTGGGAACAATGGCTGACAACTGATGATGCTGATGATACTACTAGCTGTAAGATTCAAAAAGTCCAACAGTTAGAAGCACTAGGGGCTGAAGTACTGGTATTATCTGGTGATGTGACTAATCATGAGCAAATGCGTAGTGCGATCGCTCAATCATTAGAACACTTCGGTGAGATTCATGGTGTTATCCACGCCGCCGGAGTTGCTGGTGGTGGCATGATTCAACTCAAAACACCAGAAATTGTTGAGAGTATTTTTGCGCCCAAAGTCAGAGGGACATCAGTACTAAATGATGTCCTTAAGGATGTAAATTTAGACTTTTTAGTTCTCTGTTCATCCCTGACCTCAATCCAAGGAGGATTAGGACAGGTAGACTATTGTGCTGCTAATGCATTTTTAGATGCTTTTGCTCACCGCAATACTTCTAGAAATGGTCAATTCACAATGTCAATCAACTGGGATGCATGGCAAGAAGTCGGTATGGCGGTGAATACTACCGTTCCTGACGAACTCAAAAAGTGGCGTGAAGAAAATGTTAAAAATGGGCTTTTATCTGTAGAAGCTGTGGATGCTTTTAGCCGAATATTGGAGAATTCGCTCTCTCAAGTCGTAGTCTCAACCCAAGATTTACAAGCCGTCATTGACGAAACTAATAACTTCCTTGTATCAAGTTCTCTTAGCCAACAATCAGAGAATAATAGACAATTATCTGCTACCAGACATCCGCGACCTCTTCAAGGAAATACTTATGTCGCTCCCCGCAATCAGATTGAGCAAAAAATTGTAGATATCTGGCAAGAACTCATAGGCATTGAAAAAGTGGGGATTTACGACAACTTTTTTGAGTTAGGCGGACACTCTTTACTCGCTGTTCAAACTATTTCCCGCCTCCGGGAAACCTTCCAAGTAGAATTGCCCCTACGTTCTTTATTATTTGATAACCCTACTGTTGCTGAACTGACTACTGTCATTCAGGAAAAACAGTTGAAACCAGAACAAATGGATGAGATAATTCAGATGTTAGCAGAGGTAGAAAATCTTTCAGTCGCTGGAATTAAAGAACTGCTTGCTAAAGAATCACAAACAAGTTTTTAGGATCATTTCAAGATATTGTCTATGTAAGTGTTTCTCTCACAACAAAAAGCATGAAAATATCTAACTTTTATGAATGATATTTCTCAAAGAATTGCTGCTCTTTCTCCAGAACAACGCGCACTATTTGAACTGCGTTTGAAACACAAGGGTTTAAGTTCCGTCAATAGTAAATCAATTCCAAAACGACAAGATCCAAGCTGCTTCCCCTTGTCTTTTCATCAGCAACGGCTGTGGATTCTTCACCAATTAGATCCACACAGCCCTGTTTACAATATGCCCATTGCCATATCATTCGAGGGACTCCTGAATGTGAAAGCACTCGAACAAAGCCTTAATCTAATCCAGCAACGACACGAAGTACTGCAAACCTGTTTTAAAACAGTGGGAGGGCAACCCGTGCAGGAGAAAGTTAAAGTTTCGGATTTGATGTTGAGACTGCCTGTGATTGACCTGCGAAAGTTATCAGAAAGTGAGCGGCAGCAGTCGGTACAATATTTTGCAAAGGAAGAAGCCCGACAACCTTTTGACCTGTCACAGGGAATACTATTGCGAGTTAAGCTGCTGCAAATCGCTGAGGCTGAACATGTTCTGTTATTCACGATGCACCACATTATCTGTGATGCCTGGTCTGGTGATGTGATTATTCGAGAACTGACAGCACTTTACGAAGCTTTTTGTCGTGAAAAACCCTCACCACTCAAGGAACTCCCCATCCAGTATGCAGATTTCGCTGTATGGCAACAACAGTGGTTGCAAGGAGAAATACTTGATACTCAGTTGGGCTATTGGAAGCAGCATCTGGACGGTGCTAAGACTGCGCTTTTACCAACAGATCAACCACATTCTCAGGTAGAAAGTTCTGCTGGCAGAAGGCACTTTTTCGCACTTTCTCCAACACTGTCCAAATCCCTCAAATCTCTGAGCCAGCAGCAAGAAGTCACTCTCTTTATGACTTTACTAGCGGCTTTTAATACGTTGTTGTATTGGTACACTGCTCAAGAAGATATTCTTGTCGGTTCTCCCGTTGCTAACCGCAATTTTAGTGAGATAGAAGAGCTAATAGGCTTCTTTGTTAATACCTTAGTATTACGTATTGATCTTTCAAATAACCCCAGCTTTAGAGATTTACTGCAAAGAGTGAGGGAAGTCGCTTTAGCTGCATACGCTCACCAAGATTTACCTTTTGAAAGACTAGTTGCAGAATTACAACCAGAACGGAACCTCAATCACACACCCCTATTTCAGGTATGGTTTGTCCTCCACAATACCCCGATTTCAGTACTGAAGTTTTCCGGACTAAAACTTAGTCTTGTAGAGACTGAAAGCGGAATGGTACGGCATGATTTGAAGCTCGATATTTCAGAAACATCAGAGGAACTAAAAGGTTTCTTTGAGTACAAAACAAACTTGTTTCGTGCTACTACTATCGCTTCTATGTCGGAACTTTTTGAAATTATTTTAGCCACAGTTGTTGCACAGCCTGATATCAAGTTGAGTCAACTGGTGGAAATTCTTAATGAAGCTGAAAAACAACAGCAAATACTTAAAACTCAAGATTTTCAAACAGTGCGTCGTCATAAGTTAGGACAGGTAACGCGCAAAGCAATTACTGGCAATGGTCAGATTTAGAAAAAATAGTTTTAATTACAACTGACGCCGAAAACAAATGAATTTAAAATCAGGTAGACGAAAACCAATCATTGTGTCGCCAGAAGAACTCATAAAAACAGAGTTTATTCTGCCAGAACAGCATTTACCATTAATTATTAAACCTTATGTCAATGGCATAAACTTGATAACCTGGGTAAACAACAATCGGGATTGGCTAGAAGCTCAATTATTCCAATATGGAGGAATTCTTTTTCGTAACTTTAATATCAAAGCCGTTGAGGAATTTGAACAGTTAATTAAAACTATTTCTGGAGAATTAATTGAATATTCTTATGGGTCAACTCCTCGCAGCCAAGTAAGTGGTAATATATATACATCAACTGAATACCCCGCAGAAGAATCAATTCCTTTACACAATGAAATGGCATACGCCCGAAGCTGGCCAAAAAAAATATGTTTTTTTTGTGTAAAGGCGGCAACAGAAGGCGGGGAAACACCAATTGTTGATAGTCGAAAAGTATTTCAACAGCTCGATCCAAAAATCAAAGAGCAATTCATTCTCAAAAAAGTTATGTATGTCCGTAATTACGGACAAGGACTTGATTTACAGTGGCAAAATGTCTTTCAAACCACTAAAAAACTTGAGGTAGAAAGTTATTGTCGTCATGCTAATATCGAGTTTGAGTGGCAAGATGAAACTAATCTCAAAACACGTCAAGTCTGTCAAGCTATTGCTACTCATCCGCGAACTGGTGAAATGGTGTGGTTCAACCAAGCACATTTGTTTCATATTTCCAACTTAAAAACAGCAGTCCGCGATTCTCTACTTTCGGTGCTAAAAGAAGAAGATTTACCACGCAACGCTTTATATGGTGATGGTTCTAAAATTGAAACATCAGTAATCGAAGAAATTAATCAAATATATCAACAAGAATCAGTAACGTTCTCCTGGCAGGAAGGAGATATTTTAATGCTCGACAATATGCTAGCTGCTCATGGACGTAAGCCGTTTATTGGAGATAGAAAAGTGCTTGTAGGTATGGCAGAGCCGTATTGTGCGTCATAAAAATTAGTGATGGATGGTAAATATGCAAAATTCTGCTATAGAAGGATTCCAAATTTCACCTCAACAAAAGCGTTTATGGCTGTTGGCACAAGAAAGCGATCGCCAAGCCTATCTTGTTCAGTGTGCAGTCTTAATTGAAGGAGATATCAAATATTCAATTCTCGAAGTTGCCTTACAAAAAATTGTTGATAGACACGAAATTCTCCGAACTAACTTGCAGGCATTAAAGGAAATGAACATTCCTTTACAGGTTATCCATGAGAATAGTTCGGTATCTATTAATTACTACAATTTTCATGATCGAGACTTAGAAAAACAACAAGGTGAAATTGCTAATTTATTTCAGCTATATAAACAGATAAATTTTGATTGGCAGAATGGTAGTGTTTTAGATATAAGTTTAATTAGTTTCTGTCCAATTAAAAATATTTTAATGCTGGGTCTGCCATCTTTTTGTGCAGATATAATATCAATTAATAATTTGGTGCGAGAAATAAGTGATACTTACACTGCTTGTTTGCATCAACAACAATTACCAAATGAACCTTTGCAATATGCAGATATTTCCGCATGGCAGATTGAATTATTTGAAGGAGAAGATACGGAAATTGCTAGAGAGTATTGGCGCAAGCAGAATATTTCAAATTTGTTGAAAGGAAAGTTACCTAGAGAAAAATCTCTGCCCACCAACATCGGCTTTCAACCCCAATTTATTGATATTCACTTCCATCCAGATATAGTAGATAAGATTCAAGCACTGGCACAGACAAATGCTGTGAGTGTGGCGACAGTCTTAATGGCTTGCTGGCAGATATTAATTTGGCGTTTGCTCGACAAGTCGGAGATGGCGATCGCAATTTGCTGTGACGGCAGAAATTATGAAGAATTAAAGCCAGCAATTGGATTACTGGCCAAATATCTCCCTGTCGCTGCTGATTTCGATGAAAATGCGACATTTGCGGAAATATTGCCACAAATTGAGAAAAAGATTAGCGAGGTTTATCAATGGCAAGAGACTTTTAATTGGGAACAAGTTGTCTCTAGTAATGGGAAGAGTCAAGAATTGTCATTTTTCCCATTTGCTTTTGATTTTGGATTGCAGCCTACTAAGTATTTGGCTGATAATGTCACATTTTCTATTAATAAGCAGTACGGTTGTATTGAGCGATTCCAAGTCAAACTCTCCTGTTTGCATGGGGATGATTCTCTAACAGCAGAGTTACACTATGATGCCAACTTATTTACTCACCAAGATATGGATTGCTTGGCAGCACAATTCAACTCTGTGTTAGCTAGTGCAATTAATAATCCCACAAACAAGATCGCCCAACTAAACATCCTCAGCCCAGATCAGCGCCAGCAACTACTATTTGAATTTAACAAAACCGAAACCAACCACTTCCAACATCAATGCATCCACGAGCTATTTGAACAGCAGGTAGAGCGTTATCCAGAACAGGTAGCTGTTGTTTATGAAAACCAGCAATTGAGTTACGCCCAGCTTAATAGCCGTGCCAATCAACTTGCCCACCATCTACAAACCGTAGGCGTTGGTTGCGAAACAATTGTGGCACTGTGCGTCGAGCGATCGCTGGAAATGATCGTTGGTCTTTTGGGAATTTTGAAAGCGGGTGGAGCCTATCTTGCTTTAGATCCTTTACTACCAGCTGAACGTTTAGCTTTCATGTTGCAAGATGCTGATTCCTCCCTGATTTTGACCCAACAGCACTTAACTCAACTGTTCTCTAAAACACAAGCGCCGATCATCTGTCTAGACACCGATTGGGGTGTAATTGGTCAACAATCAGATGAGAATTTGCAAAAAGTTGCAACTCCAGAAAATTTGGTTTATGTAGTTTACACTTCCGGCTCCACCGGCAAACCCAAGGGTGTGGCTGTTGAGCATCAGCAACTCCTCAACTATTTATATAGTATTCAAGAGAAATTAGATTTGCCTGCTAATGCCAGCTTTGCAACCGTTTCCACCTTTGCTGCTGATTTAGGTAATACAGCGATATTTCCGGCTTTATGTACAGGGGGATGTCTTCACGTCATCTCCCAGGAACGGGCAACTAGTCCAGAGGCTTTAGCAGATTATAGCGATCGCCATCCTATCGACTGTCTTAAAATTGTTCCATCTCACTTAGATGCTTTGTTAAGTGCCTCCCAACCTGAAAAAATCCTACCTAAAAAGCGCTTGATACTAGGTGGAGAGGCGCTAAATTGGAAATTAGCTGTAAAACTCCAGCAATACGCACCAGAGTGTCAAATCTTCAATCACTATGGGCCATCAGAAGCAACTGTGGGGGTTTTAACCTTCATGTTTGAAGGTGAGCCAATGGGGGATAAATCTGATTATGTGCCCATCGGTCGTCCACTCACAAATACCCAGGTCTACATTCTGGACAATTATCTGCAACCTGTACCTCTGGGAGTGTCTGGAGAACTTTATATTGGCGGAAATAGTTTAGCGCGGGGCTATCTTAACCATCCAGAACTGACGAGGGAGCGGTTTATTCCCAACCCCTTCCAAAGAAGCAGAGGAGCCAAAGAAGACAATTGCGATCGCAAAGCGTGTACAAAGTACTCTCGCCTCTACAAGACTGGAGATTTAGCTCGTTATCTCCCTGACGGCAACATTGCATTCTTGGGACGAATCGACGACCAAGTTAAAATTCGTGGCTTCCGCATCGAACTTGCTGAGATTGAGTTAGTATTAAGACAACATCCTGCTATCCAAGAAAGCATTGTATTAGCACGGCCAGACAATTTGGGTAACAAGCGTCTCATCGCTTATTTTGTCTCAAATCAGCAATCTGAATCTGCGGTTAACGACCTGCGGAACTTCCTCAAAGAGAAACTGCCGGAATATATGCTACCGGCTGCTTTTGTGCAGATCAAAGCATTGCCTCTAACCCCCAACGGCAAAGTAGACCGTCAAGCATTGCCTAATCCTGAGAGTGTTAAACCAGAGTTAGCCGGAAAATTTGTCACTCCTCGCAATCCCATTGAAGAAGCGATCGCCAAAATTTGGTCTGGGGTGTTGGAACTTGAGCAGGTAGGAATTTATGACAACTTCTTTGAACTGGGTGGAGATTCGATTATTAGTATTCAAATCATCGCCAAACTCAACCAAGCAGGTTTACAACTAACCCCCAAGCAGTTATTTCAGAACCCGACTATTGCGGGATTGGCTGTGATTGCAGGTACAGCCTTAACTCTAAAAGCTAAACAAGAAACTGTAACAAGTTCATTTCCTCTGACGCCAATTCAGCACTGGTTTTTGGAGCAGCATTTAGACAATCCACACCAATGCAATCAGTCCTTACTACTAGAAGTACCAGCAGAAATTGCCCCAGATATACTGGAGCAAACAATACAGCAATTGCGATCGCACCATGATGCCCTACGCTTGAAGTTTATCCCTGATGAATCAGGTTGGCAGCAAGTGAACGCTGGAGTGGATGAACTTAAAGCCGTACCTTTTTCCTATGCAGACTTATCAGCATTGTCAGTAAGCCAACAAGCGATCGCCTTTGAAACCACTGCTACTCAACTACAGACGAGTCTGAACATTACAGAAGGTTTGCTCATGGGTGTGGCGCTGTTTAACTTCGGTGTCAACCAGCCACAACGCCTGCTGTGGGTTATTCATCATCTAGCGGTGGATGATATTTCTTGGCGAATTTTGCTGGAAGATTTTCAGCAAGTGTATCAGCAGTTGAGTCAGGGAGAGTCAGTTAAGCTACCCGCAAAAACAACCTCCTTTCAGCAATGGTCTAAGTTTCTTCAAGAGTATGCCCAGACAGTTCAGTTTCAGCAAGAGTCAGACTATTGGTTGCAAGCATCTGATGACTCCATTTCACCTGTACCTATAGATGATCCCGACGGTGCTAAAAGTGGGGCATTAAATGATAGTGTATTAGTCTCTTTGAGTATTGCAGAAACTCAAGCATTATTGCAGGATGTACCAGTAGCTTATCATACCCAAATCAACGATGTACTGCTGACGGCATTAGTACAAACTTTTGCCCAGTGGACAGGTAGCAAATCGGTGTTATTAGATTTGGCAGAACCTGGACGAGAGTCCATCACTGAGGATATCAACTACTCACGGACAGTTGGCTGTTTTACAACTATTTTCCCAGTACTATTAACTTTGGCAGGAATTTCCCACTCAGGGGAAGCTCTCAAAGCTATCAAAGAGCAACTTAGGAGCGTCCCTAAGCATAGCATTCGTTATTTGAGCAACTCCTCCGTAACCGCAAAACCGCAAAACCTTCTCCCCACTGCCCAGGTGAGCTTTAATTACCAGGGTCAGGTTGACCAGATTCTCCCCAATGCATCTCTATTTAAAGTTGTCAACCAAAACTTCATTAGCAACCCCAGTCCACAAAGCAATCAACTAAATATCAACAGTTTTGTGCTTGGCTCTCAACTGCAACTCAAGTGGAATTACAGCACAGAAATTTATCAGCGAGCCACGATTGAACAGCTGGCTGCGAAGTTTGTGGAGAAATTACAAGCACTTATTGCCCATTGTCAATCTGCTCAAACCGGAAGTTATACACCTTCTGACTTTCCGAATGCAAACTTCAGTCAAAGTGACCTCGATAAATTGCTAGCAAAAATCAATCGAGAAAATAAAAAAACAAGCAAATGAAAACAGAAAATATTGAAGATATATATGAACTCTCACCCATAGAAAAGGGTATCCTCTTCCATAGTTTATACACTCCTGAATTTGGAATCTATTTTTTCCAGATGCCTTTTGTATTCCGTGGGCATCTAAACCTTACGGCTTTCGAGCAGGCTTGGCAGCAAGTTATCGAGAGACATACCATCTTACGTACTGGCTTTTATTGGGAAGACATTAACAAGCCACAACAAGTAGTGTATCGGCAAGTAAGAGTGCCTCTAGAGCAGCAAGATTGGCGGGACATAGATTTAGAATCACAACAAGAACAATTAAAGTCTTTTCTGGAGAGCGATCGCAAGCGGGGTTTTGATTTGTCTCAAGAATGCCTGATGCGCCTGACTCTCATCTGCCTCAGCGAAGACTTTTACCAATTTATCTGGAGCAGACATTTTCTGATCATAGATGGGTGGTCAGTACCATTAGTGCTGAAAGAGTTTGTTCAACTTTACGAAGGTCTTTGCCAGGGTGAGAATGTATCTTTAGTACCCAGCATTCCTTACAGAAAATATATTGATTGGTTGCAAAAGCAAGACATAGCCAGTGCTGAAACTTTCTGGCGGCAAACACTTAGCGGCTTAAAAACTCCCACTTTCCTAAAGTATCTAGATGTAGAAAATTTGTCTAGCCAGAAAGAAATATATGAAGAACAACGAATTTATTTATCGCCAGCAACCACAGATGCACTGCAATCTTTAGCACGGCAACATCATCTAACTCTGAGTACGCTATTTCAAGGAGCCTGGGCTATACTTCTTAGTCGTTACAGTTGTGAAAACCAAGTCGTTTATGGGTGTACTGTTGCTGGTCGTCCCATAGAATTAGTCACAGAAGAGCCAATTATTGGGCTGTTTGTCAATACTTTACCTGTATGGGTGAATGTGAATCCTGAACAATCTCTACTGGTGTGGCTAAAACAACTTCAAGAACAACTAGTTGAGATGCGTCAGTATGAATGGACTCCATTAGTAGACATTCAAGGATGGAGTGAAGTGCCACGAAGTCTACCCCTGTTCGAGAGTATCTTAGTTTATGAAAATGCACCAATAGATCGGGTTTTAAGAGACTGGCAGGGAAGTCTTGAGGTTGAGAATGCAACGATATTCTCGAATTCAAGTAGCTTTTATAAAACGAATTATCCCATAGCGATCGCTGTATATCCTGGCTCAAATTTTTGTATTGGCATCGACTATGATTTCCGCCGTTTTGACACTGCCACAATTACGGGAATATTGCAGCATTTTGAAATATTGCTCCAAGATATCGTCACTCATCCTGAAGCAAACTTGAAGGACTTGTCTTTACTGACATCAAAGCAACAGCATTTAGCTTCAAAATTAGAAAAAGAAGTTGCCTTTAATTTTGTTTAGAGCAATTACATAACTAAGATTACACTAAAAAAACTTGGAATTCTAAGTGTTGTCAGTTGTCTCTTTTGTTCAGCCTAAATAAAGTTATCAAAAAACCAAAGCAATTTATGATCGTTTCCACCGAAATAGAACGTCGATATAAACTTTCAAATGATGAATTTCAAAGAGAATATGTTCAAAAGGGAAAACCAGTCATTATCTCAGGTGTTATTGAAAGTTGGGATAGCTTTGAGAAATGGTCACTAGAATATTTTAAAAATATTTTTCCTAGTCTGAAAATTTATGCAAAAAAATTTAGTAAGACTGAAGGAATCGACTTAATTAGAGTTACTATAGAAGAATACGCAAAACTTATCAGTTCTTTTGAAAATAATCCTGATAATAATGACTTACCACCTTATTGTCATGATCTACCATTATTTAGTTTAATCCCTGCACTAATAGAAGATGTTCAACCGTTTCCTCTAAATTATTTGCCAAAATGGTATCATTACAAATGGTGGCGTTACTGTCAATTTTTCATAGGTTCCTCTAAAAGCATTACCCCACTACATTTTGATTGCCTTCTGACTAACAATATTTTTTTTCAAATTGTTGGACGAAAACAATTTACTCTACTACAGCCGGAAGATGCAAAATATTGTTATCGTCAAGGTTGGCGATGGTTTCTGATTGATCCAGAAAAGCCAGATTTTAATAAATATCCTCAATACAAATATGCAAGGCCAATTAAATTTATCGTAAATCCTGGCGATATTTTATATATGCCTCCTGGGACACTGCATCATGTTAGAAGTTTAGATACATCGATTTCTTTTAATATTGATTGGCACACCGAAAAAAGTGTCTTAGATGCTCTAGCAGCCAGTATGCGTGGAATGCCAGCAAAAAACTCATATTACAACTTGTTATTACTATTGGGATTAGTCTTTAAAATCCCGCCACAGATGATTTTTAGGTTTTATAAGTCTTATCTCAATTATGTTTCTTAAATAAGTTGAGAATGATTGATTTTAATTCATTAATTCAGACTCACTTTTAGTGGTTGCACAAGAATTTATTCTAGTCAGATCGGATTGAAATTCTTAAAATACTAAGACTAAAGTATCTCCAAGAGAGTAACGATCATGAATATTTTTGAAGAACGTGAATCGAAAGTCAGAAGTTATTGTCGTAATTTCCCTGATATATTTCATCGAGCTAAAGGGTCTATAGTTTATTCGGAATCAGGTAAAGAATATATTGATTTTTTTGCGGGAGCGGGAGCGTTAAATTATGGACATAATAATAACTATATAAAAGAAAAGGTTCTGTCTTATTTAGCTGCCGATGGCATTGCTCATGGTTTGGATATGTATACATCGGCCAAAGAGAAGTTTTTGACTAGGTTTTCTGAGGGAATATTAACTTCAAAAAAACTAGACTATCATATTCAGTTCTGTGGGCCGACTGGAACCAATGCCGTTGAAGCTGCTTTAAAATTAGCTAGAAAAATCAAAAAAAGGCCAGGAATCTTCTCCTTTATGGGGGCTTATCATGGCATGACATTAGGTAGCTTATCGATTACCGGCAATACCGCCATTCGCTCTGGGGCAATTGGTACATCCAATAGTGTCACCTTTATGCCTTATCCTTATGGATTTATGGAAAGCTTTGACACCATAGAATTTATGGAATCGGTATTGAATGACGTAAACTCTGGGATTGAAAAACCAGCAGCCATAATATTTGAAACTGTGCAAGCTGAGGGAGGAATTATTGTAGCACCAATTGAATGGATACAACGACTAAGAAAGTTGTGTGACAAACATGAAATTTTATTAATTTGTGATGATATTCAAGTCGGCTGTGGTCGAACTGGGTCTTTCTTCTCTTTTGAACGAGCAGATATAGTCCCTGATATGATTGTACTTTCAAAATCTATCAGTGGTTACGGGTTTCCAATGTCTCTATTACTAATTAAGCCCGAATTAGATATCTGGGAGCCTGGTGAGCATACTGGCACTTTTAGAGGCAATCAGTTGGCATTTGTGGGGGGAACAGCAGCTTTAGAGTATAGAGAAAGTAGCAATCTTGAACAGGATGTCAAAGTTAAAGAGTCATTTTTAAAACATTTTTTAATAGAGAACATAGCACCAATCAATGAAAATATAAAAATCAGGGGAATTGGAATGATTTGGGGTATTGATGTTGCTAATTTTGGCGATAGTAGTTTTGCTAAAGAGGTGACATCACGTTGCTTTGAACTAGGTTTAATAATTGAGACTGTAGGTAGGAATGATACTGTTATCAAAATTCTGCCTCCTTTGACAATTGAAATGATGACCTTGCAAAAGGGATGTTTAATCATTAAGCAAGCTTTTGAGGACTGTTTGTCAAAATGAATTTTTGATGACTAATTAGATGTGGCAATTCAAAAAAGTCTAAGGTGATAAGTGATGATTTCAACTCAAATTAGAGAGAACTTGATAGCTGAAGATTTATTTACCGAGAAGATTTTTTGGTTAAATCAATTATCTGGAGAACTACCAGAGACAAATTTTATTACAGATTATTTCAGACCTCCTATTTACGCAGGTAATAAAAATTCGCTCAGTTTTGAATTATCAAGTGACTTGTCTCAAGCAATTTTGAGTTTGACTAAAAACTCTAATTTCTCTACCTACTTAGTACTGCTCACGGCAGTTAGTATATTTTTACAAAAGTCTACCAGGAATAATGATGTAATTATCGGCTCACCGATTTATCAACCAGAAGCTAGTGATGAATCTTTAATTAATAAACTGATTCCTCTGCGCTTGAATGTGACTAATCAACTTCTATTTAAAGATTGTCTACTCCAAATTAAAGAAAGAACAATAGAAGCATACATTCATCAAAATTATCCTTTAGATGACTTAATGCAATTGTTAAATATCCCAAACAATCAAAATCGCTGCCCTATTTTTGATATAGTAGTTTTACTAAAAAATATACATCGGTTCCAAAATATAGCAGGTTTAAAAAATGATTTAACATTTGCTTTTGAAATCCAAGGAAATTTAATTAAAGGCCAATTGCATTATAATACGGAGTTGTTTAGAGAACAGAACATTAGAAAAATTATAAATTATTTGACCAATATAATTGAAAATCCAGCTAAAAATTTATATCTAAGAATATCGGAAATCCCGATTTTAAATGAATTTGACAGACAACAACTATTAGAACAGTTTAACGATAATGCTAAAAACTACCCAACAAATCAGACAATTCATACTTTATTTGAAAAACAAGTAGAACAGACACCTGATAATATTGCTGTTGTTTTTGAGCGCACCCACTTCACGTATCGACAACTCAATGAAAAAGCCAATCAACTTGCTAGATTTTTGCGAACATTAGGAGTGAAAAAAGGAGAGTTCATTGGAATTCTAAAAGACCGGGATATCAATTTTGTTATAGGTATACTTGCTATATATAAAGCTGGTGGAGCCTATGTTCCGATTGATAGTACCTATCCGCTAAATAGAATTGAATACATGATAGCTAACAGCGAAGTCAGAGTTATTTTAACCGACTCTTCCTGTTTCACCAGTTTGGCGGGTTTAATTGAAAATTGTCCGCACTTAGAAAGTTTAATTTGTTTAGACATTAAACTTCAGCATCAAGAATTCTTTAACCAAGTCAAATTTAATATTTTTGATCAGCGCGATTTTGATGATTTGTTGAAAGAAAACTTAGGAGATAGTAATGTAGCAACCGACCCAGCTTATATGCTTTACACTTCCGGCTCAACTGGATTTCCTAAAGGGGCAATTGTGAGACATGATGGAGCAATTAATCATATATATGCTCAATTCGATGAGTTAGAATTAACTGAAGAATTTGCTTTTCTACAAAGTGCCCCTTCTTCAACAGATATTTCTGTATGGCAATTTTTAGCACCACTTTTAATTGGTGGTAGGACAGTAATCGTAGATATTGAAACGGTTGCGCTTCCTGAGAAACTGTTTAAAGTCCTTCAAGAACAAAAAATTACTGTTGTTGAGTTAGTACCAGCCTTATTTAAAGGATTATTAGACTATACTTCTCAATTGTCGAATTACCAGAGAGTATTAGCTGACCTTAAGTGGATGATGATAGTTGGAGAACCAGTACCTGTCAGACAGGTAAATCAGTGGTTGAATTTGTATCCATCAATCAGAGTTGCTAATGCTTATGGACCGACTGAGGCTGCGGATGATATTACTCAGTTTATAGTTGACAAGCCTCTACCGGATAATCAAAGAACAGTTCCTATTGGTAAACCCTTAGCAAATTTAAATATTTATATTGTTGATTCAGAAATGAATTTAGTGCCAATTGGTATTCCTGGCGAGATTTGTGTCTCTGGAATTGGCGTAGGTGATGGATATTGGAAAAATGAAGAAAAAACCAACTTCAGCTTTGTTCCCAATCCATTTGCAATTGCTATGAAGATATTGCCAGGAAACCGCAAAGATTTAATCTACAAAACTGGAGATTTAGGAAGGTGGCTACCCGATGGCAATATAGAGTTTTTAGGACGTATTGACCACCAGGTAAAAATTCGCGGTTTCCGCATCGAACTGGGAGAAATTGAGGCACAAATCGCACAACATTCAGCTGTACGGGAAGCAGTGGTTATAGCTTACAAGGAAGAATGGGGTAATCATCAATTAGTTGCTTACGTAGTTGCCAATACAGGACTTACCCTGACCATGAATGAATTACGTAGCTTTTTGACAGAAAAGTTACCTGATTATATGCTACCTTCTGCCTTGGTGATTCTGGAAAATTTACCATTAGCACCTAGCGGCAAAGTAGACCGTAAGGCGTTGCCTAAACCAGATATGCGCTCAGAATTGGAAACTACTTATGTGATGCCTCGAAATGAGGCGGAACGTTTAATTGCTAGTATTTGGCAGCAGGCACTTAATCTAGAGAAGGTAGGTATCCAAGATAATTTCTTTGATCTTGGTGGTCATTCTTTAATCATGATTCAGGTTTTGAGTAAATTACGGGAAATATTGAAAGTGGATTTGGCAATAGTTGACCTGTTTAAATATCCGAGCATCAGTTCTCTATCACAGTATTTAAGTCAAGAAGCAAAAGATGATTTTTTTGCTGACGATAGTAATGAACAAAATGAAAAGCTAGAAGCTGGTAAAGGTCGCTTAAAACAACGCCTAGCACAAAGAAAAAAACAGAATACATAAAATACTATTTTAATAAAAGGGTAAAAAACAATGGATAAATCTGTAGATTTGTTGAGTCAAAAAACAGGGCTAGAAATAGCTATTATAGGCATGAGCGGTTGTTTCCCAAATGCTCAAAATATTGAGCAATTTTGGCAAAACCTTCGAGACGGAATAGAGTCAGTTCATTTCTATAACGATCAAGAACTAAAAGATTTAGGTGTAGACCCAGATTTAATCAGCAATCCTAATTATGTAAAGGCAGAGTGTATAGTCGAAGACATAGACTTGTTTGATGCCTCATTTTTTGGCATCAATCCGAGAGAAGCTGAAATCATGAGTCCCTCGCACCGCTTTTTTTTAGAGTATGCGTGGAAAGCTCTGGAAAATGCGGGCTATAACTCAGAGGTCTACAATAAGCCGATTGGAGTTTACGCTGGTACTAGTGCAGGTAGTTACTTATTTAACATTTATTCTAATTCCGAAATTGTCGCCTCTGCGGGTGATAAACAAATAGAAAAAGGAAATTCTCCTGACTATATCACCACATTTGTTTCTTACAAATTAAACTTGCAAGGGCCAAGTTATGCGGTGCAAACCACTTGCTCAAGTTCTTTAGTTGCTGTACATTTGGCCTGCCAAAGTTTGCTGAGTGGTGAATGTGATATTGCTCTAGCTGGAGGAGATTCAATATCAAATGCTGGTGGTTATTTGTATCAAGAGGGAGGGATTGAATCTCCTGATGGACGTTGCCGTGCCTTTGATGCTAAGGCGCAGGGAACCTTGAAAGGAAAGGGTCTAGGTATTGTAGTTTTGAAACGATTAGAGGAAGCGATCGCAGATCGAGATACGATCCATGCAATCATTAAAGGTTCTGCAATTAATAACGATGGCTCGTCAAAAGTTAGCTATACAGCTCCTAGCATAGATGGTCAAGCGAAGGTAATTAGAGCGGCTCAAGCTATGGCTGAAATTGATTCTGAGACAATTACCTATATTGAAGCTCATGGAACTGGAACTTCTTTGGGAGATCCCATTGAAATTGCCGCCCTAACACAGGCTTTTCGCGCTAGCACTCAGAAAAAAGGATTCTGTGGTATTGGTTCGGTCAAGACTAATATTGGGCATTTAGATGCTGCTGCCGGGGTGACAGGTCTGATTAAAACTGTCCTAGCACTGAAGCATAAACAGATACCTGCTAGCTTGCACTTTCAACAACCAAATCCTCAGATTGATTTTGCCAACAGTCCTTTCTACGTTAATACAAAACTGTCTGAGTGGGATACCAACGGCACTCCTCGTCGAGCAGGAGTCAGTTCTTTCGGTTTTGGTGGGACGAATGCCCATGTAATTCTGGAAGAAGCCCCAATGGTTCAATTTTCTACTCCTTCTCGGTCTTGGCAGTTGTTGTTGTTGTCTGCGAAAACGAGTTCGGCACTGGAAACTGCAACGACAAATCTTGTTAGCCACCTCAAGCAACATCCTGATTTAAATCTAGCTGATGTAGCCTATACTCTTCAGGTGGGTCGGCGAGCATTTGACCATCGCCGAATGCTAATATGTGAGAATTTTGATGATGCAGTAGAAGTTTTAGAAACCTTAGATTCACAACGGCTGTTTACTCACTATCAAGAACCTTGTAACCGACAGATTATATTTATGTTTCCCGGTCAAGGTTCACAGTATGTAGATATGGGTCGAGAATTATACGAGACTGAAACAGTATTTCGGAAACATATCGATGAGTGCTGTGAGATACTCAAATCTCATTTAGGCGTTGATTTACGCACTATTTTATATCCAGACAAAGAACAGGTTGGAGTAGCTGCACAGCAATTACAACAAACTCATATTGCCCAGCCAGCGTTATTTGTTATTGAGTATGCCCTAGCGCAATTGTGGATAGACTGGGGTATATCTGCGGCGGGAATGATTGGTCATAGTATAGGCGAGTATGTAGCAGCAACACTGGCGGGTGTATTTTCTTTAGAAGATGCTTTGGTACTGGTTGCAGGTCGTGGACAACTAATGCAACAACTTCCAACTGGTGCTATGCTTTCCGTTGCGCTTTCTGAGGAGGAAATACAACCTTGGCTGAATCAGGAACTAACTCTTGCCGGAATTAACGCATCATCATTGTGTGTTGTATCAGGTGGTGTAGAAGCGATCGCTAAATTGCAAAGTCGTTTAACACAACAAGCTATAGAGTGTCGTCCATTGCATACTTCCCATGCTTTTCATTCTCCCATGATGGATGCGATCGTGGAACCATTCACCAAGCTTGTGGATAAAGTTAATTTAAATCCTCCGCAAATTCCTTTCATCTCAAACCTGACAGGAACTTGGATTACTGCTGCTGAAGCAACCAATCCTAGCTACTGGGCAAAACATCTGCGATACACCGTGCGCTTTGCTACAGGCATTGCTGAGTTAATTAAAGAACCAGAGCAAATATTGTTGGAAGTTGGGCCTGGGAGAACTTTAAATACTTTTGCCAAACAACAAACTCATGAGTCAATTGTCCTGAGTTCAATGCGCCATCCAAAAGACCAACAATCGGATGTGGCATTTTTACTCAACACCTTGGGGCGTCTTTGGTTAGCAGGAGTACAGGTAGATTGGGATAGGATTTATGCGTTTGAGCAAAGGCAGCGAATTCCATTACCGACATACCCTTTTGAACGCCAGCGTTATTGGATTGAGCCAAACAAAAGCAACGATATCAATCATCGTCCAACTAAACTCAGCAAAAAACCAAATATTTCCGACTGGTTCTATCTTCCTACCTGGAAACAAGTAAAGTTACTTGAACCTTTCCACAAAACAAAGTCAACAAAGCAAAAGCAGTGCTGGCTAGTTTTTCTGGACTCGTGTCAATTGGGTTCACAAATTGCCCAACAGCTAGAGCAACAGGGTCAAGAAGTGATTACTGTAACCGTAGGAGAAGAGTTTAGCCAACTGAGCGATCGCGCCTTCGCAATCAATCCTCAATGCCGACATAACTATGATGCCTTATTTCAAGCACTGCGTGCAATAGAAAAAATTCCACAAACCATTGCTCATTTTTGGGGCATTACCGCTAACATTGAATCAGAAATTTCCAGCTTTGGACAGCATCAAATCGGTTTTTACAGTCTACTTTACATAGCACAAGCACTCAGTAAACAGAACATTACGACCTCTGTTGAAATCATGGTCGTGACTAATAATCTGTATGATGCGATCGGACAAGAGAAATTGATTCCAGAAAAAGGGACAGTACTAGGACCTTGTAAAGTCATTCCCCAAGAATATCCAAATCTTACCTGTCGTAACATTGATATCATCATTCCTGAATCAGGAAACTTCAAAGAAAACCAAATCATAAAGCAACTCATGGTAGAATTCACAGCCCAGTCAAATGACTTGGTTGTTGCTTACCGTAGTAGTCATCGATGGATACAAATTTTTGAGTCTACCCAAATTCCAGAAGTTGTCGAAGAAACAACTAGACTTAAAACAGGAGGAATTTACTTGATTGCGGGCGACTTCGCCGGAAATCTTGGTTTAACCTTTACAGAGTATCTAGCTCAAACAGTACAAGCTAAGTTGATCCTGATTGGGAATATAGCCCTGCCCCAAAGAAATGAATGGTCTGAATGGTTAGTAACTCACAATGAAGAAGATGCAATTAGTAATTACATCAAAAAAATCCTAGCGTTAGAAGAGTTAGGTACAGAATTGCTAATTATTGAGGCTGATGTTGCCAATGTTGAACAAATGCAAGCGGCAATTAATCAATCCTATGAGTACTTTAATCAAATTAATGGAGTGTTTTATGTAACACCAATGGGTAATGAAAAGTCAACTTTCTCTATTCAAGAGATTAGTCAAACTGAAAGTGAATCGCTATTCCACTCCAAAGTTTATGCACTTTATGTACTAGAAAAAGTTTTGCAAGGGAAAGAACTAGATTTTTGTCTGGTGCAATCCTCATTATCTTCTGTGGTGGGAGGACTGGGACTTGTTGCTTATTCTGCTGCTAATCTCTTCACCGATGCCTTTGTTAACAAACTTAATCAGAAAAGCTTTGTTCCGTGGTTCAGTGTCAACTGGGATGCTGTAAAGTATGAACAGGAACCAGAAACAAATATTGCATTTGGAGCAGATTTGAATGAATTGGTAATGACCCCCAAAGAAGCGTGGGATGTTTCTCTCCGTGTTTTATCAATGGGTTCAGCAGGTCAATTCATTGTTTCGCCAGGAGATTTACAAATTAGGCTCAACACATGGCTGAAGCGAGAATCTCTAAAGCATCCAAACAATTCCCAAGATATACTGTCGCAGCATTCCAGACCAAATCTGCAAACAGCATATATAGATTCTAGTAACGAGATTGAGCAAAAGATTGTCAGTATTTGGCAAGAGCTACTTGGTATCGAAAAAGTTGGTGTTAACGATAACTTTTTTGAATTGGGAGGACATTCCTTACTAGCGGTTCAGGTGACTTCACGTTTGCGAGAAATTTTTCAAGTGGAATTGCCCTTACAAAGTATTCTTTTTGATGCTCCAACTGTAGCTGGACTCGCTGTACTCATTGCCACAAAGCAACCCCAACAAGAAGAATTTTCAGAAATTGCAGCTTTATTACAAGAAGTTAAAAACCTGTCGCCCGAAGAAATTCAACAAGAACTAGTATAGCTATCGAGTTGAATAAACTTGAAAAGCTGATGAAATCAACAGTATCTTTTCTGTCTTTTAGCATTAGTAGTATAGCAATCCTATCTGAGTTTTAATAAATAGAATATTTATGGATCATTTAGGATTGCTATATTGAGTGTTGCTAATAACACAATCAAAAGTTTAATATTTTTTTTGCATGAATCGAGGATTTTAATCATGGATTTTAGCTTATTTTATTTTTCTGGTGATGGTCTAACAACTCAAGCAAATAAGTATAACTTATTAATAGAAAGTGCCAAGTATGCAGATAAAAATGGATTTTCAGCAGTTTGGACTCCTGAGCGTCATTTTCATTCATTTGGAGGACTTTACCCCAACCCTTCACTAACCAGTACAGCTTTGGCAATGATTACTAAGCGAATTCAATTACGCTCTGGTAGTCTGGTAATGCCACTGCATAATCCAGCACGAGTTGCAGAAGAGTGGTCTGTAGTTGATAATCTCTCAAATGGTAGAGTTGCTCTTGGTTTTGCTTCTGGTTGGACAGTAGACGATTTTGTACTTTCTGGTGAGAGCCATGCAAACCGCAGAGAAGCAATGTGGCGGGGAATTCAAACAGTCCAGCAGCTTTGGGAAGGTGAACAAGTCGAACTCAAAGATGTTACTGGCAAACTTTTCAAAGTGAAGACATTTCCACGACCAATACAGCATAAGCTACCTATTTGGATTGTGTGTAAATCAAACGCGACATTTGTTGAAGCTGGCAAAATAGGTGCTAACATATTAACCTATTTGTTGGAAGGGACTTTAGAAGAAGTAGCCCTACAAATATCTTTATATCGTCAATCTTTAGCTAAACATGGTCACGATCCTCAAGCTGGGAAAGTAGCAATGATGTTACATACTTTTGTAGGAGAAGACTATAATATGGTAAAAGAAGAAGTGAGAGAACCTTTTTACAATTACTTGAAAGTGCATATTGATCTGCTAGAAAATCTTGCCAAAAATGCTGGTCTGCAAATCAACTTAGAAAAGTTTACAGAAGCAGATATTAATAGCCTTTTACGATTTGCTTATGAAGGTCTGCTCAAAGGCAAAACTCTCATTGGCTCAAAAGAAAGCTGTATGCAAATGATCAAGCAAATACAGCAAGCTGGTGTTGATGAAGTTGCATGTCTGATTGACTTTAATCCCAATTTTGACTCTGTTATGGCGAGTTTGCCTCACCTGAAAGAGTTAAAACATATGTGTAATCAAGAAAAAATGGCATCGTTGAGATAAATCCTTAATTGTTCTGAATAGTCGATTTCTTGAGTATTAGTTAATGTGGATATGTACTAATGAGTAATTTTTATCAACAAATTGCTGCTCTTTCTCCCGAACAAAGAGTATTACTTGAGAAGCGGCTCAAGCAGAGAGGTTTGAGTCCTCTAACAAATCCAGAAATATCTAAAATCGAAATATCTAAAAGAAAAGATTATAATGAGTTGCCTTTGTCCTTTGCTCAACAGCGACTATGGTTTTTTCAGCAATTAAACCCTGATAATAGTGCTTACAATGGGATGAGTGCCTTGGGTCTTAAAGGTCAGATGAATGTAACACTGTTAGAAAAAGTGTTTACTGAAATTGTCAGACGCCATGAAAGCTTAAGGACAACTTTTATTACCAATTCACAAGGACAACCAATTCAGGTAATTGCTTCCAGCCAGCCGATTATATTACCAATAATTGATCTTCAGGGAGCGCCTAATCAAGAAGAGGAAGTTCAAAGACTAGCTAGTGTACACGTTCAGCAACCCTTTGACCTGACTAAGCCATTATTGCGGATAACTCTTCTCAAGTTATCACAGACAGAGTATGTGCTGTTTTTTATAATGCATCACATTATTTCTGATCGTTGGTCTGACGGCGTATTTGTGCGGGAAATGAAAGTCCTTTATGAGGCTTTTGCTAATGAGCAACCTTCACCACTAGCGGAACTACCAATTCAGTACGCAGACTGGGCAATTTGGCAGCAACAATATTTGCAAGGAGAAGTATTAACAACCCAAATAGCTTACTGGAAAAAACAGCTTGCTGATCTTACTGTGTTAGAACTACCCACCGACAGACTTCGGCCATTTATTCCAACTTATCAAGGTGCTATTCAGTCCTTTGAGTTATCTAAAACCCTATCTGATGCACTCAAAACCATGAGTGCGAAAGAAGGGGTGACTTTGTTTATGTTACTACTAGCAGTATTTAAAGTTTTATTGCATAAGTATACTAATCAGAGTGATATTGTTGTTGGCACCGATATTGCTAACCGTAATCGAGTTGAAACAGAAGGGCTAATTGGTTTTTTAATCAACACTTTAGTGTTGCGTACTGACTTATCGGGAAATCCTTGTTTTCGCTCTTTACTCCATCGGGTGCGTGAGGTAACTCTGGGGGCTTATGACCATCAAGACCTCTCGTTTGATAAGCTAGTAGATATTCTGAATCTAGAGCGAAATATAGCCCAAATGGTACCTTTGTTGCAAGTCAAATTTGATCTGCAACTGGCACGCGTAGAACCATTGGAGCTTTCAAATTTAACTGTGAGTCCCTTGAGTTTTAACAATGGAACAGCAAAGTTTGAGCTACGCTTCAACTTGTTGGAAACAGATCAAGGACTAACGGGAAAAGTTGAGTATAGTACTGATTTATTCGATATTGCCACCATTATGCAGATGGTGAAACATTTTCAGACTTTACTGGAGGGCGTTGTTGTTCATCCAGAATATAGACTTTCAGAGTTGTCGCTCTTAACAACAATTGAGCAAGAGAAATTACTTGGAGAGTGGAATAATACTGAGGTTGAATATCCGCAAACCTGTATTCATCAGTTGTTTGCAACTCAGGTGAAGCGCACACCGGAAGCTGTAGCAGTAGTGTGTGAAAATGAGCAGTTAACCTACAAAGAACTCAACGCTAGAGCGAATCAACTAGCACATCACCTGCAAAAGCTAGGTGTAGGAACAGAGGTGTTGGTGGGAATTTGTGTGGAGCGTTCGTCGAAGACGTTGCCGAAGGCATCGCTCCACACGATCATCGGACTATTGGGTATTCTAAAATCAGGTGGTGCATATATACCCCTTGACCCAGCTTATCCCCAAGAGCGTTTAGCTTTCATGTTGCAGGATGCTCAAGTACCAATAATTCTGACTCAACAACATTTGGTAGAGAAACTTCCAGAACATCAAGCACAAGTAGTTTGCTTGGACACTGACTGGGATAATATTGCCCAAAATAGCCCAGAGAACCCTGTCGTAAACTCTCAAGCGAATGACCTAGCATATATTATCTACACCTCTGGTTCGACTGGCAAACCCAAAGGAGTTTGTGCTTCTCATCAAGGTGCAATTAATCGTTTTTACTGGATGTGGCAGACTTATCCATTTACCTCTGAAGATATTTGTTGCCAGAAAACATCCTTAAACTTTGTAGATTCAGTGTGGGAAATTTTTGGAGGCTTACTGCAAGGAATAAAGACAGTAATTATCCCCGATCAAGTCGTGAAAGCCCCAAAAGAATTTGTCACCACTCTTGCTAATAATCACGTCACAAGGTTGGTAGTTGTGCCTTCATTGCTGCGTATATTATTAGATACGTACAACGATTTACAGCTACGACTACCTAAGTTAAAGCTGTGGATAACTAGTGGCGAGGCACTCTCCATTGAACTGTTGCAGCAATTTCGCCAGAACTTGCCGACAAGTACTTTGTTAAATCTTTATGGTTCATCAGAAGTTGCTGCTGATGTTAGTTGCTATTGTATTGAGCCGCAAACGCCAATACCTTTGCGTGTAGCGATTGGTCGGGCGATCGCCAATACAAAAATCTATGTGCTAGATCAGTATCTACAACCTGTACCGATGGGAGTGCCTGGTGAATTGTATATCAGTGGTGCTGGACTAGCTAGAGGTTATTTGAACCAACCAGAGATGACAAAAGAGCGATTTATCGCCAATCCCTTCCCAAAGAATGGGAAAGCGAAAGAAGACCAATCCTGGAATTGCGATCGCAAAGCGTGTACGAAGTACTCTCGCCTTTACAAAACTGGGGATTTAGCTCGTTATCTCCCCGATGGCAACATTGAGTTTCTAGGACGAATCGACGACCAAGTTAAGATTCGCGGTTTCCGCATTGAATTGGGAGAGATTGAAGCAGTACTCGGTCAACATCCAGGGGTGCAAGAAGCCGTAGTTATATCTAGGGAAGATGAACCCGGAAACCAACAACTAGTGGCATATATAGTTTCTCATCTACAGCAAACACTCAGCGTTAGTGAACTTAATCGCTTGCTGAAAGAGAAACTACCTGATTATATGATGCCAAAATCCTTTGTGATGTTGGAAGCTTTACCACTACTGCCAAATGGTAAAATTAATCGTCGGGGATTGCCATTACCTGACCAAATACGTCCCGAATTGGCAGCTACTTATCAGCCACCCCAAACGGAGATTGAACATAGCATTGCTAGTATTTGGCAAGAAGTTCTTCACATCGAGGAGGTAGGAATTAATGACAATTTCTTTGAACTCGGTGGTCATTCATTACTTTTAGTTCAGGTTCATAACAAATTACAAAAAATATTTCAGCAAGAATTTACCTTGTTTGAAATGTTTCACTATCCAACCATTAGCTACTTAGCTCAATATCTTAGTCAGCAGTCAAGTGAACAACAGTCTCTTGCAGAACATTCTCATCGACCTGAAAGTAGGCAAGCTTCCATACATCGCCGAAAACAAGTTAGGCAACAACATCGAACAGTTACAAAGCCAAAAGACACTTAATTTCCATAAAGTGAATCAGATGTATAGTAATCCTAAATGAGTTGTGAAAAATATTTTTTAATCGAACCACAGAGAGATCATAAAGAGAGGTTTTCAGAAATGATTTAGGACTGCTGTAGCAAGTTTATCAATTAGTCATTGATGGTTAAAAAAAATCAATGGTAGTATTCACTAAAAAATGCCATAAAAGACCAAAATAATCTAATTAAAAAAATGACAATAAGCAAACAAGATATCCAAAAACAAAATTACTTTTTTGAAACCGAGCAATCTTTGCAACCTGGAATTGAAGAAGAAATAATCGAATTGTTTACTTCATCTGGGAAAGCAAATCCTCACGATATAGATGGTTTGGTTGATAAAATATCGCAAAACTTTTTAAGCATAAGTGATGCCAACACGGATATTGAAATAGATTCTTTATTAGGTATTTTTTCTAATAGTAAAATACCTGTGAAACCTGCTAATTTTCAAAGGTATCTCAAATACTTAACTAACAATATTATTGAGCATTCAATACATACATCTTCGCCTCGATTTATTGGTCATATGACCTCTGCACTTCCCAGCTTTGTACTTCCTCTTGCCAAACTGATGACGGCAATGAATCAAAATGCTGTTAAAATAGAGACAGCTAAATCCCTCAGCTTCTGTGAACGAGAGGCTTTAGCAATGATGCATCGACTGATTTACAACTTTTCTGATAATTTCTATGCTCAACATATTCAAAATAGCCAGAGTACTTTAGGAATCTTGCTTTCTGGTGGTACAACTGCTAACATTACAGCCCTCTGGTGTGCCAGAAACAATTCTTTGGGAGCAAAAGATAGGTTTGGTGGCGTAGAAAAAGAAGGCTTAACAGCAGCCCTAGATTTCTACGGCTATAAAGGAGCAGTAATTATTGGCTCTGAGTTGATGCATTTCTCTTTTGATAAAGCTGCGGATTTGATGGGCATTGGTATACAAGGTTTGATTAGAATCCCTACTAACTCTAACAATCAAGTTGACATACAAGCACTACGCGAAGCTGTTGTGAAATGTCATGCTCAGAAATTGCTGATTATTGGTATTATAGGCGTTGCCGGCACCACAGACTCAGGTGGAGTAGATGCGATCGCGGAGATTGCAGAGATTGCACAAGCAGCTAAAGTTCATTTTCATGTAGATGCTGCCTGGGGTGGGCCACTGATTTTTTCTGAACAACATCGACATAAACTTGCTGGTATTGAACGCGCTGATTCAGTAACCATTGATGGACATAAACAAATGTATCTGCCGATGGGCATTGGGATGGTTTTTTTCCGCGATCCCGATCTGGCGAAAGCAATCGAAAAGCAAGCAGCCTACACCATGCGTAAAGGGTCATTTGATTTAGGGAAACGTGCTTTAGAAGGTTCTCGACCAGGTATGGCTTTATTCTTACATGCTGGGCTAAATCTGATCGGATTAAAGGGATATGAATTTTTGATTGATGAAGGAATTCGGAAAACTCAATATATGGCAGATAAGATTTGTACTATGCCCGAATTTGAGTTGTTAGCAAAACCTGATACTAATTTACTTATATATCGCTACATTCCAGAGTCATTGAGAGAGCTTGTTGTTAAAAATAATTTGACCGAAATCGATCATCAACTAATTAATCAATTTAATGAAAAGATCCAGAAGATTCAGCGCCAAATTGGTCGGACTTTTATCTCGCGGACAACAAAAACTACTATCTGTTTTGATCAGGAAATTCCGATTATTGCTCTGCGTGCAGTCATCGCTAATCCACTCACTACTAAAGAAGATATTGACGCAGTTTTAAGCGATCAAATTCAGATTGCTGCCGAAATATCAACGGTAAATTTTTAGAGATTTGAGTGAGAAAATAGACCAGTTTTAAAGAATTGAATTGGTAGTTTTTTAGATTCAAGGCTGACGCAAAATGCTAGATAATTTTAACAGCTTAAATGAGCCAGACGAAATAGCTATTATCGGTATGGCAGGACGTTTTCCGGGAGCGAAAAACGTGGATGCGTTTTGGCAAAACATCCGAAATGGTGTAGAGTCTATTTCTTTTTTCACTAATGAGGAATTAGTATCTGCTGGCATAGACTCTACGGTGTTGAATGACCCCAATTATATTAAAGCAAGCGCTGTCATAGAAGACATAGAATTATTTGATGCTGCATTCTTTGGCTTTACTCCTACAGAAGTAGAAATCACAGATCCCCAACATCGTCTTTTCTTAGAATGTGTTTGGGAAGCTCTAGAAAATGCCGGCTATGACTCGGAAACTTACAGTGGTCGAATTGGTCTTTTTGGTGGTGTCGCTGTCAGTACTTATTTATTATCTAATTTATATTCTCACAGCAATTTGTCAGAATCAGTTGACAATTTTCAAATTTCTATTGGAAATGATAAAGATCACCTATCTACACAAATTTCCTACAAATTGAATCTTAAAGGGCCAAGCATCAATGTGCAAACTACCTGTTCTACATCGTTGGTAGCTGTTCATTTGGCTTGTCAAAGTTTGCTGAATGGTGAAAGTGATATTGTTCTAGCTGGTGGCGTAGCAATAAAAGTGCCACAAAAAGTCGGGTATCAATATCAACAAGGAGGGATTAACTCTCCTGATGGACATTGTAGAGCTTTTGATGCTGATGCACAGGGAACTGTTTTTGGTAATGGTTTAGGTGTGGTAGTGCTGAAGCGGCTAGAGGATGCTGTAGCCGATCGCGACTTTATTCATGCGGTAATTAAAGGTTCGGCTGTCAATAACGATGGTTCTCTCAAGGTTGGTTACACAGCTCCCAGTCTTGAAGGTCAAAGAGAAGTCATTTTAGAGGCGCTGGCCTTATCTGGAGTTGAACCGGAAACTATTACATATATAGAAACACATGGGACTGGAACTCCCTTAGGAGATCCGATTGAGATTGCGGCTTTAACACAGGCTTTTCGTGCTAGCACAAACAAAAAAGGCTTTTGTGCGATCGCATCAGTGAAAACTAACATCGGACATTTGAATACTGCTGCTGGTGTAACTGGCTTAATCAAAACCGTCCAAGCCCTGAAGGATAAACAAATACCCCCCAGTTTGCACTTTCAGCAGCCTAATCCCCAAATAGATTTCGCCAACAGCCCCTTCTACGTCAATACCAAGTTATCAGAGTGGAATACTAACGGAACTCCTCGCCGCGCAGGTGTTAGTTCTTTTGGTATTGGTGGGACTAATGCCCATGTTGTTCTAGAAGAAGCTCCAGCTGTTGCACCCGCAAGCGATTCACGCCCTTGGCAATTGTTACTGCTTTCAGCCAAAACTAGTACAGCGCTGGAAACTACCACAGCTAATCTGGCTGCTTATTTCCAGCAACATCCTGATATTATCCTGCCGGATGTCGCTTACACTTTACAAGTGGGTCGTCGAGCTTTTGACCAGCGTCAGATGATAGTTTGTCGTGATTTAGATGATGCAGTCAAAGCGCTGACTACTTTAGATCCAGAAAAAGTTTTCACCCATTACCAAAAACCCAATCATCGTCCCGTCATCTTCATGTTTTCTGGGCAAGGGGCGCAATATGTGGATATGGGGCGAGAACTGTATGAGGTAGAACCGACATTCCGCAAATATGTTGATATCTGTGCCGAAATTCTCCAACCATTGCTCAATCTTGATATTCGCCAGATACTCTTTCCGAAAGCACAAGAAATTGAAGTTGCCACACAACAACTGCAACAAACTGCAATTACCCAACCAGCACTATTTGTGATCGAGTACGCCCTTGCCCAATTATGGATGTCATGGGGAGTGCAACCGATGGCGATGATTGGTCACAGCATCGGGGAATATGTCGCAGCCACAATTGCAGGTGTGTTTTCCCTAGAAGATGCTTTAACGATTGTGGCAAAGCGGGGAAAACTGATGCAACAGTTGCCTCAAGGGAGTATGCTGGCAATTGCATTACCAGCAACAGATGTACAATTTCTTTTAGATGCACAGCCATTGGTGGAACTCGCAGCGATTAACAGTCCATCTGCGTGCGTGGTTTCTGGTACTGTAGAAGCGATCGCTACATTCCAAAACCAATTATCATCACAAGGAATTGAATCTCGCCTGTTGCACACATCTCATGGATTTCATTCTCTGATGATGGCACCGATACTGGAAGCATTCACTTCATTTGTGAACAAAGTCAAACTCAACCTGCCGCAAATTCGCTTTATTTCTAATCTTACTGGTAGTTGGATTACTGATCAGCAAGCTACAAGTCCTAACTACTGGAGTCAACATCTGCGGCAAACTGTGCAATTTTCTGCTGGAATATCGCAACTGTTAGAGCAATTTGAAGGTGTTTTCTTGGAGGTGGGTCCTGGACGGACGTTAAGTACATTAACAACGCAGCATCTCAAACCTGATGCCAAACAACTTGTGCTGAATTGTTTACGCCATGCTAAAGAACAACAATCGGATGTTAGCTTTTTGTTGCACACATTAGGTCGGGTGTGGTTGGCTGGTGTAGAAATAGATTGGTCAGGATTTTATACTCACGAAACACGTTATCGTCTACCTTTACCTACTTATCCCTTTGAACGTCAACGATATTGGATTGAACCCAAAAAACAACGAATTGACGATCATCCTACTCCAATATCACCTAGCAAAAAAAGCGATATTGCTGACTGGTTCTACATCCCTTTCTGGAAACCATCTTTACCACCAGTACAGTTTTCACATGAAGAATTAGCAGTTAACAAATCTTGGACTTTGGTGTTTATCGATGAGTGTGGTTTAGGTAGAAACTTAGTCAAACAACTAGAACAACAAAACCATGATGTCATAACTGTAAATATTGGTGCAGAATTCACAAAGTTAAATGAGTATGAATATATCCTTAATCCTGAAAAACCTGATAATTATGATGCATTAATCAAGGAATTGATCGTACAACAGAAGTTACCCAGAAATATTGTTCATATATGGAGTGTCACACCTACATATGAACAGAAATTAGAACTGGAAGAAGTTGAACAAGCTCAAACAACAGGATTTTATAGTCTGTTATTTCTTGCCCAAACTTTAGGAAGACAGGAAACTATCGAGCAAATAGAAATCACAGTCATTTCTAACAACTTACAACCAGTCACAGGAACTGAAATACTTTGTCCAGAGAAAGCAACTTTACTTGGACCGATTAAAGTTATATCTCAAGAATACTCAAATATTAGTTGTCGTAGTATTGATATTATTCTTCCTATCAGTGAAACTTGGCAAGCCGAAAAACTCATAGAACAATTGCTAACAGAATTGACAGTTGCCACCTCTGACAAAATAATTGCCTACCGAGGGATTAATCGCTGGGTGCAAACTTTTGAACCAGTGCGCTTTGATGCAGCGAAGATAGGAAAACCGCGATTAAAGCAAAGGGGAGTTTATCTAATTACAGGTGGACTTGGAGGTATTGGACTTGTTATAGCAGAATACTTGGCTCGAACTGTACAAGCAAAACTTTTGTTAATAGGACGTTCAGGTTTGCCTAACCGAGACGATTGGGAACAATGGTTGCTGACTCACGATGAAAATGATAATACCAGCCGCAAGATTCAGAAAGTGCAAGCACTGGAACAGTTGGGTGCCCAAGTGTTGGTGGTGAGTGCTGATGTGACTAACAGTGAACAAATGCAAAATGCGATCGCTCAAACTAATTCAAAATTTGGTCAGCTAAATGGTGTTATTCACACTGCTGGAGTTCCTGGAGGCGGTGTGATTCAGCGAAAAACTTACAAAGAAGCTGAAAGTATTCTGGCATCCAAAGTCAAAGGTACATTAATTCTTGATTCTCTTATTAAAGATATCCAATTAGATTTCTTTATCCTAGCATCATCCATGAATTCAATTCTCGGAGGATTTGGACAGGTAGATTATTGTGGAGCGAATGCTTTTCTTGATGCCTTTGCTCAATGTAATACTTCAAAAGATGGCAGATTAATCATAAGTATAAATTGGGGTGCTTGGCAAGAAGTTGGGATGGCAGTGAATACAACAGTGCCACAACAAATCCAAGAGTTGCGTACAGAAAATCTTAAACAAGGAATATTACCTGATGAGGGCATAAATGCGTTAACACGTATTCTAGGAAGTACAATACCCCAAGTTTTAGTATCTCCGTCTGATTTTCTCAATTCACTAGAACAGGACAGTTTTGATCGCAAAACACGCGTACTAGAATTTTTAGAAAATGTCAGTGAATCAAATTCAAAACATCCCCGACCAGATTTGAGTAATGATTATGTTGCACCCAGCAATAAAATTGAGAAAAAGCTTCTTGACATTTGGCAAGCAATTTTGGGAATTGAACGCATAGGAATCTATGATAATTTCTTTGAATTGGGTGGTGATTCACTTATCGGTATTCAAGTTATTTCTCACCTAAATAAAGAATTTGATTTAAATATTTCTGTAACCAAACTTTATGAATGTCCGAATATCTACTCTATGTCCAAAACTTTATTTCCTGAAGAATCTCAGAAAAATACTTTTGAACAAAGGCTAAATCGAGGACAAAAAAGAAGGCAGATAAAACTACAAAATAATCTAGAAGAATAAAATCACCTAAATTAATTTAACAAAAAAATATGACTATCAATACGAAAATTGAACAAAACATAGATTTAGACATAGCATTAGTGGGAATGTCTGGTCGGTTTCCTGGGGCAAAAAATATTGATGATTTTTGGCATAATTTACAAAATGGAGTTGAGTCTGTTTCATTTTTATCCAATGATGATTTACTAGATTTAAATCTTGAAGAGACTGTTTTAAATAACCCAAATTATGTTAAAGCCGCACCTTTACTGGAAGATATTGAGAGTTTTGATGCTAGATTCTTTGGTTTTAGCCCTAAAGAAGCTGAAATAATGGACCCCCAACATCGGCTTTTCATGGAGTGTGCTTGGGAAGCTCTTGAAAAGGCTGGATATGACCCAGAAATTTATCAAGGATTGATTGGTGTTTATGCTGGTATAAGCACAAACTCTTATTTTTTACACAATATTTATCAAAATTATAATTTAACGAATTTAACAAATTTATATTCTCTTAATAAAGATTTTTTGACTACAAATATTTCATATAAATTAAATCTCAAAGGGCCAAGTATCGGTATCCAAACTTACTGCTCTACTTCATTAGTTGCTGTACATTTAGCCTGCAAAAGTCTACTGGATGAAGAGTGTGATATTGCTTTAGCAGGTGGGGTAACAGTCAAAGTTCCACAAAAGTCAGGCTATTTCTATCAAGAAGGGGGAATTTTTTCGCCTGATGGTCATTGTCGGGCTTTTGATGCTAAAGCGCAAGGTACTATTTTTGGCAGTGGGGTGGGAATTGTCGTTTTAAAAAGATTAAAAAATGCGATCGCAGATAGAGACTACATTTATGCAGTTATTAAAGGTTCAGCAATCAACAACGACGGTTCTTTAAAAGTTAGTTATACAGCACCTAGTGTAGATGGTCAAGCAGAAGTAGTCGTAGAGGCTTTAGCAAATGCTGGAATAGATGCTGATGATATCTCGTATATAGAAACTCACGGAACAGGAACAGCTACTGGCGATCCGGTAGAAATCGCAGCGCTAACTAAGGCTTTTCGTAACTTTACTAACAAAAATGGCTTCTGCTCTATCGGTTCAGTAAAACCAAATATCGGACATATAGATACAGCGTCTGGTGTAGCAAGTCTCATCAAGACTGTCTTAGCATTGAAATACAAACAAATACCTCCTAGCATAAATTTTGAAGTTCCGAATCCTCAGATTGATTTTGTTAACAGTCCCTTCTATGTCAATACTAAACTTACCGAATGGAAAACTAAAGACACTCCACGTCGCGCTGGAGTTAGTTCTTTGGGATTTGGTGGAACTAATGCCCATGTCATTCTGGAAGAAGCCCCTGAAATTAAACATTTTGAAGAATCTAGACCTTGGCAAGTGCTGTTATTATCAGCTAAAACTAGTTCGGCACTTGAAACTGCAACTGCAAATCTGGTCGCATATTTAAAACAGCATTTGGATATAAATTTAGCTGATGTGGCTCACACATTACAAGTAGGTCGCAAGGCTTTTAACTATCGCCGAATGTTGGTATGTCGAGATATTATGGATGCAGTAACCACCTTGGAAATACAGGATCAAAAACGGGTTTTTACTGTACACCAAGAGTATAGAGAACAGCCTGTTATCTTCATGTTTTCTGGGCAAGGGGCGCAATATGTGGATATGGGGCGAGAACTGTATGAGGTAGAACCGACATTCCGCAAATATGTTGATATCTGTGCCGAAATTCTCCAACCATTGCTCAATCTTGATATTCGCCAGATACTCTTTCCGAAAGCACAAGAAATTGAAGTTGCCACACAACAACTGCAACAAACTGCAATTACCCAACCAGCACTATTTGTGATCGAGTACGCCCTTGCCCAATTATGGATGTCATGGGGAGTGCAACCGATGGCGATGATTGGTCACAGCATCGGGGAATATGTCGCAGCCACAATTGCAGGTGTGTTTTCCCTAGAAGATGCTTTAACGATTGTGGCAAAGCGGGGAAAACTGATGCAACAGTTGCCTCAAGGGAGTATGCTGGCAATTGCATTACCAGCAACAGATGTACAATTTCTTTTAGATGCACAGCCATTGGTGGAACTCGCAGCGATTAACAGTCCATCTGCGTGCGTGGTTTCTGGTACTGTAGAAGCGATCGCTACATTCCAAAACCAATTATCATCACAAGGAATTGAATCTCGCCTGTTGCACACATCTCATGGATTTCATTCTCTGATGATGGCACCGATACTGGAAGCATTCACTTCATTTGTGAACAAAGTCAAACTCAACCTGCCGCAAATTCGCTTTATTTCTAATCTTACTGGTAGTTGGATTACTGATCAGCAAGCTACAAGTCCTAACTACTGGAGTCAACATCTGCGGCAAACTGTGCAATTTTCTGCTGGAATATCGCAACTGTTAGAGCAATTTGAAGGTGTTTTCTTGGAGGTGGGTCCTGGACGGACGTTAAGTACATTAACAACGCAGCATCTCAAACCTGATGCCAAACAACTTGTGCTGAATTGTTTACGCCATGCTAAAGAACAACAATCGGATGTTAGCTTTTTGTTGCACACATTAGGTCGGGTGTGGTTGGCTGGTGTAGAAATAGATTGGTCAGGATTTTATACTCACGAAACACGTTATCGTCTACCTTTACCTACTTATCCCTTTGAACGTCAACGATATTGGATTGA
>NZ_JABXKJ010000249.1:0-99374 GCF_017115085.1 Nostoc sp. NMS7 | reverse complement strand
GTTATCGTCTACCTTTACCTACTTATCCCTTTGAACGTCAACGATATTGGATTGATGCAAAATCACCATCACTTTCTTCAAGTAGCAACTCTATAACTTTAGATAAAAAACAAGACATTGCTGACTGGTTTTATATTCCCTCCTGGAAACGTTCTTTGCTACCTCATTCAACCTCCCCATCTCGTGCAGAGTCTTTTGATAAGGAATGGCTACTATTTGTTGATGACTGTGGAGTAGGTGTCCAGTTAATTAACAGACTGGAACAGCATGACAAAAATGTAATTGTTGTAGAGAAGGGACAAGAGTTTCGCAAATTACGTGAGGGTGTATACACTATTAATCCGCAAAACCGCGATGACTATGATGTTTTATTTAAAGAACTGATTTTACTGGGTAGAATTCCCCAAAATATTGCTTATTTATGGACTCTGAATACTTTTGAAAATTGTCAACTAAGTAAATATCTAGAATTTCAAAGTTTGTTGTTTTTAACTCAAACTCTTGGTAAGGAGAAAATTAGCGTAGACGCCTTAGCGGCTTGCCAAAGGCATCGCTTGCAAATCTGGGTTATATCGAACCAAATCCAAGAAGTTAACGGTAACGAAACTCTCGACCCAGAGAAAGCAACGGTGTTAGGGTTATGTAAGGTTATTCCTCAAGAATATCCTAATATTAGTTGTCGGAATTTAGATTTTGTTTTAACGAACCGCAGAGGCGCAGAGAGAGGAGGAGGAGATTTTGATCGTCATATTGTAGACCAAATTATAAATGAGTTTATAGCTTTGTCCCCTGATTTGGTTGTTGCTTACCGCGATCGCTACCGTTGGATACAAACATTTGATTCAGTACACTTATCAGCAGTTGCAGACAAAAATATATTGAGAAAAGAAGGTGTTTACCTGTTTCCAGGTGGACTCGAAAGTTTTGCAATTGTGCTGGCTGGATATTTGGCAAAAACTCTCCAAACAAAACTTATATTCATTGAAGATTCTACTTTTCCTGAAAATGATGAATACTTGCAATGGCTTGAAACTCACGGTCAAAAAGATGAAGTAAGTCGAAAAATTCAAAAAGTATTAGCATTAGAAGAATTAGGTGGAGAAGTTTTAGTCATGCGTGCAGATCCAACTAACTATGAACAAATGCACCGGATTTTAACATCAGACAATATTGGTCAAATTCATGGAGTAATCTCTTCAGTTGGAATAACGCGCGAAAATATATTTTGCTCAATAGCAGAAATTCAGAAAACAGAGTTAGAAAAGTTACTTGACACTCAAGGTCATAAAATAACTGTTTTAGAAAAAGTATTACAGAATCAAAAGTTAGATTTTTGTATTATTCTTTCTTCTTTATCTTCCGTTCTTGGAGGATTCGGGTTAGGATTATATTCAGGAGTTAACCAACTAATAGATACTTTTACTCAAAGACATAACCAAACTAGCTATTTGCCCTGGAAAATCATCAATTGGGATAAATTGCAACTGAATGCAACCCAAGAAGAAAAAACACTCACACAAACATCTGGGGTAGAATTAGCCATCACCGAGACAGAAAGTATAGAAGTCTTTAAAAGGGTATTTTCTTTAGCAGAGGGAACTCAGGTTGTTGTTTCTACTTTAGATATTAAAGCCAGGTGCGAGTACGCTTCGCGTATACTTGGCGATCGCACATTTAACGGCGACTCGATCACAAACGCAAAATTTTCCAATCAATTAGACTCATCCTCACGCTATTCTAGACCTAACCTCAGTAATTCCTATGTTGCTCCGACTAACGAGTTAGAAAAACAAATTGTGGAAATTTGGCAAGAAGTTTTGGCGATTACAGAAGTTGGTATTTATGACAATTTCTATGAATTAGGAGGAGATTCCCTCATCGCTACCCAATTAGTTTCTCGATTACGAGCAAAGTTTCCTGTAGAGTTACCTCTACGCGACCTTTTACTGCAAGCGATGATCCCAGCAAAACAAGCAGAAATGATCGAGCAACTTCTCTTTGAGAAAATCGAAGAATTATCAGAAGATGAAGTGGCACTTCTTTTAGGTAATGATATTCCCTAATCAATTTTAATAATTCTCTGCTACTCGGCGTTACATTTCATTTCACAGAATTTGATATTAAACAGCATAACTCAATACAGTTCAATTAAGCATTTCTTCCTTCTCTTCCTTTGCGACGGCAGTCGCTACAACGGGGGGAACCCCCGCAACGCGCTGCCTCTTCTTTGCGTCCTTTGCGGTTCGTTAAAAAAAATTGACTTTGACAAAGAGTTAAGCCTTAACCCAAGCGTATTGCAGCATAACTATCAACTTAAAAAATATTAAACAACTCTTAAAAATGGATAAACAATACTCTAATTTATCACCCACAAAAAAAGCTCTCCTAGAGAAATGGAAGAAGGGAAAATTTCCAGGTGATACAATTCCTAGACATCAAACCTACCAGAGTATTCCCTTATCTTTCTCCCAACAAAGATTATGGTTTATTGACCAACTTTACCAAGGTAGTTCCTTCTATAACATTTCGAGTGCCTTTCATTTAAAGGGACTGCTTAATATAACAGCACTCCAGCAAAGTCTTAATGAAATCCTCAAGCGTCATGAAGTCTGGCGCACAAATTTTACAACTGTCAACGGACAACCAGTGCAGGAGATTGCACCGGAATTAAATTGGGACTTGCCAATTATTAACCTTGAGCATTTATCTGGCAAAGATTGGGAAGGAGAGGTTAAACAATTTGCAGCTATTGAGAGCAAGAAACCCTTCAATTTAGCTAAAGGATCTTTAGTCAGAGCAACTTTATTGCGCGTGGGTGAGGAAGAACACATTTTCCTTTTGACGATGCACCACATTATTACAGATGGATGGTCTGTTGGTGTGTTTCTGCAAGAGTTGGCAACGCTGTATGCAGCTTTTTCTACAAATCAGCCGTCTCCTTTACCTGAACTTCGGATTCAGTATGCAGATTTTGCAGTTTGGCAGCGCGATCGCTTACAAGGTGAATTACTGGAAACCCAATTCAATTACTGGAAGCAACTACTAAGCGGCGAATTACCTTTACTACAGTTGCCTACAGATCGTCCGCATCCTGCCGTGACTACTTTTACTGGTGCAAAGCAATACTTCACGTTTTCTAAAACCTTAACAGATGCGCTTAATCAAATCAGCCAGCGCGAAGATGTGACTTTATTTATGACTTTGGTGGCAGGATTTAATATATTACTATACTGCTATACAAATCAAAAAGACATTCTAGTTGGTTCTCCAATTGCTAATCGCAACCGAACTGAATTAGAAGGAATGCTGGGTTTATTTGTCAATACCTTAGTGTTGCGTAATAACCTTAGTGGTAATCCTACTTTCCGTGAATTCTTACATCGAGTCCGGGAGGTAACTCTTGATGCTTATGCACATCAAGATTTGCCTTTTGAGAAACTTGTAGAAGAATTGCAACCAGAGCGCGACTTAAGCCGGAATCCACTTTATGAAGTGATGTTTGTTCTGCAAAATACACCAATGTCTGTACAGGAGGTTTCTGGTTTAACCTTGCGTATCTTGCAGTTCGATAGCGGTACAGCACAGTTGGATATTTTCGTATCGATGTCCGAATCTCAACAGGGCTTAACAGGCTTTTTAGAGTATAATACGGACATTTTTGATTCAGTAACAATTACCGGATTTATCAGTCATTTCCAAACTTTATTAGAAAGCATTGTTGCAAATCCAGATCAGCGTATTTGCGAATTATCACCATTAACTGCTAAAGAGCGATCTCAACTATTATTTGAGTGGAATCAGACTCACACCGATTATCCTCAAAATGCCTCTCTCCATCAATTATTTGAGCAGCAAGTAAAGTTAATCCCTGATGAATTAGCATTAATTAGTCAATCAGAACAACTAACTTATCGGCAACTTAATCATCGGGTTAATCAGCTAGCCCATTATTTACAAAAACAGGGTATAACCCAAGAAACTATTGTTGCCATTTGTCTAGAACGTTCACCAGAAATGGTAGTGGCAATTCTAGCTATTCTCAAAGCTGGTGGTGCTTACATTCCCCTCGATCCAAGTTATCCAGTGGAACGCCTTGGTTTCATGCTTTTTGATTCTCAAGCATCGCTGTTAATCAGTCAACAAGAAATATTAGAAAGGCTACCTGCATCTTTAGTCAAAACTGTTTACCTAGACATCCACAAAGACGAAATTCTTCAAGAAAGCCAGGAAAACGCCGTTAATAGGTCGAAAGCTGATAATTTAGCTTATATTATCTATACTTCTGGTTCTACTGGCAATCCTAAAGGCATTCTCGCTACTCATCGCGGTACAGTCAATGGCTTACACTGGCTATGGAAAACTTATCCCTTCACCAAAGGGGAGATTTGTTGCCAGAAAACAGCTATTAGTTTTGTAGATTCAGTATGGGAGATTTTTGCACCATTACTTCAAGGAATTCCGACTGTAATTATTCCCGATGCAATTGTCAAAGACCCACAATTGTTTATAGAAACTTTAACAGATCACAAAGTTACGCGTGTAGTACTAGTACCCTCATTACTGCGCTTACTTCTAGATAACTACAGTCATCTGATTAAAATTTTATCGCATCTAAAACTTTGGATAACCAGTGGTGAAGCACTATCTGTTGATTTGGCTCAAACTTTCCGAAAACTGATACCATCTGCCAAATTAATCAATCTTTATGGCTCATCGGAAGTTTCTGCTAATGTCACTTACTACGACACCAGTTTCTTGCCAGAAAAATTAACTAGCGTTCCTATTGGTCGCCCGATTGATAATACTCAAGTTTATGTACTAGATAGTTATTTAAAACCAACTCCTGTAGGAGTTGTTGGTGAGCTTTATGTTGGTGGTGATGGATTGGCCAGGGGATATTTACATCGTCCTGAATTAACTCAAGAACGTTTTATTAATAATCCCTTTATCCCAGAAAGCAAACTTTACAAAACTGGCGACTTGGTACGTTACCTTAACGATCGCAATCTTGAGTATTTAGGTCGCCGTGATGACCAAGTAAAAATCCGTGGCTTTCGGGTGGAACTGGGGGAAATTGCCGCAGCGATCGCTCAACATCCAGATGTGCGAGAATGTGTTGTCATTGCCCACGATGATCCTCAACGCTCAAAGCGTCTGATTGCATATGTAGTAACTCCCCTGCAAGAGATAGGGCTAGAGTTATTGCCCTACTTACAACAAAAGCTGCCGAATTATATGATCCCGGCTGCTTTCGTAGTATTGGATGCAATACCCCTGACACCCAATGGCAAAGTGGATAAGCGATCGCTTCCAACCACTGAGGTTATCCGAGCCAACACCATTCTATCTTTCGTTGCTCCCCGGAATTTTATAGAATTGGCTTTGGTGAAGATTTGGGAAAATCTCCTGAATAATCACCCGATTGGGGTTACAGATAACTTTTTTGACATCGGTGGTCACTCGTTTTTAGCTGTTCGCTTAATGGCACAAATTTATGACCGATTTGGGCATAATCTTCCCCTATCTACTCTTTTTGAAAAACCGACAATTGAAAAACTAGCAACTATTGTTAGTGAGCCGTCCCGTGAGAAATCGAACTCTCCTCTAGTCGCAATTCAGGCTGACGGTTCCAGAACACCTTTCTTTTGTATGCATGGTGCTGGTGGAGGAATTCGTAATTACTTCAACTTGTCTCGAAGATTGGGTGAAGACTATCCCTTTTATGCTTTAGAACATATCCCTCATGAAGAAGAACCCGAAATCATTTCAGTGGAGGAAACAGCCGCTCGCTATCTCCAAGAAATTCGTCAGGTACAACCGAATGGGCCTTATTTTTTGGGCGGTCATTGTTACGGTGGTGTTATTGCCTTTGAAATGGCGCAACAATTGCAAAGGCAAGGTGAAACTGTAGGTTTGTTAGTTGTGATCGATGCCATATTGCCAGAAATCACCATCAAACCAGGAGAAGACGACGATGCCAAATTCTTACTCCGTATGGCTGAATCGATAAAAACTAGCAATAATATAGACTTTTCTCTTCCTTTTGAGGAACTGCAAAATTTACCAGTAGATGAGCAATTTCATTTGGTGAATAAAAAAGCAAATTTCATTTTTAGCGACACAGAGATTCAGGATTTTCTCAGTTATTACAAACTTTTTAAAGTTCACGTCCAAGCCATGCGAGATTATGTCCCGCAGATTTATCCTCACTCCATGACTCTCTTACGAGCTACTGAGGAAATTATTCATGATTTTGAAAGTCCAGAATTCCATACTGATGATCCTTTCTTAGGTTGGGGCAAATGTTGCAGCCAACCTATTCAGGTTATTGAAGTTTCAGGAGATCATTTCTCGATGTTAGTTGAACCTCATATTCAGGCATTAACCAGACAGTTGAGAATTTGTATTGATCATGCTCACTTTTGTATAGAAAACGCGAGTAAATAAGACTAATGAAACTACCAGCAGGGCCGAAAACTCCCAATTGGCTGCTGAATCAGCAATTCCAAGCTGACCCCTTTGGCTATATGGATGCAATTTGTCAACGTTATGGTGACACAATCACCATCATGTCTGGTTCTACACCAACGGTACACGTTAGCAATCCTTTGGGGATAAAGCAGATTTTTACTAATACCAAAGAAATTACAGCTAGGGGTGCGTTGAACCGAAGTTTTGCTTTTATGACCGGAAACCAAGGAGTACTTCAACTTGATGGCTCACGTCACAAAGATCGGCGGAAACTTTTAATGTCTGCCTTTCATGGTGTGCGGATGCAAGCTTGCGGGCGACGTATTTGCCAACTCACAGAAAAAATCATCAGTCAACAGGTGGTTGGTAAACCTTTTATTGCTTACCCGATCATTGAAAATATTACCCTGCGGGTGGGTGTAGAGGTCGTCTTGGGCTTACGCGAGGGAGAGCGCTACGATAAAATTAACCATCTATTTGCGACTGTAAATAAACAATCGCAATCTCGTCTTTTTAAACTTGTCACAAAATTACCCTTTGGGCAAAAGGATTTAGGTCGGTGGAGTCCGTGGGGATACCGTCTGCATCTGCGAGAGGAAATTTTCCAATTACTCTATGCCGAAGTCCAAGAACGTCGCCAACAACCAGATGCTTCAGGTAACGATATCCTCTCGGATCTGATCTTTGCTCATGATGAATCAGGTGAATTATTAAGTGATGAAGAAGTGCGCGATCTACTACTATCGCCCATATTTGCAGCTCAGGATGCTTCAGCAACTGCGATCGCTTGGGCAATGTACTGGATTCACCGTTTAAGAGTAGTTCGCGATCGCCTCCTTGAGGAACTTGATACCCTTGGTGAAGATCCAGACCCGATGAGTATTGTGGCATTGCCCTACCTCAGTGCTGTTTGTAATGAGGCTTTGCGAATTTACCCAACCCAGTTATTTACATTTCCCCGGTTGGTAGAGTCACCAATTGAGGTAATGGGCCATGAATTGAGTCCGGGTACAGTACTCATTGGTAATATTTATTTGACGCATCAGCGGGAAGATTTATATCCACAACCAAAGCAATTTCAGCCAGAGCGTTTTCTCGAAAAACAATTTTCTCCCTATGAATTTCTACCCTTTGGCGGCGGTGCGCGTAATTGTATTGGTGGGGCTTTTGCTTTGTTTGAAATGAAACTTGTACTGGCGACAATTCTTTCACGCTATCAATTAGCGCTGGTTGACAAGCGACCAGAAAAACCAGAATTTGGGGGTCTGATTTGTTACCCAGCTAGTGGCGTGAAAATGTTCATGCATGGTCGTCGTCAGCATCAAGGACAGTCGCAGCCATCGGTTGTTAGTTTAATAAACAATTAAAAAATACTAATGAAATTACCTGAAGGACCAAAAACTTCCCCCCGGTGGTTGAGTCGTCAATTTAAGACTAATCCCCTCGGATTAATGGATGCTATGGGCGATCGCTATGGTGATATTTTCACTGTTATGGCTGGTTCTACACCAATAGTTTATGTCAGCAACCCACAGGGGATAAAGCAGATTTTTACTAGTGCCAAAGAAATTACAGCTTCTGGTAAGTTGAACCAAGGTGGCGCTCTCCTCGTGGGAAACAACGGATTACTTATGCTTGATGGCTTGCGCCATAAACATCGGCGTCAATTATTGATGCCTCCCCTGCACGGAACTAGGGTACAAGCATACGGGCAGCGTATCTGTCAAGTTACAGATAAAGTCATGAACGATCTGGCCATCGGCAAACCTTTGTTCGCTTATCCGACTGTGCAAAAAATTACCCTTGAGGTAATATTACAAGCTTTGTTTGGTTTGGATGAGGGAGAGCGTTACGAACAATTTAGGCAACTCCTTTCTAATTTATTAAGTTTCGCCCGTTCTCGCTGGCTGAAATTAGCCCTGTCATATCCCTTCCTCCGACAGGATTTAGGTCGGTGGAGTCCGTGGGGATATTGGCTTGACCTGCAACGGCAATTTGACAAACTCCTCTACACTGAAATTGCCGAACGGCGATCGCAACCTGACCCTTCGCGCACCGATGTACTATCTGAACTAATACTTGCTCACGATGAAACCGGTCAAGCAATGACTGATCAGGATATACGCGATATGTTCCCATCATTGTTATTCGGTGGTCAAGATGCATCAGCTACTGCCATAACTTGGTCATTGTACTGGATTCATCGTTTACCTACTGTTCGCGATCGATTACTTCAAGAACTCGATACGCTAGGTGAATCCCCAGATCCGATGAAGATTGTTGCACTACCCTACCTCAGTGCTGTCTGTAATGAAGCACTACGAATTTATCCGACTCAGGTAGTCACATTTCCCCGATTAGTAGAATCACCAATTCAGGTGATGGACTACGAATTGAGTCCAGGGACAGTAGTCATCGGCTGTATTTATCTGACGCATCAGCGTCAGGACTTATATCCCCAACCGAAGCAATTCCAGCCAGAACGCTTTCTGGAGCGACAATACTCTCACTATGAATTTTTACCATTTGGTGGTGGCGCTCGTCGCTGTCCAGGCGAGGTATTAGCGCTTTTTGAAATGAAGCTAGTTTTAGCAACAATTCTCTCACACTACCAACTAGCCCTAGCGCATCCAGAAAAAGTAGAAAAACCCCAGGCTAGAGGTGTTAATTATCCTCCGGCTAGTGGCTTGAAAATGTTAATGCTCAGTCGGCGTGCATCTCAAGAGCGATCGCCACAGTTGGTTAATAATTTTACTTAAATATGCAAACCCAACAAACCGATCAACTTCCCTTAACAGATTGTCGTTTTTGCTCACTGGTTTCTCAAGCTAACGGAGAAGATCCAATTGGTACAGCAGGGACTTGCGACCATTGGTTAATTATGGAAGTTCCACAACCTTGGCCGGAAAACATCTTTGAGGAACATCCGAGAATAAAGCCACTGTTGGGTCTGTTCCAAGAGTTAGTGGTCAAACATGGAGTCAAGCTGCGACCAATGTTAATTGCTCCCGATCGCGAGTACTCCCACCCTGGCTTCACCCGCTTACTCTACTACTATCGTTCTACGGAGATGTTTTCTCAGTTTGAAAAACAAGAGTTTCTTGTCCCAGAGGAGGAAACAACTGCTTTGGTAACGGCAATACTGAAGCAGTTGATGCAACAGCCTAACGATTTATCAAAGTTTCAGCAGTATCAGCAACAAACCAATCACATCCGAGAACTCATGGTTTGCACCCATGCTCAAGTTGACCTTGCTTGTGGCAGATTTGGCACTCCTATGTATCGGCGATTACGCAAGGAATATGCTCCTGCTTCCAATGGAAAGTTAAGAGTGTGGCAAACAACCCATTTTGGCGGTCATCAGTTTGCTCCGACTCTAGTTGATTTACCCCAAGGATGCTTATGGGGACATTTAGTGCCAGAAGTACTGGATTTACTGGTACTGCGGGATGGTTCAGTCTCTGACCTGCGTCAGTTCTACCGAGGATGGGCGGGTTTAACTAAGTTTGAGCAAATTGCTGAACGCGAAATTTGGATGCAGTTGGGTTGGACTTGGCTCGATTATTTGAAAGCTGGTGAAGTGCTGGCAAAAGAGGAAGTTCATCAAGAGGATGATCCTAACTGGGCTGATGTACGCATTCATTTTGCCGCGACCGATGGCAGCATATCAGGTACTTATGAAGCCAGAGTTGAAGTCAATGGTGAGGTCATGAGTACATTGAACTCAGGGAAAGAAATGGAGTTAGAAGCGGTGAAGCAATATCGCCTTAGCCGTTTAGTGAAGGTTGATTAAACAGCAACAATTTGAAAACTTTAAAATGACTGCACAAAAACAATCTCAACTCACAAATGAGATCCTCCAAGGCAATCTCATTAAACTGATGTTCAAGTTATCATTTCCTGGTATTTTCGGAATGCTACTACTAGGCTTGAACACTTTTACCGATGTTTTATTTGCAGGGCAATTTATTGGTGAAACTGCCGTTGCCGGGATCTCGCTTGCATTACCCCTCACAAATATATTAATTGGATTTGCTTTATTAGTTGGGGTAGGTTCTGCTTCTGTTCTCAGCCGAGCTATTGGTTCTGGAGATATCAAAACCCAGTCCAAAATCTTTGGTAATTTAATCGTAATGAGTGTGATTATCTGTTTTTTTGTCACAACTATTAGCTACACATTTGGTGAAGAATTCATTAGATTCATGGGAGGAAATGGTGAAGTTGCCTCTGCGGGGTCAAAATATTTTAAGACTTATATGCTTGGTTCAGGATTTTTTATCCTAGCGGTAGCTTCTAGTCAGATTATCAAATCAGAAGGCAGAATCAGACTAGCTACCATCTTTTCAGGCATTTTTGTGATCGTTAATATTACCCTAGATATCATATTTGTCAGTGTCTTTCGCTGGGGTATTCAGGGATTAGCCCTTGCTAGTGTTGTTGCAATGGTTATTTATAGTATTATAAATTTAACTTATTTTCTTTTTGGTAAAAGTTCTATCCCAGTTGATCCCAAAAAGTTTGTTCTGGCAATAGATTTACTGCCTGCTATTTTATCAGTGGGAATACCAGCGCTACTTACTCAAGTTATGGGTTTAGTTGATAGTTTTGTGGTTTTGAAATCAATTTCTCATTACGGAACACATAATGATATAGCCTTTTACGGAGCAACACTGAGATTAACTTCATTGGCACACGTTCCTTTAAATGGTTTTACGCAAGCCTTACAACCTGTGATTGGTATAAATTATGGATCTCAAAATTATGATCGACTCAAAAAAGCTTATTTAACTTTTGCTATTGGTGGAACTACGTTATTAACATTACTTTGGATACCTCTACAATTATCCCCAAAAACATTTCTAGTTTGGCTGTTGCCAGACGTTACTTTTAATGACAATGATTTCCTAAATTTTCGTATTCTTAGTTTACTAATACTAGTCATACCCCTTACTGCTTTTGGAGCAACCCTATTTCAATCCATAGGAAAAGGTAAAATAGTTACAATTATAATTCTTTTAAATAGTATATTTATATTCATTCCTATAGTGCTAGTTTTATCACAAATAATAGGTATTACGGGTATATACTGGGGAATTTTGATAACAAATATTGTAGTTCTTTTAATTGCAGTAATATTGACATTTTTTGAATTTAAGCATTTAACCAAAATGCGAATAAAAAAATACCAATAATAAAATTATTCTAGAACGACACTACAAAAAATCTTCTTTTATAGCAGTCGCCATCTCACTGGACTTTAGACTAAAGGTGAGCGATCGGTAAGTGAGAGGGTGGGCAAAAAATAAAGGGATGCCTGTAATCACAAGCACCCCAGTAACTGGAGTTTAGACTAAAAGCGATATGAGAGAACGCAAACCAAATGGAATTAGAGGTTAAAAATATTATCTTGTCAGCCTCAAAGCATCCGCGACCTGGAACAATTATTGTGTAGTATACTTGTCGAGAAAATATTACAAGAATGATAATCATGAAAATGGTGGTAGAGAAACGAGCGTCGCTCGTTTCTCTACCACCCACCGTTATTCGATTATCATTATCAGATAATGAGCAAGAAAAAAGGGGTGTCTGATTGAATACAGTCCCCATGAAGGTAGAAGGTGAGAAAAGAACTACCATTACTCACCTACCAACATGAAAAATGCCAGACTTGAAGAGTTTCGTCAAGTAGCCTACAAATATTTAGGTAGAGCCAAAGACGCGACCTTTGAATTAACAGATGCCATATTACTGACTCGCAATGTTTATTCCTTAGCAGACTTATCCTTATCACCAGTATTTAGACGCTCTTTTGCCAAGCATCTATGAAGCCTTACAAGATAGCAGACCACAGCGACGGAAACTGATGCAGTTATACATCAAACAGATGCCAGCAGAGGGACGACCGTTGTTAGCAGGAGATCATACAAACTGGTCACGCCCAGATGCAGTAACGTTGCAAGAGCGAACCTATGAGCATAGTGGCACATCTATAGCGGGAAATAAACCGATTACCATTGGTCAAGGATATAGCAAGCACAATTGCCTGGCTACCTGAAAAATCAGGCAGTTGGGCATTACCTTTGAGACATGAACGGATCACAAGTGGGGAAAGTCCCATCTCAAAAGCGATTTGGCAACTAAAACAGGTGTGTAAATATTTACCTAGTAGACCGATTTCAGTTTGGGATAGTGAATATGGATGCGCCCCTTTCGTCTTAAAAACTGCCAGTATTCCCGCAGATATTCTCGTTCGGTTGCGCTCAAATCTGTATTTATGGGGTGAACCAGGAGCTTATTCAGGGATTGGCCGTCCCAAGAAGCATGGTGATAAATTTAAGCTCAATGAACCAATGACATGGAGTGAAGCCACATCTGTGTTGGAAATGAATGACCCAAAATTAGGGCGTGTGCGTGTTAGCTTGTGGAAAGATTTACACTTCCGTCAGGCTGCTACACGTCCAATGTTACTCATCAGGGTTGAACGTCTCGACGCACAAGGCAATGAACGAGTATCCAAACCTCTGTGGTTAGCTTGGGTAGGAGAAGAAATGCCACCACTAGAGGAAGTTTGGTGTCTTTACTTGCGTCGCTTTACCATTGACCATTGGTATCGCTTTTTAATCTTCGTCTACATTGGACAGTGCCACAGTTGAGTACTCCAATAGCATTGTGAAAGATGGAGTGACCTCATGCCTCTGATGACTTGGGAATTGTGGTTAGCCCGTGATATTGTAACTGACAATCCTATCCTCTACCTTGGCAGAAGTCTCAGGGTAATTTCACCCGCTCGTTGAGTTGCTCAAGCTATGGGTGGAGTTTTCGCGGCCATTGGTACTCCAGCCCTTCCACCCAAACCTCGCGGAAAGTCCCCAGGTTGGGAAGCAGGAAAAAAGCGTCACCGTAAAAACCGATGTCCGATTGTTAAAAAAACCGTAACCAGACCACGTAAAGAGCCATCAGTTGCGGTTTAATACTAAAGATTATTCATAATTTTGCTAAGTCTCTGATTACTCAGCCCTGCTGGGTCGTTTTGCATAGCTTAGTCTAAACTCCAGTTGTAAAGCTTGTGACATAGCTTCGCTTAGGGCGCAGCCTCAGAGGAAAAGCGGATGTCTCTCTGGTTTGGCTCAAAGATCAAAGCAAGATTAGCGATGTGACTCTATATCTGTGCGGTTTGAAAAATCTCCCTCTCTGTACAGGTACTTCATCAGGCTCTACGACTTCAGCACCTACCTGTAATCCTGGCATTGTCGAAGTTTACTCTGGGGCTTTAGCCTATCAGCTTGGTCTGGCTCCCAGCCCTAACCCGGGCAACCGCACGCCTGATGTGTTCGTCCAAACAGGCTCAGGGTAAGACCTACGGCGGTAAACTACGCTCTTAACTGACTTTCCCCTAGAACTAGCTGCGATCGCTATCCTTCATCTTCACAAAAATATTCTTGTTAACAGGTTTATTGTGCGGGAGTCTGCAATCAAATACTGAACCATTTGAACTGAAGTTGGAGAATCTTGCATCTGGGTATAAAATTGCTCAGAAAGTTCTCAATCAGTTCAGTTTAGCTGTTTGGGGAATTCGCCAACAGTATCCGCATCCCAGCTCAAACTAGAGTACTAGCTCTTACCGCTACTTTTGTCAACGAAATCAAAAGTTTGTGGTTGATCGACTTTTTTGGTTGATTACTTTGTCCTGGTGTCACAGACTCGATTGCGAGATTGATGGTATTTTATTTTTACACAAACTCCTTGATCACAATTGCGATACTAACTATGACACTGAATTTATATTTACTGCGACATGGAGAAACTACTTTTAGTCAAAGTGGTAATTTCTGCGGTGAAACTGATGCCCAGTTGACAACAGAGGGGATGCAGATGGCATCCGGTTTTGCCGATGTTTATCAAAGGTTGTTGTGGTCGGCTGTTTATGTTAGCCCGATGAAGCGCACAATTGCAACTGCCAAGCCATTTTGTGATGCTATCGGTATGGATATGCAGTTGCGTGACGGACTTAAAGAAGGTAGTTATGGCTCTTGGGAAACTTTGAGTAAATCGTTTGTCCAAGAGAATTACGCAGAAAATTATGTAAAATGGTTGACAGAACCCGCTTGGAATGCACCACTAGGTGGAGAGACTGCGGTAGATATTGCTAACCGTTCTATGCCTGTAATTGCTGAAATTCAAGAAAAACATCCCCAAGGTAATGTTTTAGTAGTTTCTCATAAAGCCACGATTCGGATTATGCTTTGCAGTTTACTGGGGATTGATTTAGGACGCTATCGCTATCGGGTAAATATTTTGGTCGCGTCGGTAAGTATGGTTAAATTTGACGTTAATGGCCCCTTGTTAGAAATATTAGGCGATCGCCATCATATACCCGATCATATTCGCTCTCGTCCGGGAACATAGATGTAATCAAAAAGTTGCTCATTTTAGTACTTGTTGTAATACTAAGCTTATTTTGTTACTCCTGAGTTGATATTTCTTGCTGCGATAAATTTGCTAACTCCGATTCTAAGGTTTCTTCCAATAAGTCTACAATTGCATGTGCATCAGTAGGGGACTTCATTATTTCGGCCTCCGGATCAAAGCGATTTTTGACATTAGGAATATCGTGGCGTAATTCCTCAACCAAACTGATGAGTTTAGCTATTTTTTGCTCAGAGAGCAGGTTGAGTTGAAGACTGAGCTGCGCCCGTTGTTCTGCTAACTTTTCTTGTCGCTCTTGTTTAATCAACACCCCTGCTGTCACCAATAATGAACCCACAGTCAGTGAAAATTGTAACCAAGGAAATGGAAAAGGATCAAATCTTGGTACGCCTAAACGTCGTGGTAAGAAATTGGGTGTTACCCAGAGAATAATCCCAAGCAGAATACTATACAAGAATACAGGACGACCAAAAAAGACGGTTATCGTTTCTACAAAGCGCTGGTGTTGTGAGACATTTTTTTCAGAACGTCTATGCAATGCGATGATAGTCTCGATATTTTGACTAATAGATTCTGGTAATGGGGCAGTGGGCAGAATCTTTTGATGAGGTATTTGACCCGATACTTGCGGTGAGGCAGTCGGAGTCTTCTCTGCGAGACGCTCCGCGTTCGCGTAGCGTTCCGTTCGCGCAGCGTCCCGTAGGGAAGGAAAGGCGGCTCCCGTCGAGTCCGAACTGCCGAACCCGGAGGGTGAATCACTTGGATTTGGTTGATTGTTGGTTTGCATTGGTAGTCTAGCGTTATGAATGATTCCTTCCAACTGACTAACTTCAATTTTGACTGCAAAGCGATACTTGAAGGCAGAAAAAATGTATGAAAGTATCCACAGATAGATTCTCTTAGATTGCTATTGCTACTTTGGCGATTGCATTTGATTTTGCCATTAGTAGGAGCGATGCCTACGGTTTTTGCTAGCCCCTTCAGTTATGAAAGAAGCTGAGGCGATGCCCTTCTCTACGAGACGCTCCGCGTAGCTTGCTTCCACGAAGTGGTACGGCGCAGGTGTTACCCTGAGCCCTTCGACAAGCTCAGGGTAACACCTACGGCGGTAAACTACGCTGTTTGGCAATTTTTCCTCGCTTGATTTTCTTTGGTTAGCTATGATACTTGCTTGATGGGGGTGCAATGGCGTACCCGCCCGCAGGGAAAGCGATCGCTTCCGATGTTTGCGGGGTAGTTCTGGGACAAGGGGGGCGATCGACTTTATCCAAAATTAAGACTTGCATCTGTTTATAGAGCAAAAACCCTAGCTTTTTGGCAAAAACTTTTTCCATGTAACTGATTTACGGTTAAATCCAAAAAGTAAAGCTACCGTCCTACAAAGGTTTCAGCGTCAGCTTCAGCGTTGCCAAAAAATGGATAAAGTCGAGCTTAGGGACGAAATTATCACCTTTGCGCCAGCCAATCGACAATCTGAGCATTAACGACATCTGGAACTTCATCGTGGGGACAATGACCGGCATTAGGAATGGGAACAATTTTGATTTCTTTGCCATTCTCACGCGCCTCTTCGTAAATTTTGGCCCCAGTAATTGGTGTCCAGGGATCGTCAGCACCCCAAATCACTAATAAAGGACGTTCTACTTTGGGCAATAATTCCTCTGGACTTGGGCCAGGAGGGGCTGTGAGAATGGAGGCGAAAACTTGTTGCGCTCCTGGATCGCAAGAGGGAGTATAAAGTAAATCGACTAATTCATCAGTGACGGCTTCCCGATCGCGGTAAACTTGATAGAGGGTACGGCGAATTTGGGCTTTTTGGCGGATGCGATTATAGACAAATTTACCTGTAATTGGCGATCGCACAAACCTGTTAAAAGCTGCCATCACAATCCGTAATGGTGGGTTCAATTCGTGTGAACGATGACTCAAACCACCCGCAGAGTTAATTAAAATACCACCAGCAGCAATTTCGGGATGTTCTACCAGTACTATCAAGCTCAAAAGTGCGCCAATGGAGTTGCCAATAAATACAGCAGGTTCGTATATGTGTGCTGTGCAGAAATCTTTCAGCAGTTCCACCCAAACTTCCACAGTGTAATCAATCGGCGCTTTATCAGAACCACCAAAACCTAAAAGGTCTATGGCAAATACTTGGTAGCCAGCATTAGCTAAAACTGGGATATTTTTGCGCCAGTGTCCAATGGAAGCACCAAAGCCGTGAACCAGTACCAGAGGGCGTCCTGTACCCATGACAGTATACTGAATTTTGTAGCCCTGCCAATTCCAAAAGAATTTTTCAAAGGCATCTTGGGTTGCAAGCTCTTGTCTAGTTACAGTCATTAATAAGATTTATAAAGTCTTTCTTCAGTATAGTAATCTTTTTCCTCGTTCCCATACAGAGTATGGGAATACATTCATTGAGTCTCTGACTCCATTCTGACTCAATATTAACGCCGTTCTACTTATTCCCTATTTCAACTTAAATTCATCAAACTTCAATACTTCCGAATCAGGCTTGCGGGTATCAAAGCGATAACTACTTATTGTAGCTGTCCCCGTATCAAAGATACTGAAAACCGTAATATCATTACTCGCAATATAAGGCATCGGCTTGCCATCTTCACCCAGCAAGGGAGCAATTGTTGGTACTATCGGTTCTAAACCATTGGGATCACCAAGCTTAACATAATTTTCTTGATATCCAATTGGCACTTCTCGCTTTCTGTCACCCCAAGCCGCGCCGTAAGTATTGCCCACATTAGATGTTTCCAGAAAGTGCATTCCACTGGAACTAATAAAGCGGTTCCACAAATGGGAATGTCCATAGAATACCAATTGCACATTAGCCGCTTCTAGTAAAGGGACAACATCGCGGATAATATAATCTGCGTCTTTGGGGTACTCGTAACGCACTGCTTTGATATTATCGTTATCTCGTTCAATTATTTGTACTGGTTCTGTATAAGCCGGAACTATATTATCACCCAGAGTATGGGGCGGATGATGGAACATTACAACTTTGTATTTTGCTTGTTTAAACTCAGGGCTGTTGAGTTCTGCCTCTAACCAATTATACTGCTTGCTGCCTTTAGCAATTGGCTCATAAATCAACTGTCCATAACCCCAATATTCAGGATTATTTAAATCCTTTTCTGCTTCTTGATATCTACCTTTACGCTTTCGATCTAAGCTGGGAGTGCGCCATGTATTCGTAGCGTACAGTACCACCAAACGCACATCGCCAAAACTAACTGCATAATACCTTTTTCCCCCATCTTTACTTTTTGGTAAAGAGAAAATCTCTTCGTAGGTATTAGTATTAAAAGAATTATCTATTAAAGATTTGTCCGAGTAGATTTTTTGAGCAACAACACGGGGAATTGTATCATCAAATTCACCATTTAAACTTTCCGTCCTGGCAAAGCGCCCCATCACCTCATGATTGCCAATGGAAGTAAACATGGGTGCATATTGAATTATTTGGCCACCAGTATAGGTTGTCTTAATACCGTCGTGCGTCATGTCATATTTAGCACGACCTTGTAAACCGGGAAACAACGCACCACCACTATGATCATCAAACCATTCTGAGGCGCGATCGCTAACATTGACCAAATCACCAGCAAACCACACTCCATCGACTCGTCCAACCGTTTCTACCACCTTTTGCAGATTTGCAGATGTCATCGGCTTTAATTGATGGTCAGAGGTGAGTAAAATTTTTAATGGTGTATCCGGTTTTGGAGTAGCTGCGAGGCTAAAAACATCACTGCTAACACTTTCGCCGTCTTCTCGCACACTCGTAACACGATAGTTTACCCGCAAACCAGGAGTTAACCCAGTTACCTCAGCTTCATGTCGCCAAATATCACGCTGGACGGGTTTTTGATAAACTTGGCCGTCTTTGGTTTGGTTTGCAACTCTTGAGTGTTGGTCTTCACGCGTGCGACTGAGTTTGATAATATTTGCCTTAGCAGTTTGTTTGAGATTTTCCCCGTAGGTTACTGTATGATTAACACCAAGAAACTCAGTAAACCAAACTACTCGTACTGAGGTTTCAGTTGGCAGTTGCAAAAATGGGTCAGTGAGTAGTTGGGGTGCTGATGTCATAATTGTTTGCCCAAATGAACGCACACTTACCAGAGTAAAGCATATAACAAGCACAAGCATAGCCACTGAGGATATTTTACGGCTACTTAAGCGTCTGAGCATGAGTAATACCTTTTCACTTTAATAATCATACAAATACGTTGGTAGGGGCACAGAAAAAGCTCATACTTGTCAACTTAACGTAAAAGCCATGTCCCACAAGGAACTGAAGTTCCTTGCTAATAGCGAAAGTCATCTCAAGATGACTAAATAATCTGAAAAATCTTTAGTCTACTTGAGTAGACTTTAGCTAAAAGCCAAAGAACTTTAGTTCCAGGCGGGCATGGAAGCCAACAAATAAGCGATTTTTCGCTTAAGTTGACACCAATGAGCTTTTTCTGTGCACCTACGAGAAATCTATATGTATCAGGGTTTGTGTGAAATGGTATAACATAGCAAATTTTGTCGGGTGTCCGGTCTCTGGTTTACCTCACCCTCAATCCCTCTCCTGATAAAGGAGAGGGATTGAGAGACAGGATAAAGTTTCCATTTTATTTAATCTACGTTGCTAAGGAACCGCAGCATGAGTATATTCAAGGCGACCGCATCTGTTGCCAAGGGGCTTCCGTGCCGTTGGAGGTTCTTTTTGGGAAATCTACCATATTTAACCTTGATTAAGTAATTGTATTTTCAACTGAATTTCAAGTTACAAAAGAGAAAATGGTGTTGGGTATTGCAATTTATGAATCAGCCTTTTCGGACATTGGGAGTTGCGCCAAATGCGTGGACAGTGAATCATGCGATCGCAGATATTACTCGTCTTCAAAAGACGCCACAACCGGTTATTTTATCAACTGAAACTAAAACCCTGCGCCTAGACTTGGCAAAAACTGCTATCCTCGTCATTGATATGCAAAACGACTTCTGTCACCCTGATGGCTGGTTAGCGCATATCGGTGTAGATGTAACTCCGGCGCGTCAGCCCATTGAACCTTTGAACAACTTACTTCCAGAACTACGTGAAACTGGTGTTCCAGTCATTTGGGTAAATTGGGGAAATCGTCCCGACTTACTCAATATTAGTGCTGGTTCGCGTCACGTATATAATCCTACAGGGGAGGGTGTGGGATTGGGCGATCCCCTGCCAAGCAATGGTGCTAGAGTACTCATGGCAGGTAGTTGGGCCGCAGCAGTAGTAGACGAACTAGAACAGATTCCCGAAGATATTCGTGTGGACAAATACCGCATGAGTGGGTTTTGGGATACGCCATTAGATACTATCTTGCGGAATCTGGGAAGGACAACATTATTTTTTGCTGGTGTTAATGCTGATCAATGTGTGCTAACTACATTATGTGATGCCAACTTCTTAGGATATGACTGCGTTTTAGTTAAAGACTGTACCGCTACCACTTCTCCTGAATATTGTTGGCTGGCGACATTGTATAATGTCAAACAATGCTTCGGTTTTGTCACTGACTCGCAAGCAATTTTAACAGCACTGCAAAAGAGTGAGGAGCAATACTAAATTGTTAAAAATTTAATTAAAACTATCTAAACTTCACAAAATTAAGCTTTCTTTAGTTGTAGATTATAATTAATGCCGAAAACCAAGGCTTAATTATCTGGTTTGTAAACCACAGTTGATTCAAAAAGTTCTGTATAGCAGTGAGGAATATTTAGGAATTAGTGATTCTGTAATTCAAAGATACAACTCAATACTCAGAACTTAGATTTTAGGAATTTTCATACTTATCAATCACTTCAGAAGGGATAAATAAATGTACACTTCTCGTTGTGTAATTCCGGTGATCAAATCTCTCAAAGATTACCAGGTATATCGCATCAGTCCCAACGACTCTAATCGATTAGCAATTATCTTCGATTCGACAAATGCTAATATTTCCTTGACTTGCTGCATAGAAATTTTTGATGTTGGGGGACAAACACCGCCACATCGCCATCAGGGGGCGGTGGAAATGTTTTTCATTCTCAAAGGGGAAGCGATCGCTATGTGTGACGGCAAGAGTGCCGTGATCAAAGCTGGAGATAGTTTATTGGTGCCTCACACTGGGACTCATTTGATTAAAAATACTGGTTCTACTCGTTTATACACGTTGACTGTTATGGTTCCTAATGAAGACTTTTCAGAATTAATTCGCAGTGGTATTCCGGCGGAGTTAGATGCAGAAGATATGGCAGTACTGGGAAGATTAAATGCTTTGATGCCCTGTTAAAATAATTCTGAATTCGTAATGAATTAGTATACTAGCCCTAGCGAATAGAATTCACGGCTATACAGACTTGTGTTGAGCGCAGTCGAAATACAAAACCTACACTTAGACCCTTCTCTACGAGACGCTACGCGTAGCTTGCTTCCACGAAGTGGTACGACAAAGCTCAGGGCAACGCAAGCTCAGTGACCGCCTCAGTGGGTTAAAAACTCTTGATCCAAATCCCCTAATTTTAATTATGGGGATTTCCAACAAATAAATTATCCAATCTTGTGGGGTGCGCGTCTCGCCCTTAGCCCAAGGCGGGCGAGACGCCCACCCCACAAGAAGTAGTTGAGTATTTTTTTATTTGTCAGTCCCTTATGGGGATTTCTGTGTTCACTTTTAATGTATTTTGCTCATTCGTAATTACTTAAAGGTAGCTAAATTTCCGCTACAGTGTCTTAGTCAAAACCTTAGTTGATAATTGATAACTTTTGTCTTCTTGTACTTGTAATTTTCCATCTTTAGTTAGCTTCATTTTCTGCCCCCGCCACTCTATAGTGTTGCCAATAAAGCCAAAACACCAAATAGCAAAGCTTAACAAGTCGCACCCAGGAACTAGCCACACAAACTTTTTGACAATTGGATCTTTCAGACTGATAGTACCAACAACCCAAGCCATTACTAATCTTGTTAGCCAACAGATACATAGTGCTAGCCATCCTAGCATTGAACCATCTGTGGCAATTAGCAGCAGCAAGCTGGTGACGACACCATAGGTAAAAATTAGTCCTAGATAACCCCAAGGACGAGAAACTCGTTTACAAAGCGCCCAACGAATCTGGCGCTTGATGACATCAATTAAGGTGCTGCCTTTATGTAGATGTTCAACTATGTAATCGGAAAGCACAGCTTTGTAACCTGCTTGGACAGGTAGATAGCCAAGTTGGAAATCATCTGCTAGATAATCAGCGATCGCTTCAAATCCACCGATGGCTTCTAGTACTTTTTTCGGCATGGCAATGGTGCAACCAAAGGCATATTTTATACCATTTTCCTGGATGTTGCTGACTAAAACCCCAGCATGAAAGTCAGTAGTAATACTAATAGCCTCTAATGTCGATATCCATCCTTGAGTTAAGGTTCGATACATACAAGTAACTACACCCACGCTTTCGTCTTGCAATGGCTGGATAACTCTTTGCAAATAGTCTGTTCCAACTCGGATGTCACTATCAGCAAGGACTAAAATTTCGTATTTAGCTTTGGCTACGGCATTGGCCAAGTTGCTAACTTTCAGGTTTGTACCGATGACGCGATCGCTTACGAGCAACAGAATATCCAAATCTGGAAAATTATCGATGATTTTCTCTACAACCTGTATGCAAGGGTCTTTAGAACTTCGCACAGCAAAGATGATTTGATATTCTGGATAGTCTTGCTGACAAAATGAGGCTAGGTTTTCATAAGCATCGCTATCAAGCCCACAAATGGGTTTGAGGATACTAACAGGTGGATGAAACTCTAGATCAATTGGCCGGGGATCAGCAAAAAAAGCTATTGCTGCATAAATTGCATAGCAATAAAACCAGATAGATGATACGCACAAAATTAGCAGGAAACCAATGATAATCAGGTGAAAATTTGTGAACAAAGTAGATATAAACATGGAATTGATTAGCAGGCAAGTAATGTTAGTATTTTCTCGATTTGCTGCTGAGAAGTTTAGGACTTTTTTATGTATATTAAATGAAATTGGGATGACAAAGTTATTACTTTTGAATTCAAAATTCTGAATTCTTCTTTAGGTGGCACGTTGGGATAGTAAATGGTGGTTGGTAATTTCAAAGCCGTTACTAAGGAGCGCTTCGTGTACCTGCTCACTTAATAAAGCAGCAAGTTCTGCTTCACCTGCCTCTATAGCCCCATTCAAAGGATCGCCATGAATAGCGAGCGCCGGATGAGAGTAAATCTCCACCAAGTTTGCCTGGATTTGGGGTATCAACCCAAGCAAATATTCCTCTGTAACGCCACCAGTTTGCAATAAACCGTAAACTCTTTGGGTAAAACTAATACCTTGGGATTTTAACATCTTCTCACCATAGCTGCGGAGTCTGCCGAATACTCCTGACCAAACTAGCTTTGTCAGCAGATGACTGCGATTAACTCTCAGGGTTAACCCCAGTTCCTCACTTGGAAGACGAATTACTTTAATATCAAATTCTGATGCCAGTTCAACTAAAATACGCAAGATTACTGGATGCATATGCAAATGCAAATGTCCATCTACATGAGAGAGAGGCAAACCAGTTGAACGGTATTTTTCTAACTGGGCGCGAATTTCTTGTCGTAGTTCTTGACGGGTTTCCCTAACAAATTGATAGCGCAATCCGGCGAACAATGGACTGTTGGAAAAGTTACCTTGTTTGTCAACTAAATGGGGTATTTGCTCTGGCGGTAGGACGGAGCGCCCACATATCAATACAAGATGGAGACCAATAGCTAGGTTTGGGTGGGCATTTGCCAACGTGACAGCCTCTTTTGCAGCATCAGCGCTCACCATCAGGCTGGTACTCGTTAGGACTCCTTGTTCGTGTGCTTTGATAATTGCTTGATTAACTCCTTCGGAGAAACCAAAGTCATCACCATTGATGATGGCGAATCGCTTTGCTTGCATAAGTTTTGTATTTTTCTGATAATTTAGCTATTGACTGATATTTGGCTGGGTTAGCTCTAAAAAGAACAATCAACAACTAACTAACAACTACTGATTCGGCTTTAGCAGTTGCTTGGGTGCGACGATCTTTTAAGTAGGAGAAAAATTCCCGCCCTTCACGCAGGCGGCGCACTAACATTTGAGGATCGGTGAGCATTTCAGTGACAATTGGGATAATTGCTCTGGGACGGAAGTAGAACTTCCGATACATCTTCTCAACTGCATCCTCAATTTCAGCACTGGAGAGATTTGGATATTGCAGTGTGGACATTTGAATTCCTGAACTGGCAATTAAGGAATTGTTGCTAAACCAATTATTTTCTTGTGCTTGACGATAAAGTTCTGTTCCGGGATAGGGAGCTGCGATCGAAACCTGAATTGTATGAGGACTAATATCGCAAGCAAAACGGACTGTTTCCTCAATTGTTTTTTGGGTTTCGTCGGGTAAACCAATGATAAATGTACCGTGTACGGTAATGCCAAGTTTATGACAATTGTCCATAAACTTCCGCGCTACTTCCAGCTTGACTCCTTTCTTAATTCCATCCAAAATTTGCTGATTGCCAGATTCAAATCCTACTAATAATAGCCGTAAGCCATTATTGCGTAGTTGTTTGAGGGTGTCATAGTCCAGGTTTGCACGGGCGTTGCAACTCCAAGTTAGTTTGAGTCGTTGCATGTGTTCGCTAATTGCGATCGCCCGATATTTGTCTATAGTAAAGGTGTCGTCATCAAACATATATTCTCGCACCTTGTCGCCGAAGAGAGCTTTAGCTTCTTCCATCTCGCGCCCAACTGCTTCTGGGCTTTTAGTGCGGTATATGTGTCCTCCAATTGTTTGCGGCCAAAGGCAGAAGGTACATTTTGCTGGACAGCCCCGCCCAGTGTAAAAGGAAATATATGGATGTAGCAAGTAGCCGATAAAGTATTTGGTAATATCCAAATCACGGTGATAAATCGGCAATACACTGGGCAGAGAATCCCAATCGTGAATCAAAGGGCGGTCTTCATTATGACGTATATTACCCTGGCGATCGCGGTAGCTTAGACCTGTGATTTCCTCCCAAGATTTACCTTCTGCTAATTCCTTGCAGGTATAATCAAATTCGTGGCGACACACAAAGTCAATAATTGGGTTTTCAACCAGCGTCTGCTCTGGTAATACTGCTACGTGCGCTCCAATCAAGCCAATCTGGATATCAGGGTTTTGAGCTTTGATTGTCTCGGCACACTTCACATCATTAGGCAGCGAAGGCGTGCTGGTGTGCATGATAATTAGCTCGTAATCTTGAGCAATTTTGATGACATCTTCGACTGTTTGGCCATGTGGTGGTGCATCGATAAGCTTACTACCAGGTACAAGGGCTGCGGGTTGCGCCAGCCATGTCGGATACCAGAAGGAAGTAATTTCGCGCTTGGCTTGGTATCGGGAACCTGCTCCACCATCAAACCCATCGAAGGAAGGAGGACTGAGAAACAAAGTTTTTTTCATAGATATATTTCCTTATATATAGTTCGGAGCTTCTACCTAACACTTCTTTAGGATAAAACCTCAAAGGTAGCATAGCCGATCCCAGTCCGAAATAATTCATTCAAGAAGAATTCAGAACCAGAAATATCCCTAGAGACGACAATGCTAATGGCGCTCGTGCTAAAGACCGCCAAAAAACTTGTCTGAATCGTATTCTAGTGGTGTAAGTGTCGTTATCTGCCGCTTAGGAACATGGTGAAAGTCACAGAAGTTTATTGAATCACATAACAAGCGCTCAAACAAAATTCTTTAAAACACGTAACGATAATGCTTTCAGCGATTTTATCGTTTTATAAACTTGCTAATTTTGATTGCCAGTCACATAAGAGTCACATAAGATTAAGTTATAAGTAATATAAATAAAATATATAAGTATTTATGCCCAGTATGGCACATATTTAGCGTGTTTCTTGGATTTATTTTCAGGGTCATAAGACTTAATTAAGTTTTCACTAATTGTATCCGCGATAATTCTGGAAGCCATAGAATAGTTTTTATCGTCAATAGCAAATCTTTGTCTTAAGGATTCATTAGTCATTTATTCACGACAGACAAAACGTAAACAAGCGTGTTGATAACAAGCTCTAATACGATCACTTTTATCCATATCTTTTAATTCTCTATAGCTAAATAAAATAGCTTCTGTGTGTTGATTATTAGCATTAAATTCTGGGGCAGGTAATTGAAAAAGCTCTATTGAATGAATTACTTTATCTATACCGCTACCACGTTCTTCACAGATATTAATTCTTCTCATAAAAGCAGCTAAATCTTCGTTGCGAGATTGAGGAGGTACGTCTATAAAACGCATTGTATCAACTAACGGTTCACCCGGATTTCTAATTTCCATACGATCAGAAAATATCTCAATAGTAGAACTAACGCCAGTCATATTAAAATCTTGATGAATCATGGCATTGGCAACTAATTCTCTAATAGCAATTTCTGGATACATTTTGATATTTTGGCGTAGGGCTTTACCAATTTGTTCATTTTGAGGAAGTTGATCATTAATAAACTCAATAATTTCTTCATAACTTATAGCATAACCTTTTTCAAAAACTCGTTCTCTTTGAGTAGAAATTCTATTTTTATCTTTATAGATAATAACTCTAATCGCTTTTCTTGCTAATCGGTCAAAATCGCTTAATTTTTTCGCAGAAAGTATTGCTCCAACATTGTTTATATCATAATAATCACCAATTTTTATATTTATTATTTTTTCTTCACTTAAACGATTTAAAATTCCTTGTTTATTATCAGTAAGATTCTGTTTTGTTAGTTCAAAATAGCTTGGGTAATTAATTTTTGCTAAAACCTCATCTGCTGTTATATTTTCCAAGGCTATTCTTTTTTCAAAGGTTTGGTAAGTAAATAAATTCCATAATTCTTTTTCCTTTTCTGGATAATCTTTAAGTTTTTTCTTGTAGCTACCAACTCTAATATATTCTATTCCTTGAAAACTAACAGGCTGATGGCTAGCACTGTAAATTTCAAATAATACTAGGTTTTGACTTTGAAAAGTAAATTCATGAATTTTAAAATTAATTTTAGGAAAAAGTAACTTAAATAACCAATTTTCTAATTCTTCATTACCCTTTTTTGCTTGTTTAGGTTTAAATTGAGTACCTACAACCTTATGAGTCTTATCCTCAATTCCCCAAACTATATAACCAGTATTTTGACAGTGTAAAGCAGCAGAGTTTGATAATGCGGAAATATACTCTCCTATCATTTCTAAGTTTTCGTTGCTTGTTGATCCCCCCTAACCCCCCTTAAAAAGGCAGGGCTGTTTCATTACCTAAAAGACGCTGATTTACAAGCGTTTCAAGTAAAAAAATCAGGTGACTAAAAAATCTGATTGTGCAAGAAAATGGCGTAGGCGTAGCCCGTCGTAGACATCGCACTTAAATTTACTGATTGAGGTGGTAATTTTTGTTTTTCCCACTTAAGCAAATTTCTGACTCATACTCTTGACAAAATCCCTAAGAGATCGAATGAAACAGCCCTGCCCTTAAAAAGGGGGGGAACTTGGAATCAAAGTCCCCCTTTTTAAGGGGGATTTAGGAGGAACTAAAACGTTTGGATACCTACAATCGGACTTTTAAAACATCCTCTTAGGGACTTTTGCAAGAGGTCTAATAAATCCGGGTTATGTATTTTTCTTTTTTCCTATGAAAACACCCTGTCCTAAAAAAGGAGGCTGGGGGGATTTCTTATCTATAATCTTGTTTTTGAATACTCCCCAAACGAGCCGCATCACGAATGTTATATTCGGGTCGAGTAAAGCGATTTAGCTGCATTTCAAAGAAATCTCGATTTGCTTGTAAATGCTGAATATTTTCGTCATCCAATGGATATAAAAGTGCAGTCCGCAAAGCTTGAATTACCGCAGAAGTGACACAATACATTGAGCGTTGAAAACTAACTCCCAACTGAATCAACATATCTTCTTCACCCCGGCAATGTTGCCTGTAGTAATCAACAAGATATGGGGGCAAAAAATGCAGCATATCTTGCATTAATAATGTGGGGGGAATGCCAGCAGTACCCACTGGAAATACATCAGCGTAAAGAATGCCATAGTGAAAGTCTTTTTGGTCTTCTGGTACTTGACGCGCTTGAGCATTATAAGATTTTGTGCCTCGGAAGGGTGCAGTGCGGTAGAAAACTGCTTCTACATACGGTAATGCAGCTTCATATAGCCACATGAAACCCTTAGATTTGGGAACAATTTCATAGCATTCGCCACGAATATAAACATGATGGTAAATGGGACGACCTGCGATCGCAAATATACCATTAACTAAAAAGCTCATCGCCTCTGGGACGCTGCTAATTGTCCCTTCGTCATAGCGGTCGGACATTTCAAAGAATACTGGGGCCATGACTTCCCAGAATAAGCCCAGGTTAGCGTAGTATGACATCTGGCGGCACTGTTCCAAAAACATATCAGGGAACAGCTTGTAAAGTCCCAGCATTACGGGATTCCCTTGGAAGTAAGCTTTAATTGCCTTGTCAGCGTTGGCTTTGTATTCTTCGGAATCTAGGTAAGGGTCAAATTGTCCACCCATCCCTCTGTGCCACAACATCGCCCGCATACAAGCTTCCGCAAATTCCATGTTAATGCGATCGTGGAACAAGTGATGCAACAACTTCGGCATTTTGAAAGTTTCACCCTTCTCAATAAATGCCAAAAGTTCTGGATGTGCAGTAGCTTCGCCGCGCCAAATTCGTAAATCGGCATCATCGCCAGCATAATGATTATGCCGTTCTAAATACTCTTTGGGTAAGAAGTATTTAAAGAAGGGAAGCGGGTTTAAAAATTCGCGTTCGGCAATATAAAGCAAGTCACGCCAGTAAAAATCCATCGGCACAGCATAAGCTTTGTATAAACCGATGATTTGCATCAAATTTTCTGGGGTATCGGGTAACATTGCACCGCCTGCTTCTAGGCGGTGAATTACTTCGGCAAATTCGTGCTTTGAAGGAGGTAATTTAATTGCTGTTTTAATTGCTGTCATGGTAATGGGGAATTGGTAGAGACGCGGTTTATCGCGTCTGGGGGATAGGTTTTGAGACGCGATAAATCGCCGTCTCTACAAGTGTTTTGATTTATTTCCTATTTCACCGCTACTTCAAATATGACGGTTTTTTCCAAAGAGGGAATTGTAGCCACCATTGTTGTAGTTGTGGATTCACTCCAACGCACTAGCCAAGTGGGTTGTACTCCCAAAAAGATGATAAAAGCTGCCAAAATTAAAGCTGGTATTTTCTCAGACCATAAAACTTTGGGATAGTAAGCTAAGTTATCGAGTCTGCCAAAACAGGTACGGTTGAGGAGAATCACAAAATAAACTGCGGTTAATCCACTAGCTACTACACACAAAATTGTCGAAATGGGAAAGACAGAGAAACTACCTTGAAAGACGATAAATTCTGCAATGAATCCTGTTAAACCGGGAATACCAGCACTAGCCATACCACTTAAAACCAGTAGGGCGCTAATTAAGGGTAAACCGCGTATGGGACTCATCAAACCATTGAGTTTATCTAACTCGCGGGTGCCAACTTTAGCTTCCACGACTCCCACCAAATGGAAAAGAATCGCCAAGATGATACCGTGGCTAAACATTTGGGCGACTGCACCTACAAGTGCTAAAGGAGTACTGGCGGCAGCAGCTAGCAATACATAACCCATGTGACCGATGGAACTGTATGCTACCATGCGCTTGATATCTTTTTGAGCGATCGCAATTACTGCCCCATAAATAGCGCTGACTGCTCCCCAAATCGCCAGATTCGGTGCAATAATACTCCAAGCATGGGGAAACATACCCAACCCAAATCGCAGCAATCCATAGGTTCCCAACTTTGCCAACACGCCACCAAGAAGAATCGCAATTGGTGCTGAAGCCTCAACATAAGCATCGGGTAGCCAAGTATGGAAGGGAATTAAGGGAATTTTAATCCCAAAACCTAATACAATTCCTGCTAGTAAAAGGATTTGTTTGGCTGTTGACAAGTTTTCTGTAGAGACTGCATCAAAAGCGAAATTGGTAGAACCACTCAGCCACACCATACCCAAGAATGTCGCCAGAATTAAGGCTCCGGAAACAGCAGTATAAATCAGGAATTTAATCCCAGCATAACCCCGTTTTTCTCCTCCCCAAATTGAAATTAGTAAGTAGAAGGGGATTAATTCTAGTTCGTAGAACAGGAAGAATAGCAGCAAATTCTCCGCGACAAAAGCACCTGCGACTCCTCCACTAACTAATAAAATCATCGAGTAGAATAGCCGGGGGCGTTCAGTTTCTTTACTACTGCTGTAAATCGCAATCCAGGTGAGTAGGCTATTTAACACCAACATCAATATAGAAAGCCCATCAACACCTAATTGATAGCTCAAGCCAAGGGTTTCATTCCAGGGTAAATACTCTTGAAATTGCATTCCTGGATTGCTGATATCAAATTTTAGCAGGATAAAAATGTTCCAAAATAGAACTATCCCAGCCAAAATTAATGCTGTTAACCGAATGCGATCTTTAGGGATATTTAGAGGTAATACCGCGATGAAAATAGCAGCGAAAATTGGCAGCCAAATCAAGACACTTAACATGGTAATTTTGTCCTTTGTCTTTTCCTCGTTCCCAGTCTCCGACTGGAAACACACTTCATTGCGGCTCTGCCGCGAATTCATGAGGCAGTATGAATTTGCATTCCCAGTCTTCCAACTGGGAACGATATTTAAGTACAAAAAAGCTAGCCTACTATACTGATTTTGCCAGTATCTAAATCGTAATAAGCTCCGACTATTTTCAGCTTTTCTGCCTTGATTAACTCAGATAAAACTGGCGATGATTTCAATTTTTTAATTTGTGCTAAAACGTTTGTTTTACAAGCGTTTTCTAACTTATCTCCTGATTTTCCTTTTGAGCTTTCTACACTCGGTTTAATCGCCTCAAGTAAACTTCCGATTTGCCCTGGTACTTCAGCACCTTTGATTGCAGCATCTACCGCACCACATCTTTCATGCCCCACTACCATAATGACTTTAGAACCTAATACTAAACTGCCAAATTCTAGGCTACCAATTTCTTCTCGTGTGGCAATATTACCAGCTACACGGCAGACAAATAAATCTCCAAGTCCTTGGTCAAAGACAATCTCTGAAGGTACGCGTGAATCTGCACAACTGAGAATAGAAGCAAAGGGCTTTTGACCTTTGGCAACTTCGGCTAAACGTGAATATGTTTGGTGTGGATTACGACGTTTTCTTTGGGCAAATCTTTCATTCCCATCTAATAACTCTTGCAATGCTTTATCGGGGGTAATCTCATCTTCTGCTGGGGCAATTTCTGCTGCAAGTAAGTTTGAGCTAAGTCCAGCTGTCAACACACCTGTACCGATCGCACCTGCACTAAACTTGAATAAACTTCTTCTGGAAAGATTTATCTGGGGATGTTGTCTGCTCATGGAATTATTCTCAAAATATTAAACTGTTAACTTGTAGTAGGATAGTTACTGATACCCAACTGTCGAGATTTGAAAAATTACATTTAAAAACTGCACTCCCCAAAACGGCCAAGTTACCCACATTCCTAAAACGCCTACTCCTAAAAGAACAGTGAAGGCATAAAATTGGGTTTGTCCAGAGGTGCTGTATTTGAGACTTTCGCCACCTAATAGCGAAAATAAACCAACTAAATTAACGATGCCATCGACTACAAAGCGGTCAATCATATCGGCAAGTTGGGAAATTTTGGCAACGCTGAAAATAATGGTCATCCGATAGAGTTTGGGGGTGTAAAAATCGTATGCAAATAAGTCTTGTAAACCTTGCCAAGGCAGGCGAATCGGTTTCGGAATATTCCCTAAATAAATCATGCCAGTGATGCTGCAACCGAAAATACTCGACGAAATTAAAAGTAGTGCAACATCTTTATTTAGGCTTGTCCAATCGGGTAAAATTGATAAGCTTTGCAACACTAAAGGAAGATGTAGACTGACACCAAGTAAAATGATCATTGGCAGAATCATCGGCCAGTGTGCTTCCGGCGATCGCTGACTCATTTGTGTAGCTTTACCACCAAAAATTAAACCGAATTCTCTGGTTAAACTCACGGCTGTTAAAGTATTTACCGCTACCACTACTCCCACTAACCAAGGTTGCGTTTCCCACAACCCATCTGCTAGTTCCATCAACGCCCAAAAGCTACCCAAGGGTGGAAAACCAATTAATCCCAAAGTCCCGACGATAAAGGCTATTGCTGAAATCGGGCGACGTGTCCACAATCCGCCTAATTGGGTGACATCTTGGGTGATGCTATTCCAGATAATTCCCCCAGTACTCATCACCAACAGGGCTGCGGATATGGCATGGGTGAGTACTAACAACAACGCCGTTTCGGATTGTTGCACTCCCACGGCGATGAATACTAAACCCATGTATGCACTCACAGAATAGGATTGGCAGCGTTTAAGATCAATTTGAGCGATCGCAATCAAAGAAGCACCCAACGCTGTCACAACCCCAATTCCCACCATTGCAGAGGAAACTATGGGCGAGATGGTTAACACAGGTTGCAATTTAATCAGCACCCATGCACCACTAGCGACTACTACCGAGTTCCGCAAAATCGTACTCGGAACAGGGCCTTCCATCGCTTCATCCAACCACAAATGTAGGGGGAACTGGGCACATTTGCCCATCGGCCCAGCAATTAAGGCTAAACCTACGAGTCCCATTGTTGTCGGGTTAACATTTGCAGTAGCCGCCCACTGCGCTAGTTCTGTATAATTCCAAGTTCCGGCGAGAGGCCATAATGCCAACACGCCCATCAGCAAGAATAAGTCTCCCACGCGCTTGGTTAAGAAAGCGTCTCTTGCACCTGAAACTACCAACGGCTGGCTAAACCATAAGCCCACTAAAAGGTAGGTTCCCAGTGTGAGGACTTCCAAAATTACATAGCTAAAGAACAAGTTATTACACAGAACAAGGGCACATAGTCCCGCTTCAAATAATCCTAATAACGAATAGAAGCGTCCCCAACCCCAATCCATTTCCATGTAGCCGATCGCATAAATCTGCGCCAGCAAATTCAAGCCAGTAATCACAACCAAAGCGCCGACACTGACTGAGGAAATTTCTAAAGCAATGGTTAAGTCTAAACCAGCCGTAGATAACCAAGGAATAAATACATTTTGGGGTGGCTGATTCCAAGTTGTTTGTAAAGCGATGCCACTATGTACAAACGCCAAAAATGTCATCACCAAGTTTACATAACCCGCCGGTCTTGGCCCGGTTTTCCGAATGATCCCCGGCGACCAAGGCACAGCTAACAAGCCACCTATTAAGGCATAGCACGGAACTAGCCAAACAGTCTCAACTAGAAACTGAGCCATCAACTTACCTCTAGATTTTCATCAAAAGTTCAGGGTTTTGAATCAACTGGCGTTGATCCCAGTTAACCCAGCGACCGCAGATAATCAAAATTTATCTTTGTTTAATTTTGTTAGAAACAGCTTACCGTTATATCTGTCAAAATGGAATTACTTTATCTAAATAAATTTGAGATAATTACTCTAATTAATTCTTATCTAATCGACTATTTGATTAATCAATAATAGCTATTGTTGTTTATCTATGAATTGAACGTGATATTAATCAATGGTGATCATTAGTTTTATCAATTGATACAAGTAGCGGCGCACAGCTATAGCAATCCTGAATCAAACGCGCAGAAACAAGATCCCCGACTTCTCCAGGACTTACACAAACAATAGCTGAAAAGAATGATTTTTAGGTAGGGGCAATACCCTTCGGGAAGCTAAAGCTACATGAATTGCCCTTATAGCGTGTAGTTTTGCGTAAGTCCTAATTAGTGTCAACTTAACGTGAAAGCTCAGTCTGATAGTACAATTGAGGAATTGCATAAAGGCTGAAAGTGTTGATTTTACGATGGTTGGTGCGTTCTTCGTGGGGGATGGTAGCGATCGCGATCGCTACTGGATTCTTGAGTGGCGGTAGTAGTGCTGGCTTGATTGCCTTAATTAGCCATGCTGCTAGTAATAGTTCCGCTTCCCGCCTCACATCGATAATTTGGGGTTTTGTGGGGCTAGCAATAGTTGCACTGATTACCAGTATCATTTCTCAAGTGATGCTAATTCGCCTTTCTCAGAATGCAGTTTTGAAATTACAGATGGGTTTGAGTCGCCAAATTCTCGCTTCAAAGTTGAGTCATCTGGAACGCTTAGGGAATCCTCGATTATTGGCAACTCTCACAGAAGATATTCAGGCGGTTGCTAATGCTGTTTATCAGATGCCTTTCATCTTTATTAATTTAGCGATCGTTTTGGGTTGCGTAGCGTATATAACTTGGCTCTCTTGGTTAGTATTGTTGATGGTTTGTGCGATTTCAGTAGTAGCGATCGCTAGTTGTCAGTGGCTACTCAACAGAGGAAGGAAATTGCTGGCTCTAGCTCGTGAAGATGAAGATCATCTATTTAAACATTTTCGCACCATTACCGAAGGAGTCAAGGAACTCAAGCTAAACTACAGGCGGCGTGAAGACTTTTTAGAAGAAAAACTCCAATCAACTGCTACCGAATTCCGTCATCACAACGTTAACGGTCTAACCCTTTTTGCCATAACTACAAGCTGGGGTCAACTCGTCTTCTTTTTTGCCCTCGGTTTTGTACTGTTTGTGTTGCCTAATCTGCTTGCCATCAATAGCGAAACTCTTTCTGGCTACATTTTGACCTTCACTTACTTGGTGTTACCAATGGATAACATCATCAGTAAACTTCCCCTATTAAGCAAAGCCAGCATTGCTTTGCAAAAAATTGATTCATTGGGTTTATCTCTAGCTAGTCGAACTGAAATATCCACTGTTCCACCTGCGATTAAATCTGACTGGCACAGCTTGAAATTTCAAAGTGTTACTCATACTTACGACACGGTTAAAGAAGACAATAGCTTTATTTTTGGCCCCATCGACTTGACACTTTATCCTCAAGAATTAGTCTTCATTGTCGGCGGGAATGGTAGCGGTAAATCTACCCTAGCGAAACTAATTACTGGACTTTACATTCCTGATGACGGCGAAATTTGGTTTGATGACGAGTTAATTAGCGAACAGAACCGAGAATGGTATCGTCAGCATTTTTCCGTGGTATTTTCCGACTTTTATTTATTTGAACAACTTTTAGGATTAAAAAATTATCACTTGGATGCTCAAGCCACAAAATATTTACAACAACTGCAACTAGACCATAAGGTGAAAGTTGAAAATGGGCAACTTTCCACCACAGCACTTTCTCAAGGACAACGGAAACGACTAGCTTTGCTCACAGCCTACTTGGAAGATCGACCAATTTATCTATTTGATGAATGGGCAGCCGATCAAGATCCAGTATTCAAGGAAATATTCTACACTCAACTTTTACCAGAACTGCGATCGCGGGGCAAAACAGTGCTGGTGATTAGCCACGACGATCGCTATTTTCATTTAGCAAACCGAATTATCAAACTTGACTATGGACAAATAGAGTATGACAAAATTTAACCCAAGCGGATTGGGTTAAGGCAGAGCTGTTTCAGTTTTAATTTAATTGAACCACAGATGTTGTAGGGGCACAGCATTGCTGTGCCCCTACCGCGTGGTCTATTTAAGACGAAAATTTCTGTCAGAATAGCGATCGCCACAGCCTATTCACTGGCAATAACTATATCATTGGACTTAATAACGGCATAAGCCTCTTTCCCTTCAGACAAACCCAACTCTTCAACCGATACTCTGGTGATAATCGAAGTTAACATAACTTTGTGAACAATCTCCAGCGTCACCTCACTATTAACGGCTCCAGTGACAACTCGTTTAACAACACCCTTTAGAATATTGCGGGAGCTAACTTTGAGTGGTTTCTTTTGAATACTAATTTCTCTCTCAGGCTTTTGAGTGTAGATATCTTCCTCTTCTGTGTTTATGGTTGGTTGCGAGTTGGATGGTGAAGAGTGTTGATTAAGACCACGTACCAATTCCCGAAGAATCTCCGTCTTGGTTCGCTGAGACTGTCCACAAAAGTCTTCCAAAATCTTTCGCTCCTCTTCTGAGGTTTGGAATGTAACCCACCCTTGTTCTTTTCTAGGCATAATTTTACCGATATAGTTGGGGAAATTTTGGTATTATTGTTAGGATTCTACCTAGCATCAATTTTAGAAAAAAAACCTCTCAAGCAGCTTTTTTATGAAAAGAAGACAACTTTTTGGCTTTCTGGGTATAGCGGTTGCTGGCTTGCTGCTAGCAATTGGTTTACCGTTGGTTACTCCTTCTCCTGTAATAGCACAGTCAAACACCAGCATACTCGTGTCCGCGGCCGCCAGCTTAAAAGAGGCGCTGGAAGAAATTAAGCCTCTTTACCAACAAAGTAAATCAGATGTGAATATTAGTTATAACTTTGGGGCTTCTGGTGCTTTACAGCAACAGATTGAGCAAGGGGCGCCAGCAGATATCTTTATTTCTGCTGGGAAAAAACAAATGGATGCCTTGGAAGAAAAAGGACTGTTGCTAACAGGTAGCCGTACTAACCTAGCAAATAACCGTCTAGTCTTGATTGTGGCTCAGGATGTTGTTGGCATCGCTAGCTTCTACGATTTAACAGATAGTAAGATTAAAAAAATTGCGATCGGTGAACCCAGAAGTGTACCCGCCGGTCAATATGGGGAGCAAGTCTTAAAGAAATTGAAACTTTATGATCGGGTCAAGTCAAAATTGGTTTTTGCTAACAATGTGCGTCAAGTTTTAGCAGCAGTAGAAAGTGGTAACGCCGAAGCCGGTTTAGTTTATGCCACTGATGCCAAAATTTCCAACAAGGTAAAAGTCGTAGTCGCTGCTGATGATAAGTTTCACTCACCGATTGTCTATCCGGTAGCAATAATTAAAAGCAGTAAAAATACCTCTGCTGCCAAAGAGTTTGTCGAGTTTCTATCTGGTAGTCAAGTCAAAGCTGTACTCAAAAAAGATGGGTTTATTGTACCTTAAAGAAGAATGCAGATAACAAGGGGCTTAAGCCCCTTATGTAGTTAAGGGACTGACAAATAAAAAATAATACTCAACTACTTATTGTGGGGTGGGCGTCTCGTTTGCCCATAGCCAAAGGCGGGCAAGACTTCGGCGTGAGCGCTCAGTCCTTCGACCCTTCTCTACGAGACGCTACGCGAACGACAGGTGTTACCCTGAGCCCTTCGACAAGCTCAGGGTAACACTTGTCGAAGGGCTCAGGGCAGGCAAGCTCAGGAACCATCGAACGCTGCTCACCCTACAAGATTGGATAATTTATTTGTTGGAAATCCCTAATTGAGGTCTAAGAAGTTGCGGACTGTAATTTTTCTAGTCGTACCAGCACTTCTGAACTGTGAATAGTTGGGTTGACTTTGACAAAAGTCTCGCGCAAGACGCCCTGAGGATCGATGATAAAACTGTGGCGCATAGATAGAAAGCCGAGCCACGAACCATAAGCTTTACTCACTGAACCATCAGTATCAGCTAACAGGGGAAATTTTAGTCCCTCTGAATCACAAAATTTGGCGTGAGAATCAATATCATCAGCACTTACGCCAATAATCTGGGCGTTTTTTTGCAGGTATTGGGCTAAGTCTTGCTGAAAACGACGAGCCTCTATAGTACAACCAGAGGTGAAGTCTTTAGGATAAAAGTAGAGGACTAGCCACTTACCGCGCAAGTCAGAGAGGGAAATTTTACCATCACCTGTGTTGGTTGGCAAAGTAAACTCTGGCGCGGGTTGATTAATTGCAGGAAGTTTACCACCAAGAGCATCAGCAGCAGGGGTAAAATTCAGCCAGCTGATGATAGAAATACAGCTGGCAAATAATATGCTTAAAAAAGTGCGGCGGGAAATCATGGTGTAAACCAGAATCACAACTTTACACAAGTTTACAATTATTGGTCACTACTAATCTCAGGGGTATCTGTGCTTTCGATGTATTGGCTATCTAGGAGAAAGGCTCCCCTAGCGAAGCGAATACCCCAATATCCACCCGGTCTGCGGTCAATGACTATACCCTCTTCGCCAATGTGAATTACATCGGGTGGGCGTAGCATGGGCATAGGTTCAGCAGTTTTGACGTAGGCTGGTAGTGCCACGACACGGACTTTACTACCAATTGCAAATTCTTTGGACATGTTAATCAAGCTAGGAGTTTTGAATTAACTCATAACTCATAACTAGCTTAAAGTCTACTAAATTGGGCATGGGAATAAATAGGGAAAGGGAAAGGGGATGAAGTTTTTCCCCTTTCCGCATCTTCTGCAAGAAGTCTATTAATTTTTAGCTATGGAAAACAATGCTTATTTTGGGATGAGATGGGCAGGACTGCCCACCTCAGACTTATTAAGTATTTTTTGAAAGATTGGGGATTATCCGGGATTGTTTTGTTGACGATTTTGATGCCATTGCTGTATTTGTTGCTGCTGTGCAGGGGTCAAGACTGCTTTAATCTGTTCTTTCTCTGACTTCCGAAGTGCTTTTATTTGCTCTTTCTGTGCTTCACTCAGATTTAACTTAGCAAAACCTTTTCCGCCACGATGATGACGATGCTGACCTTGACCTGGTTGCTGTTGACCTGTTTGCCCCTGAGCCTTACGCGCTTCCCACTCAGCCCGATGCGCTTGTTTCGCTGTCTCGAACTGTGTTTTTTGGTCTGGGGTGAAAACGTTATCTTCAATTTGCTTCCAGGTATTTTCGTGAATTGTCTTAATTTGGGCTTTTTGTATACCTGTTAGACCCAAGTTTTTCCAAGGGTCTCCTTGGGGATTTTGTGCAAGTAGCACGGGTGAAGGAGAGGCTGTTTGGGCGTTAACAGAAAAGGAGGTTGCGGTTAAAGTTAAGGCGATCGCTCCAGCGACTAGCGATAATGCTTTGAGTTTCATTACTTGTCTGGTGGTTTTTCCTGGTTGGATGCCACTATCATAAGAACTTATCTTTAGTAGTCACATGAGGAGAAAGTCATGGTTTTACCCATGACTAAAGTCATGATTCAATTTTGACAAATGTGATTGACAATAAGGAGTGGGGAGTTGAAAGTTAAGAGTTAGGAATTTGGAATGAGCAAGATTTTTATTATGATTGATTTATATAGCAATCCTATCTGAGTTGTAAAAGTTATTTTGTTTAACGCGGCTCAAATATTCGGAACTCCTAACTTCTAACTCCTAACTCCTAACTTTTAACTAATCCATAACTGGAGCGAAGCAACTGATGAGTCGTCTAATTCAAATTAAGAAACATCCTTTTCCGTCTCTGCTTTATCTGGAGTGGACACTACTAGTGATTACTGCATTGACAGCAGTTATACCACCTCCGTTACGCCAATTTCGTCATAAGCCTCCACCTCCAGAACTATCAATTTGTGGTGCATTTCCAGACTTGTCAGTTTGTAACATATTGCCACAACTGTCAATTTATGGTCTGATTATTTTTGCGTTAATGGGCTTAAGATTACCCAGGAGTAACCAGCTAACTAAGGTAATCTACACAGCCATTGAAATTTTACTGATTTTAATGACTGGACTTTTTGGTGAGAGATATGCTCGCCTTTTCCCATTTCTATACATAATTTTAGTTACTCGGAGTTGCTTAATTTTTAAGTTACCTGGGCGTTTATTCGTTACAAGTCTATCATTTACCTTGTTTCTATTTACTACACAACTCAAATACCAGTTATTCAATTTTCAAGCATCACCACAAGCACAAGAACGATCTCGATTTCTGAGCTTGAATTGGTCGCTAGTATTTGGCTTAAGTTTAGTTTTTGTGTTGTTGATGATGAATGCAGTATTATCTGAACGGCACAGTCGAGAAAAGCTAGCGATCGCTAACGAAAAACTCCGTCAATATGCCATGCGAATTGAAAATCAAGCTACCTTGGAAGAACGTAACCGCATTGCTCGTGAAATTCATGATTCATTAGGACACTCTCTAACTGCTTTAAATCTGCAATTAGAAACTGCTTTAAAACTGTGGCAATCTAACCCAATTAGGGCTGAAACATTTCTAGCAACAGCAAAAGAATTAGGTTCAAAAGCGCTAAAAGATGTCCGTCAATCAGTTTCTACTATGCGTTTTAATCCCTTACAAGAGCAGTCTTTAGAACTAGCGATCGCTAGTCTTTCAGAAAACTTTCATCACTCCAATGGCATTTTACCAATTTATCAAATCAACCTGGAATATTCTCTGCCTCCTGAAATCAACACTGCTATTTACCGGATTACTCAAGAATCTTTGACAAATATATCTAAATATGCCTCTGCAACCGAGATTAAATTAGAACTGACTACGACAAGAGATAATTTACGATTGATAATTCAGGATAATGGTAGAGGTTTTGATTTAGGGCAAAATACTACCGGTTTTGGACTTCATAGTATGCGCGATCGCACTTTAGCATTAGGCGGTGAGTTTAATATTAATAGCGCTCTTGGTTCTGGTTGCAAAATTACAGTTAATATTCCCTTAATGAGGTTGACATGATGATTAAAGTATTGCTGGTAGATGACCAAAGTTTAATTCGTCAAGGCTTAAAAGCTTTATTGGAACTAGAACCAGATATAGAGATAGTGGGAGAAGCCGAAAATGGTGAACAAGCGATTAATTTAGTTGCCCAATTACAGCCAGATGTAATATTGTTGGATATCAGAATGCCGATTATGGATGGAGTTGCAGCCACGCGGGAGATTCAAAAACGTTTTGGTAAAACGAAGATTTTAGTACTGACGACTTTTGATGATGATGAATATGTGTCAGCAGCGATGCAAAATGGAGCAATGGGTTATTTATTGAAAGATACACCATCAGAAGAATTAGCTGTTGCTATTCGTGCTGTTCATAAAGGATACACTCAACTAGGCCCAGGTATAGTTAAAAAACTGTTGACTCAGTTTTCTCATCCGACACCAACCCAGTCATTGCCTGTACCATCTAGTTTAGCTGAACTTACTCCTAGAGAAAAAGAGGTTTTGCAGTTAATTGCTACAGGCGCTAGTAACCGGGAAATTGCTCACCAACTCTATATTTCTGAAGGAACGGTAAAAAATCATGTTACAAATATTTTAAACAGATTAAATTTGCGCGATCGCACTCAAGCTGCAATTTGGGCAAATACATATTTATCATATTTGAATGAGCCAAGTTAAATAATTCGTAATTTATAATTATCACCTCTATAGTAATTCTATTTGATTCATGAGAATTGCAACCCGCAGATCCCCGACTTCTTTAATAAGTCGGGGATCTTGTTTCTTACGAATGATTCAGAATTGCTATAAATTAGCCAGTGCGTTGCTTATTTAAATAACTCCAAACATTCATTTTTTAAAACGCCTTTTGTGACTTTGATGTTTCTAAATGATTTAGCGATCACCTCTTCGCAAGATATATTAATTTGTGATTGATTTAACGAGATTAAATCTTGAATTGAAGCACCATATACAATTTCTGATAACCCACTCCAAACACAAGCAGTTGCACACATCGGGCAAGGTTCGCCAGTTGTATATATGCTATAACCTTCTAAAGAAGGATTTTTTAGTTTAGCTGTTAAACTGCGAATGACGTTAATTTCTGCATGGGCTGATGGATCGTTGTCTCTACTAACAGTGTTATGAGCTACGGCCATGATTTCGTTATTTTTAACAATGACGGCACCGTAAGGCGCATCGCCTTCTTTTGCTTCTGCCAAAGCTAAACGCATAAAATATTCTGGGTTCATATAAGCTAAAGTTAATATAAGGATAATGGTTAATAATATCGTATTTCTAATGTTATAACTGAGAATTAAGATTAATTAACGGTCGAATATGTTACTCAGCAGACAAGAAACAGAATTTTATTTAAAAGACCTGGAAACACCAATCGGTAAAGCGATTAATTTAACACTTGCCGTTATGGTGTTACTATCATCAGGAATTTTTGTGGCAGAAACTTATAATATTCCTGATTCTGTACGGTTTAAGTTGAATCTAGTCGATATTGCGATCGTAATCATCTTCGCGGTGGAATATTCACTCCGCCTGTGGAGTGCGGAAAACAAAATTAAGTATATTTTTAGCTTTTATTCGATTATTGACTTAATAGCAATTTTGCCATTCTTTCTAGGAATGATGGATATTAGCTTTATCCGCCTACTCAGATGGTTTCGGATTTTACGATTAATCAGATTTATAGATAGAAAATTTTTATTCGCCACTATCAGCACCGAAGATGGAATGATTTTTGCGCGAATATTATTTACATTATTTGCAATTGTTTTTATTTACTCTGGTTTAATTTATCAAGTCGAACATCCAGTTAATCCTCAAAATTACGGTACATTTTTGGATGCCTTTTATTTTTCCGTTGTCACAATGACAACTGTCGGATTTGGCGATGTTATTCCAATTTCTGAATTAGGGCGCTTGCTAACAGTATTAATGATTTTTACCGGAATTGCGCTGATTCCTTGGCAAGTGGGAGACTTAATTAAGAGAGTTGTGAAAACTGCTAATCAGGTAGAAACAGTTTGTTTAGGTTGTGGTTTGACTTTCCATGATCTAGATGCTGGGTTCTGTAAAAGATGCGGGACTAAGTTACCGGCGTTGCAGGATTGATTGAGATGCGATCGCTACCTGCATAATATTAACTTAGACTAAAATAGTCATTCTCCGACAGTCGCTCAAGGATTGAGAATATAATCAATGGCTAACCTCAACCTCCTTTCAGAATATAAAAGCTTTGGTGGCAAACTCGGCTTTTACAGTCATGACTCCTCCACCTGTAACGGTGAAATGCGCTTTGCTGTCTATCAACCACCACAAGCAACTCAAAAACCGGTGCCGATTCTCTATTTCCTCTCTGGATTGGCTTGCACTGAAGAGAATTTTATGGTAAAGGCGGGAGTGCAGCGCTTTGCGGCTGAGTACGGTTTGATATTGGTTGCACCAGATACTAGTCCACGTAATACTGGGATTGCAGGTGAGGATGATGGCTGGGACTTTGGCACGGGTGCGGGCTTTTATGTTGATGCTACAGAGGAACCGTGGCGTCAACACTACCAAATGTATAGTTATGTCGTCCAGGAATTACCGGCTTTAATTACCGCAAATTTCCCCACCCAACCTGAGAAACAAGGTATTTTCGGTCATTCGATGGGGGGACATGGGGCGCTTGTCTGTGCGATGAGAAACCCACAACTCTACAAATCAGTATCAGCCTTTGCACCGATCGCTGCACCTATGCGTTGTCCTTGGGGTGAAAAGGCTTTCAGTGCGTATCTTGGCAACAATCAAGAAAGTTGGCGTGCTTATGATGCTAGTGAATTAGTCAAAGAACTAGGATATCACAGTTCAATTCTGATTGACCAAGGAACTGCTGATAAATTTTTAGCTGAACAATTACTGCCAGAGGTGTTTGAGCAAGCTTGTGCAGATGTTAACCAGCCGTTAAACTTGCGTTACCAAGAAGGCTATGACCACAGTTATTATTTCATTGCCAGTTTTATTGAAGATCATATCCGCCACCATGCGTTAGCGTAGCTTACCGTAGGTATCGCTTTATTAACTACAGCAGTTTTCATCTATTTAAACCCCATATTTTTATAGAATTCTTATTTGATTTGGGAACAATACTACGAGAAAATACGGCAGGTGTATAAGTTAACCAGTAGATAATGATAACTCAGTATTTGAGCAACTGCCACACTTATATTAATTTTTATATTGCAGTTAAACAAATAACCCCATAAATCAAACAGTACCCTGTCATGCTGTAGGAAAATCAATAAGACAACAGCCTTGATGTGCGATCGCTCAAAGGATTTTGGGTGATGTCGCTAGACATGGTGATCTAAGTCTTGAGCAACAACACATTTGCAACTAGATTAATCAATTAAATCTTTATTCTGGAGAATGACTATGTTAGATATTGATGAAATGGGTACAAAAGAGATGTATGATCTCTTGCAGAAAGTAGGACATGGACACTTAGGTTGTGCGCTTGAAGGACATCCCTATGTTGTGCCTATGCACTATTATTTTGAAGAGCCAAACATCTACATTTTCACGACGCTGGGGATGAAGACCAAGTATATGGACGCGAATCCAGAAGTCTGTTTGCAAGTTGAAGAAGTGCACGATCTAAAGCATTGGCGCAGCGTTACTGTGACCGATCGAGCCGAACACATCACTCTTCAGCAAGACATCGATCGCGTGATGCAATTTGTCAAAACGCAAAATCCAACGCTTTCGCCCGCGATTAATCGAACCTGGATTGATGCTTGGGGTCGTGCGGAGGTCATGGCGCTCTACCGCATCCATCCCAGCGAGATGAGTGGACGAACCACTGATGGAGTCAGCAGTCAATAAGAATCAAGATACCTCAATAGTTGAGGTATCTTGATTCTACTAGGTCGAGGCTTTACCAACGACATTGCAGACTAACGGCAAAAACTCCACCAACAGGCTGAAGAACTGGACATTATAAGATTATAAGATTTTGAGAATCGGGAGTAGCTTACTACCCACCCCAAAATAACCCGCAATCGAGAGGTCAGTGATGCCAGCTGCAACGGACTTTAAGGACTATTACACCATCTTGGGAGTGAGCAAAACCGCAACCCCTGAAGAAATCAAACGGGCTTACCGCAAGCTTGCCCGTAAGTATCATCCTGACCTCAATCCTGGAGATAAAGGTGCAGAGGCAAAGTTTAAAGACCTGAACGAAGCGAATGAAGTACTATCTGATCCAGAGAAGCGGCAGAAGTACGATCGCTTTGGTCAGCACTGGAATCATCCTAGTTACAGTGAAGCGCCGCCACCTAACGGAACTAATGCTGGGACAGGCGACTTCGATCAGTACGGCGATTTTGATTCGTTTATCAACGATCTGTTGGGTCGATCGAGACGTCAAACCTCCACTGGTGGCTTTGATGATTTTAATGGTGGATTTCGTTCTCAAGCTCCCGCACCGGATACTGAAGCTGCGATCGCACTGACATTTTCTGAAGCGTTTCACGGTGTGCAGAAGCGACTGCAACTGGACGAGGAAATGATCAACGTCCGCATTCCCGCAGGCGCAAAATCAGGTAGTCGAATTCGGCTCAAAGGTAAAGGTCGTGCTAGTCCGTTCTCTCCACAGGGCGGTGATTTGTATCTTACCATCGAGGTGTTGCCCCATCCCTTCTTCCGATTTGAGGGCGATAACCTCGTTTGTGACATTCCAATTCGCCCCGATGAAGCGGTTTTAGGCGCACAAATTAGCGTACCAACCCCCGATGGGGGCGTGACGATGAAAGTTCCTAAAGGGGTGCGATCGGGGCAATCGCTCAGACTGCGTGGCAAAGGCTGGACATTGCCAAAAGGGGGACGAGGTGATTTATTCGCCAAACTTCAGATTGTCACGCCGAAAGACCTCAGTGCGATCGAGCAAGAATACTACGAAAAAATCCAGGCAAATACTAGCTTTAACCCGCGTGCCCAGTTAGAGGAGATTAAGTTATGACTTCCAGCCTTTCAAAAACTGTGGTTTCACTCGAAGGTGAGCAACTCTACACCTTTGAATATGCCGCTTTGATCACTGAGACTTCAATTACGCTTGTGAAGTTTTATGCTGAATTAGGCGTAATTGAACCGATCGGCGACCTGCTGCATCCCCGCGAGATTGCTCGAATTGCTCAGATTCAGCGTTTGCGTCAAGATTTGCGGCTGAACTTAGTCGGAGCCGCAATGGTGCTAGATATGGCTCAGGAAATTGCCCAATTACGGGCACAGTTACAAGTGTATCAGTCTCATCAATCCGAAAGCCGGGAATTTTAATCACTCCTGAGATAGACCAATTATTCCCTGGATAGCCAGAAGCAATGTTGCTTGCAGCTCCTTAAATTGGGGTTAACTATCTCATATATATCTTGCACCAATTACTCAGTTCAAGAACTATAGCTTCAGCTTTATCCAATGAGTTTAAGGCAAAGCCCCGCCTTCGGCGATCGCGTGCGGCGCAAACAGATTCCTACTGATATCTTTTATGAAAATCGAGTAAGTGCAAACTTTCTACTCAAAAATTCAAGCAAACAGACGGTCTATAGCTGAGGAGCGTAAATAAGTTAATGCACAAGCAAGCAGAAATTTTCTGGCCGCCTTCTGTTGCTGTATGCTTAAGACTTTGTATTGCTTCAATAAAGGCAGTGCTAGGAAAGAAGCATGGATCTCAGTTAGAAAGACGAACCAACGGCATATCAACGCGCAGCAAATTGATAGTACAACTATTTATGCTAAGTCCACCACCAGGAGCAATAATACGAGTTTTATTCCTTTCGATTTCTGCACGTTTTTCTAAATGGCGTTTTTCCGCCAAACATACAGGTAGAAAATCGGATTAATAAGTCCAATTTTGCTTGGTCTGCAAGCTATAGGTTCCATCTTTCACATTCACCCGCTCAGGAATCAGATTTAAATCTCTAAATATATTTGCTTGATGCTGCAAGGCATTGAGCGATTGGTCGTCAATGGGGATGATGGCGCGTTCGCCACTATGTTTGTGTAAAGTTTCGACGATCGATGGATCGATTTGATGGTGTTCTGTCAATCGTTGAACAGCTTCTAATTCCTGTCTTTTAGCCCAAGTTCCAGCTTCATTCACCTCTTCTAAAATCACCTTGAGCAAGTCGGGATAGTCGCGTACCAACTCTGGAATCGCGTAGTAATAGGTCGGAACTTCTACGGAGGCTTTGTCACCAAATATGCTCTCTAGTCCGGCAATCGAGCGCCCTGGGTAAGCGCTTCGCGCCTGAGTTGCTGTGTAGGGAACCCAAATCACCCAAGCATCCACCTCACCCCGGCGAAATAGGGGCAGCGCCTCCGGTTGTGTTAGATAAACTGGCTGAATGTCGCTAAAATCGAGTCCGACTTTTGCCAGCGATCGCACAAGTATATAATGTGCGCTTGAGCCTTTGTCAAAAGCGATCTTCTTACCCTTGAGATCGGCAAGCGTCTGAATCGGCGAATTTTCCGGTACCAGAATCGCTTGACCCTTGGGAGAGGTATATTTTTCTTTAGCTACTCGCACAAATACATGATCCGCCGCTTGAGAGAAGATGCTGGCTGTACCACCGCCGCCGCAAAAGTCAATCGTCCCGTTGCTAAGTGCTTCGATCAGAGAAGATGCTGATAAAAAACTTGTCCAGGTGACACTCAGCCCATAAGGTCGCAAACGCGTTTCCAGCAAGCCTTGAGTACGGAGAACTTCTAAATTTGTCATCCCCTCTGGATATCCCATTTTGAGTTGCTTGAGCCGCCGCGCTTGCTCGGCTAAGGGCGTGTTGCTAGATTGACCCGAACGGCTAGAAAACCAGCGATCCAAAACTATACAGAAAATTATGCCTCCTATAAATAGTCCCACAGTTTCCAATAACTGCATTATTGAGTTTTTGGGTAGGTTGAACTGATTCATTAGAGAGGATATCTGATTGCTAGATTCAGAAGCCGCAATAACATGACCGTTAGAAACTAGAGTCAAAACCAAAATCGAGACAAGTCCGATGCAAAATCTAACTGCAAACCTGTAGGTAGCCGATCTACGAGTGGCTGATCTGAGCGACCGTAAGATGTTTTGACCTGTGCCTCTAGGCAGAAGGTCAATCAAACGGCTAATCATAAATTACTCCTTTGATACATATAGGTGATGGACATTGCCGGATGAATTGCAGATAGAAGATAAAGTCAAAGCACCACTTGATATGTATAAACTACCAGATTTGCTCTGAATTACACCCAATATGGGATACTCACATTATCATATCGATATTGTGGGAATTCTCTACAACGGTTGAGCGATCGCTAGTTTTGGTAATCAGATAGGTGCTGAGTGAGGGATAGTAATGAATTGGTTAATTGCAACAATTAAGATCGGGCTAGCTACGGCTGTGGCAACAACCTTTGACGACAATATTTATCTGACTGCCTTCTTCAGTGAGATTAATCGTACTTTTCGTCCTCAACACGTTGTGGTTGGTGAGCTTCTAGGGTTCACGGCATTAGTGATCGTAAGTTTGGTTGGTTTCTTACTGGGGCTAGTGATTCCGTCAACTTGGACGGGGCTACTGGGGATTCTGCCGATACTGATTGGCATTAATAATTTGCTCAACCTTAATAAGGATGACTCAGCCGAAGATAAATCAGCCAATCTAAAAAGAAACTCTAAAATTCGAGGATTTGATTCTAGAAAGCGATCGCTCTGGGACGTAATCCGCGATCCGCAGACCTATCGCGTGTCTGCGGTTACAATTTCTAACGGCGGTAACAATCTTGGGATCTATATTCCCCTGTTTGCCACTAGCTCAATCCAAAATCTGTCTGTAATCATACCTGTTTGCTATTTAATTGTTTTGTGCTGGCTATTTATGTCCTATAGTCTGACACATCTACCTGGTATTGCTTTGATACTCAGCCGTTATGCTCGCAAGATTTTCCCCTTCGTGCTGATGTGGCTGGGTTACAGAATTCTGATGGATAGCGAATCCTATCGTCTTTTTCTACCGAAAACTTGACAGACAACTTTTCGGTTAGGGGGGAAAGGGTTTGAATTCACCGAATTTTAGATTTGAAATTTTGGATAATGGAATTGAAGATTAGACCTCTTGCAAAAGTCCCTAACACCCCACCCCCAACCCCCCTTCAAAAGGGGGGCTAAAAATGGCTCTATTTCCCCCTTTTTAAAAGGAGCCAGTCCGTTGGGCGGGTTTCCCGACTTGAAGGACCTGGCGTGGACTAAGGGGGATTTTGAAGGACTGTGCAGCTTAACCGAACCCTATTGTGTCATCACTGCTGCAAGGGACTGACAAATAAAAAAATATCCAATTATTTATTGTGGGGTGGGCGTCTCGCCCACCCAGCAACGAAAGGCGGGCAAGACTTCGGCGTGAGCGCTCAGTCCTTCGACCCTTTGACAGGTGTTACCCTGAGCCCTTCGACAAGCTCAGGGTAACACTTGTCGAAGGGCTCAGGGCAGGCAAGCTCAGGAACCATCGAACGCTGCCCAACCCACAAGATTGGATAATTTATTTCTTGGAAATCCCCAATCGTCTCGTTTTGAAGTACCCAAATATCGTTTTGCAGTACGCAAATATCGTTTTGAAGTACCCAAATATCATTTTGAAGTACCCAAATATCGTCTTGAAGTACCCAAATATTGTTTTGAAGTACCCAAATATCATTTTGAAGTACCCAAATATCATTTTGAAGTACCCAAATAGTGAAACCAAATTGACGCTGATTAAAATTATTTACACTGCAATCTGGATATTTTTCAACTTTCTGATTTTTTATATGCTTTATGCTGCGATCGCAATCTTGTAATTGGGACGATAGCGAATGCTATACAGCATAGGTTTTTCGTGCATGGTGGTAAGCGTAGCCATGCCGTCAGGCTGATCGCGCTGAAGGTTTTGAGTCCGTCAAATTTTAGCTAAAATGTTCTAGTGCCGTGATTTATTAGCGATCGCTCAAGTTACTCAACGCAACCCATTATGTTACAAACAATTCAAGGAATATACAGGAACGGCAAAATCGAATTAGCTGAAGTGCCACAAAATATTACTGAAAGCCAAGTTTTTGTAACTTTTTTAACTTCTAAATCAGTCAGTTTAGATAGTCAACTTATGTCTTTTGGTATGTTTTCAGGTTCTCAGCAATCCACTGAGTCTGATTTCAAAGATGCTGAGTTTCATGGCGATGCTGATGAGGCTCTGAGTTAGATATAAATCTATCAACATGAAATATATACTTGATACCCATGCTCTAATCTGGTTTTTAGAAGGTAATTCTCGTTTAAGCCCTATTGTAAAAGCTATTCTTTCCGATGCAACCAGTGAATTAATTTTGCCTGCGATCGCCTTGGCGGAGTCGGTATGGATCGTTAGTCGTGGTAAAACTTCGATTCCTTCTGTTGATGCCTTGTTAAAGGTTGTTAAGAATGATAAACGAGTTTTTATACATCCACTGGATTATGATGTCATTGAAAAAAGTGTAGAACTAACCTCTATCAATGAAATGCACGATCGCCAAATTGTATCAACAGCTTTAGTTGTAGAGAGTCAAGGAAATCAAGTAGCTTTATTAACTTGCGATCAAAATATTTTTGCTGCAAAGTTGATAACAATTATTTGGTAATTATTTTGCTTTGCGATCGCTAGTTCAATTTTCATCAAATCAAAAGCGATTACTGTTACTATTCTGTTAGGAAGCGGTTGTAGGCTTTGAAAAGGATAGCGCAAAATTTATTAGCATCATATTGGAAGCGAATTAGCAATCGCTTCTAGTGATAGATCCTTGATAAATTCTGATTGCTCAATAATTTTAATGTTACGATTGTACTTCTCTTGAAATAAAGATCGAACCTTTTTGAGAATTGTCTTAGAATGTCGATATCTCTCAGGATCATCATCTAGGATTTTAGGTGCTTCAACAGCTAATTCCCCAAAATCAAGTTTTCCATAACCACTTGATTTCCTTTCAATGTCATATCTTCCGTTAACATATTTTTTAATACATAAGTCTTTCGAGTCTTTAGTTGCTTGAGTAATTAGTTCACTGGCATCAATCTCAGCAATATTATTTAGATTAGCAATATGTCGATGGCATAAGAAGTGTGACTCAATATTAACTCCTTTTGTAAGAAATGGTTTGGCTTTCAAGTTCCTAATTTGTTTTTGCCATTCCTCAGCTTCTATCTCATTAAAGTAATCACGATCACGATGTACAACGATAGTTGCATGAGAGTTGCCAGCTCGTATCAAATCTATAAGAGGTCGAAGGCTTTGTGGAGAAGTACATCCGTGGTATGCAAGAACTAATGTATCGCTTTCTGGGATACCTGACGACCATAGAACCTTCTCAAGTGTGCGTTTATGAGTATCTTCGGTTAATACAATACAACGCTTAGAGTTGGAATGTGAAACCATCTCTTTGATATCTAATGCACCAATATCTAGCAGCACAGCTAGGTCATGATCTTGCTCAAATCTCTCGGCGGTTCCAGATCTTATCCATAAAAACATCGCCTGCCCACTTAATGCATCAACGACATGACGTGAATGTGTGGTTAGAATTACTTGTGTTGAGCGATCTTCAGAAACTGACTGGAGAAGGCGGCATAATAATCTTTGATTATTTGGATGAAGATGAGAATCTGGCTCATCCAAGATAATTACTGATGGATGAAAATAGTGTACATAAGCAAGAATTTGTACAGCTTGAAGAATGCCAGTACCAGCGAGTTCAACAGGTATATCTTTACCTGCACCAGAATCAATAGTCACCAAAATATATTCATCTGTTTTTTCATTAAAATCTACTTTTATAGAGATGTTTGAGAAAATTTCTTGGAGATCACCAATAAATGAATCCCAATTATCTTTTCGGGATTGTGCAGATAATCGAAGGAGAACATTGCGAAATGCGAGGTTTGCGTCCCCCCTTGCAATAGTTCTTAGAAGTACTCCATCAGACATATATGTTTCATGTCTGGCTATTCCAGCTAATCCAGGAGAATAGATAGTGAAAGGTTCAGAGAGAGATGCTATCGACTTTGCAGATTCTGTATTTAATATAGTGACGTTTATGTTGCCATTTCGACCTCTTTTTATAGTTACCTTTATTGTATTGCCATCACTTAGATTGACATCTATTTCTATTGCAGACTTAAATTATCGCGCATTGAGATGATGGGAAGAGGCGATCGCAAAACATAATAGCCATCATTACCAATGCTCTATAACCAATCCATCCACATAATCAAAATCTGAATCATCGGTCACAAGCACCCAACCATGTTCCAGACAATGCGCTGCAATCCAAACATCATTCATAGGAATTGGTCGTCCTTTGCGCTTCAAAACTGAACGAGTCTGAGCATAGATAACTGCCGTTCTCTTTTCCACAGGCACAACCGTACAAACTTCCATAAACTCGAAATATCGAGGAAGATTTTTCAACGGTCGAGTCGAGTTCTCAGCCCCAAACAGTAACTCTCCCGCTACTACCACCGACAAAAATATTTCTGGTAACGCCAACACCCTTGAAACAACATCAGGATCACCATTCAAAAAACGTATTGCAACAGAAGTATCTAATGCAATCTCACCACTCATTTAAATCAACCTGACGACAATCAGCTTGAATTGCTTCCTGTAAATCAGCCGCCTCATCATCACTCAAAATACCAGCAAATTTCGCTAGAGGATGATGCCTACGCGTTGTCTGAACCCGATGCAAAAAATCTAAGATTACTTTAATTAATTCATCTGGAACCTCTGCAAGTTCTTGGATAAGCTGCTCGCGGCTAGTCATGCATTTCCCCTCTTTAGCAAAGTTTATCGTCTAATATTATAACGAATCAGTGAATCAGTCTCAAAATCAATTACACAGGTTTAGCGATCGCATCTGCGGTTAGATTGCAGATGCTTACGATAAATGTGGTTAACCCTTGTCGCTTGACTAACCCCAAAAACCCAAATGATGAATCCCCAACTTTCCACATTTTGGAGCTTACCCACAGATCAGGTGCTTCAGCAGACGCACTCTACAACCGCAGGGTTAAGCCGTCAAGATGCCAAACAACGTCTGAGCGAGTATGGCGCAAACAGCCTCAAACAAAAACACAAATCTAGCGCATGGATGCTGTTGCTGAATCAATTCAAGAGTCCGATTATCTTGATTCTGATTTTTGCGGCGGTGCTGTCGATTTTTCTTCGAGATGCGGCAGATGCCACGATCATTTTAGCGATCGTTCTGATCAGTGGGCTATTAGGATTTTGGCAAGAGCGAGGAGCCTCAAACGCCGTCGAAAAATTATTAGCATTAGTGCAAGTTAAAGCAACTGTTTTGCGGGATGGTCAATCTCAAGAAATCCCCAATGAGGAAGTTGTTCCTGGTGACATTGTATTGCTTTGTGCAGGTAAAAATATTCCGGGCGACTGTCTAGTTTTAGAGTCGAAAGATTTATCGGTGGATGAAGCAGCACTAACAGGAGAAACCTATCCGGTTGATAAGCTAAGTGGCGTATTGGCTGCAGAAACTGGACTGGCCAAACGCACCAATTCTCTGTATATGGGAACCAATGTAATTAGTGGAACGGCTTTATCAGTAGTTGTTCATACCGGAAAAGAAACTGAATTCGGCAAAGTATCGGAACGCCTAAAACTCAGACCGAGCGAAACGGAATTTGAAAGGGGACTGAGCAAGTTTGGCTACTTTCTCATGGAAGTAACACTAATTTTGGTAGTTTTAATTTTTGTCGCCAATGTCTACCTGCATCGCCCAGTGCTGGAATCCTTTATGTTTTCTCTGGCGCTGGCTGTCGGTTTGACTCCCCAACTGCTCCCTGCGATCGTTAGTGTTAATCTGGCTCGTGGTGCTAAGAAAATGGCGAAAAAGCAGGTGATCGTCAAGCGCTTACCCGCGATCGAAAACTTTGGCAGTATGAATGTGTTTTGCACCGATAAGACGGGTACGCTGACCGAAGGAGAGGTGAAAATTCACTCTGCGGTTGATGTAGACGGAAAAGAAAGCGTTGGCGTAGACTCCCCGCAGGCGAATCGCGTTCTACTTTACGCTTATTTGAATGCTGCATCTGAGTCAGGTTATGTGAATGCGATCGATACAGCAATTCGTGAATACAAAACATTCGATATTTCAAGCTATCAAAAGCTAGATGAAGTGCCTTATGACTTTAACCGCAAACGTCTAAGCATTCTATTCAAGAAAGAGAGTACGCATCTAATTATTACTAAAGGCGCACTAAAAAATATTCTGGATGTTTGCTCAACCGTTGAAACTGCTGAGGGGAAAACGATCAACATTGTAGACCAGCGACAAAAACTCCACCAACAGGCTGAAGATCTGGGCAGTAAGGGATTTAGAACCTTGGGTGTGGCTTATCGTGATTTTAATCAAGATTCTTTCAGCAAAGATGATGAAACGAACATGACATTTCTCGGCTACCTTGCTCTGTTCGATCCGCCAAAAGCTGGCATTGCTGACACCCTCAAAGAGTTGCAACTGCTGGGAGTTACCCCGAAGATGATTACCGGAGATAGCAAGGCGGTTGCTATGAGTATTATTCAGCAGGTAGGATTGCCTGAACCAAAGGCAATGACCGGTTCGGAACTAGAGAAACTCAGTGATGAAGCCTTGATGCAGCAAGTCCAACAGACAAATGTCTTTGCCGAGGTAGAGCCAAATCAAAAAGAGCGGATCATCATCGCCCTGAAAAAAGCCGGGAATGTAGTTGGATATCTGGGAGACGGCATTAACGATGCTTCTGCGCTTCATGCTGCCGATGTCGGCATCTCAGTGGAGAGCGCAGTTGATGTTGCTAAGGAAGCTGCTGATATTGTGTTGATGGCAAAAGATTTAAATGTCCTTATCGAAGGCGTAAAAGAAGGACGGGTGACATTTGGCAACACTTTAAAATATATATTTATGGCAACTAGCGCCAATTTTGGCAATATGTTTAGCATGGCGGGAATTTCTCTGGTTCTGCCCTTTTTGCCGTTGCTGCCCAGTCAGATTTTGCTGACGAACCTACTAACTGATTTCCCGGAATTGACGATCGCTACAGATCGGGTAGACAAGGAGTTAACTAACAAACCTCGGCGGATGGATATCAAGTTTATCCGCAACTTTATGATCGTGTTTGGTTTGCTGAGTTCAGTATTTGATTATCTCACGTTTGGGGCGCTGCTGTTGCTGCTGCACGCTCAACCACAACAGTTTAGAACCGGTTGGTTTTTGGAATCTGTAATCTCTGCTTCGCTGGTTGTGCTGGTCATTCGTACCCGCCAATCCATTCTCAACAGTAAGCCAGGAAAATATTTGTTAATGGCTACGCTGGCAACTATTGGAGTGACAATCATCATTCCCTGGACACCGTTGGCAACCCTGCTCGGATTTCAACCGTTGCCGTTGAGTTTTGTGCTTGTATTAGGAGCGATCGTCGCATTTTATATCATCGCAGCCGAAAGCGTTAAACATATATTCTACAGCCACGTAAAATTTTGAGCCAGCAATGGAATACAGATCCCCTTAGAGGTTGTTTAAAAAGTGTTTCGCTGTGACTTTAGGCACTTATTGATCCCCCCTAGCCCCCCTTTTTAAGGGGGGGAACTTCTTAAAGTCCGTCTTTAATTTTGAATTTTGAATTTTGAATTGTTAATTACCTGATGTTAGCCGTACCATCGCTGAGTGCATAGCAGTCAACCGCCGTACAATCTGATCAATCTCCAAATCTAATATGCTGTAATCAATCACTGCCTGACGAATCGGTGTATGTCCTAGATTGACAGCTAACTCTTGTATCCGGGCTGTACGCAGTGCTTGTAGGTGCGGTTGGATTTTTTGCAGCGTTTGTTCCAAGTCAGGTAAGGGCGGTGGGGCAATTTCCTGCTGTACTGAATCAGCTAACTGTTCTAAGACTAGCGAAATTTGGCAAACAAAGGTTTCTAATTCTGGGAGTGGCACTGTTCCTCGAAAATGTTCCAGATGTACTGCCAAAACTGTCACGGCGTTAGTAAAACGTCCCATGTATATCAGCAGCGTCATCACTGGTTCTACTAATTCTTTGTGCATTTGCGGTTCGCGCAGTAATCCTTGGAATGAGGCTTGGGCATTGCCAATTGCCAGTCCAGTTTGTCGCCGTTGACTGATAATGGTAGAGTCAGGCTCCTTTTTTCCCTGGTAAACAGCCATAACATCGCTAAAGTATTTGTGACATTCTCGTAGCGCTGTGGCGAGTTGACTGGGTAAACGATCGCGTTCCCAATTTGGCCAGATAAAGTAATGACTCGCAAAAGCCAGTCCCGCCCCAATTAATGTATTCAACACCCGAAAGCCAGCAAATTCCCAACCAATGGGATGACCAATATCAATAATCAGTAAGACAAATATTGATAAGAAAACCACCGAATACCCATAGTTGAAACGGATCAGAGAAACGCCAAAAAATACTGTTAGCAGAATAATTGTGTCTAATACAAGCTTACTCGTGATGGTTGCAAGTAAAACAGCAGCTAACACAGCTCCCAAGATAGTCCCGCCAACTCGCTGGAAAAACCTCTGAAAAGTTGCACCCAAGTTCGGTTTGAGGACTATCATGATCGTCAGTGTCACCCAATACCCCATTGGTAAATTGGTAATGCTGTATAATATTACGCCAAAAGTTAGACTTACAGCAATGCGGAGAGCATGGAGAAAGATTGCTGAGTCTAAGGTGAGGTTTTCTTTGAGTAAATTTAAGAGCGATCGCTGTTCGTCTGCAACTAAAAGAAGTCTATCTACATCACGTTGACTGATCGTGCTATGATCGGCCAGAGATTTAGCTGTCTGAGCAGTGTATTGCAATTGCTTGATTATCTTTTCGATCATCAGCACTAGGTTACTGAGAGCAACCAGAGTTGTATAATCTGTCTCACTCCCGGCAATTGCTTTTCTTTGCAGACTTTCTTGTTCTTTGAGTGCCTCATAGATGCGGTTGAGATTTCCCAGATCGATGCTGCTAGGCTTACCAGATATGGCTTTCGCTATGGCTTGAAGAATAACTGATATTTGTGCGAGTGCATCGTCTACTAATTGCTGGACTGCGTGATATTGCTGTTGTTGGCAGTAAGTTTCTAGTAATTCTATTAAGCCAATAACTGAGCCAAGTAAGCGATCGCCATCCTGAATTAGCACCAATAACTGCTCATTCATCCAACTTCGAGCCGACTGTCCAATCCGTAATGTACCTAAAGTAGTGCGTGCTGTCTCTAATGCCTGTCTGATTAGGAAAATATTTTCAGGTGTTGCTACTTTAGCGACAAATGCCTGAATGTAGTTGGCGATACCTCCGGTGGGCTGCGCCAACCCACTGAAGCAAGCAGCCACAGCTATCCGTAGTGGATCATAAGGTTTAAAAGGCCACATTACTAAAGAAAGTAGCATCGCCCATCCACCTGCAATTAGACATAGCAGCGATCGCATGAGTGCGACTTCCAAGTTTCCTGGCTGTGCGATCGTAGAAATAAATGATATCCCTATCACCAGACCGACATTTGCACCAGCATTACCGTACAGCGACGCCAAACCGGAAGCAAGTCCCCAGAGAAATGTTAGCACCACAGTTAGGGCTGGAACTCTGGCGACTAAAGTACCCACAAATACTGAAACAGCTATTCCCAAAGTAGCCGCTACCATCGCCCTAGCTTTGATCCGGTAAGGGCCACCAATATTCGCTAAGTTGACAAAGTAAGCTATTAAACCGATAAATAACCCGCTTTCCCTTTGGTTGATCAGTTGCCCAATTAGCATGGGAACCCCCAACGCTAACACGGCTCGCAAGCCGTTAGATATTGCTGGTTTTCCTGGCTCTGACTGGATCAGAAATCTGAGGAAATTACTTCGATTCAACTGCATGGTTTTTGTTAATAAAACAAAATTTTTATCTGGATTTTCTTGATATTCTTATATATATAGCCGTCCTGGAAGCGATAAGATCAAAAATAAATTCATGTTGTGTTTATGGCAACCCAACTCAGTGAAGCCAAATCCCAAAAACTGGTAATCTCTTGGGAAGCTTTGCCCAAGGATTTTCAACTAGAGGATGAACCAGTGGAGAATACCGGTCAGCCACTTTTGGCTGGTGCTTTGCGTGAAAGCCTAGAAATCAGTGGATTCATCCAACCCCAGATGTTGATCGCTTCAAACTTTGGTCTTTGTGCGACAATCAACGGGCAATTTATTGCCAAAGCACCTGACTGGGTTTATGTGCAGTCGGTTAATCAAGTTTTGGGTAATCGCAAAAGTTATACACCCAATTTAGAAGGAAATATCCCAGCGATCGCCATCGAATTTTTATCCGAGACTGAGGGGGGAGAATATTCGGTAAAGCGAACTTATCCACCAGGAAAATGGTTTTTCTACGAGCAAATTTTGCAGATTCCCATCTACATAATTTTTGAACCAGATGGCGGTTTATTAGAATATTATCAACTGGAAAATAAACGCTATGAGTTAAAGCTACCTGACGAAAATGGCCGTCATTGGATTGATGTAATGGGCTTATTTTTGGGAACTTGGCAAGGAACAAAAGAAGCTCACACTGGTTATTGGTTACGCTGGTGGGATCAAGCTGGTAATTTATTACCGTGGGCTGGGGAACAGATTGAACAAGAACGCCAACGCGCTGAACAAGAACGCCAACGCGCCGAACAAGAACGCCAACGCGCCGAACAAGAACGCCAGCAAAAAGAACGACTGATTGCTTATTTACAATCTCAGGGTATTGACCCGAATAATTTGCCTCAGTAGGGGCACAGTCAACTTAAGGTTAAAAGGGCGGTTAGAAACCGCGTCTACACAGACAAAACCCACCTCCGTGGGTTAAGAACCCTTGATTTTGTATTAGTCCACGGAGGTGGACTTTGTTTGTGTAGCCGTGAATTCCATTCGCCCTGGCTCTAAGTTGACACGCATGAGCTTTTTCTGTGCCCCTATAACAGATGTGGTTCAAATACATGAAAACTGCTGTAAGTATGAATTTGCCTCTAATTTAGAACCCTTTTTGTTGGGGCAATACCCTGCGGTCAGCTAAAGCTACATGAATTGCCCCGACAAAAATCATCCGATTTTGCAAAATCAACTAGTTTCCCAATCAAGCAGTCACAATATAAGGCGAGTCGATCGCTGCTACACGATTAGCATCTACCAAGGCTTGGTATACCATCACCGCTACCTCAGCGCGTGTAGCATCGCGGGTAGGATTAAGTTGTTTGAGATTTGGGTGATTGACGATAATCTCTTTTTGAGTAGCCTTGATTACTTCATCCTTGGCATATTCGGGAATCTTTGCTTGGTCATCGAAAGTTTTGATGGCGGTTGCACTATCAGCAGATAACCCCAATCCATTCACTAGGGAGACAATCACTTGCACGCGCTGGATATTTTTGTTGGGACTGAAGCTATTGTCAGGAAAACCAGAGAGAAATGAACCTTGATATGCCTGCTGAATTACCTTAGATGCCCAAAAGTCTGCTGGTACATCTTTGAATTTGATCGCGGGGCGGTTTGGCGATGGGTTGAAAGCTTTTACCAGTAATGCGGCGTATTGTGCCCGTGTCATTGTCGCATCTGGTTTAAATGTGCGATCGGGAAAACCATTAACTATCTCTAATTTGACTAATTCCCGAATAAACCCACCTGCCCAATGATTACTAATATCGGTTAATTCGATAGTAGGCGTAGGTGTCGGAGTGGGAGTGGGTATCGGTGTAGGTGTAGGCGTAGTGGGAGTGGGTATCGGTGTAGGTGTAGGCGTAGTGGGAGTGGGTATCGGTGTAGGTGTAGGCGTAGTGGGAGTGGGTATCGGTGTAGGTGTAGGCGTAGGCGTGGGCGTGGGTGTTGGAACCGAACTATCTGCAAACTCTACATTTCCTGTGACTTTAGACGCATCTATTTTATTTCCCACGGAAACCAGCTTGTTGGAACTAGCATTTTGCAAATCAAATTTACCGTTATTGCGTAGAGTATTGCCGCCTGGGTTATTGGTACTGCCGATATCTGGTAGGGCAGTAGCAATCACTGTGATCCCATCGTCGGTATTATTTTCACTGACATTGTTACGCAATACGGGACGAGCATTACCAGAGATGATAATCCCAGAACGGTTTTCAGAAATTTTGTTATCTATAAGTGTGGGTGATGCAGTATCACTAATAGCAACACCAAAACCTGTTTTGAAGCAAGTGTTACCTTGAATTTGACCTTTAGAATTTTTAGCGATCGCAATTCCATTGGCTGCATTCTGACTAAACACATTACTTAGAATAACTGGGTTAGCCTCACCTGTAGCAAATACTCCCTCCCGTTTACAGTTGGTGAAGGTGCTATTAGCAACAGTAGGGGCAGTTGATTCAATCCAGACACCACTACCACGGCTAGCCAGATTTGTGACAGTGACTCCCCGGAGTTCGGCTTTATCCAGCAACACAAATGTGACATTCTGACCAGCAAAAGTACGGCTTAGGTAGTTACCACTTCCTTCAATCAAAATGCGATCGCCTTTGTTTGCTTCATCACCCGCCACTATAACCCCAGATGGAATAGTTAGCGGAAAGACTTCACCGCTAGCAGCATTATAATTTCCAGCTGCCAGTTGAATCTTAGTGTTATCTGTAGCTACCTTGAGGGCTTGAGTAATAGTTTTGAAAGGGGCTTGTTGGCTACCAAGGTTGGTATCGCTGCCTGTGACTGGATTTACGTAAAAAGTTTTAGCCATATTTATACTTTAAAAAACACATAGCTATCCTAGCGCTAACCATAAAAGTGGGTAGCGGTTGATGCCTTAAATAACTTAAAGTACTTTTGAATCTCAAGTTAAAAAATTACGTAAATGCTTTTGGCTTTCACTAGTACTCCACTAACCTAAAATTGCTGGGAGTCAGGAAGCAAAGGTAGAGTTTCTGACTAATGACTAATGACTAATGACTTATGAATCAAGATTTAACACAACAGTGGTTGACAGAAATCCAGGTACTCAAAGAGCAGATGGCGGGACTTCAACACGATCGCAATGCTGCTTGGGAAAGTGCCCAAAAATGGCGTCAGCTTTATAATACAGAAGCAGAACAACGCCGCACAGATGCCCAACTGTCCCAACAGGCGATCGCATCGCTGAAGGCAGACATACATAAACTCCAGGGTCTTAAGGTCGAAATGGCTACTGGGACAGCAGTAACAGCAAACCAACAAGAAATAGAACAACTAAAATCTGTGGAGGACTTACAAGCTAAACTGATCACCGTGATCAAAGAACGCGATCGCCTCTTGCAAGCTTTGAAAACTGAGCAGGATAACCACGCCCAAACCCGCAATAGCCTAACTACTGCTTTAGGTGATGCTATTGATAGCTTGACACGCGAACGAGCCGCAGGAGAAAAAGACCCAAGAGGACAAGGCGACAAGGAGATAGGGAGACAAGGGGCTAGCTAACATCACCCAATAAGCTTTCGAGGTTTGACCCTCACCGAAGAGGCAGAGGGGAAGGGAGCAGGGAGCGGGGGGAGCAAACCCTTCCCCTCTGCGCGGAGCGGAGCGGAGCATGGGTACGTTCGCGGAGCGTCTCGTAGAGAAGCCCCGCCCTGGAAGGGCGCTTTGACGCAAGCCGCGAGTCCAAGCTCCGTCTCAGTCCCTCCCCCTGCTCCCCTGCCTCTTTTGACCCCCAGCCCCTCTCCCAATTTTGGGCTACGGTGTACACACAAGTCTTGTCGCAGTCATATCTTTATTAATAAATCTCGCACTCCGTTTCTATCGCGCCTCGGAATGAATTCCGAGTCTCATAGCTGAAGTCCAAGTGGACTCAACGAACGATCAATTTAGTCCACTTAAGTGGACTTCAGCTATTAGCCCTGAACTTTAGTTCTGGGCGGGATGTCGGTGAGTGTGACAGTTTAACTATTAACAAATGCGTAGGCGTAGCCAGCCGTAGGCATCGCCATGATTGCAAAAATTTAGCTTTGTCACGCCAGCGTAACGCACCCTTCGGGTTCAGCAGTCGCCTGCGGAGGGAAACCCTCCCGCAGCGCTGCTTCACCGCAAATCTTTGGTGGAGAAGTTTTTCCGACTTGTGTGTACACCGTAGCAATTTTGGGAGAGGGGAGCAAATTCTCTAGTTCCCCGAATCCCAACTTGGGATTCGGGGTTAGGGGATGAGGGCAAAACGCTAGTGGACTGATTGCAATAAAGACATCCTTGCTGATTTGGCAAGGTTGGAAGTCGAGATTCAGGATGGGATGAAAGATTTGGAGGGGCTGTTGCGATAATAGATCAAGCTAATGATGTTTTTACCAGAAGGTAAGGTGATTATGGCAATCACATTAGATAAAGCTGCATCTGGAAATATGACTCTTGAGCAGTTCTTTAATTATGACGATGGTACAGATGCAATGTATGAGTTTGAAGATGGAGAATTGCTTCTGATCACGGCTGAGAGTGAGATAAATCGACGAATTGCCATGTTTATCCTTGTCTGGTTTGTGCAACTGGGTATTCCTGCTTATCGGCTGTCGATGAAAATGGAAATTGTGACCACTGGCTCACAGGTGCGTGTTCCTGATTTGGTGGTGTTTTCTGAGGAATTGGCGACTGCGATGGAGGGGGCTAAACGATCTACGGTGATGCCAGAGATGCCACCGCCGTTATTGGTGGTTGAAGTGGTGAGTCCCAATCAGAGCAGTCGTGATTATCGCTATAAGCGATCTGAGTATGCAGCGCGGGGTATTGCTGAGTATTGGATTGTTGATCCGATACAACAGCGAGTCACAGTTCTGGAATGGGTAGAGGGTTTTTATGAGGAGAAGGTGTATGTAGGGGATAGCGCGATCGCAACGCTTGTATTTGCTGATCTAAAGTTGACTGCTGTTCAACTTTTGCAGTGCCATTAATCTTTCTATCGACTTGCTATCCATGCCTTGGGAGAAATAATATCCCTGTGCGTACTTGCATTTCATCGCTTTAAGTTGTGCTACTTGTTCCCCCGTTTCTACGCCCTCTGCTATTACATCTTTATTTAGACTTTCGGCTAGACTGATGATCGCCTGAATAATCTCTAAGTTTTCTCCATTAGCGCCCATCTTGGTAATAAAAGAACGATCAATCTTCAAGATAGTACTTGGAAAACGGTGCAGGTAACTCATAGATGAATAGCCTGTGCCAAAATCATCTAAGTGTAATTGAATATTCATCTCTTGCAGTTGCAAAATCATAAAACTTGCTAATTGAGTATTTGCCATAAGTACGCTTTCGGTAATCTCCAGTTTTAAATTCCTGGCTTCGAGTCCAGTCTCTTGGAGAATTTGCTTAATTCCTTCAATCAGATCAGGTTGTAAAAACTGTTTAGTGGAAATATTTACACTGATTGTCAAAGGTGGGTCAGCCGGAAATTGTATTTGCCAAGCGTGCATCTGACGACAAGCCTCGCGGAGTACCCAATAACCAATAGGGATAATCAGCCCAGTTTCTTCTGCCAGTTGAATAAAATTGTTTGGAAAAACTAATCCCTGTTGCGGGTGCTGCCAACGAACCAGAGCCTCCCAGCCAATAATCTTGTAAGTTTCTAACAAAACAATTGGCTGATAGTGAATCTGAAACTCCTGGCGTTCAACTGCTCGTCGTAGATCCATCTCTAACTCTAATAGCTTCGTTATTTGGGTGTACATGGCTGACTCAAATATCTTATGGCATCCTTTACCCGATCTCTTAGCCTGATACATGGCAATGTCAGCATCGCGTAGGAGTTCCTCCGGTCGGGTGTAACTAGGATTGCTTAGGACAATACCAATGCTGGCGGTGGTAAATACCTCATTCCCACTGAGTTTGAACGCAGATTTCAGAGCTTGGTGTATCCGCTCAACTACGGTTGTTATGTCATTAATGTTCTTGAGATCATCAAGCAAAATTGTAAACTCATCTCCCCCTAGACGGGCAACTGTATCTCCACCGCGCAGGCAACTTTCCAATATGCGAGCAAACGCAGTTAGTAGTTGATCACCAATCAGATGACCGAGACTATCGTTGACTACTTTAAAGCGATCTAGGTCTATAAAGAGAACAGCGAATGTATAGTCCACACGTCGTTTTGCCGACATCAGCGCACGTTCTACGCGTTCCATGAATCTGGCGCGGTTTGGCAGACCGGTTAGTAGATCGTGAAAGGCATTATAAACTAATTGCTCCTGGGCAACTTTTAGAGGAGTAATGTTGCGAGCGATACTCAAAACAAAATATATTAAACCATCGCTAGCCAATTCCGGCACAAGACGGGTATGGTAATGTTTTGTTTCCCAAGCGATCGTTAAACTGCATTCAAAGTCCACCTCTTGCTTAGTTTGGAAAACTTGCTGGAGGTGATGATCACATATCTGGCAAAATTCTGACGGCAGATTTGACTCTACGTTTGTTTTGCCGATAAATGTTTTGGCTGATATTCCTGTAATGTTTTCAATAGCTGGATTAACGTAAACGTAGCGCAATTGAGTGTTAAATCTGGAAATAATATCAGGTGCATTTTCAACTAGTGCTTTGAATTCTTGCTCGCGGCGTCCTAGTGTCTCCAATATCTGCTTACGTTCGGTAATATCCTGAAAGACCAAAACTGCACCTGTAATGTTACCATCGTCATCTTTAATCGGTGCAATACTATCATCAATTGGTATTTCTGCACCGTTTTTAGTAACAAGTATCGTTTCTTCTGGTAAATGGACAGTAACGCCAGACTCAAGGACTTGTTTTATAAGATTTTCAATTTTTATCCGCGTCTTTTCATGAGCAATATTAAATACTTCTGTTGCTTCTTTACCAAAGGCATCTGAATATTTCCAACCCGTTATTACCTCCGCTACAGGGTTCATAAAAGTCACCGTTCCTAATGCGTCGCTAGTAATCACCCCATCACCAATACTTTTGAGTACGGTATTCAGCCATTGTTCACTCTGTTTTAATTTTGTTTCCATCCGATGTTTGGATAGAGTAATTTCAATATTAAACTTTAATTCTTTTTCTTTGAAAGGTTTGATAATGTAGCCAAACGCCTCAGTTACTTTTGCTCGCTCTAATGTTGTTTCATCGGAATCAACAGTAAGATAAATTACTGGAATATTAAAATTATTATAAATTACCTCGGCGGCCTCTATACCGTCCATCTTTCCCTTGAGAATAATATCCATTAAAACTAAATCTAGAGAATCATCTGCTGCTTTCTCAATTGCTTCTTCTCCAGAGTCGACAAGCCCAAAAACAGTGTATCCAAGTTTTTGTAGCCGATTTCGTATATCCATTGCTACGATGAATTCATCTTCAACAATTAATATATTTACCTTGCTCATGATTTCCTTTGATTGAGGGAATTATAAATTTTTAGTCGAAAATGTAATTTTAAACTCTACTCCGTTATGACTGCTAAAATCAATGTTCCCTTTTAGCTGATTTGTGAGACCCTTTACTAATCGCAGACCTAATGATTCTGTAGTCTGAAAGTCAAAGTCTTTGGCAAAACCAACGCCATTATCACTAATAGTAAGTGTAAATAAATTTGCTTTTAGTGAGCAGAATTCAATACAAATTTCTCCTGAGTCTCTTTGGTGAAAGGCGTGTTTTAGAGAATTTGAAATAAGTTCATTGATAATCAAGCCACAAAGAACAGCTGCATCACTGACTAGGAAAACATCCTCAACCTTGATTTTCAAGGTAATAGTAGTAGAATTAAGTTTGTATGAATGCAACAAATTAGTTATTAAGTCTTGGATATAGTCAGCAAAATTAATCTTTGCCAGGTCTTTAGATTGATACAGTTTGTCGTGGATTAGAGCCATTGATTGAATCCGGTTCTGGCTATCTTTGAATACTTCAATTGCTCGATTCTCCTTGAGATACTCTGCTTCCAAACTTAGCAGACTAGAAATAATCTGCAAATTATTTTTTATTCGGTGATGAATTTCTTTTAATAGCACTTCTTTTTCTTGAAGCAATGCTTTAATCTGCTCCTCTGATTGTTTACGTGCTAAAGCGACGATAATAGAAGCTATCATGCTGCCAAAAATAATCAGCAAATTTGTTTGATGAGTGCTGGTGTTCGCCTCTATTAACAGCTGTTTCAAGAACTCATTCTCTTCGTTATCCCTAACTGTCGTGAGCATTCGGATGTCCTCCATAATCTGCTGATCCTGAACTGTCTGAATTATACCCGTCTCTTGCGCGTCTCGTAGAGAAGAAAAAGGGTAACTAGCAGCCCCAATCGAAAGGGCTATATCTTCGTTCCAGCAAACAGCACCCAGGCATGAAAAAATTGGCTTGCTGAATAAAAAGTATGAAAATGATTTTATTTGATGTCAAAACCCATGTAGAGACGCGATATATGGCATCTCTACATCTGGATTCATACTCTAAGCAATGCCAAAAGTTTTTTACCGTACTACTCCTCATAGTCCTGGGAACTGATACCAATTTTCTTAACTTCGAGAGCGAATTAGTCCTCAAAGGATGTTTTAAAAGGGTCAGGACTTACGCAAAGAATAGCTGAAAAGAATGATTTTCTTGTTAGGGGCAAATCAGGAATTCCCCCTGAATGCCTGTAGTTTTGCGTAAGTCCTAAGGGTCTTTTGCTCTGGTGGTGAGTACGGCGAAGCATCTCAGTACACGGCTGAAACCTTGTTTTTTCGTCGCAGTTGACCTAAGTCAGAACGGCAAAATTATACCTTGTGGGGCTTTTAAAACAACCTTTCATAAAGGATATCTACATTAGTTAATTATTGGGAGCGTATATTTTCGGAGTCATCGCAAGACAAATAATAAATTTTTTTAAATTACTCAGTATATTTATTTAGTTATTATCTTCCAGAGATTTTCGCTTGCATAAGTTATGCTAATGTGGTATTTAAGGTCAACTCACACAACTAACTCAAGGCAAAGTAAAGTACCCATGCTCAGGCGTTTAATTGTGATTGTTACTGCCGCTATACTCTTTAACAGTTCCTTGACGCTGGCAGAGAGTAAAAAGCCCATACCACCGGATAAATTTCCTCCTAGTCCCCTAGAAATTACCACACCCGATCCACTGCTGCCACGTTTGCCCAAGGATAAACAGCCGTTAACTCTCGAAGAACAGCAAAAGTTAGAACCAGCGCTGGATGCCTTAAACCAAGAAGCAGGGGTGAAACTGCAAGCAGGGGATCAAGTGGCGGCGTTGGAAATTTGGAACCGGGAACTGCGCTTGCGACGCTTTTTAGGTTCATTAGCAGAGGTGCAAGCATTATCACGAGTCGGGGCGATCGCCTGGAATCAAAACGACAGCCCAGAAGTACAATATATTACGCAGCGATTGCAAGCAATTCAAAAGCAGGCAGAATCTCAGAAAACAACTGCCGAAATTGATCTAGAATTGTGGCGATCGCTAGGACAAGCTTACCAAAATGTGCGATCGCCTAAACTAGCTCTAGAAGCTTACAACCAAGTTTTGTTAGTGGTGCGACAGCAAAAAAATCCCACAGCAGTAGTAGAAATCCTCAAGACAATTGGGGAAATACATTTGAGTTGGTTTGATTATCGCAAAGCCGCCCCAATCTACGAGGAATTGTTAGGTTTAGCGACTTCCCAAGGCGAACGTGTAAACGAGGTAACATATCTGCAACGACTGGCTGACATTTACGAGCAGACAAACCAACCGCAGCAGTCATTGAATGTACTTAATAAACTAGCAGAAATTTACGTCAATGAAAATAATCTTACTGAAATACCAGAATTAAAGCTAGCGATCGCTTCAGATTATGAATCTCTAGCCAAGAAAGATCCTAACTTACTGTTAGAAGCTTTTAAAAATTATCAAGAAGCTTATACCACTGCTTGGCAATTACAGGAATATGTTCGTGCTGGTGAGGCTTTGCAGAAGTTAATTGCGCTCTACCGTTCTCAAGGACAAACAGACGCGGCTTTGCAGGCTAGCCAAATTCTTGTGCAGACACAGACGCAAGCCGCCAACTTTTACGGGATGATGCAAGCTTATGATCAAATTGGGCAATTGTATCTAGAACGCAAAGAGTTTTCGCAAGCACTAACAGCTTTTAAAAAAGGGTTAGAACTAGCGCAACAACTCAAATATGAGGAAGTATACTTTACTGGGCAAATTGAAAAACTGTCGAAAGCAAATTTGTAACTAATATTAGCTTGTTGAATGGAAATTGAAGACCTCGCTACCAACCACATATGGATTAACAAAATAATATTAGTGGGATAGATTCTAGGAAATTCTGTAAACCTGATGGGCATAAGCAATCACAGTTGGATCATGACTTACTAATAAAATGGTTGGACGATCGGGAAGTATTGTTAAGTTTTGCATAATGGTAGTAATAGTAGTTTGATCCAGATGATTAGTTGGTTCATCAAAGATCAGAAATTTGGGACGACGGAGCAAAGCTCTGGCGATCGCAATTTTTTGACGTTGCCCGCCCGATAGCCAATTCGCTTCTTCACCAATCAAAGTATGATAGCTTTTAGGTAAGTGACAGATCCAATCGTGAGCCGCAGATATTTTTGTCGCTTCAATTACCTCTGCCATTGATAAATGAGGGCAACCATAGGTTAAGTTTTCCCAGATTGTTCCGGGAATAAAAACTGAGTTTTGAGTCACAACTCCTAAGTTTTTTCGCCAATAACTAATATCTAGTTGGCTTAAAGGATAGTGATCAATTAAAATCTCTCCTTGTGTGGGGATATAAAATCCTAAGATCAGACGAATCAGGGTACTTTTACCGACACCATTATCCCCGACAATAGCGACGATGGATTGGGGAAGAATTTTTAAGTTTAAATTTTGTAAAACAGGGCGATCATCATATTGAAAATTAACATTCTTAAAACTAAGATTTCCTTGAAATGCAATCTGTAATTTTCCAGAATAAGGCTCTGTATCGTGAGTTTGAATAATTTGCATCAAAGCCTTTAAGGATTGAGACATCGTTAGAAAATTAGGCAAAGCAGTGTTTAACTCATTGAAAGCAGAATTAAATTGACTAGCCGCAACAAAAAAAGCAATCAATGACCCGAGGGTTAATTGATGCAAATAAATCAGTAAACTGCCGACAACAAGCAGTAATAACTTAGCCAAAGTCACAATAATTTGCTGGAGTACATTATAAAGCGTTTGCAATCGAGTAAAATTTAAGCTGGTAGATTTAAGAATTGATAGTTGATTTTGTTGGTTCTCAATCTCAAGTAGCTCTGCCGTTTGAATCCGAGTTAATTCAATAGTTTTGAGGGCTGTTAGAGTAAGATCACTAAAATCTATAATTGCTTGGCGCTTGAGAGCAAAATTACTTTTGATGCGATTTTTGAGTCTCTTCCCCATTAAGATAGAGGATGGAACTGAAACAATCATAACCAGAAATAAAATCCAGTTATAAATTATTAAAATGAAGCTTAAGCAAGCAATAGTAACTAGGGCAGGCAGCCAACGGGCAATTAAAAGCTTACTAACGGTTTCTACATGACCTATATCATGAACAAGGCTGGCATGAAAGTTTCCTAGATTAATTTGATTGTGATAATGCCAAGAAAAGGTATATAGTTTTTTTAAAATTATTTCTCGCAATTTTTGGGAAACAGTCAAAGTAATTTCTGTAATTGTATACTCAGACCAAAATGCCAATAATTGTTGAATTAAATATAAACCTAGCAATAAGCAAGTATTAATTAAAAGTTGAGAGATATTGAAATTGGGAATGACAATATCAAACATTGAACGAATTAGACCTGCAAAAGGAATCAGGAGCAAGGATTGACTAATAACGGCTAAAATTACCAACCCTAAACGAATTCGATCGAGTTGATATAGATTGAGATAATAGTGCCACACAGTAATATTCTTATATAAATAAATTTTTCTAAGATTTGCCCTTTTGATCTATTTGATGCAAGACTTTTTCAATGAACCAATTTACTTGTCTGTAATCACAGCCCAAAGCGATCGCTGCTTCAAATTCTGTTAAAGCTTTAGAAAACTGTTGTTTATGATAAAAAACTAACCCTGTCCAAAAGCGTAAAAAACCATCTTGGGGATTTTTGTTACGATAATGAACAATTCCTCCTTCTCCTTGGGCTAAAAGCATTGAAGAACGAGCAATTAATTGATCTCCTTGTACAGCTTCCTCAAAACTTTGAGGCTGTAAACTAATCGCAAATTGAGATCCTGCATTGCCTAAAGATTTCACAAATCCTTCGGCAGAAGTTTTAGAAGACAAATCATCTGGCCAAGGATGGAGCCGTTTTGGCGATCGCATCATTTGTTCATAAATTTGGTGCATTTTCCGGGTTAAATTTTTTCCATCAAAGTGCTGACGAATATACTGTTGAGCGTTATACCCTAATTTGAGTCGTTCTTGCGGATTGTGATAAAGATACTCGATGGCTTGTTGATACTCTCGCTCATTTTCAACCACTAGCCCAGTTTCTTGATGTTGTACCAAAGATTTAACACCTCCATAGGGAAAAACGACGGGAGGAATTCCAGCATACATTGCTTCTTGCAAAGATTTTTCACTCGTCGCATAGGTTTCTGGGCAAAGGGGATACCCAAAAACATCTAAAATTGATAGGATAGACCGAATATTTTCGACATATCCTCGGAAGTTAAATTTTTCTGTTACCCCTAAGGTTGCAGCTTGTTGTTTCAACTCTGCTTCAATTCCACCGCCACAAACAATAAAACGAATATCAGAAATCTGAATAGCAGCACTCATGGACATATAATCAGGGTGCATTTTAGCAAAATTGACAGTGCCAATATAGCCAACATTAAAAGTACTATGAAGTTGAGTTTGAAAATTACTCAATCGATCAAAATCTGCAACTCCAGAAACCAATCCTATTTTTTGTCGAGATTGTAGTTCTATTTTAGAGAATTCAAAAACCATTAAATCAAGGGTTAAAGAATTTGTGGCCACAAAAAAATCTGAAACAGCAATAATATCTTGAGTAATAATCTGAGGTGCTTGATCACCTAAAATTTTTGACCAAATTAATAACCGAATAGGTGGCCAATCCCCTCTCAAAAACTCATAATTTTCTGGGCAATTCCAAAAGTGAAGTTGAACAATATCAGCCCTAGATAACTCTGCTTCAACTTCCTCTATAGAAGGATTTAGTAAAAAGGGAACTCCAACTTGCTTTGCTAGTAAACGAGCTAGCCCAGAGGCTGCTTCTTGCAAGGCTAAAATTCGATGTTCTTGAGCAAGACCAAGGCACTTAGAATACTTCACCATTGCTAAAAGCGATCGCGTTGGGCCGTCTCCAGATAATCGATTAATAATATGTAAGATATGTAATGTCACAGTTAGCAACTCAATAATCAGGATTAAAAGGTTGACTTAGTAACGCCAAATTGGATTATAAATTATAGGTGTTATTTTCGCTTTATCTATCGTTTATAAGCCTGACGACGCTTCAAAGATTGTTGCAATAAAATAAAAATTTCTTGGCGATAAACTTCTTTTTGAGAAGAAAGATTATTATTATGTAAACGTTTGTACAAGACTAATATCGGTAAAACTTTTAGTAAAATTTCCTGGTCTTGAACTCGTGCAAACCATTCACTATCGCATCCAATCTTAAATTCTGAATTGAAACCTCCCACCTGTTCAAAAAGTGTTCGTCTAGCTAAAAGAGTACCAGGTGTATAACCAATGATGGGCTTAAAAGCTTCTTCATCTTTAAGTGATTCCGTAGTTTTATAATCAGATTCAAAAAATTTTTCTAAATATCCTACAGTTCCCTGGATCTGTGGTTCCAATAAGAGAGAATTTACCCGTTGACTTAAGGAATTGACTTCCCAGTAATCATCATGATCTAGAAAGGTAATTAATTCTCCCTGCGCTACCGAAATTCCAGTATTCCGTGCTTGGGCTAATCCTTTCCCATCTTGTTGTTGATAAATCATACCTAAGTAAGACTGAGCAATTTCGGCTGTTCGATCCGTTGAAGCTCCATCAATCACAATAGTTTCATAATTGGAGTAGTTTTGCTGTTGAATACTATCTAAGGCTGCTTTCAAATAACGTTCACCGTTCTTGACAACCACAATAATACTAACGAGGTTAGAAGTATTCATAAGTACAAATAATAAAGATTACTTAATTAAAAACTCAACCAAAGGGAGAATTCAAAAGTTGACGCTGTGTCAATAGTTTATGTAATGCTTTGGTTAATCCCAGAGGTTGCTGTTTACATTGCATGGTTAGACTATTTAAATGACGACGGTAGTAAAGAGAGATTTGAGGTACTACTACAGAGGTCACACCCTTATCTTTAGCTCGTACAAACCACTCTACATCCTCCCCATACCAAAATGTTTCATCTAACAAACCGACCTGCTCAAAAATACTCCGCCGAAAGGTTGTAGCTCCTAAATGAAAACTTTCATAGGGTTTACCTTTGAATTCAAAATCGATATCATTTTCCTGATTGCCCCTGATATCAGAGGACTGATTTAAATGCATTTCCTGTATCAAACCTTTAACAATAGAAATTTCAGGTTGAGCTAATAACACAGCGAGATGAGTTTTTAATTTATTAGGTGACCACAAATCATCTACATCTAGAAAGGCAATAAATTCACCTTGAGTGATTAAAATTCCTTGATTCCGAGCCGAGGCAGAACCTTGCCGAGGTTGATAATAATAATTTACAGAAAATTGTTGGGCGATCGCTGCCGTATCATCCGTAGAGCCATCATCAATCAGCCAGATTTCTGTATTTTTAGGTAATTCTTCCTGCTGCTGAATACAATGAACAGCTTGAGACAAAAATTTTGCACCATTATAAATGGGAATAATAATGCTTAGAGTTGGTTTCATTCTAGCTACTTAATCTTTTAGATTGTGAGTCAAAGGAGTGTGCTTTTGCTAGAGGAGAACAAAATATATTCTAGGAAGCAAGTAATAGAATATCGGCTCTGTGGTCATTTGTTAAAAAAAACAGAACCAATGTACTTTTAAGTAATTAGAGAAAGGAGATTGCTGGAATTTTGCCAAACATAGTCTAGCAAAGCGTTTACGACATATCATTTATTCTTTCATGAGAGTGATAAAAGAGCGTTACTTCCATGAATTTCTGACTAGAGCAAACTCAAAACAGCTTCAGGAATTTGTTTTAAATTAGTACCTAAGATTAATCTGTAATTGGGTACCTGATTAACTAAAGCAGCAATTTTTTGAGTAATAACTTTAGTATATCGGGGGAGGTGGAAAGTCGTTGTGGGAGCTAAAGCGGCAAAACTTTCTGAGGGGGAGCGTTTCTGGAGTGAAGAATTTTCCTGATGGCTAATCTCAAGTGTTAAAACAGCCCGAATAGGTAAATGAGATATTAACTGTTCCGGTCTGTGATTGTGTAAAAATATTAAGGCTTTTTCGCAGTTTAATCGTTCCAAATTACTAACATTATTGGCTAGATTGGGAAAGCGCCATAGGTTACTAGCTTCCAGTTTGGCAGTATTGTAAAGACTATAAACACTAGAAATCGGTTCAGTTTGTATCATTACGTAGTCATCTCCTAGATATAGCAGCCCGGCTTCTAGGCAAGCTAAGGTCGTTGTTGATTTTCCGGAACCACTTTTACCTGTCAGTAATACACAGCCCGTCTGCGTCCCTACTGCTCCTGCATGAACTAATTGGAGTGGAAAAGAACGAGTCCACCAATGTAGCGCGATCCGCAATGGAAAACTATGTTCCCAATAAGGAATTTGCGCTGCTGTTTTAACCCAATACAGAGCTAGCTGACGATCTCGATCAAAAAGGTGCAAAACATCAGGTCCAACTTGAAACAGGGTACAAAAGCGATCGCAATTATAGCCATTTACTAATCCACGATCGCCGTAATCATAAACCGACCAAGGGGGAGAAGGCATGGCTATGCCTGTAGAAGAACTGTCCCAAAGACAAATTGTCAAATCTGCTGAGGAACAAGGAGAAATTTGCAAGTGAGATAAAGCCTCGGTCATTTGAGGAATTAAAGCTTGTCCAGCAAAACGCTGACAGATGATATATCCGCCGATTTTGTACCAGTACTCAATATTCCCTTGCTGAACTTGAGCTTGGCAAAATGCTTTGTGGGCCGCACTAAAATACGCGTTCGCATCCATAAAGAAAGAAAAACAAAGACTACCTGGATGAGGGTAAACGTACAGGCCAGCCTGCATCATCTACATCATGAATGGGATCAAGTAAGAGTAAATCTTGCATATCAGTATATTTTTTGAGAGAGGGAAGCTGAAATACTGGCAGTGACTCAGAAGATGGATCGTTCTGGCTAGCTTCCGTATTATTGCCATTGTCTAAAGCTTCAGTGTTAACAACAATAAGAGATTCTCGTTGTAACTCCTCTAAAAAAGTTGTGACAACTTGCTGTAAATCTGGAGGACAATTTATAAAATTTTGTAAAAGAAGTTGAATAATTTCCAGCAGTGACTTTTCTTCTTCAACTCCCTTCAAAATAATCAGTCCTACTCCGTTTAGGTGATAATAGCTACCATTGTTGAAATCAATTAAAATGACCTCATCATCAAAAAACTCATATACAATCTGGGAATCTCTAAACTTAAAGCAAGTCTTGTAATTCATAAATTCTATACTCTATTATTCGCTCCAAAGAGTGTACAATGTTAAACCAGGTTTAGGTCTCAGTAACAATACGGATTTCTTGGGAGATAGATGCAGTAAGCATAAGTAGTTTTAAGTTTGGCTCTATAGGGTTTTCGGGGAGGGATTTGGAGAGAAGCGCTTGAAATATATGCTGCTCTTTACTTTCAGCCCCGGATATCTTCAGCACTTGGATCACTTTTGGTTCAACAACCCTTTTAGGCTTTTTCCTTAGCTCATCTCCCTGAAACAGTTATTGAGCCTTAAGTTTTTTAAATTCTTTGGTACTTTTGTAAAGTTTTAGGTGTCTTTAAATGACTCAGAAGAATTATGATGCGTCTCTTTTGCTTCGTTACCCACAAGGCCCTTGGCCAAATTCATTCCAAGAACTGCTTTTGAAGGCGGCTTTATGGCAGGGACAAGAAAGCCTACTTGTTTGGCGAGAGTGGAGAAATACAGTTGATTTTGACAGTATTGATAGTGGTTCTTATCGTCTTCTATCCCAGCTTTATTACAACCTAAGAAGTCATCCGATTGAAGATCCAATTTTACTTAAACTAAAAGGCGTTTATTGCAAAATTTGGTATAAAAATCAGTTACTTCTACATCAGCTAGAAAAAGTAATTCGAGCCTTTGAGGGAGCAGGGATTTCAACGTTGTTGTTAAAGGGAGTGGCATTAATCTCACGCTACTATCAAAATATTGGCTGTCGCTCCATGAATGATTTAGATTTACTAGTGTCCTCTGAACAAGTGGAGATTGCAGTTCAAGTCTTGGAAAACCTTCAATGGTACGAAAAGCCAGGTGAATCTTATTCTCGCTCAAAGCATTTACTTTCAATACGGCACGCTCAAACTTTTATCAACGAAAGTGGCTTAGAACTTGATCTTCATTGGCATATTCTTCACGAATGTATTCCAGAGTTAGATGCAGCTTTTTGGCAAGCTTCTGAATCGCTACAAATTCGTGGTGGGACAGTCAAGATTCTCAATCCTAGCGATCAGCTATTTCATGTTTGTATTCATGGTGCGCGATGGAATTCTTTACCCCCACTCCGTTGGGCTGTAGATGCTTGGATTATTTTACAGCAATCACCTGATTTAGACTGGCAAAGACTCGTCAATTTCGCCGAGCAATTTCATCTTAATCAACCTTTGTACGATACTCTTGGCTATTTAAAGTTTGTTTTGAATGCCCCAATTCCTGTAGAAGTTTTAGAAAAATTAGCAAAAATATCTAATTCCTTAAACGAAAAGATTCTATATGAACACCAACTTCAACCTTTTCCGCGAATCAAGGCAACTTCAGTAATGTTAGACTACTACTTAAGTTTACAGTATCGATATGAGGAATATTCCTTAAAGTGCCAGTATGAGCAGTCTGGTTATTCTGAAGGATTCTTGGAATTTTTAAAGCATCAATGGAAATTAGATCATGTCTGGCAACTGCCAGGGATATTGCTACAAAAAGGATGGCGAATGCTCCACAAGTCGATCAGCTTAGTCTTAAAATCTGAGGCGTGATCAGTGTAAAAATTTTTGAAATTCCTGGCAAAGTAAATTAGCCGCTTTATGGCTAGGATTCCATTGTAAAATATGTTTTAATACTGAATTTGCTTCTTGCAAGTGGTAAAGTGGCGTGAGTGCATGGAAAATTCCTGGTTCTAAATGAGGTGGTGTTTTCCCCTGAGCGATCGCTTGTTGCAAGACCTTCAAAGCCCGGACTTGTTTATAGGTGCTCATTAGTTGCATTAAAAAAGTTTGACGATCAAAGTTATCATCACTCTGAAATATTTCCGGAGGATGTTGTAAAGGAAATTGCATTGAACTAGAAATAATCTCTGCGCGCAGATCATCTACTTTTTTAGTATGAGTTGCTTGAGGATCAAAGCCTAAATTTTTGACTAAGTTTACAGAAGGAGCAATTTCTAAACCTTGATCAAGTAATCGAGCCAAAGCCCATTGAATATCCCAAGTATCAATGCGCCCATTTAGAATATTCTCATAAAGCCAAAAGCGATAATTTACCTGTTCTGAGTCCGCTAAGACTTCACTTAGAGTTTGAAGAATGGTCGTTGAGTCAAAGGATTTTAAACTGGGATCACAGAGTTTCCAAGCCCGTTGCCAACTTGCCCAACCCCAAATGCTTCCATAATGAGAAAAATGGTAGCTTTGCTGGTCACTTTTCCACTGCCCGAGATCATTGCGTCCACTAATGAGCAAAATACGAGGATCGAATCGATAGCGAGCGAGCAATTCTGTACAAAATGGGAAGAAAGTCGGGTTAGGTAGACAATCATCCTCTAAAATAATAGCTTCTTCAACTTGATCAAATACCCAAGATAATCCACTAAATACTCTTTTCCCACATCCCCAATTTTCACTAGCATAATTTTTCATAACCTCACAAGGCCAATCTACCGTTTCGACGATCGCTCTTGCAGCTTGACACTGTTCAATATCCTTAGGAACATGGGGACGCGGCCCATCTGCAATCACCCATAATTGTTGAGGTTGAGCTTGGCGGATGGACTCCCAGACTTGAGCAGTATAATCAGGACGATTAAAAACAATCAAAACAACAGGAACTTTCATAAAAGGGTACGTGCAGCATCTGCTATTGGAGAAGTTAATTAATCTACTAATAATACATCTTCATATATAGCTGCGTAGGCGTAGCCCGCCGTAGGCATCGCACAACGGAAATCAACGCTAGCTAAATAGACTTCTTCTTCATAAAGGTAAAGTACCGAATTTCCTTCCTCATTGCGGCGGAAGCATTCTACACTCATTCTGTCTGGTGAAATTAGCACATACTCTTGTAGTGATTCTAAGTGTTGGTAGCTGGCAAATTTCTTCCCTCTGTCATAGCCTTCTGTTGACTCAGAAAACACCTCGATAATTAAGCTAGGATAGCACTTAAAATATTCAAATTCTTTATCTCGTATATCACAAGTAACCATCACATCAGGATAGAAATAGCGATTTATGACATCAATTTGTGCTTTCATGTCTAACATATAGACACGGCAATCACTACCCCGGAGATGGTTTCGCAAGAGCATAGATACATTCATGCTAACTGTGACATGAGCATCACTTGCCCCTGCCATTGCGTAGACTTGCCCATCAATATACTCGTGTTTTATTTCACTTACTTTTTCGCTTTCTAAGTATTATTTTGGAGAGATATAGTACTTATTTTGGCTAATTACCATTTTAGTACGTTAGTAGTTTTATCAAACATTTTAACCCATAGAACAATCTAATGTGCGACAGCGCCACCAGTTGGCTTCACCTTTTTCAAGAATAAAATGGCAATGCCACTGAGTAACAAAGCAATGCCAATAAAGTAGAAACAATCGTTAAAAGCCATTACAAATGCTTCCCGGCGGACAATGTTAGATATGGATGCGATCGCTTGATTTTGTGCTGTACTCAAATCGGCTCCCCTACTGATAAAATACTGGGTCATTTGGTCAAGTCGCTGTTGAGTTTCTGGGTTATATAAAGATACTCCATCACCCAATCTATTCGAGTGAAATTGCTCTCTGTTAGTTAATAAAGTTGCTAAAGATGCAATTCCTATAGAACCGCCCAAATTCCGCATCATATTAAATAAACCACTCGCTGAACCTGCTTCTTGCTGACTCAATCCAGCAGTGGCGATAGAACTAAGCGGCACCATAATTAGAGGTTGTCCCATTGCACGCACAAATTGCGACCAGCGTAACTGATCTAATCCTGTTTGATTAGTCATTCCAGAGTTCATAAACGCACTGATAGAAAACAAAGTCACACCAACAGCCACCATTAACCGCACATCAATACGTTGCATCAATTTGGGTATAAGGGGAATAATAAATAGTTGGGGAATACCAGCCCAAATTAATACTTCACCAATTTGCAGCGCATTGTATTGTTGAATTTGGGCGAGATACAGAGGTAAAATATAAATTGAACCATACAATCCTATTCCCAGCGACACATTGACAATACTCGCTAAACCAAAGTTCCGCCTAAGCACAAGCCGTAAATTAATAAATGGTTGTTTACGAGTTAATTCTATAAAGAAAAACACGACTAAAAAAATTACTGCGATCGCACTTAAGCGCACAATCAGCGTTGAACTAAACCAATCTTTGCGACTACCTTCTTCTAAAACAACTTGCAGGGAACCTAATCCAATAGCCATTGCAATAATTCCCCACCAGTCACCTTGTTTTAGTAAATTAATTTGGGGTCGTTCTTGCTTAATTCCGTACCAAACGCCAGCCAGCATTAATACCCCTGGAATTACATTTATATAAAAGTTGTATTCCCAACCAAAATTTTCTGTTAACCAACCTCCTAATGTTGGGCCAATTGAGGGTGCAAAAACTGCACTAAACCCAAATGCCGCCAGCCCAATTGATTGCTTAGATTGAGGTAAAGTTGTTAATACAACTGTCATAGCGGTGGGAATTAATACTCCTCCACTAAAACCTTGTAAGACCCGAAATAAAATCATGGAATTGAGATCCCACGACCAACCACAGCATATAGAAAAGAAAATAAATAGGGCAGTATTCACTAACAGATAACGTCGCAGAGAAAACACCCGTGATAACCATCCTGTTAGAGGAATTACCACAATTTCTGCCACCAGATACGCTGTAGAAATCCAAGAACCTTCTTCTAGAGTTGCTCCTAAACTTGCTTGAATGTCTTGCAGCGAAGCATTAGTTATTTGAATATCTAATACCGCCATAAATGCACCAAGCATACTGGCTAATACACCAATCCAAGTTCTTAGCGGTACACGTTCTGGTGGTGCTTGCTGACCAATTACACCTGTGTTAGCCATAGTCTTTTTCCTGTTTCAAAGTTAAGTAGTAAAAAATGTTATTATTAAATATTTTATTTCTCTCTGCGCGGCGAAATTAAAATATGAGTAGTCGATAAAAGCTCATTATAGAGGTTCTCACTTGGGTGCAATACAGCTTTGACTTCACTTCCATTCCTCTCTCCTTTTAGGAGAGAGGCTTTAAATCTTACTCCCCAACGCTAGTAGGGGAGCCAGTGCGTTGGGCGGCTCCGCCGACTTGTTCGCTCTTAGCGTTCCCGCAGGGTAGCATCTGGCGTAAGGGGTTGGGGGTTAGGTCTGTATTTGACTCAACTGCAAACTGGTATAACATAAATCTAAATCTAAATCTAAATCTAATTGCGGTTAACTATCTTAAACTTCCTGAGTCGTGATAATAATGCCCTTTTGCTCATAAATTGGACGCATTATTTTCCTTAAAGCAGGCAACTGTCTGCTAAAAATAATCGACCCGATAATACAAGCTATACCATCAATAATTAAAGTGTTAGAAGCACCAATATGACTTGCTAATAAACCTCCTAATAAATTACCCACGGGAATCATCCCCAAAAATGACATCGTGTATAAGCTCATTAATCGTCCGCGTTTGTCGTCCTCAACAATTGTTTGTAAAAATGTGTTGCTAGCAGCAATCTGAAGAATTGTTCCCAAGCCAACAAATAACATTGTAAATAAGGAAAGCGGTAAAAATCGAGACAAAGAAAAGGCAATTAGACCAATTCCTAAAATTGCTGGAGCTAAGGCAATCAATTTCCCAATTCCCAAGATTGTTTGGCGCGTAGCTAGATAGATACCACCAGTTAAGGCTCCAACTCCAGATGCCGCCATCAAAAATCCCAAAGTTTCTGCACCACCTTTGAGAACTTGTTCTGCCATAACTGGTACGAGAATAGTGTTTTGCAGTCCCATAAAACTAACTAAAGCTGATAGCAATAAGACAGATCGAATCGGTGGGAAGCTAAAGGCATATACAAATCCCTCTTTGACTTTTTGCAAGGGATTACCGTCAGGTATCACATTTTTCCAAGGTTTAACTTGCATCGCCAATAAAGCGGCGATTACAGCAATGTAGCTCAAACCATCAATTAAAAAACAATAGCCAGTTCCAACGCGAGCAATTAATAAACCCCCGATCGCAGGGCCAATTAATCGCGCACCGTTGATCATAGTAGAGTTGATCGCGATCGCATTGGCTAAATCTTCTCTGTGTTCAACCAATTCTGGCACAAAAGCTTGGCGGGCTGGTGCATCTAAGGCGTTAATAAATCCTTGAAACAAACTCAAGACGATGATGTGCCATACCTCAATCACACCAGTGAGCGCCAGCACTGCTAATGTTAACGATTGAATCATCGCTAAGACTTGCGTACTAATTAAGGTACGATACCGAGAAAAGCGATCTACAAACACTCCGCCAAAGGGAGCTAAAAAAAAGCTAGGAATTTGACTCGAAAATCCCACAACTCCTAGCATTAATGGGGACTTTGTTAAGTCATAAACTAGCCAAATCGTCGCAAGTTGGGTCATCCATGTCCCAATTAGGGAAATACCTTGTCCAGCAAAAAACAACTGGTAATTTTTTGACTTTAATGCAGGTAGTAGCGGTTTTTTCATGTCAAGTTTGTTTTATACCAATCTGCTTTCATAAATATCATCTCACTTCATCTCTATGTGCCTCTCCATAGATGTAGAAACATATCACAGCTAGAAAGAGGTTTTTCATCTGTTTGCAGCAAATTTGGTATTTACAGCTATTTTCAGGTAAATAGACCACGCGCTAGGGGCACAGCATTGCTGTGCCCCTACGACAGATGTGGTTCAAATACATGAAAACTCCTGTAATGATGTCCGGGCAATTAACCATAAAACCTGGAACCCCACCCCGCCAAAGCTGTGCTTTTAGCTCCCCTCCCCGCAGGCTCTTAGGGATTGGGGGTGGGGTTCTTTATCGGTAATTTAGCGGACATGGTATTACTTGACTTCCACAGCAACTTCCGCAGACATCCCAGGTGTAATCCGCGATTCGTACCCTTGAATGCTCTTTTGGTCGAAAACTATTTTTACTGGGATGCGTTGGACAACTTTAGTAAAGTTACCTGTAGCGTTATCCGGTGGCAATAAAGCAAACTGAGCGCCGGAAGCTGGGGAAACACTGTCAACACGACCAACAAAGGTATGATGAGGGAAAGTATCCAGCTTGATTTCTACTGGTTCTCCTGGGCGCATCTTTTCTAATTGGGTTTCTTTGAAGTTCGCAACTACCCAATAGTTGTTATCCACGATCGCCATTAATGGTGTTCCCGATTGGACTCGGTTGCCAACTTCCACGTTTTTCTTACCTATTCGTCCAGCACTGGGGGCGGTAACATTGGCGTAAGATAGTTGCAATTGTGCGTCTTTGAGCGATGCTTCTGATTGCGCGATCGCCGCTTTTGCCGCATCGTATTGACTACGTTTTACTGTTGTATCTTGTCCGCCGGCGGTAGCTTGTTGCAATCCTCCCTTGGATGCTGCCAATTTAGCTTGGGCGTTGGTGACATTTTCTTGCGCTTGTGCTAGTTGAGACTGGGCTTTGGCGACACCAACTTTCGCGGAGGATAACTTGGCTTGGGCTTGTTCCACTCCCTGAATAGCCGCGTTTTTTTGTGCCGTAGCCACATCATAAGCTGCCTTGGCTGTATCTAATTGCTGACGAGGAATTGCACCTGTTTTATACAATTCGTTATAACGATTGTAATCTGCTTGGGCATTTTCCAAATTCGCATTTGTTTGCGCTACCTGCGCTTGGGCGGCAGGAATCCCCGCTTGGGCTAGTCTGACTTCAGCTTGCGCCGCCGGTATCCCAGCTTGGGCTTCTTGTACTGCTGCTTGGGCTGTAGAAATTGCTGCAACAGCACTGCTAACATCTCCCTGCGCTTGACTTGTCTTACCAGTGGTGGTTTGTGAAGTTAAGGCAATATTTGCTTGGGCGGCTTGCGCCTGTCCACGCGCATTTTCTAGCGCAGCTGCGGCTTGTTGCACTTTACTTTGATAGTCTCGTGGATCTAACTTGACTAACAATTGTCCCGGTTGCACCAGTTGGTTATCATTCACCAGCACTTCACTTACAGTTCCGGGAATGCGGCTACTAATTTGGTGAATGTTTCCGGCTACGGTGGCGTTGTCTGTTTCCTGGTGGGTGGAGGCATATTGCCAGTAGTGATAACCAAAAATACCTGCGGCGATCGCACCCACACCTAAGCCTGCCAAAATTAAACCAGTCGGTTTTTTCCGCTTAGCTGGAACTTCTTTCTCGATCTCAGGAGTGACAACAGGTGCTTCTGCTGTTGCCGATGTCTCTGCTGTCACAACTTCTAAAGTCTCTAAATCAGGAATCACTTCTTTTTCTAAAATTGGGGTTTTGTATCCGTTGCGTCCGTTCAAAGTATTAGTGCCCATGATTGTTAACTCGCTTGTTCGTTGAATAATTTGATTGATACTCGTTTATTTAGAATGCGTAATATTCCCGGAAAAAAACTTTATTTCCTTAGTATGCGTAATATTATCTCAAAATAAATCTTCACAGTGCCTCACCCGGTCGGGTGATTATGGGATAATCTTTTAGGAGAGATTAGCGATCGCGCGATTCAAGATTTGGGAAAACAGTTCCCGGTCAGCAAAGGAAATACCGTCCATCGCTTCATCACGCACGGCTGCGGCGATTGGCGGTAAGACAGCTTCTAGTTCCTTACCTGCATCTGTGAGCCAGATCCGCCAGATGCGGCGATCGTGGGTGTCGCGTTCTCGGCGCACCAAGCCGCGTTCTTCCATCCGATCTAATACGCCTGTTAAAGTCCCTCCCACTTGTTTGAGTTTGTCCCCAATACAAGAAGTAGGTAAACCATCTTCTTGCCAAAGACAACACAACACCAACCAGTGAAATGGTGTCAGTCCAAAGGGTTCTAGCCTCTCAGTAAACTTGCGACTCAGCAGTTGCGAGACTAATTTGATTCTGTAGCCCAAATTGTATGGTGCGAGATTTTGCTGCCACGACTCTAAACCTGGGGAGTGATTAGATATAGAAACCATTTGCCATAATAGTTAGGGTACGTACTATTATCTTACCTGGACTCATTAGATTTAGCAAGAGTGGCTTTCCATCTCTCTTAGGGAAGAACTTGAATCAACTGATACTCTTTTCCTGTACCAATAATCCGGTGAGGGCGAGATAATTTCGGGGATTGATCATTATAGATCAAAACATAGCCCAAAGCTGGTACTTGAGAAATAGAAGCTACTGGTTGGGGGCGAGTATAAAAATAGAAATTAAGCAGTACTTTGGTTTTGGCGTCTATTTCCACAAAGTAGATAGGATGAGTTTGAATAATTGAGGCGATCGCGCTTTGTTGTAAAAAAGTTCTCAAAACCGGGTTATAGTCACTTAACAGACCGATGCTACCCATCGTTGCCAAAGCTAGCCAACAGGGAATTAACCAACCTGCAATCCAGTAATCAGATGTGAGAAACTTTTTGCCAAAGTGGTAACGACTAATCCACACTACAGGCAAAATTAACCAACCCAGGCCCATAGCCAAGCCAATAGTTGCATACTTGCGGATGTCAGAACCACCCCAAGTAAGAACGCCAATACTCGCTATTACCAGTAAAACACCTAAGCCACCAAAGCCATAACTGAGATTTCGAGGAAGATTCTTCTTTGCAAAAAGGTTTAATATATTTTTTTTCGCCTTTTGAAAAGGTAATTGTGGGGGAATTTCTATTTGGTAAATATTGCCTAACCAGTTTAAACCCACAGATGCCAACCAAGCTATGAACGGACAAAGGGAAAGACTATAGTGAGGGAAACGAGTGGTAAAAAGACTAAGTTCACAAAATAAGACAAGTGGAAAGCCAACTAATATTAACTGGTAGCGAACAATGGGACGACGGAGAGTCAAAAATAAACCTAAAATCCCGAAAAAAGCCCAAGGAAATGCTATTAAAGGGATATTCCATATATAGAACAGGGAACCATTATTATAACGATCCTCAGAACTTAGCTGCACAACAAACTTGAACAACTCTTCAAAACTTTGATTTCCATAGCGCAGCCAGCTTAACCATAGCCAAACAGCAGTAGGTATTAAACCTATGAAAAAGCCTAAATATAAAATTGGGTTAGTAAGATGACGATGACGGCGATGTTCCCCAATTAAATAAGGGAATAAAGCTATAATTGGCAAAAAAATCATAAAGCTTCTGACTAAGAAGCCTAAACCTAAACTTAAACCAGCTAGAAAACTCCAAAAATAGCGAGATTTCGGATGTAATTCTGTTTGTATTAAAGACCAAATCGCTAAAAGTACCAAGAAAACCATCGGTACATCAGGTGTACTTAAGCGACAGTATTGCAGCCAGAGAAATTCTACACTTAAAATTGCAGCAGCTAGCCTTGCTAATTTTTTGCCTAGCATAATTTTGCCGATTTCATACACAAGCCATAAGCTAAAAATGCCAGCAATCATGCTAGGAAGACGCGCACTAGTATCACTGATACCAAACAGCTTGTAAGAACTGGCAATTAACCAATAAGGGCCAGGAGTTTTATGATGTGGCTTTTCCCAAGGAGCTATCCAATCACCAGAATCAAACATCAGACGCGCACGCGATGCGTAAAGCCCTTCATCATGTGCCATTAGACTATTGTGCCCAGAATTAAATAGTAATAAGGGCAGTATCCAAACTAACAAACTAAAATAAGTAAATCGCAAAGTTTTTTTAAGGGCGATCGGGAACCAAAATCTAAGTATAATCAAGTAGCTCAAGCTAATAATTATATATTATCAACTTATGACTGATCAGAAAAGCCTTGCACAAGTTCTAGCTGAAATCTAGCATGGGCAAGCAACGGGTATGGAATTTAATCATTCGTAGGTTGGGTAGAACAACGTGAAACCCAACATGAAGTCTGAATATTTCCGAACCCCTTTTACAGTGACATTTACTTAGTACTTGAAGATTCTACAATCAGAAAAATTCAAGAAAGCTTTTGATTTTCCTAATTAACACGATTTATTCAGACATGGACGCGCACAATGCTAATTCCCCAATTACAAAAAGTTTTAACAACACCTATTATTCCAAATAGCAGACAAAATCAATCTAGATTGACTGTCATCTTTTGGTACAGTCTAAGTTTAACTTTTGCTGTTGGTTATATTCTTATGGGGCTGCGACAAGCTTTCAGTAGTAAATATATAGTCAGCGACGATGCACGCGAATATATTTCTTGGATGTATCGTTACTTTAACCCAGATTTATTTCCTGGGGATTTAATCGCTGATTATTTTCAGTCGGTGACACCAATTGGATATGGTATTCTTTATAAAATAATTGCGGCTTTAGATATCGATCTAACTTTCTTTAGCAAAATTTTTCCAATAGTACTGGGACTAATTACAACTAGTTATTGCTTTCTAGTCTGTATGGAGATATTACCAGTGCCAATGGTGGGGTTTATCGCATCTTTACTTTTAAATCAAAGTCTTTGTATGCATGATGATCTATTTTCGGCTACTCCTAGAGATTTTATTTATCCCCTATTTTTAGCTTTTATATATTATTTAATCCGGTCTTCTGGGTTAGGTATATTAATTGTACTTGCACTCCAATGTTTAATATACCCTTTAATAGGTTTTGTCGATTTATTAATTTTAGCTCTAAGATTATTTCACTGGCAAAATGGGCAGATAACTATTTCTCAGAAGCGAAAAGATTTTATTTTATTTGCAGCAGCGATGATGATTGCTGGTATTGGAATTTTACCTTATGCCATTCAATCATCACAATTTGGTCCGGCAATTACTGCTGCTGTTGCGAGAACTATGCCGGACTACTGGGATGGAGGAAGAGTCAGCTATTTTAGTGATAATATTATTAATTATTGGCTTTTTGGTAGAGATAGTGGTTTTCTTGCTTTAATTTCACCTCCTCAACTATTATTTGGTTTATTATTACCAATTATCCTGAAATTCCAGTCTCACTTTCTCCTAACCAAGCAACTAAAGGATGAAGTCAAACTATTACTACAGGTAGTATTAGCTAGTTTAATAATGTTTTTTATTGCCCATGCCTTAGCTTTTCAACTGCACTGGCCTAGCCGCTACACCCATCATACTTTTAAGATGGTACTTGCGATCGCAGCAGCAATCTCTATTACCTTGATTTTAGATGCTACACTTCAATGGTCGAGAAAAAATGGGAGACAAATTTTCATCTTGGGGACGATTATGATTTTTGGTGCAGGACTCGTTTTGTATCCTAGCAGCTTCAGCTTAAAAGTTTTTCCTAAAACCCCTTATCTAGAGGGCAAAGTCCCAAGATTATATAATTTTTTGCAAAAGCAACCACCAAATATTGTCATAGCCTCTACTTCCGGGGAAGCAGATAACATACCTATCTTTGCTCAAAGAACAATTTTGGTGGGTAAAGAATATGCTTTACCGTTTCATACAAAATATTATGCTCAAATTCACCAGAGGATGGTTGACCTGATTAATGCCCAATATACTGAAGATATTATCCAGATTAAAGACTTTATCCAAAAATACCACGTAACCTTCTGGCTATTAGAACGTTCTGCATTCATGCCAGAATATATAACTAAAAACACTTGGCTACAACAATATCAGCCAGCAGCACAAGAAGCGAATGCCAAGTTACAGAAAGCTTTACCTGTGTTAGCGACATTAATTAACTCTTGTGCAGTTTTGGAGACTGATAATTTAGTCCTTCTCAAAACAGAATGTATCAAAACCCTAAGCAAGACTTGAACACAATGCCCAATTATAATCAAAGCTATCTAATTTAAATAGCAATGCTGCTAAATTACTTGACTTAACAAAAAAAAGCTTCTTCAGTAGTAATTATAGTTAGTAATGAAGAACCAAATATATTACATAATGATTGTGAAAAAATACCTGAAATTGCCGCAATTTTCCAAAAAAGTTCTCCAAAACAGAGATTTATGCAGTTAAGACCGAATCAACGCCTGAAATTAGACGACAAAGACGATAAGCTATTCTATGCCTATCCCCGCTTCGTCACCCATGTAGATGAAGGATTTATTCAACAGCTAACGGATTTATATCGCGATCGCCTGAAACCCATACTTCGGCTACGCTCAGTACAAGACACCCGCATTTTTGATATGATGAGCAGTTGGGTGTCTCATCTGCCAGAAGAGATGCAGTTTGACCATGTGGAGGGACATGGACTCAACGCTGAGGAACTAGCACGTAATCCCCGCTTCAATCATTACTTTGTGCAAAATCTTAACGAAAATCCGCAGCTACCTTTACCAGATGAAGATTTTGATGCTGTTCTCAATTGCGTATCTGTGCAGTATGTGCAATATCCAGAAGCAGTATTTTCCGAAATTTACCGCATCCTGAAACCCGGTGGTGTGGCAATTATCAGTTTTTCTAACCGGATGTTTTTTGAAAAGGCAATTCAAGCTTGGCGAGAGGCTTCAGAAGCAGAACGAGTGGAATTAGTCAAAGCCTACTTTGCTTCAGTTCCAGGATTTACAACCGCAGAAGTTATAGTTCATAAGTCAACATTACCGAATTTCTTACAGTGGTTGGGTGCAGCTGGAGGAGATCCGTTTTATGCCGTTATAGCTTACCGGAATTAAGCCAAACAATTACGCTGGCTTAATCGCTCGTTATCGGCTGCTTGAAGATAGCTTTGCGGTAGCGCAAGAGGCGGTAATCTACAGGAGGCTTTATGACAACCACTAATCACTTGCTTTTCACATTGAAACTGTTCTCGGCACTAGGCTGCGGGCTGGTGGCTGGTGTCTTCTTTGCCTTTTCGACTTTTGTGATGAATGCCCTTACACGACTCCAACCGAAGGAGGGTATTGCCGCTATGCAATCCATTAATATCACGGCGATCAATCCGCTATTTATGGTAGCGCTTTTCGGAACTGCTGCGGCTTGCATGTTTCTAGCGGTTTCCTCGGTGTTAAAGTGGCATCAACGTGGTGCTGCCTACTTGCTTGTTGGGAGTCTGATCTATCTCATTGGCACCGTTCTATTGACGATCGTGTTCAATGTGCCACTGAATGATGCACTGGCGATCGCCAAACCGGACAGCACTGAAGGCGCTAACCTATGGGCTAAATACCTGACCAACTGGACAATCTGGAACCACGTTCGCACAATAGCAGCACTGGCAGCAGCAGCACTGCTGACGATCGCGCTTTGCGATCAACAGGTGAGATAGAAATGAAACTATATGAGTCTTCAAGCAACACTAACTTGCAATCGGATCTACTTCACGCCCATAGCACAGGATCTAATTGATAGTAACGTTGCAGTTGCTCATAAAGTGCCGGATGCTTGGATAGCAATTGGTGCGGTTTCTCAAAGAATGTCTCAGTCGCTACGGCAAAAAATTCTGCGGTATTCGTTGCACCATAGCTATCTATCACCGTTTTTACACCTTGTAAAACATCATTACAAAGTTGTTGATATGCTTCTGTCATTACCTTCGCCCAAATAGGATAGTCTGAGTTGCGTTGCAATATAGGAACTCCTTCAGCTTTACCATCTTCTTGATCTAACTGATGGGCGAATTCATGAAGTACAACGTTATGTCCATCTCTCCAATTAGTGCTGTCTAGTTTCACCTGTTCCCAAGATACTACTAATTGGTCAGTTGTCCACGATTCACCCAGTCTTGCCACACGCCTTTCTTCAACAACATAATTTCCGATGGAAGTCCTTTCCTCAACAAAATAAGCATTGGGATACACCAGAATTGAACGAAGTCTGGGGAAGTATTGCCCACGTTCATTTAGTAGGAGTAAACAGGCGATCGCCGCAAGGGTCAATTTCATTTCCTCCGTCACCTGTAATCCTCTACAGCCAATAAATTGCTTTTCTGCTAAGAACACTTGAACATGTCCCTGAAGTCGTCTGAGTTCATCGGGAGAAAGACAAGGATAAATGGGTAGATTATTCTCAATAATGGCATTCCAAAGTGGGGGAAAAGGACGATTTTTGAGACGGTTTCTTCGCCTTCTGACTAGAATGGGATTGATTAAAATCCCAGTGATAATTAGCCCAACGATGAATAAGAAAATTATTGTTTTAATCATTGACTTTTGAGCAATTTACATATTTAATTCACTGATAAGCAGTTTGCAGTTTAATGCAATATAGACCTAACCCCCAACCCCTTCCCTTGTAGGGAAGGGAAGTAAGATTCAAAGCCTCTCTCCTAAAAGGAGAGAGGTTTGGAGAGAGGTCAAAGTCTAATTTACTGGCACACATCACCGTTATTGAATCAGAATTATGCAAGATTGAACTTTGGTGGAAAGGGTTTTTTGAAGCCCCTGCTCAACTTTGTCAATCAGTTTGTCAAAAGCCTGTTGATCCGCTATCAGTTGTTCTTGAAGAACTTTCTCTAACTCAGGCTTTATTTGCTCACACATATCCTCGATTTTTTTGTCACTCAAAAAACTAGAACGAATCCAACTAGGTACATCCACATTTGTCTTGATTACTTCTTGAACACTCTGGCGATTTAGCTCCATTCCTGCTGCCATAAGCGAAGCCCCATATACTAGTGCAATAGGCCAAGTTAAATGTCCAGTTAGTATTAAAGTAATGATGCTAGCCACAGTGCCTCCACCAATTATGACATTGACGATAAACGCTACTGTCTCAGCAATGATCGCATCTCCAATTCGTAGCTCTGGGTTAACAAAATTTGGGTCAATGCTATCCTCAAATCTTAAGCTGCTTCTAGGTATCTGAAATTTTCGACATATTGGATCGGTTTGTGCGGCTAAATCAGGTTGTATTTTATTGTTAAACCAAGAAGCGCATTGATAATTAATTATCTGCACAGCGAAATCGCTTTTGAGCCACTGTTCTGCGCGACTGATCAAAGATGTTTCCAAATCTGCTAAAGTCCGTATTTTGTTTTTTTGCCAATCTTTTAAACCTGGTTTAACTGCGTTGACAATCAAACCATCTGTCAAAGGCTTAGTTAGTGATTTGATTAACTCCGGGATATGCTTCTCAATCAAACCTTTAAGCTGATTCGAGGTAAATAGTTTGTTGACTTCTTGTTTAAAAGCGGCAGCACGCAGATCCCATCGTCCTACTCGTGCTAAACCCATTGCAATGCACCGTTCTGGTTCCGGATCAGGGCGAAGCAGCGTTTCTGGTTCGGGAAACATTTCCTGACAAAGAAAGTGCGTAAATTTCATCCGAGATGCACCGCCAGTCATCAGCACAAGTTTCGGCACGATTCCAAGTTTTTCCACCTTTTCTTTCGCCTCTTTTAAAGAGTCGTGAAACGATCGCACCCAACTATTAAGCCCCAGTTCAGGCAAGGGTTGATTTAAAATTTCCTCCATGATCACTTTATTAACTTGGGGAATAAAATAAATCTGTTCGTTGATCGACTCGAAGCCACGCGCAAAGGATTCAGGATCGCTGTATAGTTGTTCATTAGAAAAGTAATCTTCTTTAGCTTTGCGGCAAGCAAGTTCACAACGAGCTTGGTGATGCGGATATTCCTGAAATACTTTTTCGAGTAATGTTTTTTGCTCGTGGTTGGTGAGAGTACGGGCAAAAATTGCCTTGTCAATTAGAGATGCTCCCAAAGTATTACTCCCGAAATCTATCGGGATTTCTTCTAAACTTTTAACCAGAGTAAAATCTGTGGTTGAAGAACCAATATCGACAATTAGCACTGATACCAGAAGTTTGTCATACTCCAGCTTCCCAGCTTCTTTGGCTTGCATGAAAGCAGCCCGCGATTCCGGTACAACATTTAGTCGGGGAATGCCAGCTTCTTGAAGGATCTTTTGGTATTCGGAGCGATCGCTAACTGACCATCCTGAAGGGCAACCAATGTAAAAATAGCTACTTTCCCCACCTGCAAGTTGTTTGCTTTCTTTCAAAAGGCGGTAGTAGGTGGCGACAAAAGTACTAATTGTTTCTCGATATTTGGGATCGTTGTTTGGTTTTTGCTTGAAAGTGATTGTCAGTTGAGTAACGCCAGCTTGAATTAATGCTTGTTCTCCGACAAGATAACCGAGTTTGGGATGCCAACCAAGAGCTGTAATTTGGTTCTTCTTGTTATTAATCTCCAACATTTGGGGAGGTTCGATGCTTTCCACTATCGCTTTAGCTACAGCCGTTTCCCCGTGTCCCAAATCAAAACCGATTGTTTCTAAAATTTCCATACCCTTATTGTCTATTATTCTCTAGAAGAGGAATATACTGGCTCAATTACCCGACCGCGCCTAATTAAGCGATCGCCTTTCAACAAAGCCGGAGTTAGAGTGACGTGATCTTTGGTATCGGGGTCGATACTTGGCTCAAAGTCAAAATACCCGCGATCGCTGTGAGGATCATTTGCTCGGTAAATTTGAGCGTTAATTCCCTGAGACATTAAAATCTGTGGCAGAAGTTTGGCAAGTTCATAAGCCATTTGAGGTTTATCAAGTTTTGATGCGCCCATTAGCCTTTGCAGAAAATTCAATAGCTCTGGTAGTTCTTCTATTGCTAAATCATCTTCATATTTATTCGATTCTTCTACTCTAGCTACTGCTAGATCGATAGTGTTGAGAGCATCGCCAAGGTGATCTAAAAATACTTTGCTATCAACTCGGAGAATAGGTTGAGGTAATTCCAATAGCTTTTCAGACATGGAATTTTGCTGGTTGTTTAAGTCGAGTTGAAGCACAACTTCTAGTCCTAGAAGTATAGAGGCTAATAAGATAGCCATCCATGCACCTGGGGTAGTTTTAGTTAAAGAGAATAACGAACCTAAGATACCTATATAAATTAGTCCCTGTAGCAGTTTCAAGATTAATCTGTTGGCAAAAAAATTTGTACCTGGGTTAGTAATTTGCCTTTGGTCTGTGGGAGCAACTTGAAGATAATTAGTTGCAGCGAGAGTGGCGATAGACTGTCGCAGCGTATCCAGGAAAAAGGAAGCCAGACGAACTTGACCCAGATTCAGCTTTTCAATGTAAATTCTTTCAAGATCATCAAGTCGGTTCTGAACCAGCTTAACTATCTGCTCAATGTTGGTTGTGTTATCAATATCTGTCTGGAGTTGCTTGCGTTCTTCGCTAAAAAGTGAAGTGATTGTTTTCATTGTGTTGACTAAGACTTTAAGGTTACTAATAAGGGTGAAATGAACAGTTGTCTGCTGATTTCACTCTCTAATCAGATGATGACTGAATAATTCATAATTCATAATTAGGTTGATTGCAAATTACTACCCTAACAAAGGAGGAACAGAATGTTTATCTCTGTCATTGCAGATTACGGTACAGGAGATCCGGCATTTACAGAAGTCACACAACGTCTGCTAATGGCTTTACCCGATGCCCAAATTCATTTGCTTTCGGTTCCAGCATTCAGTACCTTGGCAACGGGATTCTGGATTGCCCAACTGGGACTTAATCCAGGGCTTGGCGATCGCTTAATTTATCATAACTGTGCCCCTCGTCAAGATGATCCCGAAGCCCGTCGGGACAATGAAGGTGAAGGATTAACTTATGCCCTTTTATCCAATGGTGTAAAAGTAGTGGGTGTGAATGCGGGCTACACCCTCTCCTTTATCAAAGACCATACAAAGGAGTTGCGAGTAGTCAACGTTTCTCGTGGTGGTTCGCAGTTTCGCTCACGGGATGTGTTTCCTCCGGCGGCGGCGGCGATTATGGGTGAAGATTTTAGCCTTCTGGGAGATCACCTTTCTCGTGAGCAAATCCCAGATGTTCCACCAGATCGAATTGCCTGGATTGATGGCTACGGCAACATCAAAACAACGATTGCGGCGCATACAGTTAACTTTGAGCCTCAAACCAAGATCGTGATCCGAATTGGAGATGTCGTCAGTGATGCGGTGTATTCTGATGGCAGCTTCAAAGTATCTGAAGGAACTTTAGCCTTTGCTCCTGGTAGTTCCGGTTGGTCAAGAGGCGATTCCGGGGAACCATTGCGCTTTTTAGAACTGTTTCTGCGAGGAGGGAGTGCTTGGGAGCGCTTTGGCCGTCCCCGTGTGAATCAGCAAGTAACTCAAATTGCCTAAGGGACTTCCAGTACACCGCAGGCGATCGCAATTTATTCTAGGTAAAAAGTATTCATAATCAGGATTTCACGCCAAATGGCGGAATTTTTGATGAATCGTTGCCATACCCGGATAACATTTTACTAACGCCGCTTTCCTCAAAGAAGGCTACATCTGAAAATCAGCCTGACTAGGAACTCGAAGAAACCTATGCCCATGCGTCAGAGACTCCTGACGATCGGTGAGCCAGCCCCCTGGTTCACAGCCCTTTCTACAACCAATGCTAATTTTCACTTCGACACAATCGCGGGTCGTTACATTGTGTTGTGCTTCTTCGGTTCAGCAATAGTGAAGACCAGCCAGCGCATTCTTAAAGACATCTGGAGCCAACGGGCAGTCTTCGATGACCAAAACTGCTGTTTCTTTGGCGTGAGCGTCGATCTAGAGGATGAGAAGCAGCGCCGAGTTCAAGAGCATATTCCGGGCATCCGGTTCTTCTGGGATTTTAATGCAGCCATTAGCCAGCAGTACGGTGCCATTACCCCCGCAGGGAATTACAGACAATTTACGCTGGTGCTGGATTATAGTCTGCGGGTGCTGGCGGTGCTGCCGTTTAACGAGTCACCCGAAAGCCATGTGCCTCAGTTGATGGCATTCCTCGCTCAGTTGCCACCCATTCCGTCAGAAGTTCCGACGGCAGTTCAGGCACCTGTCTTGGTTGTGCCCAGAGTATTTGAACCAAAACTGTGTCGGGCGCTGATTCAGTTCTATGACTTGCATGGCGGATATGACTCCGGCTTTATGCGAGAAGTCGATGGTCGTACAGTCCTCGTGTACGATTACGGTCATAAACGGCGGCGCGATCAGGAAATTACCGACGAGGAACTGCGGAATGCGGCGATGCATCGAATTCACGATCGCCTCATTCCCGAAATTTTCAAAGCCTTTCAGTTTCAAGCGACCCGAATGGAGCGCCACATTGTTGGTTGCTATGACGCCCAAACCGGTGGACACTTTAGATGCCACCGAGACAATACCACCAAAGGGACTGCTCATCGCTGCTTTGCGGTGTCATTGAACCTGAATACGGGTGAATACGAAGGTGGATGTTTGCGATTTCCAGAATTTGGTCAGCAAACCTATCAACCGCCTACGGGTGGAGCTGTCGTCTTTTCCTGTTCCCTGTTACACGAAGCAACACCCATAACTCAAGGACGGCGGTATGCCTATTTACCTTTCCTCTACGATGAAGCAGCAGCTAAAGTCCGGCAGGCAAATCAGCATCTTCTTGGGTCTGCTTTAGAAGAACCAACTAAGGAATAACGCAAAAATTCCAGTATTACTGGTAAATAACAGTTTTGGTAATGGCGGCAAAGTCAACGGCACAAATGGCTCTACTGCTGCGATTACTGCGATCGCTTTTTGTTCGGATAGGGGAGGTACGCATAGTTGATATTCCCGCACAAGGCTCCTTGACGACCTATAAGAATATAATCTCCTTCATTTGTATATTTTTAAAAATAGCCCCGTAGTCCGTTACCACCATAAACAGGATATTGACCGACTTATATAAGATAATTTTTCATATATATTTATCTTGGCATCATTAAGACAATAAATTAATAAATTCTGCTGCTTTGATAATCACAATATTCTGATAGCTTGCTAAGTGCAAAAGATGTTTATCTCCTGTCACAATATGAGTTGCATTACCAGCGATCGCAGATTCCACAACCATATCATCATCAGGATCAGCACTAACTATCTTAAGATTTCCAGAAATTTCTACTAGACGGGAAAAACCCTGCACCTCTGCAACTGATTCTTGTACCTTCTCCTGAGAAAATTTGAATTTCATCAATAGCTTTTCTGCAAACTCATTCAAAATTGCTTGACAAGTCACAGACTCCACCCGCCCAATTTTTGCCAAAGCGAGACAGCGAAAGGGCTACCATTGCTAGAAAACAAAGCAGACAACAAAATATTAGTATCAAAAACCACGACGTAACGCATTACAACTCGTGAATCACATCATCAATAAATGCCTCACGCTCAGGCTCAGTCATCGTATCCCAATTGAAACCACGCTCTTGAGCAACTAACCTCACCTTATCTGCTCCATAGCTTGACAACGACTCCCATTGCCCCCACTGTTGCAGCAATAAAAATTGAAAAATCTCTGCCTGTTGTTCTGCTGGCAACTGTCTGACAATTTCAATAACCTGCTCATTACTAAGTATCAACATTGGCATAAATCACCTCATTATTACTATAAAAAAATTTTTCAACTATCAATATAAGAAAAAACATCCACATAAATCGATCTGATCGGTTTATCTTCACTGTGCAACATTACCCGAATTCGTTCAGTTGTCTCCCGGCTAAAAACCTCTTCTCCACAGCGAGAGCAAACAGTAGCCGGAATATTTTCAACTAAATGAAATTTTCCCTGAATATTAAAAACTTCACTGACATATTCTGTATAAGACTCTTCTGAACCACAAACATGACATTTAAACATTAGTGAGTTCTCCTTCTATAATCAGTCCATTGCATAGGATCTGGTTCATACAGTGTGATGATTTTAACTACATCAGATTCGATCCTTGAAACCTGAATATGTAAAGCTCGGTTTTTTTGGGTAAATCCCAAAATTAGACAACTAGGTGAATATTTATCGTCTGGATAATCTTCGATTACCTCCACGGTTACACTCGCTTCTCTGATCTCTGCTTCACTAATATTGCGCTCGATCGCTCTCTTAAAAGCATGGCGCGTAAATTCAAAATTTCCAGCCTGTAATTCATTTTGGATCTCCTGCAAAGATTTCATAAGATCATCAACTGCTCTAGATCCCTCAACTCCTCATCAAGAGCCGCAATTTCTCCTCAACAGTCCGCAATTTCTCCGGCTTATAAAACACCTTATTAAAATTAATCTCCACCCCTACCACATTTTCCAAATACTCTAAGGCTTCGTAATATATTTTGCCATAAATGCTGCGATCGCCGCGGATTCGCCACCTCATCCCGATGGAAAGGAATAATCTCATAATCCTTCTGATAACCCGGCATTAATTCCACCGTAATTTCAATCCTTTTTGGCTGGGTTTTCCTCCCCTTCTTAAACGCAACCTTCACCACAATTTTGCCGCAGCCTAACGCTTCCTGCTTACCCAAAGCCTCTTTAATTAACGTTTCCCTGCCCCTTATCCTCAATTAGCTCGGTCAAATCTTCGGGTGCAATCTCCACCTTTAATTCATCAAACATCCTCAACAAGCGGCTTTCAATCATCACCAGCGGAAAAAACGGCATCATATAGGATGGCCATTCTGACTCCTTGATGCCGCAACCCCTTAGCAAATCGGCAGTTGCCCAGATATTTGATTCGTATTGGAGGATATTATTGACAGTCATGTAGCAGGTTTTAGCTCAAGGGTAAAAATCAGTATAAGCTCTAATACCCTTGGCATAAAATAATTTCCTTGTCAATAGTAGAGACGTTGCATTGCAACGTCTCTACACACCTCACCAATAACCTTAACTAAACGGTAAGGAATATAGAGTTTCTGAGAGTTCTTGCCTAAGTAATGGCAAAGTTTAAGGGAATTTAGCGTGATTTCATTCCACGACTGTTACTGAAGCCCCTTCATTTGATGGAGGTATACCGGGTAACTCCAGACAATATCCAGCACCATACACTGTCTTGATATAGCGGGGGTGACGGGGATCTGGTTCTAATTTGGTTCTCAAGTGGCGAATATGGACTCGAATCGTTTCAATGTCGTCATCGGGATCGTAGCCCCAAACTTCTCTGAGGATTTCGCTGGGGGAAACCGTTTGACCGTGGCGTTGCAGCAAGCAGTGAAGTAGCTCAAATTCCAAATGAGTCAATTTCACCGTGTCATTGAACCATATAGCCTCAAATCTTTCGGGAACCAGAGTCAGTGAGCCATAGTTCAAAATCTCACTATGCTTTGCGGCTTGGGGTATGCGGTCAGTACGCCGCAAAAGTGCCCGCACCCGCGCTAACATTTCTTCAAGTTCAAAAGGCTTGGTGAGGTAGTCATCTGCGCCAGCATTGAAGCCTTCCACCTTGTTCTGAGTTTGGCTCAAAGCCGTCAACATTAACACCGGAATCTCAGAGGTGCGATCGTCACGACGTAGGCGTTGACAAACAGTAAACCCATCTACTCTGGGCAACATCAAATCGAGCATGATCAAGTCTGGTTGTAGCTGGAGAGCCAGCGCTTGACCTTTAATGCCGTCTTCAGCTTGACTTACATCGTAGCCAGCCATTTCCAAGTTGACGGCAACTAGTTCGGAAATCGCTGGATCATCGTCTATGACAAGAATCCTCGGCATTCTTAAAAAATTTTTACTACTTGATTAAGGATAAATAAGAACCTTTGTATAGATACAAAGATTTTTGAGTCGATTATGAAAAGGTTTTTAAATCTTACATAAATATTAAGATTAAATGACTGTGAAATCAAGACTCAACTACACGAAATCTTATAGTCTATGATGTGTTATACTCCCCCCTACAATCCGTCTTGGTTTTTACAAAACGGTCTGATGATGACTGTATACACCGCTTTGTGGGGAAAACGTTACTGGGAAAGTACTATTCAATTACCAGAACCTTCTTATCATCAGAAAATATTTGTTGGTGGCCAAGGTGTGCCAATTTTTGGCTTGGTTGCTATCCCGGAAAATGCTCATAGCACGATTATTGGTACTTATGGCATTACTGGAGAGTTAGAGACAGAATGGTTTTTGAGAGTGCTAGGACGTAAAGCCTACGCTCAAGGATACGCTGTGGTGTTATTTGATTGGCGTGCCCACGGCAAAACTGCCCAATTGTCGCCGACTCTAACTTCTGATGGACTGTATGAGGGAGAAGATTTTGTTCGCATCGCTGCTGCTGCTAAGGCAATGGGATGTCCAGGGAAATTTTGGTTTACAGGGTATTCTTTAGGAGGGCAATTGGCGCTATGGGCGGTAAAGGTCGCTCTTGAGGTGATTAGGGAGCATGGAGATTTAGGATTAGAAGATAGCGATATTGGCGGTAGTATGGTAGTTTGTCCGAGTTTGGATTCGGAGCGATCGCTATCTTATCTAGTTACAAAGCCCTTGGGCAGATATTTGGAAGCAGGGATTGCACAGAATTTAAAAAAACTGGCATGGCGAATACATGATGCTCATCCTGGAAGCATTGACCCAGTAGCAATTGAACGGGCGAACAGTATCTGGGGTTTTGATCATGAATTGGTAATTAACCGACTAGGTTTCTCTTCTGTAGAAGCATATTACCAAGCTAGTAGTGCTTTACAAATATTGCCGCAAATCTCAAAACCGACTTTGATTTTATATGCTGCTGATGACCCACTTTTTGACCCAGCGATCATACCAGAATTACAAGAAGCTTGCGATCGCAATCCCGTAATAGATTTGTTGCTCACTCAGTATGGCGGTCATGTTGGCTATTTGAGTAGCAAAGAATGTCAACGCCAAGTACAAGACTCTGACCTGTGGTGGGCATGGAATCGGATTTTACAATGGTTGGAGAAACAGCGTAATTCGTAATACTTCTCTACGAGAGGCTGCGCCAACGGCTGAACTCAGTACAAGTTCGTAATTCGTAATTGAAAAATTAAATAGGAATCCTATATTAGGATTTACTTTCATGGCAAAGGTTAAGATAGGATTGGTTTAGCAAGATATTATTGTTAGCTGGCTAGGAAGAATATATTTATCCTGTGTTTCCTGAGCTTACTTATCGTCGGGGTGCTAGTGGTTTAGCAGTACCAATACTGGATGGAACTGGCTTGCGGGTGCAGACTTTGGCGGTCGCATCTCAACAATGGGGATTATCCGCAAAGCAAATCGCTGCTGAGTATGATTTGAGTGAGGCTCAGGTGAATGCAGCCCTGGCTTTTTATGCTGTCCATCAGCAAGAAATCGATGAGGCGATCGCATCTGAAGTAGCTCTCGAATCAGCTTACAATGTCTAAGCCTCTGTTACATTTGGACACAAAGCTTAGTCCACGGAGGTGGACTAATACAAATTCAAGGATTTTTAACCCACGGAAGTGGGTTTTGTCTGTATAGCCGCGACTTCTAGTCGCCTGGCGAGTAATAAATTAGACTTTTCAAACATCCAGGACTTACGCAACTGGCACAAATAGCGGGCAGGGCGCAGCCTTGACACGCGAC
>NZ_JABXKJ010000105.1 GCF_017115085.1 Nostoc sp. NMS7 | reverse complement strand
ATGTCAATAATTGCAATGCTTTTAGTAATTTTTTAATACAATTTTTAATATCCTTTTGAATTTGTAACTAATAATTTAGCATAACAAGTACTGAAAAACCTTGATTTTTCTCTAAAAGGCGATCGCTCTGAATCAGTTTTCCAATTATGATGGACTCAAAGGCTTAAGTTTCAACCTCAGAAGCTCAAAACCTCTATCCTAGCACTCTGGTAAAAAATACTGAAACTATTAAGATTAGAAGCATCTGCCTACTGAATACCCACTAATCTTTCCCAACCATGCCTCTGTCACGCATAGTAACGCTGATTGTTGGTCTGATCGTCATTTTGGGGCTAGCCCTATGGCTAATTGATTCCCTATCGCGTCTCTATTGGCAATTGTCCTATTCGCCGTTGCTGGGCAATTTACTGCTGTTGCTGCTGATTATCCTCATCGGAGCGTTAGTTGCCGCTTTTGTCTATTATGTATTGGTGATTCAATCTGGAGAAAAGCGATCGCGCCGCAACCCAAAGCGAGTGACTGCGGCACAAATTCCTGCTGGCAAATCTGACGCTGCTTCTACAACTCTCCAGGCTGTGCGCCAACAGGTAGGGCAAATTCAAGATGAAGTAGCACGTCAGGCTTTATTAAGTAAATCGCGGGAGATTGAAGCAAACCTAGCACGGCGCGAGATTCAAGTAGTGATATTTGGTACCGGCAGTGCTGGCAAAACTTCCTTAGTTAATGCGATTATGGGACGCATGGTTGGTCAAGTGGATGCACCGATGGGTACAACCCAAGTTGGGGAAACCTATTGTCTGCGGTTGAAGGGATTAGAACGCAAAATTTTAATTACAGATACGCCAGGAATTTTAGAAGCAGGGGTGGCGGGAACCGAACGCGAACAAATGGCGCGAGAATTGGCAACAGAAGCAGATTTACTGTTGTTTGTGGTAGATAATGACTTACGACGCTCAGAATATGAGCCGTTGCGGGGGTTGGCAGAAATTGGTAAGCGATCGCTTTTGGTGCTTAACAAAACTGATTTATATACAGATGAAGATAAAGAAGCCATCCTCGCTAGATTGCGTCAACGGGTACGGGGATTTATTGCTACTAATGATGTAGTGGCGATCGCTGCTAATCCCCAATCTGCACAACTAGAAACTGGCGAAACTTTCCAGCCGGAACCGGATATTATCCCTTTGCTGCGGCGGACGGCTACTGTTTTACGGGCTGAGGGCGAAGATTTGGTGGCGGATAATATTCTTTTGCAATCTCTGCGATTGGGAGACGAGGCGCGAAAACTCATCGATGGCCAGCGTCGCCGTCAAGCTGACAAAATCGTAGAACGGTTTCAGTGGATTGGTGCTGGTGTAGTCTCAGTCACACCTATACCAGTCGTAGATTTATTGGCGACAGCTGCTGTTAATGCTCAAATGGTTGTGGAAATTGGTAGAGTGTACGGCTGTGAATTGAATATGGAACGGGGACGAGAGTTAGCCCTTTCTTTAGCGAAAACGATCGCCAGTTTAGGCATTGTCAAGGGGGCAATTCAATTATTATCTACAGCTTTGCAACTGAATGTTGCCACCTTTATTATTGGTAGAGCAATTCAAGGCGTGACAGCAGCTTATTTAACGCGAATTGCTGGTAAAAGTTTTATTGAATATTTTCGTCACGATCAAGATTGGGGTGATGGTGGGATGACGGAAGTTGTACAGCGACAGTTTCAAATTAATCGCAGAGATGAATTTATCAAGGCTTTTATTCAAGAAGCGATCGCGCGGGTAGTCAAGCCGTTAACAGATAAATCTGAAGTAGTTGAACACGATGAAGAAACCCAGAGTTAATTAGCAACTCCTCTTGAGGAATGTGATGCTGCTGCATTGCTGAATTTATAAAAATGTTGCCAAAAAAATTGTAGGTTGGGTGGAGCGGAGCGCAACCCAACATATATGCAGGATGTTGGGTTACGCAAAGCCTCCACCCAACCTACGTCTACGTCTAATGCACTATTTTAGCCTAGATAGTCCACTACAGTGCATTTCAAAAATCAAATACTTAGTCCTATATTAACTCTCAAATTAAATTAAGGATATTAATTTTACTAATATATATATTTTCTTACGTAAAAATACTTAAAAACTTAAACTTACATTCAAGGTATTAAAATTCTTCTTCAATTATTTTTAAAGCTTTCCGGAAACTGGAGGAAATACCAGTAAATCTAGATAAAAGGACTTACTGAGTAACCAGGTCATGACCTACCACATAATCGGTAAATTACTACAAGGGCGTTACCAAATTGTCCAAACCCTTAGTGCAGGGGTGTTTGGAGAAACATATATTGCTGTAGACGTAGATTATCCAGAGAATCCCAAATGCGTTATTAAGCAGATTAAAGTTAGCAGTTCCGAACCCGGCGACTTGGAGATGCTGAGGTTACTGTTTCAAACTGAAACCCAAACCCTGAAGCTTCTGGGAAGCCATCAGCAAATTCCTGAATTTATCGCCTGCTTTGAAGAAAACGAGCAATTTTATTTAGTGCAAGAGTGTATTGAAGGACACGCGCTGACTGCGGAATTGCCCATCAATCAACAGTGGGGATGTCTGTGGAGTGAAAGCGAAGTTGTAGAATTTTTGATCGATGTCTTAGGTATTCTAGAATTTATTCACTCTCAAGGCGTTATCCATTGCGATATCAAACCGGAAAACTTGATCAGACGTAATAGCGATGCCTCCGGCAAGGGCAAAGCCCTACGCAAGTTAGTTTTGATTGACTTTGGCTCAATCCAGTCTATCAATTTTGGCATAGGTGCGGAATTACCCATTTATAGAATTCCCGTCACTTCATTGGGATATATACCGCCAGAGCAGTTTATTGGACAAACACAGCCCAACAGTGATATTTATGCTTTGGGTATGATTGCCATCCAAGCGTTAACAGGGTTAGAACCATTACAATTAAAAGCTGATCCTGATGCTAATAATAATGAAATTTTTTGGCGTTCTCAAAACACGCCAGTTAATGATTATCTAGCTGCTGTTCTCAGCCAAATGATCAGCTACGATTCTCAAAATCGCTTCCAATCTGCCGGTGAGGTACTGCGAGTACTCAAACAAATAATATGGGAAACTCAGCCATCACAAATATTAGAAGCAGATTCTCAATTTCTCCTAAAGGCGGCGATTGAAAATGATAATTCTCAGAATCGGACATCTGGGAAATTATCGCCATTATTAACAGGAATGAAAGTAGGACTGGTGGCTAATTCTTTATTAATGGGATTTGGTGTATATTCTTTAGTTAATAGTTCACCTGCATACTCAGAAACAGATACTTTATATAAAGCAACCCAAGAATATCAAGCAGGAGATTTGCAAGAGGCGATCGCACTCGCTAAATCAATTCCCTCCCACAGTAATGTTTATCCAGAAGCGCAAGCGACAATCGAAGAATGGCAAGAGCAATGGCAAGTAGCTGCACAGCAATATCAAATAGCTGAAACAGCTTTTCATGAGAGCAGATGGTCAGATGTTCTTCATGCTGCTTCTCAAGTTCCAAATATTTTATATTGGCAATCTAAAACAGGTAAATTAGTTCAGCAAGCATACGTCAATATTGAAACACAGACGCAAGATTTATTAGCAAAAGCTTACGAAAGAGCCAGGGAAAAAGATTTTTCTACTGCATTACAATATCTGCGTCAAATTCCTCAAGAAAGTCATGCTGGTACTTTAGTTCAAGAAAAATTGGCTGAGTACAATCGAAAGCGCCAGATCAGAGCAGCCTACTTTTTAAAAAAAGCCTACAAACAAGCATCTATTGGTGATTTTGATCTGGCTGTGAAATTTCTCCGAAATATTCCCCAAGATACTTTAGTTTATGCTCAAGCTCAAGTCAAATTGAATGAGTATACTCAAAAGCAACGCGTGCTGGTTGATAATCAAAAGATAGCTTTTGCAAAAAGAACAAATTCATTCGTTGCTAAAAACTCTGTCACTAGGGTTGAATATCTTCAGGGAGCAAATTACCTGCAAGAAGTTAATATTCGGTAGTTACGGCAATTTTTAAATGCGTGGAATACAGTCATTGTCGGGGCACAATATATTGTGCCCCTATGCGTGTGGTCTATTCAATTGAAAACCTCTGTAAGTTCGTAGTCAGGACTTTAGTCCTAGTCCTTGGCTGGAGCGTTTAGAGGATTTGTCTGCGGTGGATTATTAAGATTAGGAACTGGGATGATTGGTACGACGATTACAGGCTTTAGTTTTTCGCCTTGCAGCTGAATTTTGGCTTGGTTACGCGCCTCTATTGCTTGTTGGTAATTAGGCTTGTATTTTATTGCTTGATCGTAAGAAGCGATCGCATCCTGATACCGTTTCAAATTCAATAGGGCGTTACCTCTGCTATACCAGCTTTCAGAATGGTCTGGTTTATAACGAACTGCCTTATTATAAGACGCGATCGCATCTTCATATTTCTGCAATATGTATTGTGAATTCCCCATATTATACCATAAGTTATAGTCATTATGCTTAATTTTTGCGGCTTTATCATAATACTTTATTGCTTCTACATAGCGTTGTGTTTGATGCGACGACCAGCCCAAATTATACCATGCTTTATAGTTACCAGGATTGAATTTAATTACTTGATTAAAAGATTCAATTGCTTCTGGATAACGTTGTAAATTCAGTAGCACATTCCCTCTTGATAACCAAGCTTGATAATAATTTGGCTGGTATTGCACCGCTTTATCATAAGCTGTAAATGCATCTTTGTAGCGTTGCAAATTTACTAAAGCATTTCCAAAATTATACCAAGCTTGCTCATAGTCTGGTTTTAAATCAACAACTTTTTGGTAGGCTGCGATCGCTTCTTCATATCGCTTAGAATTTTGCAAAGCTAATCCTTTTTTATACCAAGCTTCGTAATTATCTGGTTTGAGTTCAATCGCTTTTTCATAAGATTGAATCGCTAGATCATATTGATTTAAATTACTAAAAGCTTCACCTTTAGCGTTCCAGACTTCTGAGTTATTATTATTTAATTGTAAGGCTTTGTCAAAAGAGGCAATCGCTTCTTGATATCGCTGTAAATTTCCTAATACAAAACCCCGTCCAATCCAAGCTTCTAAATAATCTGGCTGAATTTGAATTGCTTTGTCATATGCCACTAATGCTTCTTTGTATTTTTTTAATTTATCCAGCGTTTTGCCTTGACCATTCCAGCCTTGAGAATAATCTGGTCTAATATTAACTGCTTTTTCATATACTTCTAGCGCGTCTTGATAGCGTTGCAAATCAAAAAACGTATTTCCTTGTTTGGATAATTCTATGGCGTTATTTGAATTAATGTGATTCAGAATAAATATTGATGCTACTCCGCTAACCCCAAATAAAAATATCATTAGTAAAATTTTACCCAATATGCCTTTTTTCGGTTGACGTTTGTTGATATTTTTGGGTGGAGAAATAGGAGAAATAGGAGTTAACGCTATTGTCTGCGCGGGTGGTTGTGTTAACTCTTTCAGGGCTTGTAATGCTACCGTTGCCGAAGGATAACGTTGTCGAAAGTCGTAGCATACCATTTTATCTAAGAATTGAGCGAATTCTGGCGTTACCGTGGCTTGATTATGCCAGATAATTTCATTAGTATCAGCATCTTTTACTATTTCCTCTGGTGATAATCCAGTCAGAGCTTGAATAGCAATTATTCCCGTAGCATAGATATCACTACTTAATTTTGGCGTACCATGAGCTTGTTCACCAGGAATATATCCAGGCGTACCTATAGCAACAGTAGCTATAGTTTGACCTTGAGGAGTAATAATTTGAGTAGTAATTTGTTTAACTGCACCAAAATCAATTAAGATTAATTTGCCATCTGGTTGGCGTCTGAGGATATTTCGGGGATTAACATCACGGTGAATTACATTCTGTTGATGGACAAATTCTAAGATTGTCAAAAGTTCTTGTAAAAGTGAAATTACTTGGTCTTGACTTAGGGTTTTACCTGGGGTTAATTCTTGACTCAGGTCGTGACCTTCGATCAATTCCTGTACAAGATAGAATTCGGCATTTTCCTCAAAATAAGCTAAAAGTTGGGGGATGCGATCGTGAGTTCCTAATTTATATAAAACTTGTGCTTCGGTATCAAATAAACGCCTAGCTGTCTCCAAAGTTATTGGATCACTTGCCTGGAGCTTAAGTTTTTTAACGACACATGGAGGTGAACCGGGTAATTGGGTATCACAAGCCACAAAGGTTTCACCAAAACCCCCACCTCCCAAGTTACTAATAATTTGATATCTTCCTACAAGTGTGTTTCCTAGCATCTTGTTTGCCTACTTAAGTGCGATGCGATCTGATTTCAATCTTGCCACACGTTAAGGGAGAATGAGGGAGTGAGGAGTGGGGAGTGGGAAGTGGGGAGTGGGGAGTTAGGAGTTAGGAGTTAGGAGTTAGAAGTTAGGAGTTAGAAGTTAGGAGTTACAAAAATTCTTTGCCCAATGCCCAATGCCCAATGCCCAATGCCCAATGCCCAATGCCCAATGACTAATGACAAATCCATATGATTCCTATTAGTGATAATATTCGTTGTCGGAGTAAGCCAATTATTAATTACTGGCTGATTGGCATTAATGTTACCGTATTTTTATGGGAACTTCAACTAGAATTTAGTGGTGGATTGGGCGATTTTGTCAATAGTTGGGGTGTGATTCCAGCGCAGATTAGTGGGGCAATTACAAATGCACTCTTGTTTAACAATGCTGCTTGGATAATTGTAATTTGGCGAACATTTTCACTACTTTTGGGAATATTTATACATGGCAGTTTTAGTCAGATATTGGGAAATATGCTATTTTTGTGGGTTTTTGGGAAGACAGTAGAAAATATTCTCGGACATAGACGCTATCTAGGATTTTATCTGGCTGCTGGCGCGATCGCTTCTTTAGTACAAATTCTGATTGAGCCGAGTTTGACAGTACCATTAATTGGGAGTAATGGCGCGATCGCAGCTATTTTAGGAGCATATGTCATGAAGTTTCCTCAAGCTAAAATTGACACAATTTTGCCGCTAATAATTTTGTATATCCCCATCGAAGTTCCCGCCTTTTTCTATATATTTTGGTGGTTTGTACAACAATTATTTTATGGTATTGGCAGTTTAAATATTCCTCCCCTTGGTGTAAATCAATCGGGTGTTGTCTTCTGGGGGCAGATTGCCGGATTATTAATTGGTGCAGGTTTCATGCGTCTGAAGAGATAAACTTTCTTCAGCTACTTAGCAATTTTTATTAGGTGGTCACTATTTACCGATGCCGAAAAGATAGATTTTGGTGCTTGTAGCAGTGTCCACCGCTACGGTTATTAGAACTGTGTTTGAAAACTTTAAATTTTGAATTTTGAATTGTTTATGTGCCTTTTGATGGATTGCATTTCTTCGCTTAAAAATTCATACTCATAAAATTAGCGGATGCCTACTCTTCAAATCGGGATTGTTGAGTTATGAGCGGTGTACAAGATGCCAAATTTTGATAAAATTCACGATGAACTCACTAATGAATTAGCAGTTATGCGGCAGCGCGTCGCTGAGTTAGAGCAATCAGAAATATCTTATCAACAAAGGCAAGCAGCGCTTGAGGAACAATTAACAAAACTAGAAATAAAATTGGCAATAGCAGCAGAAAATCCTCAGATTCAAGTTGTCGAGTATGACATGGAATATGATATTGAACAAGGGAGATCCACAGCCTTGAATCTGCCAAATCACTCCAAAGAATACGCTCATTTACTCGAACGAGAACGGACAGCACGCAAAGAAGCAGAAATCGCCAACAAAATCAAAAATGAGTTTCTGGCGGTTCTCTCTCATGAACTGCGAACCCCACTCAACTCCATCCTGGGGTGGTCGAAAATGCTGCGGACTCGCAAGTTTGATGAAAAAACCACTAACCGCGCCTTGGAAACCATTGAACGCAACGCCAAGTTACAAACCCAGCTAATTGAAGATTTGTTAGATGTGTCTCGCATCCTCCAAGGAAAATTAAACTTGAATATCTGTCCGGTAAACTTGGTAATGGTAGTTGAAGCAGCACTAGAAACAGTACAACTAGCAGCACAAGCTAAGTCAATTCAAATTCAGACCAGATTTGATCCCACTTTGGGACAAGTAATGGGCGACTCAAATCGGCTTCAACAAGTTGTGTGGAATCTACTATCCAATGCAGTAAAATTTACACCAACAGGAGGGCGGATAGAAATTCGACTCATGGAAGCTGATAAGCAAGCTCAAATTCAGGTTAGCGATACAGGTAAGGGAATTCAGCCAGAGTTTTTGCCTTATCTGTTCGATTACTTTCGCCAAGCTGATAGTACAATTACGCGGACATTTGGTGGACTAGGTTTAGGATTAGCGATCGCACGTAAAGTTGTAGAGATGCATGGGGGAAATGTTCAAGCCGAAAGTCTTGGAGAAGGATTGGGTGCAACCTTCACTGTTGAGTTACCGCTTTTGATCAGAAGTGAACATATTCGGCGTGAAGAGAACGAGTCTTTAGATTCTCAGCCGGAATCCTCGTTGCTTTCAGACACTCAAATTTTGGTGGTGGACGATGAACCAGATATCCGCGACTTAATTACCTTTATTTTGCAAGACTACGGCGTAGAAGTAACTCCCGTAGCATCAGCACAGGAAGCATTACAAGCGCTGTCTGAGTCCATACCAAATATTTTAATTAGTGATATTGGAATGCCCAAGACAGACGGTTATATGTTGATGCGTGAAGTGAGGGCGCGATCACCTCAACAAGGAGGATTAGTACCAGCGATCGCTCTGACAGCCTATGCAGGGGAAATGAATCAGCAGCAAGCACTAGCAGCCGGATTTCAAATGCATATTTCTAAACCCGTAGATCCAGATGTATTGGTGAAGGCGATCGTTGATTTGATTAAGTCAAGCTAATATAAATTATTGACAGACTGCTGATCACCCAATACCGTTCAGTTAGGCTAGATCAGTAATAGACTTATCCATAAACAAAAAGCTCTAGATTTAGCTATTGAGTTGTAACTATTCCAACACTAACTGTCAGTGAAAACAACACATAAATTATTAATTAGCGACTATTTCCTGCACCAAAACGTAAGGCTGGACGATGAGGGTATGAAATCGTTTGTCGCGTTGGCGTAGCTCCCCATTCCATTCTCCCACCTGTACTATCGTGGGTTTAGTAATCAATTGCTCATCAATCCACTGTTGCACCGATGGTATGTTATCACTAGCGATCGCTACTCCAACATCCACCAAGTTTAGCTCAGGTGCCACCAAAATTACTGCGTCTCGTTGGACATGAGGAATTAGCCATTCCCACTCTGCCTCATCCAAAATTTCTGTTAATTCCGCTCTTAAATCCGACATCATTTCTCAATTTTTCTTGGCTAACAAACTATTTTACATTAGACCTATTGCAAAAGTTGAACACCTGCTCGAAACTTGTGATTTCATCGTCCTAAATCATGCATCTGGTTAATTACCGTAGTACACTTTTGGGTTAACGCTTGCAATTCCTCTTTATTAGTGGAACTGGGCGCATCAATCAAGTTACCAATTCTCATAGTGATGGGAACTGCGCGAGGTAGGGACGAGCCTTTTTCTAAAATTCCTTCAGTACCCCAGAGACTCACCGGCAATATTGGGGCTTTTGCTTTCGCCGCCAACAGTAATGCGCCTCTTTTGGGGTCTGTAATTCGACCATCGGGGGTGCGAGTGCCTTGCAAAAAAACACCGACAGCCCAACCGTTATTGAGATATTCTAGGGCGGAACGGATGGCAGTGCGATCGGCATTTCCCCGACTCACCGGGTAAGCACCGTACAATTTAATCGCTTGGCCCAAAATGGGGATATTAAATAACTCTTCCTTAGCCATGTACGCCACTGGACGACGTACACACATGGAGACAATTGGCGGGTCAAAGTAACTAGCGTGATTACTCACTACCACGACTGGCCCTGATTGGGGGACATTTTCCGCACCATAAATCTCGCCGCGAAAGTAAGCGTGAAACATGGGGCTGACCACCGACCATTTAAAGGCGTGGTAAAGTGCCAGACTGATAAACGGTTCGCGGTTTCTGTCCACAGAAGATAATTAAAATCAGACTTAATTTAGCATAAGCGATCGCAACACCCAGAGCAAACGCAAAAAAGCTGTAGAAACCCAAGCTACTAATTTCGACAATTTGAGTTGACGCTTAGTGAGCTTTTTGACTAAATTCCCTAGCTTTTAAAATATTCTTTTGAGATTCAAATTATCGCCCTGACTGGCCTTGGCCAGATGTTGGAGGCGATTGCAGTTGGCAGAGAGGCTTTAGCACAATTGGGGGTAGAACTCCCAACGGAAGTAGACGAAGCCAAGATTGGCGTAGCCTGACAAAAGCTGAACCATCAACTATTTCTTTAGTATCCCAGCATTTTGGATCATTTATTTCTTGGATTGCTCTTAGACCAAGCGGCTGTACTATTAGCATGAGAATATTCTGGGAGTAAATTCCATGCAAGGCAGCCTGAGAGCAAGTATTTTGAGTTACTTAAAATTACTAGATCCAACTGGAAATCGCTGTAGGATGGAAAAACGGCAAAAAGGTTGGTGGACAAAAAGCTCCAAATCTTTATCAGCTATTGAAATACTCTTGTTTTCCACTACACCTCTGTTGATTGCCTCAACGGCTGTAGTATCAATAGCTGCACCACAAAAAATTGCCCAAGTAAATCCTGGAGATAACATCAACCGCCCTACCCTGAAAGTTGGTAGCCAAGGTGAACGCGTGTCTGAACTTCAAGCAGCTTTAAAACTTTTGGGTTATTACTCTGGTGCCGTAGATGGTGTATATAGTGAGAATACCGCCAGTGCTGTTTCCCGGTTTAAACAAGCAGCTGGCTTAAATCCAGATGGCGTTGTTGATGCCAGCACTTGGCAACGACTTTTCCCGAATCAACCAGTAGCATCAACCGTTCCTTCATCCCAGCCAGGAGTTAACTCAGCTACAAATTTTCCTGTCCCAACCCAGCGTAGCAACGTCACCAAGGTTACAAATCCTAACCCCAACCCCCCACAAGCTGTAACACAAGTTCCAACCAGCCCTAAGCCAAAACCTAGTACCCGAAAAAAAGCTGTAACACAAATTGCGAACAGCTCTGAGCCAAAACCTGCTACTCCAAGAAAAGCTACAACTTCAAGCACACAGAAAACACCGAATCGTACTACATCAACTACTAATCGAATCCCTGGTATTCAATACACCTCAGAAGGATTACCAATTTTGCGTATAGGGTTACGTGGTTCTGAAGTTGTCAAGTTGCAAGAACAACTGAAAAAGCTTGGTTTCTTGAAAGGCGATGCTGATGGAGACTTTGGCGTAACAACCGAGGAAGCTGTGAAAGCTGCACAAAAGCGCTATGGTTTAGAAGCTGACGGTGTAGTTGGTGGCTCTACCTGGGAGGTTCTTTTGCGGCGTTAGCCATATTAGGGAGCAAGGACTTTAGTCCTTATTTTCTAGGCACTAAAGTCCTGACTACAAACCCTTGATTACTAGCTTGGGGACTTCCAAAATTAAGCCGTATTGCGGTACATCCTGCAATACGATAAAGATATACCTATTAGAAGTATCTTTCTATGCGATCGCTAAAAACTACATTGCTTTTGGGCTGATCTGAGAGTACGGCAACTTTAGGAGCTAGATACAACGACGCCTGATGGTGTTACAGATTACAACTGGCGATACTCAAATTAATTAAACTGCTAATTTCTCTAAAAAAACCTATGCAACACTTTTTATTAACTTGGCTCGGTAGTGCGGTGGCGTTATTTCTGACTGCTAATATCGTTCCGGGATTCTTTATCAAGAATTTTGTGACCGCCTTGGTCGCGGCTCTTGTTGTTGGTCTGGTTAATGCATTTATTAGACCAATTTTGCAGATTTTGACCTTTCCGATTACCTTACTCACCTTTGGTTTATTTACATTAGTGATCAACGCCTTAACCCTTTGGCTGGCAAGTGCCCTAACTCCTGGTTATGGTTTTGAGATTCACGGCTTTTTACCTGCTTTGTTAGGTTCAATTGTCCTAGCAATTGTTTCTAGCATAATTAACTATTTCTTGAGAGTGGTTGACTAAAAAATTAGTAAATTGTAATACTAATATTTGAAGCTTGGGCAACAGCTAGTGTTACCGCTCCTGGTTGCCCTTGTAACTGAAAAATTTGTTTAGGAACTAAGAATCTCACCCGCAATTCCTCTATGCTTGTAAAGGGGAAAACAGTCAACGATGTAAGTTGAGAGGCTGCAAGCATAGCAGCTGCCTCTGCTACGCTAGGTGTACCTACTTTGTGGTCGGTAATTGTGGCAGGGTTGGGGACACAGACAGAGCGAAGGATTTGGGCAGAAAAGGTTTTTAGGGGCAAATTCCGTAGACGACAAAGTTCTAGTAAACCAACTTCCGAGGCTTTAGTGTCAATGGTAGCAATCCCGGCGATCGCACTTGGAAAAAGTTGATTTTCTCGAAATATTTCCTCAATTGCCCGATCAATCAACTGCCATGAAGTTTCCCGTTTACAACCGATTCCTACCCATAAAACTTGTTGCACTTGGTCTATTTCCTGATTCAATTCGTCAGAGTTTGGTTTACTCCGACAGCCAACCAAATAAATCTCCCACCGTCAACCTCAACTCACTGGTAAAATCTGGCACAGGGAGTAAAGCTTCTAATTCATCCAACATGACTGGCTGTTGATTGCGGATGTACACAAATACCGTTTGTTCTTCAGGATCAATCAGCCAACCCATTTGTGTTTCAGAATTCAGGCAATGTAAAATGTTTTTTGTAACTTTCGTTTGTCTTTGGTCAGGCGATAGAATCTCGATAGTCCAATCGGGAGCGGCTGAAAATAAATTTGCTACCCTGCCATTTTCTTTGCGAGGTATTCTCTCCCAAGTAAATACCGCTACATCCGGGATAATTGATCTGCCACCAAATGTACACCGCAATTCTGGATATGCTCGTGCAACTCTTTGGGGTTTCAAGACAGCATTAACAGTAATAATCAGTTCACCTTGAATAGTGCTATGTTCTCCCTGTGCCATAGGTTTTTGAATAATTTCACCATTGATGTACTCACTTGCGGGCTTGGTTTCTGGTAGCATTAGAAACTCCGCCAAAGTTATGTTTTTAGATGGTGTCCGTACCATTTGCGATCGCCTCCAATAAAACCTTACTCTTCCAACTCCACCAATTACGAATTACGAATTACGAATTACGAATTACGAATTAGTATTACATCCTCTCCAATACCTGAATTCCCAACAAAGATAATCCCAACTTCAAAGTTCTAGCAGTCAAATCACATAAAACCAAGCGAGATGTTCGCTGCGGTTCCTCCGCCTCCAACACCTGAACTCCCTGGTTGCGATCATAAAACTGATTAAACTTTTTACTCAATTCATACAAATATTCACATAACCGATTGGGCAGCAAGTCTTGCTCTACACTACTAATAACTTCATCCAGTTGAAGTAAATATTTTGCCAGCGCTAATTCTGTTTCATGTTCCAAGAGAACGGCATCGTTTCCCAACTCCTTAAAGTTAATATCACCCTTGCGGCTAATCCCCTGAATCCGCGCATAAGCATACAGCATATAGGGCGCAGTATTACCTTTGAAATCCAGCATTTTGTCGTAGCTGAAGATGTAGCTACTGGTACGATTTTGGCTTAAGTCTGCATACTTAACTGCACTGATTCCAACTACCCTAGCAACTTCATTAATAAATTCTTCAGTTTCTTGGCGTTCTTCTTCTTGTAATCTAGCCTTTAGATCAGCATGGGCGCGAGAAACAGCTTCATCTAATAAATCCCGCAACCGCACAGTATCCCCAGAACGAGTTTTGAATTTCTTACCATCTTCTCCTAACACCAACCCAAAGGGAATATGCACTAATTCCACATCATCGGGAATCCATCCAGCTTTGCCTGCTACCTGGAAGAATTGGGCAAAATGGTTTGCTTGTCCAGCATCGGTTACATAAATTATCCGCTTTGCTTTATCCTGCTGAATCCGGTAGCGGAGGGATGCTAAATCTGTAGTGGCGTAGTTATAACCGCCATTTGATTTCTGCACAATTAAAGGCAAAGGTTCACCTTCTCGATTTGTAAACCCGTCCAAGAAAACGCATTTTGCCCCCTGATTTTCTACGAGTAAACCAGATTTATCTAAATCTTCCACAACGCCAGATAGTAAAGGGTTATAGAAAGATTCTCCGCGTTCAATTACTTGGACATCCAGCAAGTCATAAATTATTTGAAACTCCCGCCGCGATTGTTCGCATAGCAGTTTCCAAGCATGGATTGTATCCTCTGCACCTGCTTGTAATCTGACGACTTCTTGCCGTGCTGTTTCTTGAAAAGCTGCATCTGTATCAAATCGCAGTTTGGCTTTGCGGTAAAAAGAGACTAAATCACCAATATCTAAAGCATTAGCGGTGGTAAGCGCTTCTGGGTAGACTTCCCGGAGATAGGCGATTAACATTCCAAATTGCGTACCCCAATCACCCACATGATTTAACCGCAGTACATCGTGTCCTTGAAATTCTAAAATCCGGGCGATGGAATCACCAATAATCGTAGAACGCAAGTGTCCGACGTGCATTTCTTTGGCAATATTCGGACTAGAAAAATCCACAATTTCCCGCTTGGGCGTTTTTACGGCTGGAACTCCTAGTCTGGGATCAGCTTGAATCGCGTTCAGTTGTGCTTCTAAGTATGCCGTTTTCAATTTCAGATTGATAAATCCTGGCCCAGCAATTTCCGGCGGTTCGCAGATTTCGGATACATCTAGTTTATCAACGATCGCAGCTGCGATCGCTCTTGGTTGCTTTCCTAATTTTTTACTCAGGGATAAAGCCACATTCGCCTGATAATCACCAAATTTAGGATTGCTAGCAGAAACCAAAATTGGATCTACTCCAGCGAAGTCAGCGCCAAAAGCCGCAACTAAAGCTTGTTCAAGCTGAACTTTTAGTTTTTCTTGTGTAGCGTTCATATATAAATTTTATCTGTCAGAAGGGAAATGTAGCTCTGGAAAAGCTTGATTATTCACTTTAGCATTTCATTTTGAGCCACTCGATTCATAAGGCGATTTTGACTATATTGAGTGATTGCTTTAAGAATTGTCAATAAGGCACTCTATCTGTAATATAAATTTCACCTATACAGATAAGCGCTAGCATGAAAGTACGCGAAGTTATCAAACGACTAGAAGCTGATGGTTGGTATCTTGCTAGAACTAAAGGTAGTCATCGACAGTTCAAACATCCAGATAAATCCAGTACTGTAACAGTGTCTGGTAAGCCAAATGTGGATGTGCCAATTGGTACTTTTAAAAATATCTGGAGACAAGCTCAATTAGAGGAAGAGTAATGCGTTATACAGTTGTGATTGAAAAGGGAGAAACTAGCTACGGTGCTTATGTCCCTGATTTACCAGGTTGTGTCGCTGTGGGTGAAACTTTAGAAGAAGTCAAGCAGATGATTATAGAAGCTATTGAATTTCATCTAGAAGGAATGCTAGAAGATGGTTTAGCTATTCCTAAACCTACAAGCATCGCTCATGAGGTTGAAGTTGCAAACTACATCAAAATATAATTATCGGAAATCACTAAGGAACGTGAATTAAATAAAATGCAAAACTTCATCCTGTATCTAGCTTCTCTCTCCTTTATAAGGAGAGGGATTGAGAGTGAGGTAAGCCAAGGACATAAATTGTATGTTATTTAATTCTTATTCCTTAGCACAATGGAAAGCTGAAAATGTCAATCAGGTTCTGTCTGTACGTTGCGCTTACCTGAATGGTTTACTAGCTATTTAACTTAATCGTTCTTACTTGAACAAAGCTTACTTGCTCCCCGCGCCCTTTATTTGGCTGCAACTTTCAAAAGCGCCTAAGCAATTTGGCTTGATAACCCGCAACGCAGGGTTAATATTATATTTTTGCCAAAGTGGGATGCTCCCAGCACAGTTATAAGGAGAACGGCAATGCATTACGTAGTGGTGATTGAAAAGGCGGATAGTAATTACTCTGCTTATGTCCCTGATTTACCAGGTTGTGTAGCTGTGGGTGAAACTTTAGAAGAAGTCAAGCAGATGATTACAGAAGCTATTGAATTTCATCTAGGAGGAATGTTAGAAGATGGTTTACCTATTCCTCAACCTACAAGCATCGCTCATGAGGTTGAAGTTGCAAACTACAGCAAAACATAATTATCGGAAACCACTAAATTAGCGCTAAACAATCCTTCTAGAATATTTAAGTCTATGTAAAATGCGATCGCACCGCACTTTGAGCTTACAATTTCACACCGGATACACAGCAGCTATTTGGTGTTGATGCTGGTGCTACAGATTTTAAATAACAAATAGCATTACTACCTTGTACTCCTGGGCGAACATAGGTATAAGCACTACAGTTGCTATCATTAATACAAGACTGCTGGCAAATTGAAGCGAATCCTGAGGTCACAAAAGATGTGTAATCGCTACCTGCTCTATTTCTACCAAATTCAGCCGTTACGACATAACGTGGAATACTGGTTGGGAGTGGACTCGTTTGAGCTGTGGCAGGTTGAGCCAATGGTGTGAAGTTTACAATCGTACTAAAACCTAAAATTAGCAAAAGTGCCAACCCAAAAAATATAATATTTCTTGGGAAAACAAAATTTTTCTTTGCATATTGCCAAGCTGCGACCAATTTTAATTTCATAAATCTCTCCTGGCTGCACAGTATTATTATTAGCTGTATACACTACAGTTATTTGCTACCAAATACTAAAATTGTTAATAATTTTACATATCACTGTGTGGCTGCAAGTTACACCTGAATTAATTAGGGAGAGGAGATGAAAGAATCGAATTGTATTGAAGCTTCTCTCCTTCCGCCCAAGCAAGGCACAATTCACCGAAGCGATCGCCCCGCACCTCAAAATTCGGGTACTGATCGAAACTCGCACAAGCCGGAGATAGCAACACCACACGCGCTTGATACTCCTTGGCTAATTCCGCCGACTTGGGAACTGCCCTTTCCATCGTTTCCACAATCTGGTAAGAATAATACCCCACCTCTTGCAGACGTTGGGCAAATGCGGGTGCAGCAGAGCCAATTAATAATACAGCAGCAGCTTGGGAGTGAATTTTTGCTAGCCAAGCAGTATCATCACCTGCTTTAGCTTCTCCACCAGCAATTAAAATCGCTGGACTTTTCACTGATGCTAAACCAACTTCGGCAGCATCATAGTTAGTGGCTTTGCTATCGTTAATGAAATCAATACCTTCCCAAGTGCAGATATGCTCCAAACGATGAGCAACGCCAGGAAATTCACTGATTGCAAGTGCGATCGCATTACGATTAATTCCCGCTAATCGTGCCGTTGCTACTGCCATCAAGAGATTTTGCTGATTATGTTCTCCCACCATCCGCAAAGTAGATACTTTCACAATCGGTTCTGGTGCAGAGGTTGCAGTTAACTTTTCCACAACCCAATCGTCTTCGATGTAAAAACCTTTTTCGCTAATCAGGAAATCTTTTCCTTTGACACTTGTCCAATAAGCATCAGGCCAAGCAGTTAAACCAAGCTGGCTCAAGTAAGCATCATCGCCATTAAACACTTGCAACTCAGACTGATGCAATAGCTTGGCTTTGATGTTGTAATAGTTCTCTAAAGTCTGATGGCGACTAAGATGATCCGGTGTAAAAGTCGTCCAAACACCAATACGAGGAGCAAGAGAAACAGAAGATTCTATTTGATAGCTGCTAATTTCCGCAATCACCCAATCAATATGATTTTGGATTGCAGTTTCTTCACCTCTGCCCCTCTGCCCCTCGGTCACTGAGCGTAGCCGAAGTGCTGCCCCTCTGCCCCCCCTCCAAGATAGGGCAACTTCACAAGCAGCGTAACCAATATTACCGCAGGCGGGTGCATCTAATTCTGCTGCTTGGAAAATGGCAGCAATTAAAGCTGTGGTAGTAGTTTTGCCGTTAGTACCAGTAATTCCTACCCAAGGTATTGAGCGCAAATTTCGCCAAGCGAGTTCCATTTCTCCAATGGTTTCAATACCTAATTGCCGTGCCTTAACTAATACGGGAATATCCCAAGGCACGCCAGGACTAACTACTATTAATTGCGGTAAATTATCACCATTCAATTCTAGGGATTGGCCTAGTTTAACGGTTATTTGCTCGGCAGCGAGTTCTTGTTGTTGTTGTAGGAGGGTTTCGGAGGTGTTGCGATCGTTCAGCTCTACCTCCCAACCTTCCCGTTTCAACAATCTCGCCGCAGCAACACCGGACTTTCCCAATCCAATCACAGAAGCTCTAGGCATAGATTGCAGCAGAAATCCCTGGTTAAGCATTCCCTATATTAGCGTTTGTTGGCAAAAATTACACAACTTTTTGTTAACATACGCTACAGATTTTTGACGATCGCCCCAAAATCAGCTAAAACACGGGCATGATTGCGAACTAGTCCCAGCAGATGTAATCGATTACGCTTGACTTCTGGATCGGAGTCCATAACTAAAACACTATCTGGGCCATCAAAGAAGTTACTAACTGTCGGAGCAATTTTTGTGAGTGCTGCTACTAACAGTTGATAATTTCGTGTCTGCTGTGCTGCTTGAGTTTGCGGTACTGATTCGATTAGGGCATTATACAAAGCGACTTCAGAGGGCTTTTGGAATAGTTCTGGACGAACTACAGTTGTTGGTTCTAGCTGTTTTGTATCCAAATCACCTTGGGCGGCTAATCGAGTGGAACGGTTAACAGTTTCGTAGATGTTATCTAAGGTACTATCGTTACGGATTTGTTGTAAGTAGGAAGCGCGATCACGTACATCCAATAAATCCTTTAACGTCCGTTCTGTATATTCTGGGTCATTTTCTCCCAAAACTGCATTTACCAAATCGTAATCAATCTGCTTTTCTTCTTGCAGTAAGGTGCGGATGCGTTGCAAGAAAAACTCTTGTAATGCTGCGGTTAATGCTGCCTGATCTTTGTGATATGTTGCTGCAAAATCTGTTGCTATTTGCGTCAATAAATCATCTAAATTTATCGGTAAATTATCAAACCAAACAATTTTAACTACAGCATTAGCAGCACGTCGCAAGGCAAAAGGATCAGAGGAACCAGAGGGAATTAAACCTAAACCAAAGATACTCACCAAAGTATCTAATCTATCTGCCAAACCGACAATTTGACCCGTGAGTGTTTCGGGTAAATTGTCACCGGCTCCCGTTGGCAAATAATGTTGAAAAATAGCTTTTGCGACTTCGGCATCTTCACCACTGGCTAAGGCATATTTTTCTCCCATAATACCTTGCAATTCTGGGAATTCATACACCATTTGCGTAACCAAATCTGCTTTACATAATAAAGCAGCACGTTGGATTCTTTGGCTTTGATTTTCCTCTAATTCTAATTGATTGCTAATTAGCTCGGCAATTTTAACTACTCTATTTACCTTTGCACGCACCGAACCTAATTCTTCTTGGAAAGTGACTTTTTCTAACTGGGGTAAAAAGCTTTCTAAAGGCTTAGTTAAATCAGCTTCGTAGAAGAATCTCCCATCAGCTAATCTGGCACGAATTACCCTTTCATTCCCGACAGCAACAATATCTGATTTCTGAGGATCAGCGTTAGAAATGGTGATGAAATTGGGCAATAATTCTTGCTCAAAACTATCTGGTTTAAATACAGGGAAATAACGCTGATGAGTAACCATGACTTCAGTAATTACCTCAGTTGGTAATTCCAAAAAATCTGGTTCAAATTTCCCGACAACTGCGGAAGGATATTCTACAAGGTTGGTTACTTCCGCTAACAAATCGGGGTAAATTACTGTATACCCGCCTAAATTCTCTGCTACTGCATTTACTTGCTCTTTGATAATATTTGCCCGTTCTTCTGGGTCAACGGTGACATAAGCAGACTTGAGGGCGGTAACATAATCAGTAGCTTGGGCAATTGTCACAGGTTTAGGATGCAAAACACGATGACCTTGAGAAATGCGATCGCTCTGAATCGTTTTAGAACCATTCACTAATTCTAGAGGTAGCACCGTCTCATCTAATAAAGCTACCAACCAGCGAATTGGTCGGGAAAACCTCGCATCACCATTCCCCCAACGCATCAACCGCTTACCTTCTAAACCCCAAATCCACTGGGGAACAAGTTCTGTCAAAATTTCCGCCACAGGACGACCGGGAATTCTTTTTTGCACAAATACAAATTCCCCTTTGTCAGTGGGGCGAACAAACAGCGCATCCACTTCCACACCTTGCTTTTTGGCAAAACCGGCTGCTGCTGCTGTCGGCTGACCATCTTTAAAGGCGGCTTGGGCGGATGGGCCTTTAATTTCTTCTTCTCGGTCTGGTTGCTGAGATGGTAGACCTTTAATCACTACCGCCAGCCGCCGGGGAGTACCGTACACCTCGACGCTTTCACCCTTGAGGCTATTTGCTTCCAGGCTTTGGGGAATGCGCTGCTGCCATTGCACTAAAGCATCACTGAGAAAACTTGCAGGTAGTTCTTCTGTACCAACTTCTAATAGAAACCCAGGCATAGGATACTGTTTTCAACTTTGCGTAGCTCAACTTTATCAGTTATTATCTGGCGATCGCTCGTGATTTTTAGTCACCCTTGCCAGATACATCTTTATCGATAAAGTCGAGCTTAGGTTTGTGAGATAAACTTGGCATCTTATCCAAAACTTCACAAAAAAGTGTTTCTCTTCATTGATGTTTTACATTTGCTACCGTAGTTTCATGCAGTATTTACTTATACATATTTATATCATAAAGTTGGTGTTGTTTATAGATTGATATCTGCATGATGTAAATTAACTTTAGAGTTATGACAATGAAAAATATTTTCGCCAAAATTGCTAGGATCGCAGCAACCAGTGCTACTTTTAGTGTTGCTTCGGCGTAGCCAGGCGCAGGCATCGCTGCTGGTGCTAACAACTCAGGCCAAGGGGTATCTATTGATTTAAACTTTAACTGGCTCTAGTGTTGAAAAGTTTGTGCCTTTTAACTGCTCAAAAAAGTAGGATGCTCACCATTGAATCCAATACTGATGAATTGGTTAAAAATACTTCATGTGCCACTTTACAAGCTGGAATGTGGGTTTCATACACGAGATTAAATATGATGCTAGAATCGCCTAAGTGTAAATTTAAGCATTAGATTCCCTTTGAAATTAGTGAAAACTTATCATGCGTATGGTAAGAAACTTAAATCAGTCAACAGTTGTCAGTTAACACTGGTAATTGGTAACTGATAAATAATTAACGCGATGTGCAACTTATTCTTAGAACCCCACTTCCATTCCTCTCTCGCGGTGGGGAGAGGCTTTGATTCTTGCTGCCATTCCCTTGTAGGTAAGGGGTTGGGGGTTAGGTTTGAGAGAAAGTTGCACACGGCGTTAATTAATAACTGATAACTGTTAAAATCCACCGAGAAAAGTCTTAAACAGTCTTCATTGCAATTGTGATTTTAAAAAATCATCATCTGCTCACAACCTAAATTAAATAATAAAACTAGCAGCGCTTACTGAAATTAGCAATAAATCTGCTGATCTCAGGCTGTCTTCACAAAATTTACAAATAGCTCATGCACATTCTGATTTATTCCTACAACTATCATCCAGAACCGATTGGAATTGCTCCTTTAATGACTGAATTAGCAGAAGGCTTAGTAAAGCGAGGTCATCAAGTGCGGGTGATTACCGGAATGCCCAACTATCCTCAGCGTCAGATTTACGATGCATATCGGGGTAAATGGTACGTTAATGAACAAAAAAATGGCGTTACCATTCAACGAAGTTACCTGCGGATTCAGTCTAAACCCAACCTCATGGATCGGCTTTTATTGGAGTTGAGTTTTGTTTTTACGAGCTTACCCCAAGCTTTTAAAGGCAGACGCCCTGATGTGATTATCTTAACAGTTCCGCCTCTATTAGGTACGTTACCAGTAACAATATTTGCTTGGTTATACAATTGCCCAGTAGTTCTGAATGTGCAAGATATTCTACCAGAAGCTGCCGTGCGTATGGGGCTATTGAAAAATAAGTGGATGATCCAAACTCTTGCAGCCCTGGAGAAATTTGCATATCGGACTGCACACACGATTAGCGTCATCGCCGATGGGTTTCGTGAGAATTTAGTGAATAAGGGAGTACCTATTAACAAAATCGTTTGTATTCCCAATTGGGTGAATGTAAATTTCATCCGCCCCTTAGCGAAAGAGAACAACTCCTGGATATCTAGCCATAAACTCAATGGCAAATTTGTAGTACTTTATTCGGGCAACATTGCTCTAACCCAAGGTTTAGAGACAGTAATAGAAGCAGCAGTTTGCTTACGTCATATCAAAGATATTGTCTTTGTGATCGTTGGCGAATCAATAGCATTGCAAAGGTTGCAGGAATATTGTCTATTAAATGGAGCAGATAATGTTTTGCTGCTACCGTTGCAGCCGCGAGAAAAACTACCCGAAATGCTAGCAGCAGCTGATATTGGGCTAATTGTGCAAAAGCGCAATGTGATTTCGTTCAATATGCCTTCAAAAATACCACTGCTGTTGGCGAGTGGTAGCCCAATTGTGGGTTCAGTTCCCGCCACTGGTACTGCTGCTAAAGCAATCCAACTTAGTGGTGGTGGGATAATTGTTGAGCCAGAATCACCTGATGCAATGGCTGCTGCGGTGCATGATTTATATGTTAATCCGACTCTCAGGGCGAGGCTAGGTAAGACAGGAAGACAGTTTGCTGAAGAAAACTATTCTTTAGAGCAAGCACTTGATCGGTATGAGTGGCTATTTTCTGATATTGTTGCTAACCGAAAATCAACTGTAAGTATTTTACCGAAATTGAATTCCCAAAAATCAGTTGTGGATGGTTGAAGGGGATTGGGCATAAAACAAAACCCTAATTAGGATAAATTAAATCACCCATTTGGGTGAGTTAAAAATCAACCGATTGGGTGAACTAAGTGTAGGAAGTTGAGACTGCTCAAAAATACGACTCTAGAGAATACTGATTGATGATTGCACGTCGTTTTTGGTGAGGATAAGTCGATGAAACTCGCAACCTTGATTAATAAAGTAGTTCTCTTACCCTGCGAGTACCCCGTTGGAGAACTCGTAGAGTAGCCGCTAGGCGACTGGCGCCTATATTTGATGCAATTGAGAAGCATCATACAGAAGCAAGCTAGGCGCAGCGTCTCCCCTTCTCCCCAAGGGAGAGGCTAGCGCCAAGGGAGAAGAGAAGGCATTGCTCCATAGGCTTTTCTTTCCTAAGATCATTATTTAGCACCACTCAAGAGGGATAAACTCATCTGTAATTTATACTAAGATTTTATACTATGTGGTTATAATGCAAGTAAGCGCTTACAAACGCTCATGGAAAACTTAGGATCAAGGATGGTACAAACTCGTGTCGGGTTGAGAAAGCCAGCAACCGCAGGTTTAACCGGAGAAATAGCTCGTGTTGCTGCGGTGAATGAGGTGATATTATTTGGTGATTTCCAGAATAAAGAGCAACTACTAGCTGGTGTGATTACCGAAGCGATCGCTTTACAAAACCAAGCTTTAGCCCGTGATGACCAATGGAATCAAAATCTAGACATTCACCTTTATCTCGGAGCTAAGTCTCTGGGTTTATACTGGCTAAAAAGGTTTTATAAATTACAATTTAAAAAATGCTCAGAGTTAAGGAATGTACAAATTAACCATAATGTGCTGAATGAGATGTATGCGTTTGAGGTGCTAGACATTGTGAGCGATCGCCCCAATACCCAAAAATATTTGTCACCAATATAGAGAAAAAAGGCTAAAAAACTATTCAAATAAGGCTTTTTTAGCGAAAAAAGTAGATTGCCCAAGTTTAAATCCACAAAACCAGAAAATGATGACCCATTCTGAGTTCCCTGACTCTCGTGTTCCCGTTGAAATAGAACAGCCTGCTGTTACTGATCCTAGTCAAGAGTTGCAACCATTGCCACAGCGATCGCCTAAGCGACCTCAAAAGCGGCGTTGGCCTCTAATCTTAGGAATCATCCTGTTAATTGCAGGTGTTGGTTTTGGTTGGCGCTGGTGGCAAACTAGTCATGCTAGCAAAGCAGGCGATGCTGCTGGACCAGGAGCTGCTCAACCGGCAATTCCCGTCAAGCTAGCAACTGTGGAAACTCAAACTGTGCAGGAGAGTTCGGAGTTTATTGGCTCCTTAGAGGCATCACTATCTGTACCAATCAAGCCACAGGTTGAAGGGCGAATTACCCAGATTCTCATCAAAGAGGGCACCCGTGTTCAACAAGGGCAAGTCATTATTAGCCTGCAAAGTGATGATGTCCAAGCCCAGCTACGACAAAAACAAGCAGCACTACAACAAGCACAGGCAAATCTTGCCGAACTCAAAGCCGGGACTCGAAGAGAAGTAGTTTTGCAAGCCAAAGCCCAGTTAGATCAAGCCCAAGCAAAATATCAAGATGCCGTATCTGGATCGCTACCACAGCAAATTCAGCAGGCTGAAGCTCAAGTTAATTCCGCCCAATCCGATCTCGTGTTAGCACAAGCACGAGCAACGCGATATCAACAATTAACAAAAGAAGGGGCAACTTCCAAAGATACCCTAGATGAATATGTCAAAAACAAAAGTAGTGCTGAAGCGGCGTTGGTTGCAGCCCAGAAAAACTTAGAGCAACTTCGCAAAAGCAGAACTGCTAATATCCAGCAGTTCGGTGCTGCCTTAGAACAACAGAAACAAAACTATCGGCAGCAGGTGAACGGCAACCGCCCCGAAGATATTGCCCAAGGGCGATCGCAAGTCAGCCAAGCAGCAGCTCAAGTCCAGTCGGCTGAAGTTCAAGTGCAATACACAAAAGTCCTAGCTCCATTCACAGGTATTGTTGGTAACATCCCAGTCAGGGTAGGACAGTATGTCGGACAAGGGGATCAGCTGACCACATTGACTAAAAACGACTCTTTAGAACTGAATATATCCATTCCGCTAAATCAAGCCAGAAAGTTGCGCTTGGGATTACCTGTGCAAATACTGGATGCCCAAGGGAAACCCACAGCTACGGGTAAGATCAGTTTTATCTCCCCAAATGCTAGTTCAGATTCGCAGACAGTTTTGGTGAAAGCCAACTTTGGCAATTCCAGAAATCGACTGCTTAATCTTCAGTCACTGCAAACCAAAGTGATCTGGAACGAACATCCGGGAATCTTAATTCCAGTTACAGCAGTATCTCGCTTGGGTGGGGAGACTTTTGTGTTTGTGGCTGGAGCGCCAACGGAAAAGCCTAAATCTGAAGCGCCAGAGGAAAAACCTAAAACCCAAGCGCCAGCGCCATCTTTAGTAGCTCAACAAAAGCCCGTGAAATTGGGAGTTATTGAGGGAAATAATTATCAAGTTATCGAAGGACTAAAAGCTGGGGACAAAATTGTTGTTTCCGGTATTCTCAGTCTCACCAATGGCGCTCCCATCACTCCTGCACCTGATGAAGCGGCTAGTCCGAAGTCTTGACAAACTAATGCAGTTGTGTGTCTTAAGCTAATGTACTTTTAATTTGCATAACTAGGGCGGGCTTTTCGGCCCACCCCACAAGAGTTTGACTTCTAGATAATATGCAACTTTTATCTCCAAGAGCTTACCGCCAAGGAGAATCAATGCTTAGTTCACCTGGAACCAAAGCTTAATAGATGAAGGCGGAGGGATTAACCCCGACCCCAGTCGCGCTCGCGCTCAAAGCGGCGATGATTTTCGCGCTCATAGCGGCGATTATTCTCGCGCTCATGCTCATAGCGGCGACGATTTTCGCGCTCATAGCGGCGATTATTCTCGCGTTCATGGCGGCGATAATTCTCACGCTCATAGCGGCGGTTATTGTCATCAATGTTACGAAGCTCATTCTCACGGTGATAATTAACATCTCTGTAATGACGACTCTCACGTTCGTAGTTATCATCGTTGCGATGATAGCTGTAGTTATCTAACTCAGCAAGATAAGACACTGGTGCCTTAGCATCAGCTTTTAGAGAAATAGCCAAAGCTGATGCAGATGCTATCAAGCCGGCCAAAAAAATAGAGGTCAAGCGGTTCATGATCTGCGTCGAAAATTGTTGATTGTAATTTATGCAAGTCCAGTCTGTTTAGGAAGAGCAGATTCCACAAGTCTTTGAATCAATCCTATCAGTGTTGAGTAACTCGAAAAGTTTTCTTGAGTGCGGTGATTGAGAAAAGTTTTGTCGTCTGTGATACTTTTTGACTTTCCACAGGGAGCATCTCACCGAATTTTAGATTTTACACCAGTTTTCATGTATTTGAACCACATCTGTCGTAGAGGCACAGCAATGCTGTGCCCCTACCGCGTGGTCTATTTACTGTAAATTTTGGATTTTGGATTGTTGGCGGAGCCTAAGAAGAGAAGATTCTAAATCCTAGGTTTATTTGAGCAATCTTAGTCCACTAAGGGTAACTAAGACTGTGGAACCTTCATGTCCAATAACGCCAATGGGTAAGTTAATATTTCCCAGAAAGTTGCCCACCAAAAGCAACATAATGAAACCCAATGCTACGACTATATTCTGTTTGACTATGGATTGCGATCGCCTACCCAAATGCATCGCCACCGCAATTTTTTCTAACCTGTCTGCCATCAAAACTATATCTGCGGTTTCCAATGCCACATCACTCCCAGATATTCCCATCGCTATACCTACAGATGCTTGCGCTAGGGCTGGTGCATCATTAATCCCATCGCCTACCATTGCTACAGTTTGATATTGTTGCTGTAGACGACGGATCACATCCAGCTTATCTTCTGGTAAAAGTTGAGCATATACCCGATCAATTCCGACTGCTTTGGCGACACTGTGAGCAGTTTCCTGGTTATCCCCAGTTAACATGACAATTTGCTCAATTCCCAGTTTCTTTAAGCGGGTAATAGTTGCGGCTGCTTGCGATCTTACATGATCTGCGATCGCAATTACACCGATCACATCAAAACACCCCTCCCCGCAAGCGAGGAGGGGAGCCTGAGGGTTCTTCGCTACCCAAACCACAGTTTTACCTTCTTGCTCTAAAGATTGAGCCATTTCTCGCAATTCTTCAGGTAAATTTGTGACATACTGTTGCACAAAAACGGCATTCCCCACAATTATCTGTTGTTCTTGGGCGATTCCGACAATTCCCTGTCCAGGTATAGCTTGCACTTCGATTGCACCAACCCAATCCAAATCACTAGCCGCCTCTACAATTGCCTTACCGATGGGATGTTCTGAAGAAGATTCTACACTAGAAGCAGCTTTTAATACATTTTCTTCAGTGTATTCACTAGCTGAAATTACCTGAAATACCTGCAACTGTCCTGTTGTGAGAGTACCAGTTTTATCAAATGCGATCGCTCTAACTTTGCCAATCTTCTCCAACTGCGCCCCATTTTTAAACAAAATCCCCTGTCTTGCACCATTGGCGATTCCTGAAAGCAGCGTGGGCATAATTGCCGCCATCAGCGCACAGGGAGAAGCTACCACCAGGAAAGTAAGGGCGCGATAAATCGTTGTTTCCCAATCCCAACCCCAAAGAAATGGCGGTAAAGTTGCCAGTAATATCCCGGCTACTACAATTACTTTGGCATATCCTTTCTCAAAGCGATCGATAAACTCTTGCGAAGGAGGTGCTTCTGTTTGCGCTTGTTCTACCAAACGAATCACACGCTGAATTAAACTGCTTTGGGCTGGTTTGTGTACCTTAATCTGCAATGCACCATAGCCGTTGAGTGTGCCGGCAAATACTTCTGCACCGATTGTTTTCTCTACAGGTAAAGACTCGCCTGTAATCGCAGCTTGATTCAGGGTGCTGTAACCAGATAAAATTATCCCATCAGTAGGAATTAGCTCTCCGGGTTTGACGACAATCTCATCACCCACTTTTAGCTGACTGATGGCAACTTCCTCTTCTCTTCCCTGATGCCAAACTCTTGCTGTATCCGGTGTCAAACTCATTAAACTCCGAATACTCCGTTCAGTTCGCTGCATTGCATAGCCTTCTAATGCGCCACTGATGGCAAATATCAGAATCAAAATTGCCCCATCAATAATTAAATGATATTCTCTTCGCCATAAGCCCAGGCTAGCAGCACCAATGGCCGCCACAATCATCAGCAAATCTACATCGAGTTCTTTTTCTTTGAATAGGGTAGTTAATCCTTCCCGCGCACTTTCGTAACCACCAATTACATAAGCAGCAGGTAGCAGTAGCAACGCCAATTCCAAAGCGCCAAGATGTAAGGCGAACCATCCGAGAAATAACAGTAAGCCACACAAAAGGGCGGCTACGGTATCTGCGTGTTCTCTGGTGAATTGGGTCAAACGTTGGGGGTAGACCATGAGAGATGAATTAACAGGGACTCTCTCATGCTAAACCTTAACATTAATGTTAATGTCAAGGTTGAACCGGAAAATGCTCTGACACTAATCGCCTCTGGCATCAGGGCGATCGCAAAAAATGCTAAATCTTGTTGATACCAGTGTTAAAGTTGTATCCGCTGAATAAATAGGGGATAGGAAGAAAAATAAGAGGATACAAAGGGTCACACCGGATTG
>NZ_JABXKJ010000221.1 GCF_017115085.1 Nostoc sp. NMS7 | reverse complement strand
AGAAAAGCTGGGCTTGAATACACATAGTTGGTCTCCTGTCAATGCGTAAGTTCTAAAGTCATCGAACAGTTCCTCGTAGGTCATTCCAGAGGCAAGATAAGATAAAACATCGTATACAGTAATTCGCATTCCTCGAATACAAGGCTTACCACCTCGTTTTCCTGGTTCGATTGTAATAATGTTTTGGTACTGCACAGCTAATCTTCATCGTCAACAAAAAATTCGGCATCGTCTTCTAATCGAGAATTACCCTGTCTAGAACCAGCAAGTCCCCAGAGAGGTTGCAGCAGTGCCATACCAATTAACCCTACACCGGCACTAAAAGTCAGCACTAAACCCATTGGTATCTGAATCGATTGGAATGTTAAGAATTTTAACGATACGGGTGTGGCATTTTGGACTGAAATAATTGCGATCGCTATTACCCAAACCGCTACAACTAAAGATGTTAAAAAAGGAGCGAGAGTTTTCATATCTTAATAAAAGTTAGAAGTTAGAAATTAGGATTTATTGAATTAGAACTCATAACTGTTAATGGGAGTTATATAGCGGTTCCCATTCAGATGCGGTACAACATTATATTGCGAGGTGTAGGGGTACGGCACTGCCCATACGTGTCAACTTAATGTAAAAGCCATGTCCCGCAAGGAACTGAAGTTCCTTGGCTTTTAGCGAAAGTCATCTAAAGATGACTAAATAATCCGAAAAGTCTTTAGTCTACTTCAGTAGACTTTAGCTAAAAGCCAAAGAAATTTATTTCTGGGCGGGACTGGAAGTTAACAAGCGATTTCTACCTTAAGTTGACACCAATGGGCACTGCCGTGCCCCTAGAGGTGTAAATCCCGTAAACGAGAAACGCTATAAGTTAAGAATTGTTAATTTACAACTCTTAACTCCTGTACAGACGCGATTAATCGCGTCTGTAATTTTTATGCCTCTAGTTTAGCAATGGTACTCTCTAACTCTTGGGCGATTTGGGTTAGTTTTTCGGGAGTATTGGTTTCTAGGTAGACGCGCACTAGGGGTTCTGTACCGGAAGGACGTAGTAAAACCCAGCTACCCTCTTCTAAATAGAGTTTAATACCGTCTTTACGCCCCACTTCCTTGACTTTAATTCCTGCTACCTCTGTAGGTGGATTTTTAGTAAAAGAGTCGATGACGGCGGTTTTGTGCGCTTCTGTGAGGTGCAAGTCTAGGCGGTTGTTGTAAAGAGGGCCATCGGCTTCAGCGATCGCTTCTTTGACAAGTTGACTCAAAGGTTTGCCTTCATAGGCGATCGCTTCTGCCACTAGCATATCGGCTAATACCCCGTCTTTTTCGGGAATATGTCCGATAATACTCAAACCGCCTGATTCTTCTCCACCAATTAATACAGCAGTTTCGCGCATTTTTTCGCCGATGTATTTAAAACCTACTGCTGTTTCATAAATTTGCAGCCCATTTTTAGCAGCGAAATTATCCAGCAGGTGAGTTGTCGCCACAGTGCGGACGATCGCACCAGTTTTACCTTTGTTTTTGATTAAATGACGTGCTAGAACTAACAGCACAGTATTGGGTGTGAGGACGTTTCCTTGTTCATCAACGATGCCAAAGCGATCGCCATCGCCATCCGTCGCCAAACCCAAATCAGCGCGATCGCGAAGTACTGCTTCCACTAACTCAACTAATTGTTCTCCTTTGGGTTCTGGCATACCACCCCCAAATAACACATCTCTCCAATCGTGGAAACTTTCTAACTCAACGCCACTATGTTGCAAAACTTCATCTAAATAGCCGCGAGAGGTAGAATACAAAGCATCGTACTTTACCTTTAAATTAGCGCTTTTGATCTTATCTACATCCAGTAGGGTGTAGATAAATTGCATGTAATCAGGTTTGGGATCGAAAATTGAAATTGAACCTGATGGGCTGCTTCCAGGCAACTCATCCGATGCACTTTCGATATTTGCCACAATAGTATCAGTAATCTCTGGAGTGGCAGGCCCAGCATAATCGGGTATATATTTAATTCCACAGTAGGGTGCTGGATTATGGCTAGCAGTAAACATCAACGCCCCTGCAGAATCTAGGTGGCGGGCGTTGTAGGCAATTACTGGTGTGGGGCAATCCCGATCAGTAATTTTCACAGTCCAACCTAAGTCTGCTAATACTTGGGCTGCTGTTTGGGCAAACTGGTCAGCTAAAAAGCGAGTATCGTAGGCAATAAGTACTGGTCTATCTTTCGTGTAGGCTGTTTCTAAATAAGTAGCGATCGCCCTTGTTACTTTCCGCACATTAGGGAAAGTAAAGTCATCGGCAATAATCCCTCGCCATCCATCGGTACCAAATTTGATCTTGCTGGACATTTTTGCCACTTGCTCCCGTACATTATTAGTACTATAAAAGCTTCGCGCAAAGAGTGTGTAGCAGCAAGTATCCCCGGAAGTTCTTTTTTAAGGAAACCTTAGCTAAAACTTCTTACACCGTATTTTCTCTCACTGTTTCTGAGCAATGTCAAGCCCCGATCGACCTTTTGCCAGTTATCACCTTTGGTCTCTAATTGCCCCAGCGATCGGGCAAGAACGCTGGCATTGCCAGATGAGACGGGGGTTTATCAAAGCGCGGCAACACGAACCACAAGTCAAAGCGCTGTTGACCCAAGCCACCGCACCCCAGCGAATTGGGATACTCGCCCAAAAAGGCATTTATGAGTTTCATCATCACAGTTATCTGTTGAAGCAAGCAGATGGTGTAGAAAGAGTTGCCCAGCTACTGAAATTAAGCAACTCAAGCGAACAAGTTCAGCAACGGGTGCTGCAAATTTTGAAAAAATATCACGATGCTCCGTTGCTTTTGGATAAAGAGATTATCCAATTAACTCCGGGTGATGAAGGCTTCCCTAAAGCGATTTTAATTGAACAAGAAGATTATTCCTTTCGCTTATATGCAGCTATGGACTGCGTTTTCATTGAGGCTGATAGCACTTTACATATTTTAGATTTCAAAACTGGTAAGTCGGCTTTTGACCGACGACAGGCATTAGTTTATTTGTTAGCGGCTCGTTATCTTTACCCTGGACGAAAAGCTGTTGCATCATTTTATAATTTGGAAATATCTAAAAAGTCGGAATTAATTAGTATTAATAATAGTGAATTAGAATCTTTAAAATTTGAGTTAGCTAATGTTGCCCACAAGCACCAGCACGATTTGCAAAAATATCAGCAAGAAGCTAGTAATTTCAGTAAAATTTTCCCTCCAAATCCTGGCTCGCACTGCCGCTTTTGTCCATTTAACTCAATCTGTGAGTTTGCAGATTTTAAGCAGCATCAATCATCTCCACTGCCCAGTTTAAGAGTTAATAGTTAGTGGGGAGTGGGGAGTGGGGAGTGGGGAGTGGGGAGTGGGGAGAATAACTAATGCATTTGCCTCATTGCCTCGTTCCCAGTCGGAGACTGGGAATGCATTCCGAGAGGCTCCGCCTTAAGACTTGCAGCAGAGCCGCAATGAGATGCAACTCCGTTAACGAGCCTTTTAGCTTCGTGAATGAACCTTAGAGCTTCGTGAATGAACCTCAGAGCTTTGTGAATGAACCTCAGAGCTTTGTGAATGAACCTTAGAGCTTTGTGAATGAGTGAATGTTATTGCGATCGCGATCGCCTACGTCAAGTACTGCGTCCTACCCACCTGGCTAATTTGAACATTACAGCCCTTTCTACGCAGATAGAACACATTAATCTAGCTTCACTCTCCATAACCTGCGATACACTATTCTGGTAAATATCGCTACAGAGTTGATGAGGTTTGCTGATGACAAACGAAGAACTGTTGCAAATTATTGAAAAAGCTGCCAGGGAAAAAGCAACGGTGCTATCCCTATATAACAACAGACTCAGCAGCCTACCGCCAGAAATCAGCCAACTCTCAAACTTGACAGCGCTAGCCCTCGATCAAAATCAACTCAGCAGCCTACCGCCAGAAGTCTGCCAACTCTCCAAATTAACAGCGCTAGACCTCAATAACAATCAACTTAGCACCCTGCCGCCAGAAATCAGCCAACTCTCTAACTTGAGATGGCTATCCCTCTTTAACAATCAACTCAGCAGCCTGCCGTCATAATTTAGCCAACTCTCCAACTTGACTAAGCTATTCCTCAATCACAATCAACTCAGCAGCCTGCCGTCACAATTTAGCCAACTCTCCAACTTGACTGAGCTATTCCTCTCTAACAATCCACAATTAAGTTCACCACCGCCTGAAATTGTCAAGCAGGGAACGCAGGCAATATTCACCTATCTTCGAGCCAGGTTAGAAGGTAAACAGTAATATCTTTCTAAGCTGCTAGTAGTTGGTGAAGGGGGTGTAGGTAAAACATCCTTATTAAACGGCTCGTAACAGCACTATTGCAGAGATTATAAACGTATATTTGACTAGAATTAAGGTATTATAGCGATTATTGTTTGGATACCATCTACGGTAGGGGTTTACAGAAGTGCGCCTCTACCAGGGACACGCCAGTTTAGCTATAAGTTAACGCTGTGTGCAACTTTCTTTCAAACCTAACCTCGAACCCCTTCTCTACCAGCGTTGGGGAGGAAGAATCAAAGCCTCTCGGACTGTGGGCTACGGTGTACACACAAGTCTATCGAGACGCAATTGACGCTTTCTCGAATAGCCCAAAGAAACCTCACCCTGGTTCTGCTACGCAAGACCTGTCCCTCTCCTTAGTAAGGAGAGGGATGGCCGATAGGACTCTTTGAGGTTTTGGAGGACTTTTGGGTAATCGGATAACTTGTGTGTACACCGTTGCTTCCTGTGGGGAAGAGGAATAAGTTGCACATCGCGTAAGTTAATATCTACCGTTTTACTGGTATTAGAAAAATGAGGTTTACAGACTGGGCGACTAGGGTGCTACTAATCTCGCTGATGTTCATGGCTTTAATTGTAGTGCTGCTAATTGGACGAGCAACAAAATTACAACATAGTCCGATAACATCCCATACATCCTATCCACAGACTACAACTTGGAGTCAATATCCCCAGGTGCAATTCCAATCAGCGAAATACCCGGAGAAGAAATCTCAAAATGTTATCAAGTCCCCAGTCAAGATTTACAAGCCTGTAGCAAGGTACATAACCACTAAAGCTTTTGCACGTTATAGACCTAATTATCAAGTTGCTTCGGTTGACCCAAGTAACTATGGAGAACGATACGCCCAAGATGTTAACGGCATTCCTGTCAACAATCAACCAATTATCGTCCTCCATGAAACTGGTTATTCTGCTTCCAGTGCCGTTAATTTCTTTCAAGTAGCCCATAACGATGAAAGTGTGCAAGCAAGTTACCACGCTTTAATCAAGTTAGAGGGAACGGTGGTTTATCTAGTACCGCCAGAAAAGCGGGCTTTTGGTGCAGCTAACTCAGTATTTGATGGTTCCGAGGGAGTGGAAACTGTGCAGACTAATCCAAATTTGCCCGCGTCTGTGAATAATTTTGCTTATCACGTTTCTTTGGAAACACCGCCAGATAGTTATGACAGTAGCAGCCAACAAACCCATAGCGGTTACACCGAAGCTCAATATAATTCTCTTGCTTGGTTAATTGCTCAAAGTCAAGTCAGAAACGATCGCATTACTACGCACCGTCTAGTAGACCGTTCTGGTAAAAAAATTGACCCGATAAATTTTGATGGTAATAAATTTCTGAACTTACTTAATACTTATCGTCAGGTCAGACCAATCTATAAAGTAAGTAATTAATTTATTTATTTGGTTGCTGTTAAATTACATCTATAGCGGTTCTCAATTGCATGGAATACAGACCACTCGTAGGGGCACAGCAATGCTGTGCCCCTACCATGCGTTGCATCCAAACGATTATGGAAGCTATTTGGTAAAGCTATAGATTTGCTGCTTTTCGAGGCGATCGCTAATCGATGAAGGCAGTGTACCATCCGGGAATGTCTGTCGATCTAGTTGGACTTGTAAATTACTCAAAGGGTCGCAACCAGAGGAAATCAGAAATTCTAGTTTCTGGATGTAAGGCAAAGTTGCGAGGTTGTCCAGAATTTGGAAGATAGCTTGTATATAAGGATGACCACTTTGCTGATACCAATCAGAGCTAGCAACTTTTGCCTGGTCAAAACCCAAGTGTACTGTTAAAGATGGCTCGTCAAATATAGCGATCGCTAAGGGACGCGCTTCTTCCTGCAACAATAAATCATTACTTGCGGCTAAGTGTCGCAGTTTCTCTAGGCGTTCATAACGTTCGGTAATAGCTTCCGGGTCATCTCGCCAGTGGATTGCTACTGTTACTAGATAAGTCTGTAACAGCAGATGACCGAGCTTTTTCGCCTTTGTCGCCAGATAATAGGAATTGTAGTCGGTTGCCTCAATCAACAATGGCAAGCGATCGACTACTTCCAACCCATAACCCTTGACTCCAGCAATTTTACGGGGATTATTCGTAATCAACCGGATCTTTTTGATGCCCAAGTCCATGAGCATTTGTGCCCCCATGCCGTAGTCTCGCAAGTCGGCCGGAAATCCCAAACGCTCATTTGCCTCTACTGTATCCAGTCCCATATCCTGCAATGAGTAGGCTTTCAGCTTGTTAATCAAGCCGATTCCCCGTCCTTCTTGGCGCAGGTATACAACTACACCTTGACCTGCTGCCTCAATCATTTTCAGTGCGGCTTCTAACTGCATCCGACAATCGCAGCGCAAAGAACCCAAAGCATCACCAGTTAAGCATTCTGAGTGCATCCGCACTAAAACCGGCTCATCTTTGAAGTTAGCGGGATCGCCCTTGACAATTGCAACGTGTTCTGTGTTATCCACAGTATGGCGGTAGGCGTAAATTTCAAACTGGCCAAACTGACTAGGCAGCTTAGTAACAACTTCCCGATAGACTAAGCGATCGTGTTTTAGCCGATAACTGATTAAATCGGCAATACTAATAATTTTTAAATTGTGACGTTGACCATATTCAACTAACTGCTGCAACCGCGCCATTGAACCGTCAGGGTTTTGAATTTCGCAAATTACCCCAGATGGGTATAGCCCAGCTAGTCGAGCTAAGTCCACACCAGCTTCTGTATGTCCAGCGCGTTTGAGTACGCCTCCCTCTTTAGCCCGAATCGGGAAAATATGACCAGGACGACGTAAATCGGTAGGTTTTGTGGCTGGGTTGAGAGTGACCTGGATAGTGCGGGCGCGGTCTTCAGCTGAAATGCCAGTGGTAACACCCAAGTCTGGGCTGGCATCAATACTAACAGTGAAGGCAGTTTGGTTAGTATCTGTAATGTTGCTGACCATCAAGGGTAAGTCTAGCTCATCTAGGCGATCGCCTGTCATTGCCAAACAAATTAGTCCTCTAGCTTCCACCGCCATAAAATTAATCGTGTCGGGTGTAGCAAATTGGGCAGCACAGATTAAGTCGCCTTCATTTTCTCTATTTTCATCATCTACGACTACAATAACGCGACCAGCTTTTAGGTCTGCTAAGGCGGCATCAATCGAATCAAATTTAAATTTAAAAGCTTGGGTAATATTAGGCTGTGACACAGAAAGATTTCCGCTACCAAGGTAAATTTTTTTAACAATTTCTTCTTTTAAATTGTAGCTCCTTTATGAGGCAAGAAGTAGACTAGCATTGACACTCTCAGGTCTAAAAACAGGCTCGATTGTCTAAGTCTTGCTTAGAAGGGATATTTGACTATCCCTTTAAACGCTCAAAACAATTACCAATTTACCGAATATTCTGATGATTTGATCACCTGGCAAAAATTTTTGCCAAAAGTGGGGATAAAGTGCGGCGACGGTAAAGGATAAAGAGGATGAGGGGTTTGGGGTGTTTTGTGTGCTGTGCGTCTAGTCGCTGATATTGTTTATAGCTGAGAACGAATTAACTATTCATGGGATAAGGATTTCAGATCATGGGCAAATTTAGACGCGTACCCGTTGGGATTGTTGGCGCGTCGGGCTATGGCGGAGTACAGTTAGTACGATTACTGATGGATCATCCAGAAGTCGAACTGGTTTATTTAGGCGGTGAGAGTAGTATCGGGAAATCCTTGGGGGATCTCTACCCGTATTTGGCTCATGCAACTAACCTGCTAATAGAGGCGGTAGAACCAGAAATAATTGCTCATCGCTGTGAAGTAGTTTTCCTGTCTTTACCAAATGGTCTGGCTTGCCAAATCGCGCCCAAACTGTTGGAAAAAGGATGTAAAGTATTAGATTTAAGTGCAGATTATCGGTTTAGTGATTTGACAACTTATACAAATTGGTATGGGACACAGAGAAGCGATCGCACAATTGCAGCTACAGCAGTTTATGGATTACCAGAACTTTATCGCGATCGCATTGCCGAAGCTCAACTCATTGGCTGTCCTGGTTCCTATGCCACTGCGAGTCTTCTGGCACTTTTGCCACTTTTAAAGCAAGGTTTAATCGTACCAGAAACAGCTATTATCGATGCCAAATCTGGCACATCTAGCAGTGGACGGCAAGCTCAAACAAACTTATTACTATCTGAAGCAGACAACTCCATAGCCGCTTTCAATGTCGGTCGTCACCGTCATACCCCAGAAATTGAGCAAATTTGCAGTAACTTAGCTGGTCACGAACTCATGATCCAATTTACACCACACCTGATCCCAATGGTGCGCGGTATTTTGGCAACGGTATATGCTACACTGCGCGATCCTGGTTTAGTGCGAGATGACTTAATCACAATTTTCTCAGCCTTCTACCGCAACTCTCCTTGGGTGAAAATCTGCGGTAGCGGCATTTACCCCCAAACTAAATGGGCTAGCGGCAGCAATCTTTGTTATATCGGTGTAGAAGTTGACCCACGCACAGGTCGGGTGATTGTCATGTCAGCAATTGATAACCTAATTAAAGGACAAGCGGGGCAAGCGGTTCAGTGCATGAATCTCATGATGGGCTGGGATGAAAGCTTGGGGTTGTCCAAGTTGGGGTTTTATCCGTGATGAATGGGGATGAGGGGGATGAGGGGGATTTTGCTCCCTCATCTCCCCCTGCTCCCTCATCTCTCTACTTCGGCCCTAACCCCACAGCACCAGCATAAACGGCGCGATCGCCTAGTTCATCTTCAATTCGCAGCAAGCGATTATATTTTGCTACGCGTTCGCTGCGACAGAGGGAACCTGTTTTGATTTGACCGGCGCGGGTTGCTACGGCTAAATCAGCGATCGTTGTGTCTTCGGTTTCACCAGAACGATGGCTAATTACTGAACGGATACCGTTGCGAGTTGCCAAATCAATTGTTTCTAAGGTTTCGGTGAGTGAACCAATTTGATTGAGTTTAATCAAAATGGCATTAGCGGCTTTTTCCTGGATGCCTCTTTGCAAGCGCGTGGCATTAGTAACAAACAAGTCATCTCCCACCAGCTGCACCCGCGAACCTAACTTCTGGGTCAGCAATTGCCAACTTTGCCAATCTTCTTCATGCAAGCCATCCTCAATTGACACAATTGGATATTGCTCAACCAATTGAGCAAGGTAATCAATAAACACCCTAGGAGCGTGAGGTTTACCATCATAAACATACTGCCCATTCTTGTAAAACTCACTAGCCGCCACATCCAACGCTAAAGCTACTTCTTCCCCTGGCTTATAACCAGCTTTTTCAATGGCAGCAACCAGCAATTCCAAAGCCACCTGATTAGACTCTAGGTTAGGGGCAAAACCGCCTTCATCACCCACACCAGTTAGCAAACCCTTCTCATCTAATACTTGACTGAGGGTTGCAAACACCTCTGCACCCCAACGCAATGCTTCCCGGAAGGAAGTTGCGCCAATGGGGACAATCATAAACTCTTGAAAATCTACGTTGTTTGAAGCGTGTGCGCCACCGTTAATCACGTTCATCAACGGCACTGGGAGCAAATTCGCTAAAGGTCCACCTAAATAGCGATATAGAGGAATTCCCAAAGATTCAGCACCAGCTTTGGCTGCTGCTAGGGAAACCCCCAAAATCGCATTAGCCCCCAAATTAGATTTATTAGGAGAACCATCTATGGCGATCATTGTCCGGTCTAGCAGTTCTTGGTTGAGGACATCCAAGCCTAACAATTGGGGTGCAAGTGCTTCTCTAACGTTTTGCACTGCCTTGAGTACGCCTTTGCCCCCATAACGGCTTTTATCGCCATCACGCAGTTCATGAGCCTCAAAAGTGCCAGTAGAGGCACCACTGGGAACTTGTGCTAGTCCGACAACACCGTTGGCTAAATGCACTTCGGCTTCAATTGTCGGTCTACCGCGTGAATCAAGAATTTCACGAGCTGCCATCGCCTCAATAGCAGTATCTACAAATTTACTCATCTTTACTTAGTCCTTTACTTCGATTGCGTTCTTAGCGCCGATATTGTTTAGTGGCTAACCCAATCGCTAGCATAGGCGTTTAGGAAGCTTTATAGGTTGAGATTTAAGAATATTTCCAGTCATTTGGTCAAAGCGCTTTGCCCAAGGATTGAGATTAAGGATTGGAGATTAGTGTTGTCAAGGTGAGTCTTATATTCATTACTAGCTCTGAACTCGGCAGTTGAGCCTTTTTACTCGGCAGTTGAGCCTTTTTACTCGGCAGTTGAGCCTTTTTACTCGGCAGTTGAGCCTTTTTACTCGGCAGTTGAGCCTTTTTACTCGGCAGTTGAGCCTTTTTACTCGGCAGTTGAGCCTTTTTACTTGGCAGTTGAGCCTTTTTACTTGAGAGTTGAGCCTTTTTACTTGGCAGTTGAGCCTTTTTACTTGAGAGTTGAGCCTTTTTACTTGGCAGTTGAGCCTTTGAACTCCTCTCCAGTCCCCTGTCTTTGCCGAAGCTGAACAATTTTTGGATTTTGTCCAAATGCGATCGCCTCTGGCAACTTCTGTAAAATGTTGACAGAGAATAACACTAAATCAATTACAGAGAAAAGGTCAATATGCGATTACTACACACAATGCTGCGGGTGGGCAACCTTGAAGAGTCCTTAAAGTTCTACTGTGAAATTCTAGGAATGAAATTACTGCGCCGAAAAGATTTTTCTGGGGGAGAATTTACCCTGGCTTTTGTTGGCTACGGTGATGAAAGCGACAACTCGGTGATCGAACTAACCTACAACTGGGGCGTTGAAAAGTACGAATTGGGTAATGCTTATGGTCACATTGCCCTTGGCGTTGATGATATTTACGCTACGTGTGAGGAAATCCGCAATCAGGGCGGTAAAGTCGTGCGCGAACCAGGGGCGATGAAACATGGTTCAACGGTAATTGCTTTTGTAGAAGATCCAGATGGGTATAAAATTGAACTGATCGAACTGGGAACTCAAGGGTCAGCAGTCAAACAGGAATCACAAGTTGCTCTTGTGAGTCAGTAATTGGATTTAGATCCCCGACTTCTTGAAGAAGTCGGGGATCTGGGCAGCAAGTTTTGCTTTTGAGCGATCGCAAAATCCACACCGATATTTGGAAAAGCAAAACTACACGCGGTAGAGGCAATACCCTGCGGTCAGCTAAAGCGACATGAATTGCCCCTACCTAAAAATCAATTCTTTTCAGCTATTGTTTGCGTAATCCGTACTTCTCTACGAGACGCTGCACGTAGCTTGCTTCCCGAAGGGTACGGCAAGCTCAGTAACCATCGTAGACATCACTCCAATAACACCATTTGGCAAAGTCCCCTCAGAACAGTATTTTAGTTTTAAATTAGAAAATAGGTAATCGATTAAACTATCAACAATTACCAATCCCAAATTGCCACCGGAGATACACACGGATATACGCTGAGAATGTTTGGATAATTATCTGGGTACTAAGGAGTAGGGTTACAACCACTCCCCATTCCCCAGTACAGACGCGATTAATCGCGTCTCTCCCCACTCCCTATTCCCCACTCCCTTTAATAATCCCCAATCCCTAAACTAAAAATCCCAATTCCAAAATTCTAAAGATGCAACCTACAGATCCGAATAAATTTACTGATAAAGCCTGGGAAGCAATTGTTAAATCTCAGGATATAGTCCGTGCTTATCAACAACAGCAACTAGATGTTGAACATTTAATTATTGCCCTCTTGGAAGAACCCACTAGTCTGGCAATACGTATCCTGGCTCGATCTGAGGTCGATCCAATCCGCTTGCAAGAGCAGCTAGAAGCCTTTACCCAACGTCAGCCGAAAGTTGGTAAAAGTGATCAGCTTTACCTTAGCCGCAATTTAGATGTTTTACTAGACCGCGCTGAGGAAGTTAGAGCCAAGATGAAAGACTCTTACATTTCTGTAGAACACATACTTTTGGCATTTGCTGAAGACGATCGCATTGGACGAAAGCTACTCAAAGGCTTTAACGCGGATACAGCTAAACTAGAAACTACGATTAAAACCGTTCGCGGTAGCCAAAAGGTGACAGATCAAACCCCAGAATCCCGCTATGAAGCCTTACAAAAATTTGGCAGAGATTTGACAGAACAGGCAAAAGCTGGAAAACTCGATCCAGTAATTGGGCGGGATGACGAAATTCGGCGGGTAATTCAAGTCTTGTCTCGACGTAGCAAAAATAACCCTGTATTGATTGGTGAGCCTGGGGTAGGTAAAACTGCGATCGCGGAAGCTTTGGCACAGCGAATGGTAAATGGTGATGTTCCCGAATCTCTGAAAAACCGCCAACTCATCTCTTTAGATATGGGCAGTTTGATCGCTGGGGCAAAATTGCGAGGTGAATTTGAAGAACGCCTGAAAGCAGTCCTCAAGGAAGTTACGGAATCTAACGGGCAAATTGTCCTGTTTATTGACGAACTACACACCGTAGTCGGCACCGGTTCCAATCAACAAGGGGCAATGGATGCCGGAAATCTGCTTAAACCAATGCTGGCGCGGGGAGAACTGCGTTGCATTGGCGCTACAACCCTGGATGAGTTTCGCAAACACATTGAGAAAGACGCCGCCCTAGAACGCCGTTTTCAGCAAGTATTTGTGGATCAGCCAAGTGTAGAAAATACTATTTCGATTCTGCGGGGATTGAAAGAACGTTATGAAGTTCATCACAACGTCAAAATTTCTGATTCGGCTTTGGTAGCAGCAGCAACCCTGTCAGCGCGTTATATTAGCGATCGCTTCTTACCAGATAAAGCGATTGATTTGGTGGATGAGGCAGCAGCACAGTTGAAAATGGAGATTACCTCCAAACCAGCCGAATTGGAAACCATTGATCGCCGCCTCATGCAGTTAGAAATGGAAAAGCTGTCATTAGCTGGCGAAGAAAAGGGTACTCCCCAAACCAAAGAACGTTTGCAGCGAATTGAGCAAGAAATCACCAAGTTGACGGAAAAACAGCAAATATTTAATGAGCAATGGCAAGGTGAAAAGCAGATATTGGAGGCGATAAGCAGCTTAAAGAAAGAAGAAGATGGGCTGCGAGTGCAAATTGAACAGGCGGAACGTGCCTATGATCTGAATAAAGCTGCCCAACTGAAGTATGGCAAATTGGAAGGAGTACAACGCGATCGCGAAGCCAAAGAAGCGAACCTTTTAGAAATTCAAAATCAAGGTTCCACGTTACTCCGAGAACAAGTTACTGAAGCCGATATTGCCGAAATCGTCGCCAAATGGACAGGAATCCCTGTTAATCGCCTGTTGGAATCGGAACGGCAAAAATTACTCCAACTAGAAAGTCATTTACATGAACGAGTCATTGGGCAAGAAGAGGCTGTAGAAGCGGTAGCAGCCGCAATTCGTCGCGCCCGTGCGGGGATGAAAGATCCCTCTCGTCCCATTGGTTCATTTTTGTTCATGGGACCGACAGGTGTGGGTAAAACAGAACTCGCGCGTGCTTTAGCTCAGTTTCTCTTTGATTCTGATGATGCCTTGGTGCGCTTAGATATGTCTGAGTATATGGAAAAACACTCAGTTTCTCGCCTTGTGGGAGCGCCTCCAGGATATGTAGGATATGAAGAAGGTGGTCAACTTTCCGAGGCAGTTCGCCGCCGTCCTTATTCGGTGGTGCTGCTGGATGAAGTCGAAAAGGCGCACCCCGATGTATTCAATATTTTATTGCAGGTGTTAGATGATGGGAGAATTACTGACTCTCAGGGAAGAACGGTAGATTTTCGCAACAGCGTTATTGTCATGACCAGTAACATTGGTAGCGAACATATCTTGGATATATCTGGTGATGATTCCAAGTATGAAACAATGCGGAAGCGAGTAATGGAAAACTTGCGATCGCATTTCCGCCCGGAATTTCTCAACCGCGTCGATGACATTATTCTCTTCCATACCCTAAATCGCACCGAAATGCGGCAGATTATCCGCATTCAACTCAAGCGCGTAGAAAATCTCCTGCGCGAGCAAAAAATCTTCTTTGAAATATCCCAATCTGCCTGTGATCACCTTGTAGAATCAGGCTATGACCCAGTTTATGGTGCCCGCCCCCTGAAACGGGCAATTCAGCGAGAAATAGAAAACCCCCTCGCCACCAAGTTATTGGAAAATACCTTTATCTCTGGAGACACAATTATCATTGACAAAAATGAAACAGGTCTGTCTTTTAGTAAAAAAATGCTGGTGAAGGTATCAGTACCACAGATTGCTACATAGCAGTTATTAATTGCCTGGAATACAGTGTAAACTTAAGCCGTGGCGAATGGAATTAGCGGTTAGATAAACTCTCGTCCCCCTCCGAGGACTAAGAAAAAATTCAGGGTTTATAACCCGTGCAGGCGGGTAAAACCTCGTGTAGATAGGGTTTATAACCGACGATTTCACCTTATACCAAAATTCTGGAGTACAAAGCCAGTATGTGACGAACACTACTGGGAAATGGGTTTGAAAGGATATCCCAAAAAGCGGATTTTAAACTCTGTTGCCAAAGCTGGATTAACTGTCAAGCAAGAATTTATCGATCCCACTTATCCGTATCACTATTTTTTGGTATTGGAGAAGAATTCCAGCAATAGATTAGACAGCAGTCTCAACTAGACTAATAGACCTGGGTAAAAAATCGGGAGTCGGGAAATCCGAATCTGAAAATGGGGGCAAACAATCCTCAAAAAGCGAGCGTAGGCGCAGCCCGTCGTAGACATCGCCTCAGCTATCTTTTAAAATCCTAATTGGTATCATGCCCTTCTGTGTTCTCCGGGTTTATCCTGGAAAACAGAGGACTGGGCTGTATTAGCCACTATCATCGTTTCAGATACTAACATTGAAGATTACGAATCATGCTAGAACAAGGCACTATCAGTATTCATACTGAGAATATTTTCCCAATTATCAAGAAGTCGCTCTACTCAGATCACCAAATCTTCTTACGAGAACTGGTATCTAACGCTGTAGATGCCATCCAAAAGCTGAAAATGGTATCCCGCGCCGGAGATTACGCTGGAGATATCGGCGAACCGGAAATTGAAATTGCCATTGACAAAAATAACAAAACCCTATCTATATCCGATAACGGTATCGGGATGACCGCAGATGAAGTTAAGAAATATATCAATCAGGTTGCCTTCTCTAGTGCTGAAGAGTTTATTCACAAGTATGAAGACAAATCAGATCAACCGATAATCGGCCACTTCGGGCTTGGTTTCTACTCTTCCTTCATGGTGGCGCAAAAGGTAGAAATTGATACCCTCTCATATCAAGAAGGAGCGCAGGCGGTTCACTGGACTTGCGATGGTTCCCCAGCTTTCACCCTGGAAGATTCGCCCCGGACAACTCGCGGCACTACTATTACTCTCAGCCTGCAAGGAGAAGAGGAGGAATTTTTAGAAACAGCACGGATTAAGAATCTTGTCAAGACCTACTGCGACTTCTTGCCAGTACCAATAAAACTGGATGGCGAAGTATTAAATAAGCAAAAAGCACCGTGGCGAGAGTCTCCGAGTAATCTGAGTCAAGAAGATTATTTAGAGTTTTACCGCTACCTGTATCCTTTTCAGGAAGAGCCACTGTTATGGGTACATCTAAATACAGACTATCCCTTTATCATCAACGGGATTCTGTATTTTCCCAAAATGAGGCCGGATGTAGATGTTACTAAAGGGCAGATCAAGCTATTTTGTAATCAAGTTTTTGTTAGTGACAACTGCGAAGAAATTATTCCGCAATTTCTGACTCCAATGCGGGGTGTGATTGATAGCAGCGATATTCCTCTGAATGTATCGCGCAGTGCCTTGCAAGGCGATCGCACCGTGCGGAGAATCGGTGATTACATTGCTAAAAAAGTAGGCGATCGCCTCAAAGAACTTTTCCGCGACAACCGCGAACAATACATTAGCGCCTGGAAGGATCTTGGGACTTTTGTCAAATTCGGCGTTCTCAACGACGAGAAATTCAAAAAACAAATCGAAGATATCATAGTCTTCCGCACCACCGCCAAGCTGACAGAAAAACCTGCTGCTGAAACTCCAGCAGTTGAGGTACAGTCTTCAGAGGGGGATGCTTGGCAAGATGTCACTCCTTCACCCAGTTCTGATTTTTCCTCACCCAGCGCTCCTTACACCACACTCAAAGAGTATCTAGAACGTAACAAAGAACGTAACGAAAATCGGGTTTTCTACAGCACCGATGAAGCAACCCAAGCTACCTACATAGAATTGCACAAAAATCAAGGCTTGGAAGTCCTGTTTATGGACTCCTTCATTGACACACACTTTATCAACTTCTTAGAGCGGGAATATCAGGATGTCAAATTTACGCGGGTAGATTCCGAGTTAGATAATACGCTGCTAGAACAAGACAAAGGTACGGAAATTATTGATCCCAAGACGAACAAAACTCGGAGTGAGACGATCAAAGAGTTATTTGAAAAATCTCTCAACAAACCGAAACTCAACATCCGTACTGAAGCGTTGAAATCAGATGATCCTCAAGGGACACCACCTGCGATCGTGCTTTTACCAGAGATTCTCCGCCGCCTGCGAGAAATGAACGCCATGATGCAGCAGCAGACAACAGAATTTCCCGAAGATCACATTTTGGTGGTGAATACTGCTCACCCACTGATTCAAAATCTGGCAAATCTTAACCAAAGTAGTATTATTCAAGGTGAGGGTGAATCGCCTACAAATCAGTTAGTGAACTTGATTTGCCAACACGTCTACGATTTAGCGCTGATGTCTCAGAAAGGATTTGATGCTGAGGGGATGAAATCTTTCGTCGAGCGATCGAATGAGGTACTCACCAAGCTGACGGAAGAAGCTAGTAAATAGTGCTGAGTTAGGAGAGACGCGATTAATCGCGTCTGTACAGGAGTTTGGAGTTATTTCTCCCCCCACTCCCATTCGGCTACGCCCTTCGACTACGCTCAGGACAAGCTCACGGCAAGCCTGCTCTCCATCTCTTTTCCTACTTCTGTTGCCTAAGACCTAAAATGGAAAGGCTGTATTAAAATAGAAATCTGGAGATATTTGCTATGTCCCGTCGCTGTGAACTAACTGGTAAAAAGGCAAATAACGCCTTTGCTGTTTCCCACTCTCACCGCCGTACTAAACGCCTTCAGCACGTCAATCTGCAAAGCAAGCGTGTTTGGTGGGAAGGTGGAAATCGCTGGGTGAGATTAAAGCTGTCTACTAAAGCAATCAAAACCATAGGAACCAAAGGCTTAGAAGTAATGGCAAAAGAAGCTGGCATTAACCTGAATCATTACTAAACCTCATCTAAGTTGAGAACCATAGTTTTCGCCCTCACCCTAAATCCCTCTCCCAGATATGGGAGACGGACTTTGAAATTCTAGCTCCCCTTCTCCCAGATATGGGAGAAGGGGTTGGGGGATGAGGGCAAATCCTTTTGATCACAGAAGAACTACAGGTTTCAAGATAGACGTGGTTTAAGTAATGTAGATTTCATCACCTGAGACTTTCGGAGAGTGGAATACAGGTGATTCGTAGAGTAGCACACCTAGCTGTGCTACCCTACTTCTTACATTACATCTTGAGTAGTAAGTAGGTAAGAATAAATCAAGCTATAGCAATCCTAAATGAGTTACGAACATAAGATCCCCGACTTCTTGAAGAAGTCGGGGATCTTAGCCTATAGGTGGAGAGCAAATCAAATAGGATTGCTAGATGTTACCCAATATAAAATTCATTAATAATTAATTTCTTAAATTACGAATTACGTTAGCGCAGCGTTAGCGAGTCCGCGAGCGTCATTACGAATTACGAATTATTCAATCATTGCTGTTGTATTTGCTTTTGTACCCAAAGACGAAAAGCCTTGAGTGTTGCATTTCTGCCTGCTGTTGTACTTTGCTTAAGATATTGAGGAATTGCCTCAATTAGTGGAAATAGAGGAAAATTTAGGCTTTGCTGAGACTCTACATAATGCCCATCTCGCAGAACATTAATTTTGAGCTTTCCTTGATCAAAACGCCAAAGCTCAGGTACTTTTAAAGCTTCATAAATATTAGGATGAGTGCGAGAAGTAATATCAATTTCTAAAGCTAAATCTGGAGGCGGATCTACTGTTAAATCTAATCGCTTCTTGCCGCGAATCCTAAATTCATTCTTTATATAGAAACACTGGTCAGGTTCTATACCTTGAGCCATTGCTTGGTTTTTGAAAGTGGTAGAACCAAGGCTGATAAACTCAGTATTTAGCTGTTCTAGAAGCGCTTTAATTAAATCACCAATAATTTCTTTATCATATTCATGTTCTGGCAATGGTGCCATAATTTCCAGTATTCCCCTGTCATAAGCAATTCGTGCAGCCCGATGTTCTCCTAAATCCTCTAGAATTGTTTCCAATTCCTGCCAGGTTACATCTCGCAATATCACTCTTTGTCCTGGTGGAACATGGATGCGCTTTAATTCCAACAACATCATCTCCACTCCCAGTAGCTTAAACCTAAATTTAGCTTACTCTAGTTGACTAATACGCGGCGACAATTTTTGCTACTTCCTCACTAAAATTGTTTAGAGCGAAGAAAAAACCTCTGGAGTTCACAGAGGTTTTGGTTCCTGATTTAGTTTCTACTGATTACTACAATTTGTCCTGAGTCATTTCCCGATATTTGAACAACAAGATCCCCGACTTCTTAGAGAAGTCGGGGATCTGAGTCTTGCGATTTGATTTGTATATTGAGTGTCTACCTACGGACGCGATTAATTTTTTGCCTGTGGCTGCGAACCGGGAATCGTTACATCTATTGGTGTCACCTGTGCTGCTAGCTGCGTTAATGGCGGTTGAATGGCGGTTTGATTGCCCACTACTAGAGTTACCAGCTTTTCTGGCTTCAGGTATTCTCGTGCTACCCGTTGCACATCGGCGGCTGTGGTGGCGGCGACGGCTTTTTGATAGCGAAAGAGAAAATCAGCTGGATAGCCGTAATATTCGTATCGCATCAATCGTGATAAGGTTTGGCTGGGATCTTGAAAGTTGAATACAAAGGAGTTAAGTGTAGACTCTTTGGCAAAAGCCAGTTCTTTTGCTGTGACTCTTTGAGTTTGGATACGCTTGATTTGCTCTTGTAAGGCTTTGACAAACTGGACAGTAGCATCCGATCGCGTTTGTCCACCAGCAATAAACATTCCAGGATAATCGTAGCGGGGACTCCACTGGCCATAGACAGAGTAAGCTAAACCTTGACGCGATCGCACTTCATTAAATAAGCGTCCACCAAATCCATTTAACACCCCATTCAATACATCCAGCGCCGGATAATCGGGATTGTCAAACCGTCCGCCTAAATGCCCGATAAGTACACTACTTTGGGTTAATTGTGGCTGATTGACAAAAAAGACTCCACCTGTATTAGCTGGCGAAACCGTTGGTAATTTGGGTTTAGCAATACCTGGGTTCCGGTTCCAGTCGCCAAACTTAGCTTGAACGAGCGATCGCATTTTCTTCGCCTCAAAATCCCCAACAATCCCCAAAATCAGATTATTGGGGTGAAAATATTGCTGATAGAAATTGAGCAAATCCTCACGCTCAACCTGATCCACCGTTGCATACTCGATCGTGCGAGCGTATGGGCTATCTTTCCCATAGATCAGTTTCTTAAATTCTCGACTAGCAATTCCATCTGGATTGTCATTACGACGGGCAATGCCACCCTTAGCTTGTGTCTTAGCCAAGTCTAGCTTTTCTTGAGCAAATACAGGCGATCGCACCACCTCCGCAAACAGCCCAAACACCGTTTCTAAATCTTCACTAAGGGCGTCAAAGGTAGCACTACCAGAAGCTTCACCAATACTAGTTTCCACAGCCGCCGCCCGTTGTTCCAATATCTCGTTGAGTTGATCAGGCGAATGCTGCTTAGTTCCTCCAGTTCGCATCACCGCGCCTGTAAAACCAGCTAAACCGACTTTCTGTAGTGGTTCCAAGCGATTTCCTGTCCGCACAAACGCCGTCCCGTTCACCAACGGTAACTCGTGATCCTCCATCAAATAGACAACCAAGCCGTTTTGAAGTACAAACCGCTCATACTTGGGTAACTTGATCTCAGGTAGCGGTGGAAGCTGCAACTCCGTGTAATGCTTTGCCTCAGTTGTCGCCGCCAGAGAAAAATTACAAGTTAGAAGCAAACACGTAAAAACAGCAACTAAAGCATAAATCAGCCCCTTTCCATTTTGAATTTTGAATTGTTTACCCTTCAGCTTAAACCTCTGCATACTTTCTTCCTTCGCGTCCTTTGCGGTTCATTTCTCTTAAGCTTCTTTCGATAACAACTTACCAATGGTGCGATTTTCCGGCGTAAACGTCTTTTTTGCCACCCGCTCAATATCAGCCGTCGTCACCGCCGCAATATCATCCAACTGCTTAAACAAATTCCGCCAAGAGCCAGTTTTCACCTCATATTCCAATAATTGTTGAGCCATCCCCATATTTGAATCGAGGGTACGTAACAAACCCGCCCGTGCTTGGGTTTTCACCCGTTGCAAATCAGCCGCCGCTATCGGCTCAGTTTTTAATTTGTCAATTTCTTGGCGCAAAGCCACCGCCAATTGATCAACTGTATGACCAGGTGCCGTGAGAGCATAGAATAACATCAGGTTTGGGTACTTATCTCCAGGAAATCCGCTAAAACCTTGAGCATTAAGCGCCAAACGTTGCTTTTCTACCAAAGACTTATACAGCCGCGACGTGCGCCCATCACTTAATAAACTGCCAATGATTTCATAGATTGCATTATCTGGATGGGTAATTGCCGGACGATGATAACCTTCTAAATACCAGGGTTGAGAAGGTAGCCGTAAAGTAACTTCTCGTGTTTGTTGTTGTGGCGGTTCTGTCGGGATTTGTTCAACAGCTTTGGTTTTTGGTTGATAGCGGCCAAAATAAGTTTGCGCCAATTTTTTCACCTGAGCCGCGTTCACATCTCCGACAATGGCGATCGCTAAATTACTTGGTACGTAGTGAGTATCAAAAAACTTGTGGACATCATCTGGTGTCAGATTACGGATATCTTCGTCATAACCAATCACCGGACGCTTGTAGGGATGGACTTTGTAAGCAGTATCAACAAATTTCTCCAGCATCAGTCCAATGGGTGAATTCTCCACCCGCATCCGCCGTTCTTCTAAAATGACATCTTTCTCTTTATAAAACTCCCGACTAATTACCGGATCAAGAAATCGCTCCGACTCCAACGACATCCAAAGTTCCAGCTTATTGGCAGGAAAGCTGTAAAAATAACGGGTGGCTTCGTTAGAAGTATTGGCATTTAAACCCACGCCTCCGGCTTGTTCGACAATTTGCCCCAATTGGTTTTGCAAAACTAGCTTACCTGCTTGTGATTCCACTTGCTTAAACTCAGTTTCTAACCGAGCAACCTCAGCTTTTTTGCCATCGGTTTTCGCTGTTTTAATTTGAGCATCCAACCGTTCTAATGCTTCAAGTAGAGGTTTTTCTGCTTTGTAGTCTTTTGTACCAATGCGTGTTGTGCCTTTAAACGCTAAATGTTCCAGAAAGTGAGCTACACCAGTTTTGCCCTCTACCTCATCCACACCACCGACATTCGCATAGGTAAGAAAAGAAACTACAGGCGCTTGATGTCGTTCTAAGACAATGAATTTTAGACCATTGTCGAGGCGAAATTCCCTTAACTGCTTGATGACTCGATCCAGATAAGGTTGAATCGAATTTTCAACTGGTGGAGTTTGAGTTTTGATTTCTTGGGGAGGAGATGCCGTCTGAGTTTGAGCCAGAGCAATTTCTGGCAGCAATCCGCACCAAAGGATGATCAAAGTTAACAAAGTGACAAACAACCGCCGCCATGTGACAGATACTTGATTTGACCAATCTAAAATCGTTCGACTGACTTGTACTGACTTGTACTGAGCGACGTCGTTGGCGCAGCCTCTCGTAGAGAAGTAGCGTTGTCGTTGGCGCAGCCTCTCGTAGAGAAGTAGCGTTCGCGCAGCGTCTGGTAGAGAAGTCGTACTCCTTCGGAGAAGCAAGCTACGCGTAGCGTTCCGCAGGAAAGTCCCAAATTTAAAGTCGTTCGACTGAGCGAAGTCGTTCGCGTAGCGTTCCGCAGGAAAGTCCCAAATTAACCGACTGTTCTGGTTCATAAGCAAAAAAATTAAGATAAAGTTACACTAACTACAAAACAGGACACTTAGCCAAAGAGCGTTAATCTTGTATTAAGTTTTCAGGGTTTTTTCTACTTGAGGTAGACAATAATGCTACAAATCCTGCTTTACATATCTCACCATAACTTTTATGCGAATTTTTAATTCTTCCCCGCCCTCAGAGGCTCAGACACGCACCCGGATTTTAGAGACAGCACAACGATTGTTTGCCTCTAAGGGATTTGACGGCACTACCACCCGCGATTTAGCACAAACAGCAGGTGTAGCTGAAGGCACTCTATTTCGTTATTTTCCTAATAAAAAGGCAATTTTGGTGGAAGTAGCGACTAGCGGCTGGGTGGAGATTCTGACAGATTTACTCACAGAATTAAGTGAAATGGGTAACTATAAAGCGATCGCTCAAGTGATGCGGCGGAGGATGTGGAATTTCCAAAAAAATGCCGATTTGATGCGTGTTTGTTTTATGGAGGTGCAGTTTCACCCCGATTTGCGCGATCGCATTCAATTAGAAGTGATTACCAAAATGACTGATGTGGGCGAAGCCTTCTTTCAGACAGCGATGGATAAAGGCATTTATCGTCAAATGGACGCCAAGCTAGTTGCGAAAGTTTTCTTGGGAATGTTTGCGATCGCAGGTTTTTCCAACAATACCATCATCGAACCTGATGCTTCCCCCCAACAAATGCAGGAAATGGCAGAAGGACTTGCTGATATCTTCCTGAATGGAGTCTTGATCAAAGAGTGAATAATTATGAGTTAGGAGTTATTAGTTATGAATTTTAACTGTACAGACGCAATTAATCGCGTCTCTCCAAACTCCTAATTAATAATTACTTGCGCTTGCTGACTCCACTGTTGTACTAGCTCAATTGCTGGACACAAATCTCGTCGTTGCATTGTTGCTACCTGCAAACGCATAATTTGTTGGTGTAATCTGTGAGTTGGAGTTTGAGCTAACTGCGCTACAGAACCAATACCCGCATGGAGCAATAAACCACAATATTGTGTCCCCACACTGGGAATACGTGCCAAGTCAGCCAAAGCCATCCATTTATTTACATATTGAAGATGAATTTGTAATTTATTTGCTAACGCTAGTCTTTCCTCTAGAGTTTTTCCTTGTTTAATTAGCGCTACTGTGCTAGTAATCCCGCAATTTTGCAGTTGAGATTGTTCCTCGTGGCTTAGTCCAGGTAATTCCTCAATTGGCCAGTCACGAGATTGGCTAGGACTTCTATTCTTTGTGTGTTTAGCAGACATTTTTGAAATTAAAAAATAGGTTTGTTTAAATATTGTGACAGTCGCTTCTTTGCAAAAGTACGCTTTTGCAGACAATGCCATTGTATCGGGTGGTAATGCCATTGCATCGGGTTGCACTGCCATTGCATCGGGTTGCACTGCCATTGCATCGGCTTGCACTGCCATTGCATCGGCTTGCTATGCCATTGCATCGGCTTGCTATGCCATTGCATCGGCTTGCACTGCCATTGCATCGAGTTGCACTGCCATTGCATCGGCTTGCAAAAATTAGGTAGAGTCAATGGTTAGTATTTTCCACCGCACTTCTCTAGAGGTTTGGAGACTGAAAAGTAAATACCACACTGTAAGGGCACAGAAAAAGCTCATTGGTGTCAACTTCAGAAAAAATCTGCTTTGATATAGTCATGTATCTCACAAACAAATTTTGGCTTTTAGATTCTCTCTCTAGATAAAAAATCTTTCTCTCGGTAGATAGGTGTACTAACATTATTATGGCTACTATGTTACCAATATGACGATAGTAAGAAAAAATACTGTAAATACAACCGTAAATCCTTCAGTAAGTCCTCCAGAAAACTTGGCAGAAAAGTATAAGGAAGCAGAGCGGATGCGTGATGTTCTGCTTTTATTGCAAAACTTGATTAACAGTGAAGAAGCCACTGTGAAACTAATTCTGGATTGTCTGTATGATGTTGGTTCAGTCAATCTGATCAATCAAAAGCTTCGCTTGAAACCCTTAAATCGGGTGATGAAATTAATTGCGCGGATGTCGAAACCAGTTTTTAGAACTTTAGCTTTAAATTGGTTTAAAAAGAACTGTCCCCAACTGATTACTAATTGGCTACATACGCAGGTGTCTTTTAAAAAACCCCAAAATACACCCCAACAAGTAGCTATCGAAGTTGTACAACTGGAACCATATTCTATTCCACAGAAAGAAAGTCTGAGCCAAGAGATTAAAAATCTGCGCTACCAGGTTAGATGGCTAGCTGGGATTTCAATAACAGCGATCGCTATTTTAGTAGTAACAGTCACTTGGTTAAACTGAAACCCATAACTAGCACCGGGATCAAATTTAATTGATTCAGCAAGCTATTTTAGGCAGAAAATATGTTTAGATTTTATAGCAATCTTAAATAGTTTGTAAAAATCTTCTCTATTTGTTTTTTTCTGGTGCATTTGCTGCACCTAGTTTACTGAAGCGTAGAAGTACACCTGTTGTGATCATTATTTTTTCTTGATCACCTATCTAAAATTCTTGTATGAGCAAATAATTCTAGTTTCTAATTTATAATTGATGCTAAAGACCAACTAAATTGATTTATGGAAATTACCCAAAGTCCAGCATCATTATTTCAAAAAGCCCATTCATGCCTGGGGTAATAATTATAAATTACGAATTACGTTAGCGAGTCATCGTACTCTGTAAAAGTTGTAAGCTACGCTTTTAGCGTCTCGTAGAGAGCGTCATTACGAACTTGTACTGAGCGCAGCCGTTGGCGTAGCCTCTGGTAGAGAAGTATTACGAATTATTATGCTTTTGCCCAAACCAACCTTAGAGGACATCGAAATACATCTGCTCTTGGAAGGGCTGTATCGGTACTACGGTTATGACTTTCGTGATTATGCTCTTTCTTCACTTAAGCGGCGTATTCAGAGCTTCATGCAGTCAGAGGGGTTAGCAAATGTTTCGGCATTGCAAGAGCGTTTACTCCATAACCGTGTCTATTTGGAACGATTTTTGCTTGCTCTGACGGTGAATGTAACATCAATGTTTCGTGATCCCAGCTTTTATAACACCTTCAGAAATCAAGTTATCCCCTTCTTACAAACCTATCCATTTATTCGCATCTGGCACGCTGGATGTTCAACCGGTGAAGAAGTTTACTCAATGGCAATTTTGCTTCAAGAAGAAGGACTTTACCACCGTTGCCGCATATATGCCACTGATACGAACGAGAAGGTATTACAAAATGCCAAAAGTGGGATTTTTTCCCTAAAACTGATGCAGGAATATACTCAACTTTATTTAAAAGCAGGCGGCAAGAAGTCTTTCTCAGAATATTATACAGCAGCTTATGATAACGCAATTTTTCGAGCATCTCTAAGAGAAAATGTTGTTTTCGCGCAGCATAATTTAGCAACTGACAGTTCTTTTAATGAGTTTAATGTCATCCTTTGTCGTAACGTCCTCATATATTTCAATCAGGTACTGCAAAAACGGGTACATGAACTGTTTTATAATAGCCTCTGCACCTTTGGCATCTTGGGTTTAGGAAGACAAGAATCTATTAGGTTCACCTCTTATGAGCAGTACTATGAAGAGATAGTCAAAGGTGAGAAAATATATAAGAAAATTGGGGTGTAGTAGGACAGCTATATCTTAAACTGGTCTAGGCTATCAGCGATCGCCTTCCACCAAGGTTTGACCAACCCATTCGTTCGTCCTCTTGCCATCAGATTAAGCTAAGATCCTCATAAAAGCATTGAGTGTAGAGGAAAACACTTTGGCTGTAGCAGTTAACATTGGTAGTTTGATTGACTCTCATCCTGGAATTCATGGGGGTACTCCTTTGATTGCAGGCACAGGAGTTACCGTTCGTCGAATTGCAATTTGGCATAACGCGGGTCATAGCATAGAAGAAATTGCCCATGAAATAGGGCATTTAAACTTGGCGCAGGTTTATGCGGCATTAACCCATTACTACGTCAACAAAAATGAAATCGATGTGGACATTGCAGCAGATGAAGCTGAATATGATCGCCTCCTAGCCTTGCACAGATATAGCAAACAAGCGTGAGTCAAATTCGTCTGTATACCGATGCGTAGCTCATCGTAGATATTGCTGTCAAAAGACAGTCTGTCAAACATTTTTAATTGTGTTCAGAAGATATACTTGGCGATCGCTTAAGGTAAATTACAGATTAAAGTCTTAAAGGAGATTGTCGATGCAACTTCTCGAATGTCCTCCTGTTGCAGTCATTGCTGGAGAAAATGCGGTTCACGTTTCTCAACTACCTTCTACATGGCAAGACATTGCTAGAGGAAGCGCGAGTGTTGGACTTGACCATCCCCAAAGCTATGTTGAGATGGCACAGTTGTTCTTATATAAATTAGAGCATGGTGATGTTGACTTGTTTAGCGATCGCCCCCAACTAGCTCACTTAATACCATCATTCTCGCAGCTATTTGCACAACTAGCATGGGAAACTCTGGAGTTTTTTGGGCAGGACTTTCTCAAGCATAGCTATCCGAACTTTGCAGAAATTCTTTGTGATGTGGAATCAAAGGGAATCGAGTTCGCTGATGAAGTAAAAGTGGCTCGCATTGGTATAGATTTATTTAATGAGTTTGGTTATGAACTACCTGCTAGCTTCTATCATGTGCATCTAGCACCAATTTACCGCGATCATGTGTTTGAAGAACGTGCCTTACGATTTGATCAGCGCGATATCGAACACAAACGCCCTTGGGATGCCATACTCCATGCAGGTAAGGTGTTTGCTATTCAGATGAAGGTACAAAGTATTGCTTCTAAATACGGTTTTACTTATCAACACGGCTGCGGTTGCAACTCTCATCTATCTTCCATTGATGTATCTCGTGGGGCGTTTGAATATGAATTGAGTCCCGAAAAACGTCAGCGATGGCTTCGCAGTTTCTTATGGACTGCTTGGTATGAGTATGCCTTCTTTGCGATCGTGCCAAATACGAGTTATTTAGTTTAACTGTTTCGCCAAAGCTACGCTTTCTCTCCCCTCCTCGCTTGCGGGGAGGGGTTGGGGGTGGGGTGTTAGGGATTTTTGCAAGAGGTCAATTTCCCTCAGTCAAATCTTTCAAGTTCGGTGTTCAGGAATAGACGTTAATTGAGTTTGCTTGCTGGCTTTAATTGTGTTGGCTGATCAAGACTGCGGAAGTAAAGACCGCCCACAATTGCCCAAAAGAGGAGATATCCCATAGCCTGCACTAGATACAGTTTTTGGGTATAGCCAAATAAGGTTTTCAGCAAAATACCAGGAAACTGGCGGTCAGGTAAGATGGTTGAGAGATCCCAAATCTGAGGCCCCAAAAGACAAGATGTATTTCCTTGTCCGCAAACGCCCAAGACTTCAGGGTTGATTTGGCTAAAGGCGATCGCAGCTGCATCCAGATGGCGGAGGGCAGAAATTACTAACCCAGAGACAATCAATAGCAGAAATACGCCCATCACCTGGAAAAATTGTCTCAAATTGATCCGAACACTCCACTTAAAAAGCAGCATCCCGATTATGACCGCGATCACTAGTCCGGCGATCGCCCCCAGGATGGGTGTCAAGCCTTCTTGAAACTTAGCGACGATAAACAAAGCCGTTTCTAGTCCTTCCCGAAACACCGCAATAAAAACTAAGCTGAAAATTGCCTAAGCTGCGCGGTTATCTTCACCCAAGGCAGTTTTGACGGAACCTTCAATTTCAGCTTTGAGAAATCGCGCTTGTCGTGTCATCCAAATTAGCATCCAACTGAGCATTGCGATCGCGATCGCGCCTAATCCCACCTCGAATAATTGCTTGAAGACAGGCGCATATAATTGTTCAGATGTCTGCAATCCCTGTAACCCTAGATGAATTAGTAAACCAACTACAAAACTCGCTAGAATGCCACTCAGGATTCCTAAGTAAACCCAACGGTGCAATTTTTGTTGTTGAGCTTGCTGTAAACAGGCGAAGACGATTCCCACAACTAAAGCAGCTTCCACGCCTTCTCGCAAGGTAATGAAAAAGGTAGGTAATGCAGCGCTCCAATTCATAGTAAATTAAATTGCTTCAATAGCAAATGTTTATTCTAAGTTGACTGTAGCAAATTCTTTAGTTTTACCTTGAGCGGATTTTTCTTTAAAAATAAATGGTGCATGGGGCATAAAAGTAATTAACAATGCCGCATACACCAACCCAGATAAATTCTGTGGGTTTTCCTCCGATCAATATTTACTGCCAAACATAGATTAAGAGAAACAAAATAATCCAGATGACATCGACGAAGTGCC
>NZ_JABXKJ010000192.1 GCF_017115085.1 Nostoc sp. NMS7 | reverse complement strand
TATATTTTAGCGATCGCTCGTTTCAAGTCTGACATCACAAAATCGCGTTGCTCCCCTTTAATAGAGATTTTTCTCACTAGTTCATTCACTGCATCGACTGAATCATCATTTTCAGTAATCATGGCTTCATCACGAATATCCGTTTTTAGCAGTAATAATTGCTACAAAGCTTGCTATGTATGAATAAAAATTAGCTACATTTTTCATTTTACACAAGTATATTAAAAAAGATGTTTCCTTCAAAACTTGCTTGAGTGATACGAATGCAGACACAGGTGTTAGAACTAGAAAAAATCGCTGACAAAATTAGAAAACTATTCGCACTTAGCCAATCTCCCAACGAGGGAGAGGCAAGCGCCGCCGCAGCTAAAGCCCAAGAAATGCTAACCCGGCACAATTTATCGATCGCCTCACTCCAAGATTGGACACCTCAACCACTAGAAGAAGAAGTCATTCGCCAGTTCAAACGCATGACCTCATGGAAATTTATTTTACTAAGTGGTGTTTGTTGGGGGAATTACTGCTGTGCGATCACTAGACACTACCATAGCGGGTCTAAAATGATTATCTTAGGGCGAAAAGTGAATATCGTCTCTACTCGGATTCAGTTTGAGTATCTTGAACAAACCATTGAACGACTAGCAAATCTTGCCGTAGGCAATCGCACTTTTAGAAATGCTTTTAAGTTAGGTGCTGCTAATAGACTTGTAAGTAGGATTCTTGAGAATCGTGATCAACAGAAAAATCAAGGGATTGCTGGAACTACTGAATCAGTTGCAGTACCCGCCATTATCGTGCAAGCGCTCTATGAAAAACTAGAATCTGAGTTAGAAGCATATCTAAATAATGTGAAAGTTAAACAAATGGCGTTACCATCGTGTGGTTCAAAAGACGGATATTTCTCTGGTATATCTGCGGCTGATTCTGTCTCTCTTAATCGCCAAGTTAGTAGCAGTCAACAGCACTATCTGCCAGGTTAATTAAGACGTATCAGGAGATAGCAGCAGTGATGAAAGTAGATTTTGGAGTGATTGACCCCATGCAGTGCTTCATGCGATCACTGTATGAATTGCAATCGCGGTTGGGTGAGAGCGCAGATCGCCCCTGTGTGGAGTTGAAGGGGTGATGATTGTATACCGCTTCAGTGGCAAATCTAAACCAATAGTCTACACGCATCTGACTTGCTTACCGAAGGGATGGTGTTGATGCTAGCACTTAACTCTTGTGTGACGGCAGTTTCAAGATTTTTCGTTCTTTTTGCATAAAGTACAAAACAAAAGAAGAAGAATATTACATACCAAACGAATTATGTATAAACCAAGGGACAACGCTTAAAAGTCCCCTATTTTATTTCCCTTTTCAAGTGCTGCCTTGGACTTCATGTCTTCGGGCAGTTTTTCATTGCACAGGCGGGTAACTAGAGTTTACACCATGCTCAGTAACTTTGTATTAAGCGTGTAGTGCATTATTTACTTTGTATAAGAGGAATAATTGCATTACAGCCCGTAATAATTTTGATTTTTATAAAGCATAAAGGAGGTAATGATTTATGGGAACTTATTTAATGCTTGGCAGTGGAGCATTTTGGATACTGACTTATATTTTGCTGATTCAACGCGGCTTTAAAGATCAAATGTATGGAATGCCGTTGGTTGCGTTGTGTGCCAATCTTTCATGGGAATTTATATTTTCTTTTATTCATCCTCATCAGCCACCACAAATTCAAATCAATTTTGTGTGGTTGATGCTTGATTTAATTATCCTGTATGAATTTTTCAAGTTTGGGCAATCTGAGTTGAAGCATATACCAAATAAATTGTTTTATCCAGTGTTTATATTAACTTTATTTACTAGCTTTTGCTGTGTCCTGTTAATCACAGATGAATTTCAAGATTGGAGCGGTGCGTATACAGCTTTTGGGCAAAATCTTCTCATGTCCATTCTCTTTATTGATATGTTGACCAGACGTAATACTGTCCGAGGTCAATCAATATTTATTGCTATCTTCAAAATGATAGGAACTTTCCTGGCTTCCATTGGGTTTTATATTAATCATCCAACACAAGGTAGGTCACTTTTATTTATATTTTTGTATACAGCAATTTTTGTTTTTGATCTAATATATGTGGCGATGATTGCAATGAGGATAAAAAGTTTAGAGAAAAAAAGCTTTGCCCAAAGATAATACCTTTGAAAAGTACTCTCTTTGCAAAAGAGTAGACGCGTCTTCGGCTTTTTGGTATGACATCGCCCCTTAAATTGCCCTTGTGAGAACTGCCCTCCAATACTTAAAACTGCTCTGGTTCTACAAGGCGGACAGTTTTTTATTGCACAAGTAGCTTCAAGAGAGTTTGTAAGCATTGTCAGCAATTGTAATTCTCGTGCAGTGCGTTGTTTCCTCGCCACAAGCAGTCAGATTGCGCGCAGAGTCCGTAAAAGCGTTAACCTCAAATGTAGCAAGCATAAACCCTGATCCCCAGTAAAATTCCTAGCACAGGCATTTAAGCAATGGCAAAGATTCAGCAGATTTGGCAACGTTGGATTCCTGGACTGCTTGAGAAAGCAGTAAAGCGTGGAGAAACACTGGAGTGGGGAGCAAAAGTTACTAAGTTACTAAAGCTGCATTCAATTCATTATGAAACCTTTGCTCAAATCAAGTTTTAATTTCTTTTTGGGTTCACTAACTGCCAAAACGGTAGCAAGTAGTACTGCTATTATGTTGTTATGCGCTTTCATGACTAAACCAGTAGGTGCTGAAGTCCCAAGCTTTACCGATGTAAACGCTGATGTTTATGCCCAAGAGATTCAAGAGGCTGTTCAGAAAGGTCTTATTGCAGGCTTCACTTCTAATAATACCTTTCGTCCCACGTTAGAGTTAACACGGGAACAGATGATATCGATGGTAATAAATATGCTCAGTAAGTTACCTGTCAGTAGTGCAATTGTGCCACACGACCCACCACCAGCAGCAGGAAACTTATTGAAAGTGACCAACAAGCCTTTTCGGGATGTAAACGCAACCCGTTGGAGTGCTGCAATGATTGAGTGGGCAAAACTTAACGGGATTATGCAAGGCTATTCTGATGGCACTTTTCGGCCTACTCAAACAGTAACCCGTGCTGAGTTGATGGCGGTATTGCGTAAAGCCATTCAATATGCAGATGAGGGTGGAGGAATTTCAGGTATGGTAAATAAGCAGCAGCCAATAGCGTTCAGTGATATATCTAATCATTGGGCGAAAAAAACAATTACAGAAATGTCTGTCTACTGCGGTGTTGCAACTCCCGTCAACGAAACTGGAAATGCCTTTTCTCCTAATCTTGGAACACGGCGTAATTATGCCGCAGCAGCTACATTACGGTTGCTCAACTGTCTTAGGGGTGTTGAAACAAAAACCAAAACCATAAAGATTAAAATTTAAACATTGCTATCCCTTTTAATGTACTGAGTTTGACACAAGTTGCTAAAGGGGAATACGAATAATAAACTCAGCACCAACTCCTGGTTGGGAAATGCATTCTAAAGAACCGCCATGTTTTTGTGTGATAATTTGGTAACTAATAGCCAATCCCATCCCTGTACCTTGTCCAACAGCCTTGGTTGTGAAAAAGGGATTAAATCGATCAGCAGCCATCATAGAAAATCAAACTGCTCTTCTTATTGAGCGACAGTTTATAATATTCTATAAAGATGATTAAGAAAAATGATTAAGCCTAAAAATGTGTATCGCGGACACTCAATGGAAAAAGTTGGTCACGGTAAAAGAGCGGTATTTAAAACAACTATCAACGAAAAAGAATGGTCTGCCGTGACTGAATTAAACGTAAAAACAGCAATTGATGCTTGGATTGATGAAGGAATAGAGCCTTAGTTATTGGCCTACATAGCTATACTTTGTGCCGACATGAATAATTGAGTTGCAAAACTGGGAGGTACGGAATAGCCGATAATTGACCCCGCCGTTGCCGCCTCACTGGAAAATTCGTACCAATCGGGAAACCCTTGTAACTTCGCCGCTCCCGCAATAGACAAAGACTTAACCGTACCATCTGGCAACCAGATATCAGCGAACTTACTACGGTTGCAACCTTTGTGGTCGGTGAAATGCGTAGGCGCAGCCCGCCGCAGGCATCGCAGAATGGTATTAGCGGGGTGCGGCCCTGGCTTGTACTTAGGTAACTTGCGTCCTCCAACCCGTTCAATCAAAAGTGGTGTTGGCGCATTCCCGGCTAAAAATTTCTCTAAAGCTTGTTGCTGTTTAGGTAGAAGCTGTGAATCAGGCATTGTGGGGATGAGATGGACTATCGCCTCGTACCAACCACAAGGTGTAGCTCCCGAAGGTAAGGCAACGTGAAAACCCCTACTTGCAATCAGGACTAACCGCCGCCGCGCCTGGGGCAACCCAAAGTCAGCCATGTTGACCACGCTGTAATTGACCGAGTATCCCTCTTGCTCCAAAGCATCCAGGATGATACTAAAACTCTGACTTTTCTGATAGCGTGGAACATTTTCGAGAGTGAATACCCGTGGCTGCAACTGCCGGATGGCTTCTGCTACTGCGATCGCAGCCGTCAGATCATCTGTAGTTTCCCCACCCTTACCCGCTTTGGCTGTGTGGGCTTGACTGAAGTTGGCGCACACCGGGGAGGCATGGAGGTAATCGGGGCGGCTCTTAAAACCTATGAATCCTAACCGTGCTACTTCTTGAACTGTTAGCTGGATGACTTTGCAGCCATATTCATGAAAGTTACGGTGATGATTGAGAGCGATCGCCCTGCTCAAGTCTGGTTTTGTGGGGTCGAACTCCACGGCAATGACTGGACGAATCCCGGCTTGCACCATCCCCGCTTCAATCCCGCCGCCACCCGCGAAAAGTACTACAGCGATCGGTGCATCATCTGGCATAACTGGTTTTAATTTTGTGTTATCAAAATTTTTGCAGACATCCAATTTTGGCAATGTCTTTTTGGTTTTCGCTTTTTTGATAAAGGTGATGATATTCTCTCGTGTTGCCCCCTGTTGTTGTAGTGTCCGAATCATGGGGACAGCGCCAGGAGGGATTGAGCCGATACTTCGCCCTTTCCATATTCCATCAACTCGTTCTTCCCAGTTGTATCCCCATCGCCATAGAGTGGGGTTGTTTGGGTCACGCTCACCTATAACTCGTGGGTAAAAAGCTATTGAGCCATCAAGTAGCTTTTTCTTTTCGAGATACGGATAGAGGCATCCTTGGCTATGAAGTTGTGAGCTTTCAAGGTCGTCCTCTAAGAATTTTTCGGGTGTTGGAGATAACTCAACTATTACTGATTTTGGCTTTGGAAGTAGCGTATGACTTCGGGCTGTTTTAATCATGCAGCCACCTCCATGACCAAATCATCCGGCACTTCAAAAATCCCCAACCGCCCAATGTAAGGAATTGGTGTAATCTCGCGTGGGTTCTCCAGCTTCCAATGGTATTGCCCAGGCATCCCCCAGCCAGATGCAACTTGTGAAAACTTGCAATCAACTATTGTGACAATACCGATGACTTGTCCACGACGTAGAGAGATTAATTCTGGGATTACTACACCCATCCCTTGGCAAAATTCTCTCGCTAGCTGATACTCTTTCTTGGTACAGGTTTTTGCAGCGTGAATCAGAATGTCGCCGCGATAATGAATGGGCCAGCCACGGTTTTCAATATTTTTGAGAGCATAAATAATTGCCCATGCCCAAGGCTGACGAACGGATAACGCTTTCATGGGTTCTAAAAAGTTGGGGAAATGATCTTTGTGGCATTATGGAAAGTAAATAGAGGTGAATCCCATCATGACTTCTTCTCTTCAACCAGAAGATATCAACGTCAGACTAGATGATATTGACACTCGCTTAGAAGAAGTGGGCGACCAGCTAGATTTACTCCGTACAATACAAGATGCCAATCGAAGGGAGACACGGGGTAACTCACAAACTGTCGCCCGACTAGAGCGTACAGTGAGAGAATTAAGTGAGATAGCCCGTTTACATCAAGAAGGACTACGTGTTGCCCAACGTGATGCCGAACGCGATCGCCAAGTCTTTCAAGAGGAAATCCGCAGAATTTGGGAGTATTTACGTGACCGAAATGGCGGCAGTAGCACACCAAATTAATTAACTCCATCCCGTTTACCTCGCCAAGTTCAAAAACTTCGATGTAGATAAATCGCACAACATGGTCGCAGTGCCGAGCTTACCGTAAAGGCGGTTTTTCTCAACAATCAACTTAATAGTGCGATCGCTGCTGTCATTGCTGTACACGGAGTTGCGATAGAGCATAATTAACTGGTCACAAACCTCAAAGATTTCGCCAGAATTACGTAACAGATGACGATTGGGGCGTTTATCAGCCGTTGTTTGATTCCCCCGATTAATTTGACAGCCCAAGAAAACAGGGATTTTGTGAGACTTGGCAATATCCCGAATCTGGCGGGTAATCTTGCCAACTTCAAAAGCCATGTTTCCGCCGGATTCCAAAGGAATCTGCTGCAAGTAATCAATAAACACAGCACCAATAGAACCATCAAATTCGGCAATGGCACGGCGCACAGCAGAAGCAATCATTGTGGTTGTAGGGGAAGAATGCTCATAGACTTTCCAAGGCAGTTCCACCATCTGTCCTATGCCTTGTGCTATTTGCTCCCAGTAGCACTGAGTATTGGTTTGAATCATAGAAGCATCCACGCCTGTGATTCGAGCTAGCATTCGGGCATTGAGTTGATTCTTATCCATTTCTGGAGTTACATACAGAACTGGCTTTCCAAGTTTGGTCATGATTTCGTAAGCGTAAGAAATCATGAAGTGGGTTTTGCCCATGTGGGATTCAGCAGCCACTACAACTAAGCTGCTGGGATAAATGCCACCGGTGATATTTTCCAAGTCGTACCAACCAACTTTGTCGCCTGCCATATTCCCCATCTCCAGCTTTTGAAAAAGTTCAATGCCCATGTCTTGTGCTGAGAAAACCTTGCAGCGTTCATCGCTTTGATTTTGGGTTACAGTAAAAACTTTCGCCTCAGCTTGACCAAGGACAAGTGGTAGTTCAGTTTGCGTCTCGTAACCGAGTTGGACAATTTCATTGCCCACTTTGATTAACTGCCGCCGTCGATATTTCTCCATCACTAGATCAGCCAAAGCATCAATGTTGACGGCGGACACAGTGCGGTCTACCAAAGTTGCTAGCTTATTCCTGCCACCAATGCGATTGAGCAAATTGTGGTCAGACAACCATGCGGTGACGCTTAGTAAATCTGTGGGTTGAAACAAAGCGTGAAGCGTTGTTGCAGCTTGATAAATGTATGAGTGGGCGCTGATGTAAAAGGCTTCAACGCTTAGGCGATCGCTGACTCTGGTTATTGCTTCTGGGTCGAGCATAATCCCGCCCAAAATAGCTTCTTCAGCTTCGATATTTTGTGGAGGCAAGTTGTCAAGCGACCTGTCAGGATGGAAAGAAACTACGTTGTCTTGATTAGGGTGCATAATTAGGCTCTTAGTGCTAATTTTAACTGCGCTTCAACTTCTCGCAAATTCATGGAAGATGTTCTGGTGTTGCTCGGAACTTTTGGCTCATTTGCTTTGGCTTGAAGTTTCGCTTTTAGCTCCAGCATTTGTGGGCTGTGTTGATATTCATTGGATGGAACCTGAATAGATTGCTCTTGCTGACGGCGTATTCGGTCTTGTCGTAAAGCATCTTCGAGCGAACTGCTAGTGATATTTTTTACTTTGTGAGCCAAAGCAGTGCGCTGTTGAGGTAGGGGCTGTTTTTCTGTTTGCAATGCTTGGTTATAGCGCTGCATCAGGTTCGTCCACCCACCCTTGGTTTTCTCCCAGGTGTTCATGACTGCGATCGCATGATCTATTTCCTGTCGTGCGGAGCGTTTCGACTTAGTGGCTAATTCTTGTGCCAGGAAGTCCACGACTACCGGGTTGAAGTTTTGGTACAAGTTATTTAGCTTTCGCTCTCCATTGCGCCAAGGTAAAACCCAGCAATTCCACTTGATTGAGTCTCTAACAAGCAGAGGCACACAATCATCACTCATAGCAGTCGGGTCTGTTAGCCAAGCATCAATCAGTTCTTTCACGTTCCGGGCTGTCTTGTAGGGACAAGTTAGTTGCAGCTTATTCGATTGTTCGGATTTCTCGAACGACCCCGCCGCAATAGTTGATCCTCTTGAGGGATTATCGGTTTGTTGCGAAGACTCGGAATTTTTTAACAACGAAGTGGGTTGTTGTGGGGTTGGTTCTTCTGAGGTTGGTTCTTCTGAGGTTGATTCTTCTGGGGTTGGTTTTTCAAGTTCAATTTCTTCCGTTGTTAAATCAAGTTCTTCTTTTTCACGCACACTCTCTTGGGTGGGGGGCGCGGGTGGCGAAGCCAGGGGCGCGTCCTTGAGTGGATAGACTTCAATTGGATAATCTTTAATTGGATAATCTTTGGGTGTCCCCCCAGCACTACCGGGGTGTTCCCCCAACACTACCGGGGGTGTTCCCCCAGCACTACCGGGGTGTCCCCCCAGCACTCCCCCTAGTGTCCCCCCAACACCACCTAAATCTTTCTTTCCTCTGATTAAGGAAGACGGTTTTAATGGATTAGGGAACCAGTCTTCCATGTCCGTAAGACTGTAATGATTTGATGTTTGTAGCCCGTTATTCTCTCTGCTAGTTTTTGTGATCAAATTCCAACAGATAAGTTCATTTACTGCTGCGATCGCTTTTCGCCGTAAAGTGTCAATTGGTGAATTTGGAAAAGACCCCCGAAAGCAGAACTCACCAATGGATTTGTAGGAAGGGAAAGCATTGTTATCACAACCGGCTCGACGACACAAATGACAGTAAACACGATATGCCTCCATTGTTAATGGCAAATCGTCAAGCTTACTATCCATATAAATATGGCGTTTTCTTCTGTTATCGCTAAAGCTGTCGGTAGTCATCTTTTAAACCCTCCAGCAATGTTTATTTTTTTTGTTAAACTCATCGTTAGAACCCTACAAAAAACTTTTTCTTCCCCCGCCTGTGAAAAACAGTGTGGGGGTTTTGCTTTATTCACGCATCAAAGGGAAATTGTCTAACTTGCAAATGTTCGGGAAACTCTTCAATGTCTCCCCCTTTCTTGTTGCGGGTTTTGAATGGCTGCCCCCCAAATATTGCATTCGCCTCCAACTGCTTCACAAATACGGGTGTTTTGGCTGACTGGCATTGTTGGACAATTGAATTAATCCATTCAATGTGGCATGGTCTGGAATTTGGCCCAGATTCACCACCAACGATTACTAACTGAACGTCATTCAAGTATTGAGTGATATCGCCCAAATCTTCTAGCAATGGTTCAACTGACCAGAACCGGATTAAAGCCGGAATTTGAGCAAGAAATTGACTACGTTCTTCTAAAGTACGGCGATTTTCAATAGAAGTGCCAACCCAAATATTTGAAGGCAATTTGTCTAGTCCATGACAAGAAAGCCATTCATCCATAGATGACAGCATGATTTCTGGGCGTTTAGTGAGAATCTGAAATATTTGATTGGGTGCAACGAACATTCCGTCCAGCATTTCATGTTGCCAAAAACGCGGAACCCACTCACCGAAAACATCAGTCATTGAAGAAACGAAATGCTTCTTAGATTTCCTTTGGAATCCCCATTTCCGAATAGCTTCAGTATCTAACACTAGCTCTGGTGGTTGCCCAGAGTAGGGTTGCTTGTTTCCGCCAAAGAAAGAGTTTTTATTTAATTTCTCTGCATAACAGTTTGCACAACCCTCGCTTTTCTTATGACACCACCAACCGCCTCCTTTAGCACGGATGATATTTTCTGTTTGGTCAGTCCATTCTATGTTTGTTGACATAATTACCCTTTATATAATGCTATTTTCATGCACTCAAAGAAACATTCGTTTCACTATCAAACTTTTGGACTTCATCCCCCCAACAATCCCAACCATCACGAGAAGAACGAGCGAACATTTCTAACTTCGTCATGTCTGGGCAGAGTTTATCTACTAGTTCAAAAAATTCATCTGGTTTACGGGAATGTTCACGTCGTCGTGCATGGATTAGTGATGATTCATTAGTGAGCGAACGTCCAGCAAACGCCCTGACATTACCTCGTACAGCTAAAGCACAATGTTCAGTTGCGTTACGTAGCCAGTGACCAGTACCCAGATGGGTTGTACCGCTCTTAGTAACTTTTTCCCAGGTAAGAATAGTTTTCAAGCTAAAACCCCATGTTTCTAAGCAGTGTGCGGCTTCAATCATGTGATTGTTGGTGAACCAAAGCCAAAGAACTGACCCCGTGCAATCGCTTAAGTCTGGAACAGGCAATGACAATATTTCTTCTATGTGCATTGGCTTGTAGTTAATGCGGTTTCGGTGAGTTTTATCCTGATTTCTCAGCCGATAGAACCAGGGAGGGTCAATCACGATGCACTGGTATTGACCTTCTAATGTTGTTAGTCTCATGTTTAACTCCTGTTATTTTCAAACTTGTTCTGGAAATTCAATGTGGCTTAAAGTCTGAAGTTCAACAGCTAATCCACTTAAGAAATTTTGGAGTTAAACTGTTGCCAATTCTTTGGATATGTCTTTTTTTGACGTATAAATAAGTTGCTTGTGATGCCCAAAGTAAACTTCTGTACGAGTTAAGTTTTGCTCTGTATCAGTTAACAGAGTCAAAGTAAATCTTCCAAGTTTGCAAAAGTAATAGGGACGCTTTGAACTCCAAGATTTTCCAGGTTGCCAAGTGATTTGGAGTTTTTTACCAATGTGAACGCTCATAGATTCAAAATCAACGTGGAAAATATTCAGTAAAGGAAGCATTTCACCACTGTTGTAATGGTCTACAACGTGCTGTTTAATACCTGATTCTGCTAAACCTTCAGGAATATCAATGTGAGCTTCAGAGGAGATTTTTTCAACTACTGTGACTATGGCTTTCATATCCGTTTAATCATCTTGTAATTTGTAAGAAAATATTTAGGAAGGTGTATTAATCGTGCTTCGATTGAACCTTTGGCAACAAACGTTCTTCAGAGAATAAACAATCGGTTTCATATTCGTCATCATCCTCATCTGAACATTCATCTTTGATGGATTCAAATTCTTCGACTGCGAAAATAGCCATAGCCACACAAGCTCTTTCTGCTGGATGTGTAGCTGATTGCATTCGATATGATTCAGGGACTACATAGCCTTGAATCGCGTAGAATTTCTTAGCTAGTTTTTCAATGAGTACATCTTTCTGGAAGTAGCCGAGTTCCATATCTTTTCCCCTCAAGGTAAAATTTACCTTTGTTGTAAAAGTCTTAATTCTTGATTACTGGCCGATCGCTGTGCTTGACCAATGACCGATGACCGATGACCATCAAGCAGTAACTACAGCTTTCTTGCTAGCGAAAGCACCCGCCTGCCTTAGTGCTGCACCAGGGCTGGGATGAGCAAAGAACTCTTCTATAGCTTTGGTCAACCCAGCCGCAACAGCCGGCTCGTGACAAGCGTAGACATAAATGGGCTGTTGCACACCGTTAACCAATCGCGTTTCTTGGCGATCGCCTAACTGTGGGTAAAATGTTCTCACCCATGTACCCAAGTGTCCCCGATAGTGAGCGCCGCTCAGGGGGACTTTTTTACCCAGTTCGTTCTCTGCAAAGTTGACCACGCCAAGCCAGCGCTCTTCTGTGGCGGTTAGCAATTTTCTGTTATGTTCAGCCAAAAGGTTCCCGGCATAGTCTTTAAATTGCTGTTCGGTGTAGGGGTTGAGTCTGCCACCAGTTAACTCAGCTAAAGTCTTCATTGCCAAGACAAGAGTATGCAATCGCTGTTCAACTGGGGGGAGGGCTGGTGTGGAAGATTGTTCTTGTGGTTGGGTAGCAGGTTTTGTCCAGCCCATAATGTCTTGCATCCAGGCACGAACACCGATACTTTCAAAAGCTTCACAGGCTAATCTTGCTTGTTCGCTGCATCTTTTCCCTGCTTCGTAGCCGTAATAGTGAAGTATGGCGGCAACTGCTACGTCAGGGATACCAGACTGCGACCATCCTAAAATCTCTACGGCTTCAAACCCTTTACGGATAATCTTTTCAACCAGTTTAGACCGAGAATTGTCTACAGCAGTTTTGAGACTTCTGACTAATCCAGTAGCATCGATATTGGCGAGTCTTGCTGTAGCTCGAATACTAGCTTTACCGCGTCCCGAAGCATCAACAGTGATTTCTTGCTTTATCTGGTCGATGATTTGGGCTACTTCGATTTGTGACATAACTTTAGTTAGGTAATAATTTTTCGTTGTTGATTAGAGAGAATTAGACATTTACGCGCACTAAACTTTTTTCACCAACCAGCGAGAAACGATTCGATATAGTCCGTGATTGAGTTAAGGTTGGCGACACCAATTCAACAAGGTAAAACCAAGAGTTATTCACCAGAGCAATCCCCAAAATCAGCCGTTGTTTTGTTCCTTTATCGTGAGAACAGAGGATCACTCTTTCGCCCAAAATAAAAGCAGGTTTTTGCATCTTGATGGCTTCTAATTTTCCAGTCCCAATGATTTGGTTTTGTGTGGCGTGGAGTATTTCATTACGGCAATCAATTGAATAAATCCAGCACTCATGCTTCCATTGCATACCGCAACAGTAGCCGAATGTTCTCGTGGTTCGTAGATATACTCTCTCCAGTAAATTCACCTCAACGGGTGGAATTGTTCCACGCCAAGGAGGAGAGAGATACCAACTTGTTTTGAGTGCATTAATATGGTCAATCATGCTTTTCTTCCCTGGGATTAATAACCTAAAAATCTTCGGCAATGTTTGGAGAATAACGCCCAAAAAATACCTCAAAGTGAGCAGCAATTTCACTGCTGCCCACATGAGGCTTTACACTGTGACTAATTCTTGAAGTTGCGATCCCACTTCATGGTTGAAAAGCTGCTGTAATTCATTAGAACTCAGTTGTTCCAAGGGTCGGTGTTGCAAGTATTTGTGAACTGGTTCAGCCAGTGACGTATCCACTATCGACAGCGATAGCACAGCATCAAGCACCGAGTTAGAATACTGCTGCTGGACTGAATAACGCCTCTTCACCCACCAGTTCCCGTTAGTGCATCCGACTTGCCCCAGTTTCACGCCCTTGTTGTTGTAAATGCCATCATCGAGAATTTCAAACCCGTAATTCTGGCACTCGTTGAAGATATGCGCCATGATTTGGTTTTCAGTAGTAGAAGAGGACAAGGAGCAGGGTGCGGGGTGCATGGGAGAGAGTCTTTCTCCTCTGCCCCCTGCCCCCTGCCCCCCTGCTTCTTGGACTGGCAGTGTGCCATCTTTATAGTGAGTGCAGATGAAGCGATCGCAACGCATTAGAGTGTTGGCACGAAATACTTCTTTACCGTTGACCATGACTACCCAGCGTTGCGTTAAGTGGTTATCGTCATGGCTGATGCTGGCTATCAGTTCATCACCAGCGTAATATTCGTGATGGTCAAACGAGATTTCGACTATTCTGAGGGGTTCGGGGGCTACAGCTTGGGCTTGGGTTGCGATGTAATTGTCGAGTTCGGCTTGAGCGAGGGCTTGGTTGTCAACTTTCTGAAGCTTGGTGGATTGGTGGGCGATGATTGCGTTTACCCAGGTGTCAGCCGCTCTTTTGTCCCCGGTGGGTGTAACACCACGTTCGGCAGCGATTCTTTTGAGACGGGGTAGGGTATAGCGGCAAAGGGCTTGCTGTGTGTAGGTTGGATGGGTCATAATAAGATTTCCTGTAAAAGGGTCAAAGGGCGATCGCACAAGTTTTCCAGGCTGAAGCGGTTGTCCTTTGTTTTATCTCTTATTATTTTACATATTTTATGGAAATCGATCAACGGTTACGGACGAGATTTTTTGTAACAATGGGTAACTAAGGGTTTGTGCTACAACAGGATAAAATTGCCTAAGCTCGATCCCTAAAATTTGACAATATTTCAAGATAAGAGACAAAGAAACCGAGCGATCACCTTTACCCTTCCATTTTTCTATTTTATGAATTAACTGCTGAGAACAAGGTTCTCCAAGTGCTGTGATTGCTTGTGCTACTTCTTCTCTAGAAAGTTTCTTCTCTTCTCTTTGCTGAAATAAAAACTCACCATATTCCTGATCCCAGTCAATCCGGGATACCAAATCTAAAGGTATTCCTTGCATTACGATTTCTCTCACTGATACTCCTATATTTACACAAAGCGTGGAAGTAGTGGTATACTTCTTCTATGAAGTATGTAAAACCTAAGCAGTATTAGCGTAGAGCCTAAATCGTGAAAGCGATCGCTCTAAATTCGTGTTGTCTTTTAGAACTCCCTTGAAAGTTCTTACTCTCAAGGTGTTTTAAAAAATGACATAGGTTTTAGAAACAGTAATCAACAGTGCAGTTAATACTTGTACAAAACTACGTTGACGCTGGCTGTCACTAGATCATGAAGCAGCAACCCCAGAAAGTGATCGCATCTGTGAGAAAATTGGATTAGGGTAAATGAACAATAGCCCTAGTAAAAATGCAGAGCAATTGCAGATATCCCCTAGTACAGCCCTAGTAAAAACCAAGTACTAGAGATAAGTCCCTAGTACATGAACGAGAATTTTCTTTGTAAGATAGACTTCTTGCACAAATACAAAACTACCCTCAATCTTTAACTCTTTCTCCCATTTTCAAAGAATGAGAGTCAATTAATTGTTACCAGGAGGAATTTGCCGTCTATGCCGTCTTCTCCTTGGTGCTTGATAAAAGCTTAACCGATTTGGTTTCCTGTCAAGCATCTCAAGCGCTGAACGGGTTTCTGTCAAATTTAAATTAAGTAGCTGCTCAAATATTTTGAGACCAACTTTTCGGTATTTATCCTGTCGATGTCGATGTAGTTGGATAGCAAGTGTTGTAAGACTTTCTGCTGCGAAAACCAAAGGTCTTGTAGTATTGTACGGTTCCTTATCCAACTTACTTAGTAAACTTTGGCAAATTTCAGACACCAGTTGAGGCTCAGTATTAACGAAATTATTGGTTTCGATAATGTCAATAATATCTGAGGCGGCTTTTAAGAGTAATTGTTTGTTTTTACATACTGCTTGAATTAGTAAGCGCATTCCAGAATCTAGCTCGAAATGCTCACGGCTTTGCAAAAAGACGCTTGCTACTATGCTTTGAATTGCCTCAATATTAGAGGGGGCAAGATTGTAGAGAATTTCTGCTGCTTTCGTTCTGCATCTTCTTTGAATCCACAGATGGCTGGCTACGTGAGCTAATCCACACAAAACTGCCTCGTCGTTCTGATTAGCAAGATGATGGTCGATTTTTGCTACTGACCACTCATCTTGATATTGAAAATAATGGATAAATAGCAATTCTCCATAGGCTTGACGGCAAAAATTTGAGCCATCTGCCCAAAGCATCTCCAACCAACCTTGAACCGTTTCTTTTGGCTCAAACCATCCTACTGTGCGAGAAAGAAAGTAAAGCGCCCATCGATACCGCAACACTTCGGGACAGTTGCGAATCACTGCATCAAAAAGTTGGGTTGCTTGAGTGCGCTCGCCATTTAATAATGGTGCCATATCTGTCAAAATATCCACCCAAACTGCTGGGTGTGGCTCTATCTCTAACCTAGATTTAATTACCCTTGCCCAGTTTTGTAAATCAGGGGGATTTTGCTCAAGGTAGCCAGCAGCAATCGCTCGTACAATAGAACCTCTACCACTCGGTAAAAAGTGTGAGCCACCAAAACCAAAAATAATTGGAGAGTTTAGTTGGTGCGAACGTTGCTCCTCGCTTCGATCATAGGCTAAATCTGGCTGTGAGTGTGCAGACAGCCAATTTTCTAACAGACAGAGAACTGATTGTGGAAGCCCTTGGTTACGTTCAGCAATTTTATCTAAAGCAGATGCAGTATCAGAACGAAAATCTTCCGAAACAAATCCACGTTGTTCGAGATTTACTACTAACTCAATCAAATTATTTGCTGGAAAATCGCTTTCTCCAAGCTCTCTAATTGCATTACCTATATAACTTTCATGACGCTGCGGCTGAAGTTGTGGAAGAATGCGGAGAAAACGTTCTGGATCGTCTTTAACTAGCTTGCCAAACTCATAAGCTTGCGACGATGCACCTCCAGCACGAGATAAATCTCTTTGACGCTTCCAATAATCTTCTTCTGTAATATCTGCCAATTCATCAAATAAGTTTAATAACTGTTGGTCAGATGCACGAGTCATTTCCCCCATATTCATAGGTGAACCCATTAGTTGTGCAATTGTAGGGTAATCGTCGTCTTTTTCATTAACAACTAAAGGAAAAGCACGTCTTTCTTCATCCCGCCATCGCTTTGCTTCCACACTCAAATATTCTTCAGGAAAAGCAAGCAAGTAAGAGTTTTAGTCGATGTTGGCGATTATATTGCAAAAAACGGAAGCGTAAATCAGCAGGTCGTTCGGATTCAATTGGGTAATGATTATATACACGAATTGCTTGTTCAATACGAGCTATTTTTTGAGGTTGAAGATGTGGACAAACTGCTAATACTAATTCTTTTGTTTCTTTAGAAGAATTTCTCATATTTCCTAAATTCAAGCGTCTGGAATCTCCAAGTAAGTAATCCAAAACTGCCTGCGGTTCTTGAATCGCTATCTGTGCTAGCCCACGCGCTAATAGACGGTGAACAAGGAGTAATTCTGATAGTTCATTCTGCTTAACAAAAATTAAAAAAGATTGCCTGTCCTGATTTGCTAATTCTAAAATAGCTAATAATACCGCTTGTATAATTTCACTTGTATCAAAATCTAAGCTGTTAATGTAGTCTTCGCTATATCTATTTATTCTCAAATTTTCTCGGTCTATAATTCTATTCGTTACATCAGTAAACCAAGACCAAATAGCATCTAAAAAATATTTTGGATTCGATTTTGCAAGTGTGTCAATATCGTCAAAATCACTTCCACCTTCAAGTAAATTCTTAAAGTAATTTATGGGATTGTATTTAGAAACATGAATGTACCTTTGTGCATCGTCAGCATCTGCTGCTAACTCTGGTATTGGTTTGTTGCTTTCTGCTATAGCTTGTTCTAGTCTATAATCTAAATGGGCGCGTATAATTCTTGGTGCTAGTTGAGGTAAAGTTTCAGCGACTTTTTCCGCAATTGTGGATACGCTATACATATCCAAATTCCAACGTCGAATAATTTGCTGAGTTTGCCATACTCTTTCTGGATTCCACTGTTGAATGTTGAGTATAATCTCCATACTTAATGCGTCGTATGCGGTATCGTGCAACCAATACTCTTCAATGAGATCCCATACATTATCGGTTGCAAAGTTAGTTGCAGCAATAAAAATACGAAGACAATAAGACGCTTTGGTTAGTGGTTTTTCTAACCACTGTCTAAATTCAGAGCGATCGCGTAAAATCCTGAACCAACCTGGACTACCAATCATCGCGTCTAAAACTTTTGGTGCTTCTGTATCTAAATTAAGCAAGGGAATTAAAAGTTCAGCTTCAATTGGTTCGGGGTTTGGTTGCGAACCAACAAACTCAATTAACAGGCTGTAAATATGGGTTCGCACGTAAATTAGTTGAAGCGATCGCAAAACACCCAAAGCCCAAAGTCGAACTTTGCCAGATAAATGGCTTAAGTTATTGAGGGCTAACTTGGCTATTTTATTTTTGAATGGATAATTATTTACTTCCGCATTTTTCAACAAAATTCGTAGTTGCTGTTGATACTCTTTAGGAGCAGTACCTCGTAGATAATTAAGGCTTCTTAAAAGAATAGGTCTGACAAATAAACCATCTTGACGTTCCAGCACCAAGTCAGCCAAACTCTGAGAACCACGGGCAAAAGCACGGGCTAGGGTATGGTCGTAATAAGTTTGATGGCAAAAACCAAAGGTCGAATTATCTCGGTTGAGCATCAAAATGTTTGCCTGCTGAAGTTCTTGGCATATTTCTGGACAATCATCAGCGACCGAAGTTGGCAACCACAGCACCTCTTCATCTTTCATACGTTGCGCGATTTTTTCTAAAAAGGCAATGTACTTTTGTGCATTTGGTTGATTGAGAATTTTAGTTTCCCACAATCTATCCAGTAATTTTTGGGAAGAATCAAAGACTTCGCCCGGTTGGGCAACTTGAAGGAATATCTTTAAGTTTTGAGGGTTTTGCAGTAGTTCACGTAAGGGTTCGCCTATCAAATCAGGTAGATGTCCCTCATTTTGGAACACAGGAGAAATTTTTTCCCATGTTGGTAAACTCAAATATAGTTGCTCAAAACCTTCAAGCCGAGAAAACTGGCTGCCGTGGCGAAATTCAAATTCACGGCAAGTGGCTACAATATGGATATTCTTAGTTCCAGCAAGCGATTGGATGAGATTTAGTAAAACGTTTAATCGCCCTGGCTGCCTATCTAGTAATTCCGAAACAGCATCCAACTGGTCTACAAGCAATATTACTCGTTCTTTGTTAGCAACCGACTTAATAGCATATAGTAAATCTGTACTAAAGTGAAGTTGATCGTCATGCCTCAAATCCTCAAGACTGTTCACTTTATTACCCAGATAGTCCGCTTTAATTGCGAGTAGAGCGTAATCTTTATCCACTATGCAATGCCCTAAAACTGATAATAGTGCTGATTTCCCGATACCAGGCACGCCAAGAACTATTGTGGTTGAGGAATTGTCTGTATCAATTCGATTTAGTAATTTCTCTAATTCTGGACGTTCAATTTGTTGTTCGTTTTTACCCAGTGTCCTTGTCCAGTTGAGTAATCCCTTAGAAGCCGCAAGCAGTTCTTCTCGTAAATTGGTGTGTTGGGTTGCGCTGAGAAAAAACTGTTGGCGATCGCGTCGTGGCAATGCTCCAAGAGTACCAAGAGGAGGTTTGTGAATCCAAGGTTGGTTTGTGAGGCGATGAAGTAATTGCTCGTAGTTCTCTACAATTTCAAGGTTGTAAATGCTAACACCAGCCAAAACCGTAGGAATATAATTTAAGTCGTGAGAAAAAAAGACGATGGGAATATATTTGGTATTTTTACCCTGAGCCTCATAGAGGTGTTGAGTAACAATTGCCCCTTCCCAGGTAACACCTTTACCTCTGCCAATTTCCTCTTGACCTCTGAAGCGTCGATTATATTGCTCGGTACAGATTATCAGAACAAAATTAGCCGCTTCAATTTCATCGTTTGCCCAACGAGGCCATCCTTGAGGCGGGGATTCTTCATACTGGTCTATATTGCAATCAATCCCATTTTCCCGCAGCTGGTTAGCTAACTGTAAAACCTGGTCTTTATGTTCTGGTGAGTCGTGGCTATAGCTAATGAATACTTTTAGGAAAGCAGAATCAAGATTCATGACTTTATTAGCTTAAACAGAAACCGATCGTAATTGAAACTTTTTAAGTAAGAATAAAACACTATCCTATTGACTTTTATAGCTAATTAACTATGGCTTTACCTTTTTGCTACTAAATAAAAATTCTATTTTATTATCTTCCCGCTCTTTTGGCTGCTTCCTCTATCCATGAGGCAATATTTTTGTAGCCCTCATTTAAAATCCAGTCGTAAGTTGGGTATAAATTAGAAAAATAAGTTTTTTGATTATTGGTTTCTAGAGAGATAGTACTGAAGGGATTTTCACCTTTAATATCAGTTTGACCTAACACATTTTTAAGCCCATGAATATAAATACCAATAAGTCCCTTTTCGCGAACAAAGCTTTGTTCAATTTCATACTTAACCCATTCTCTCTTATAAGTCTCAGTTCCTATTAATACAACCGTGACAGAGGTGTTCTTCAGCCCATCATCAATCAAATTTTTAAGGGCTGTGTTGCCTTTAGTTTTTGCTTCTTCCCATAGTGATGCATCGTACCACACTGCTTGTTGTATTCCAGGTTGAACAACCCAGCTGTTACGAACTTGGTTAACACGCCAAATATCCCGTTGGTAATGAAAGCTGAAGAATGCACGACGTGCCACAGAACTTCCCCTTAAGCAAATTAATTAAAATTTAATACACTTTCTCTTCAATTTTTACAGTCCTAGCATACATAAAAATAAATGTCTATATTTGATACTCTAAATCAATATTTTTTGCATTGCTAAAGGCTTTACAATTATTAAAATACCTATAGAAATAGAGCTAAATTATCCTACCAAATGTAATCTCTGTAAATAAACCTTATGCACGAAGAATATAAGACTCCAGAAATAATAAGTAAATATGCTAAATCCGAAGTTATCCTAAGCTTTGGGTCTAGTGATGGAGGAGCGATGTTTGCCCAGTGGTTGCAACGCGAAATTGTTCAGCGCAAAGGATACACACAGCCTATTAATGTCTATTTGGATACATTTGCCTTAGATCATGTTCCGGGTACTGAATACGTTATGAAAAAAATACGCCCTACAGCTGGCGGTCTTGCTTCTCTTAATGAAGGCTGGAATAAATACTACAAATATGCAGTGTCAGTAGCGCACAGTATGATTTTCGTGGCAACTAAGGCTTGGTTTGCTTCGCCCTATTGTCAGGATGAGATGTCTTGCTTTATTGCAGAGAACCAAGCTCGTTCACAAACAGGACACTCCCAACTTTCTGGCATAGCATTGACTTTTCCCGAAAGTGAGATAACTTCTGAGTTCGCAGGAATGACCCTGATCCCAGCTATAAAACGCTACGTAGTAGCAGATGAGAAAAAAAGATTAAAGCTTACTGGGCATTACCGTGATTTTTGGATTGTGGATGAGAAAACGCTCCAAAAAGTAGTGAATGCGATCAGCTAGCTATGCTGTTTTCCTGGTCATGACTGTGGACTTTTGACAATATCAGTCATAATGCTTGTAACTGAATAGACAGTCACAGTTACAATAAAGTTAGTCAATACTTTCAACAATATAGCAGTCGTTAAAAAGTAAGTGAGTAACTCTAGTCCGCAGTCACAACCACCCAAGGTAACGTTTGAGTCTGATGCTGTGCAAAGTTATCTGAATATTTTGCAGGGGGTAGTTGCTCGGATGGCAACTAACAGCGCTAACTGCAAAACTTGGTGTATTTCTTTAGTGTCAGCAATCCTTGTCGTGATTGCAGATAAGAACAAGCCTAATTATGCTTGGATATCGCTTATACCAATAGTACTTTTCTTTTTACTGGACTCTTACTATCTTGGTCAAGAACGAAGCTTTCGTGAGATATACAATAATTTTATTAAAGAATTGCATTCTTCGGGTGAAATTACAATCGATAAAGTATTTGTTCTAAAGCCACCTAAAGGCATGAATGTTGTTAATTTATTACTTGCATCTAGTTTATCCTTTTCTATCTACCCGTTTTATCTAACATTGCTACTCACAGTAATTATCGCAAGATACCTAATTCTCTAGCAGAGTAGTATATAAGTTAAAAAATATTTTCCTACTACCTTTTCCTAATTTGTATACGAAAATAAAAACGGCTCTCCCAGAGTAGGTATGATAAATTAATAATAAAAACAGACTATAACGATTGCTATAGGAGGATTCTAGCAATACAAAATTGAAGATTTAGTAAAAATATACTTTTTTTGTCTGAATTCCTCGCTATGTAATGATTCAAGCTGGTATTAAGTATTAATTTTACATAGCTAGTCTAGGAGAGCCATAAAAACTAATAAAATACCTCAAAAGATAAACTGCGATCGCCCAGTAAAAATGGCAAAGATTATCCACAGGCATACTATCACTACGAATTTTGGAGTGAAGACACCGCCCGAAGTAGCCAATATAATAGGGCTATCCTGTCTTCATGACTGCTTTTGAGCCAAGAAGCTTGGTGCATAAACAAATTTTTTACATTATCTCCTAGTATGCAAAGTCTCTTAGTATGCAAAGCTAGACATTGAACATGAGACTCCACCTGTAGAATACAAAAGCGTTTCAGATTCCCAGTCAGTAGTGCTTCTATTATATCTTTATATTAATAATTAGTTTGGAATACAAGCTGATTTGGAATATAATAGTACTGGTGATCTAAAGTATGCCCATGAGAAATCGGATTAAGGAATTTGTTGACAGCAGAGGGATAAGTGTTTATCAGTTTTGGCAAGAAACTGGTATTAGCCGGACTACTGCCTATAGCCTGTATAACAATTCTGCTCAGTATCTTGGCAGAGATGTTATGGATGCGATTTGTAGTCGATACAACATACAACCAGATATTTTACTGAAATGGATACCAGCCCAGGAGTTGAAAAATGGCGATTAATCCTGCCACTATCGATCTTCTTGCTTTACCTTCAGTATCTCTTCAAAAGCGATCACAGTTACCTGCAACGCCAAGCATTTATTTCGCTATTGATTCTCAAGGAGTAGTTTTAGGCATTGATTTTGGGGTGCAACCGTGATTAGAGCAGAGATGATTGACCCTCAGACCATCAATCTTTTTGCTCTCCCCTCTGTTTTCTTAGAGAAGGAACCGCATTTTCCAACCACGCCCAAAATATACGTTGCAATTGACCCTGAAAAAATATTGTTGAACTAGAGGACGTGGAAATATGAATAGTCCACCTTCTAGACGCAAAAAAGCCACTTCTCCCGCATCTACCGATTCAACTTCAGCAGCTAGCTCTGCAAACGAGGATATTTCCCAGCAAGAAGACCCAGGTTCAGCAACAATTACGGTTACTGCTGTTGAAGTTCCAGAGTTGACAGAGGAAGAACAGCGCGATCGCTTGCATCTAGAGCGCCGTGTGGAAAGAGCGTTTTTTGAGGCGGGCAAGGCGTTAACGGAATTGAGGGATAGACGACTGTATCGATCCACGCATAAAACATTTGAAGATTATTGCCGCGATCGCTTTGGGCATAGTCGGCAACAATCAAATTATTTGATTGCAGCAGCTGGTGTTTACGAAAATTTGACAACCATTGGTTGTCAAAATGTGGCAAATGAGAATTTGACAACCAATGGATCACAAATTCTACCCACGAGTGAGCGCCAAGTCCGACCCATGACAAAGCTTGAACCCCAGGAACAGCAGGAAGTGTGGCTAAGGGCAGTAGAACTTGCTGGTGGGAAAGTGCCGACTGGTAGAATCGTTAAAGATGCGGTGCAGCGCATAATGGAGCGAACCAGAGTACCCAATACCTACCAGTTGGGGGAAGTGTGCCAAATCCTTGCAAAAGACAACCCAGAACTTAGGGGCAAGGGTGGCTGCTGGGGGATTGTCAGCCAAGTAAATGAGTTCAGTTGCACTGTCAAAACCTGGAATGGGGAGTACACCGTTGGTTTGCAGCACCTTAAATCTTACAATTACCTACCTGCCGAGTGTGAGCAGATGCGGGAGATATCCGATCGCATCAATCGGGTGTATTCGAGTGGGCTGGAGGAGTCGGTGCAGAGGTTTTTGGAGTCGTTGGGGAAGCTGAATCGGGCTTATTTGACGGCTTTAGAAGAGAAATTGTTGAGTTTGCTGGAAGCTGAAATTGCAAATTAACGTTTGTTAAATAATGTTTGACTGTCCTCCTCGTTACTTCCGGTTGAAATAGGCTATTTATGTAATGCTAAGGGGATTTACCAAGATGCCAAAAAAGAGCCAGAGCAATTCTTTGAGTAAGATTAAACAAGAAACCTCTGTTGGTTCGCGCATCTTTGAAGCACTTATAGAAGGGGAAATTTCCCAGCTACTGGATGAATTATTTGCGGTTTTATCCGACGAACAGCGAGTAACTGTGTTTGCTCAACTGCAAGGGAATACACAGGAGACTTTAACTCAAATCATTGCTCCACCTCAAACAGTAGAACAGGTAAAAACAAGTAAAGCACAACCAACTTCTTTGGCAAAATTAGCTCAAACTTGGTCCCAATTATGGGGAGAATGGAATCAGATTATTTTGTCAGCATCCCAGTCAGAAGGGAAATATATAGTCCAAGAAGCAAGCTGGGAAGAACCTTATTTTGATGACTGTACTTTGGTTGAAGATTTAGAAGCAGTTGCACAAAAGATGAAGCCATTGGTAAAAACGGCTTTTGAGAATGGCTTTAGTAATGACGATGGTTTTGCAGCCAGTTTGTTGTCAGCAGAAAGTGAAATCTCTAATGGTATACCCGACTGGATGGAAATTGCTAATGGTATTCATTTGGAAGGAGCGACAACGTATTGCTTATTGGAATGGGAATGGTTATTGGTGCAGTCACAAGGACAAAATGGGTTCAAATTAGCTCAAAAAATTAGGGAATGGGATGAGGAATTTTACCACACCAGTTTAGATGATGATGCTGTGACCGATTTTTTTTCCAATTTACTTGATGTTGAAAAAAAATTAATTTTTGACGGAATGACGGCCAATCGAGAAGTTCAAGAGTGGAAGCATGACCTAGAAAATACTCACTCTTCTTGGCATATAGTTTACATGGAATTGATGCAGCAATTTGCAACCCCAGAGATATATTTGAACAATCTCCGGGCGACTATTTCCCAGGAATGGCAAAATGGTTTACCTGTAATTAAGGATTTGTTGGCTAAACAGGAATATAGAGAAAGTCTTACAGTGATTCAAGAGACTTTGGATGCGTTATTAAAAAACAAACCTGACTTGAATCCGTGGATACCGGAAAACTCGCTGCTATTTGTTGCTGTGGATGGATTTTCTTACGCTCCTGGGAATTGGGAAAAGGAAAAAACTTTACTTCGCTATTATCAGCAAGCTGTTCGAGAATTGGGAGAAATCGAACGAGTGAATGCTTTGTCAATTCAGCATATTACTTTTGAATGTTGTTACGACTGGTCTAGTATGTTCAAAGCTTTTGCTGAGATACCAGTTAATAAAGATACGAAAAAAGCTTTGTTTACATCTTGGCGTGAATCAATAATTAAACGTGGTACACCATACAGATATTCATATTTTTATACAAATCAAAAAGCCGTAGATACTTGGTGGTTGCATTGGTTGCTCGATAGTATTACAACTAAGGAAAAAGGAAATACTTGGTTTAGGCAACAAATTATCGAGTGGTTGGAGAATTTACCTGGAGAACAGGGACAACTGGGTGGGGAATATAGTGTAATACATTTGTTAACAAAAGATTTGACCGAGATAAAGTATCAGGGAAAATCCCCCTACCCGAAGTTTTATGAGGTTGTGATTCTACCAAACCAACTATCAACACGGGATGATATTTCTAGGAGAACGTATCTCCAAGAATATGCACCCCCTGATTTGTGGGAAAGAGTGATGGCTTATTGGCAAACAAATTTACACAACTTTGTACCCAGACCGGACTCGTCTCAAAGCTCGGATTATACGAAAAATGCACAATTGATGTCTGCCTTGAAGGAGTTAGCACCGCAGAATTATGATAGTTTGTTGTCCCAATGGAAGGTTCAGCATAAGCGACGACCTAATTTGTGGAAAGCGATGAGAAATTTGGGATTGGATTGATATAATGCTTTCTGTATGTGGGATGGTGAGTACACCATTGGGGTGAAGCACCTGAAATCATTCAACTACCTGCCCCAGGAGTGTCAGCAGATGCAGGTAATTTGCAATGCCTGCGGCGGGCTATACCTACGCGTAAATCGGGTGTATTCGGGTGCGTTTGAGGAGTCGGTGCAGAAGTTTTTGGAGATGCTGGGTCAGCCCAAGCGTGCTTATTTGACTGGGCTGGAAGAGAAAGTATTGAGTCTTCTGGAATTGAAAATCATACCATAATGCAACAATGCTGCAAGTGATTAATTTTGGGATTCAAGGGATTCTACAAAGTAGAATTTTGACTTGTGCATTTATACAGGTAGGGGTGAGATTTTGGTACTGATTATTAAGGAAAGAGCAACTCTTGAACAAGTGGAGTTAATGCTGCAAACTTTGCGAGTTTACATTAAAGTGGCAGTAGACATTGAAAAAGGGATTTTAGCTGGAGGAGGAGAGAAACACGCTGAATCTGAAGCAGCATTGCTTGAAGATGGTAGTAGACAACCAGATATCTGGGGTGCGGATTGGACTCCCTTTAACCAATCAATCGCCTATGAATCGATTATTAACATACGTCCAAGCCAAAATAATCGCTCAATGGTAATTCAAGACCCAGCGATTCGAGAACGTGTTAAAAAAATAACTCAGGAGTTAATTGGTGGATATGAACCAGAATTTAGATGAAAAACAAGCACGGTTTCAAGGCGAAAATACATCACATCGCTTAGGGCATATAGCTTCTAATTTAGCTAGGCTGAGAACATTTTGTGACACTGCTTACCCTGAAGCAGTCAAAAGTGTTGCAGATGAAACTATGTGTTTTATCGAATGGACGGCAGCAGAAATTGAACCTGAATATGCTGAAGAACTGGTTAATATTCAAGTTCAACTGGCACGATGGAGATTAACTTTTGATAGTATTTGGTCTGATGGTAGCGAACGCAGAAATATGTCCGAGCAAGCTAGTGCTTGGTCAGAACAAGTATTAGATATGTCAGGGTTGTTGTCCGAATCTATCTAAAACTTTAATCATTGCGGTATTCTAGATTTTGTAAAAAATATGAGCAATCCCTTATAGTTTCTGGAAAAATAATTCATTTTGGATATGGCACTTGTTGAAAGTTTTTTTGCGTTGCCCACCTCTCAATTAAGGTTGTTGCGATTAGGTGTTGGTAATTGAAGCACCTCAGAAAAACGTGAATACTTAACCGCATCAGTCGGAGGATAATCTGCTGACACTGCAATCAACCCAATTTTAAGATCCTCGAAATAAATCATGCCCCCGATACGCCGTTCAACTTGAAAAGGGCCATGAAATAAACCATACTCTGCAATGTAGATCAGGAGAAAGTCAGTAATCTTTACTATCTTACCAAACATTTGCTCACAAGTTTTTTGGATGACACCATCGAGGTATTCATTATAAGCAGGCTCTCCCAGATCAGTAAATTCTGCATGATCCGCAAAATGATCCATGTAAAACAACCAGATATTGGACAAGTCTGGTTCTGAGGTCAGTTTTTGCCTCAGTTCCTGAAATTGCTCGATGTTCATAGTCTGGATATTGATGAGGTGGGACGAGCAGACAGCACTTTAAGAAATTTACCATCAGTGATAAATTGTTGATTAACGAAGCCAAAGATAAAACCAGTCAGGTGCGATCGCTACTTGTAACGCTCCAGTTAAATTTACTAGCACATTTGAAGTCATGTTGCAAAAATAGTGTACGTGATCCAGTTTTGACTTCAAGCAGCTGTAGAATAGCAAATAAAAGCAATCTTTGGTTTAATATTTCCGCTCTTACTTGTTTGTAGAAAGTAGTAATTTATGACAGAAACACAACAAGAAGAAATTATAAATTTACGGGCATTGAATTTAACACCCAAACAAATAGCCCGAAAATTGGGTATTAAAGTGTCATTCGTCAATGCAGCGATTCAAAATAAAGCACAGCAAACCACATTAGATAGATTGACAAAAGGAGAACTAGACCCTGTATACCAGTGTTTAGCAAGCGAGAGTCTTATCCAATTGTTACCGAAAATCCCACCAGAAAACAGCATCAAAAATCTGCTGACAAAAATCCTACCTGTAAAAAACAATGACGATATCGATCGCGGTTTAGGATTGGTAGTGATTGCAAGAGTTGCTCGATACAATCAAATCACGGTCTGTAGTTACCTTTTAGATATATGGTGCTTGGGCGTTAAAGATACCATACCACCACGTACAGTAGACAGGATAAAATTTAAAGAATTTACAGAATTACTATTTGAGCCATTTCCCGGAAAACCGCACCTTGTTCCCCTTGAAGTTGCCCAAGGGATGATATTTAGTGCTTGCGAATACGGAGATAGCTTAGGGTTTCAACCACACAAAGACTTTTCTAAATCGTGTTCGCACATCGGAGAATGGGATGGGAGTATACGTATTGAATGTGGTCGTGACGGGAAACCATTTTATGTGAATGGCCCCCACGATAACCCGAAAAAAATCATGGAAACATTGAAGAGAAGTAGGGGTGAAGGTAATTTTGATTTTCTGATTGGTTCAGAGCCTATTGAAAAGAATTTTTGGTAGACGCAATTAATTTGATCATTCTGGTGCGTCATTATTAATAGGCATCATGTAAAAATAAGTTGTACAAATTTAATCTGGAACGACTTGTGAGCTTAACTTTCCCATCAAAATTATTCAAGTTATTTTTGCAACGCTCCTAAGTAGGGCTTGCTTGAATAACTAACCAATCCTAATCTTGCTTTCTTATTACTTTTTCAGCAAGCCCTAAATAGGGGTCTTTTTTGGAATAGTTGACTTGACTGATTCACGCTCGTGTAATCTATTAAACCAGTCTCTCAAATAAGGATACTGAAGAAGCCAGTCTTCATTTAAGCGAAAGCTGTAGTAACCGAGGGAACATAAAGCTGCCACATCTGCTGCTGTCCATGTTTCACCCTCTAACAAATATTTAGCCGAACGCAGTTGTTCATCAAAGATTGGTAAAAGGCGATTAATTAATGTTTCATATTTTTTTCGATAATAAGCAGGAGCTAGATCACCCATAAAATCTAATACCCATAAACCTATAATATTGTCGCCTAAAGTATCTGCTAGTTGTTCCCATTTACGGCACTCAAGCCGGATGTGAGGAGCGCTTGGGTAAAAGCTAGGCTGTGGATAAGTTTCGTCTAGATACTCCGCAATCAATGTAGAGTCCCAAATTACTGTGCCATCTTCATCTACAAACACAGGGACTTGACCAATAGGAGAAATTTCAAGGAATTCAGGGGGTTTATTGGCTAAATTAATTTCTTTGAGTTCACAATCTAAATTTTTCTCTACTAACAATATTCGGATTTTCCGAGAAAAGTTTGATTGCTGATGATAGTATAATGTTCTATTCATAGATTTATTTTCATACAAAAAGTGGGTCTAATACTAAACTGCATTCAAAAATAGTACCCCATCATTGCGACGTTCGCTCTTAGCGTTCCCGCAGGGTAGGAAGCAATCTCATGGACTCTCACCAAAACCGTTTTATCTTAATGTCTTACGGATGGTAAACCATTGAATTGCAACACCTAAAGTCTTGCAATTATCTACTTGCCGAATGTCAGTAGATGCAGTCTTTAGCTAGAGCGGTAAAACTTGCTAGAGGTCGGTTGGAAGCATAGTAAACTCGTTTGATATTTTCTAAGACGCATACGTAATTAAGCCTTTAGTCTCACCTCTCCAGTTAGTTTTGCCGTTCTAGGTCTTTAGTCGCGTTAGTGGACTGGTAATTGAAGATTGAGAGTAAGAGCAATGAAAACTAATGCTGCTCGACTACTTGATAAACTAGGTATTCCCTACCAAATCCTGAGCTATGAAGTAGATCCTGATGATTTGGCTGCTCTTAGTACAGCCCAGAAAGTGGGACTTCCTCCAGAGCAAGTTTTTAAAACTTTAGTAGTCAGAGGTGACACAACAGGTATTTGTTTTGCTGTTGTGCCGGGAAATGCTCAGTTGGACTTAAAAGCCTTGGCACGAATTTCAGGAAACCGGAAGG
>NZ_JABXKJ010000051.1 GCF_017115085.1 Nostoc sp. NMS7 | reverse complement strand
CAATCCGGTGTGACCCTTTGTATCCTCTTATTTTTCTTCCTATCCCCTATTTATTGAGCGGATACTTTTATATGTTATTTTACTTAATTAACTATCCGTGTATAAAATTTTTGCAAAGTATAATATAATTTTTGTTAACTCATCCCCCGGCTTCAAGCCGGGGGAAAATCGAAGTCATTAGTTATTAGTCATTAGTCATTAGTACCAATGACTAATGACTAATGACTAAATCGGCGGGCGGCTATCCCTCCCACCCCTTGAAGGGATGGGATTCCCGCCGATTTTCGTTAACAAATCTTAATCAAGGAGGTAACAAACTTGATGATTGATTCAACTATTGTTATTTAGCTATCTGTGCAATGAGTTCACTCACAATACAACTAAAATTATAAAAAATTATACATTTTGTTAATTACCGAAAAGCAAGGAGACAGACTTGATTTTGGTATTTAAATAAACAACATTTATCAGAATGCAGTTGGCTTTTACTGAGCATTGATGTTATATTGTTGATAACTAATATCCATTAGAGTAAGTCAGCCTAATCCATCAGATCACAGTACGTGAGATTGGAGCGGAGGAACCAAATTGTGGGGCGTATCTCAGAGAAAGTGAGAAGTTGAGAGTTAGAAGTTATTAATCTTTAACTCATAACTCATAACTTTCTTCAGAAGGGTATCTCTCAGCCCTAGCCCGTCAGCTAACTTCGTAGGCATTGAGAGGAGACTGAAGAGACGACATTTTTATAATGTTTGGATCTCATCGGTGTCCAAGGCTGGTACTGCTCAAATTTTTTGTACCTGCACTTAAATCTGTTGAGGTCGTAAATGATATTTCAACTAAATTTGGCTGCGATCGCTGGGCAAGCCACTTGGAAAAAGGCAAAACCTCTCATCCTTAGAGATGTCTTCATTCTGCCTGTATTGGGCTTCTTGGGAATAATTGTGCTGTGGTGGATTATTGCACTTGCTAACCATGAATTGATGCCCACCCCACCAGAAGCGCTAATCGCTAATCTAGACTACATCTTAAATCCATTCTACCAAAGAGGCCCAGGCAACTTAGGAATTGGTTGGTTGTTGATAGCAAGTCTGCGCCGGGTATTACTAGGCTTTTTGTTAGGTGCAGTAGTAGCGATTCCTCTGGGGTTTTTAATTGGAATGTCCAGACCGGCAATGTTAGCGCTCAATCCGATCATTCAAATTTTTAAACCAGTATCGCCCCTAGCTTGGCTGCCCATCGCCTTAGCAATTTTCAATTTAGCAGATCCTTCAGCCATTTTTGTGATCTTTATTACTTCATTATGGCCGACAATTATTAATACCGCTTTAGGAGTTTCTAGCGTTCCCCAAGATTATTTAGATGTAGCACGAGTGCTGGAAATGCCTCGTTGGAGACGAATTACAAAAATCATCTGGCCTGCAAGTTTGCCGTATATTTTTACAGGTTTACGAATTAGTTTAGGGATAGCTTGGCTAGTAATAGTAGCGGTAGAAATGCTCACAGGTGGTATTGGTATCGGCTTTTTTGTCTGGGATGAATGGAGTCGCTTAAACCTGAGTTCAGTCTTTTTAGCTGTGTTGATAATTGGCTTAACTGGGTTAATTCTCGATTACGGTGTCGGCAAAATCCAAGAATTAGTAACTCGCCGCCCTACAGCTTCTAACTAACAAAATTCGCCTGCTGTCAAAGCATTAAAACGCAGCGAGACTCTGCGTCTGTGCGTGAGGCTACTCATAACTAATTAATCACCAATGGAGCTACAAGAATGGGTGATAATAACTGGACTCGACGAGACTTTATCAAAGGAATAGGAGCAACCACAACAGGAATAGCGCTGTCTTCCTGTGCGATTTCAGGAGATAGATCAGCTAAAGGATTGACTGAAGAAGCCTTAGCTGTACAACCAGTAGTTAGGGACTTCCAAAAAATAAAACATCCCATTAAAGATAATGATAATCATTGTATAAGGGGAGAAAGCGGCAGCCGCAGGCTGCCGCTTTCTCCCCTCCCTTTTGTGGTAAATTCAGTAATGATGATTGGATTTTTGGGTGCAGCAGAGGTGTCTATAGTATTAACTTCTTCACTGAAACAACTATTGAAACAAACAGCATCTCAATTAAAAGGTGCTGCAAAACGTAAATTTATAGCGTCAACAGTGCAGGGTTTGGGGCTAGGAGGGCAAAGATTAGCAGAATCAGAATTAGGATGGAATCGAGGTAGTATTCGTAAAGGGATGAAAGAATTAACTAGCGGCATCACTTGCGTTGATAATATGAGCGCAAAAGGGCGCTATAAAGCAGAATTACACTTACCAAATCTTTTAAAAGATATAAAAAATTTAGTAGATTCTCAAAGCCAGACAGACCCTAGCTTTAAAAGTCAAAGACTATATACTCGCCTTGGAGCTAACGAAGTCAGAAAGCAATTAATAGAAAAGTATGGTTATGGTGAGAAAGATTTACCTACGGGAGAAACGATTCGTCTGAAACTCAATAAATTGGGCTATAACTTGAGACGAGTAGCTAAAGTTCAACCTCAAAAAAAATTCCTGAAACCGATGCAATCTTTGAGCAACTAGATTTAGTCAACCAAAATGCAGACAAAGACTTAGGTATTTTACGTCTCTCGCTGGATGGCAAAGCTCGTGTCAAAATCGGTTCATTTGACCGAGGAGGTAAAAGCCGGGCTGCGGTCAAAGCTGATGACCATGATTATAATCCGAAAACAACTGTAACTCCTTATGGTATATTTCTTCCAGAGTTTGATGAACTATTTTTATATTTTACTGAGTCGAAAGTTACGAGTGACTTTATAGTTGATATTTTAGAGGATTTTTGGTTAAGAGAAAGATTTCGTTTTTCTGATATAAAAACACTAGTTCTCAATCAAGATAATGGCCCGGAGAATAGTTCTCGGCGTACTCAGTTCATGAAACGTATAGTAGAGTTCGCCCACAAACACTCATTGAACATACGTTTAGCTTATTATCCTCCCTACCATAGCAAATATAATCCGATAGAGAGAACATGGGCAGTATTAGAAAATCATCTTCATTGGTAGCATATTAGATGAAGTAGAAACAGCTTTAAACTATGCCACTAGTATGAAATGGAAAGGCAAGCATCCGGTGGTTAAGCTAGTACACCAAACATATCAAACTGGGGTAAAGGTAACAAAAAAAGCTATGTCTGAAATTGAGAAACAAATCCAGCGATTAACCAATTCCAACAATAAAGATTTTCCGAATTTAGGTAATTGGTTTATTGATATCTGTTGTGGAAGCACCTAAATTATTAAGTGAGAAAATAGATATAGAGAATATTCAATAAAATCATATCATACCACTCATAGACGCGCTCGTGCAGATTTCTCATGCACGCTATAGAGGGGGGAGAAAGGGTTGCCGTCGGCAACCCTTTCTCCCCCTCTATAATGATTATCATTATTTAATGAATATTGTTTCTTGATTTTTTTGGGATAATTTATTCTTTGGAAGTCCCTTAGATCCCAAGACCTAGAAAAATCCGATCTCACTATTGGTTACGTTCCCGTTAATGATTGTGCGCCATTTGCGATCGCCTGGAAAAAAGGCTTCTTCCGCAAATATGGTTTGAACGTCACACTCAACCGCGAAGCTAGTTGGGCTACCTCCCGCGACGGTTTAATTTTTGGTCGCCTGGATGCTTCGCCCGTAGTATCTGGTGCCGTCACCAACGCCAGAATTGGTGCTGAAGGCGCACGCCACGCCCCCTTGTGTGCAGCCATGACCATTCACCGCCACGGTAACGCCATGACCATGAACAAAGCTATGTGGGATTTTGGGCTACGCCCGTGGTATGAGTATCAAGAAAAATATGGTGATGGTGCGCTAGAAGCCTTTGGGCGCGATTTCCGAGGCTACTTTGACCAGCAGCCGCCAGAACGCAAAGTTTGGGCAGTTGTTCTAAGTTCCGCCATTTACGAATACTTTGTCCGCTACCTATCCGCCGCCGCCGATGTTGATCCGCTTAAAGAGTTTCGTGTGATCATCGTTCCGCCCCCGCAAATGGTGACAAATGTGCGGATTGGTGCAATGCAAGCTTACATGGTTGCAGAACCCTGGAACACACGCGCAATAACAGGTAATGAAAACATCGGCTTTACCTTCGCACAAGGTAAAGAAATCTGGTTGGGACACCCAGATCGACTGTTGGGGGTGATGGAATCTTTCATCGACAAATATCCTAAAACCTATCGTTCCCTCGTGAAGGCGATGATTGAAGCTTGCCAGTATTGCAGCAAAGTAGAAAATCGCCAAGAAGTAGCCGAACTGATCACAGACCGTTCCTTTACAGGTGCTAGACCTAAAAAGAAAAATGCTCCAATTGCGAAGTTTACAAGTCCAGGAATTCTCGGCAACTACAACTATGGTGGCTTTGACGGCAAAGACCGCACCATCAAAGCCGCAGACACGACGATTTTCTTCGATATTCCTGACAATCTTCCCAAACAGCCAGCAGAACACTCCACATTTTTATGGAGATCGAGAAGTATCTGGTTGATGACACAAGCAGCCCGGTGGGGACAAATTAAGGAATTCCCCAAAAAAGCCGAGAAACTAGCAGAACTTGGTTGGAGAACAGATTTATATCGGGAGATAGCATCCGAAATGGGCATCGAGTGTCCCAAGGATGATTACAAGGTCGAACCACCAGAAGTATTTATAGATAAGAAAGGCTTCGATCCTAGCGATCCTGTGGGTTATCTAAATAGTTTTGCTATCAGGGCTAACGCTCCCACTAACTTTTTCATGTCTTAAATCCCAAGTTTAAAGAAGAATACAGAATTCAGATCACACAGAATTTAATTCTGAATTCTGCCGACTGATGCCTTTATTCTCTTTTGTTAAATATTGACTGATGACTAAATTATTTTCGGAGCATTTTGATGATGGAATACACCTCATTACCGATGAATACCCAGAGCGAAGTTCTGCCCCGCCCTGGATTTTTAGAAATTGAAAATTTAGTCAAGTCTTATCCGACACCTGATAAAGATAATTTTGTCGTTTTAGAGGGGGTTAATCTAACGATTGGTGAAGATGAATATATTTCTGTAATTGGTCACTCAGGTTGTGGTAAATCAACTCTAGTAAAGATAGTAGCTGGTTTAGAAAAAGCAACTTCCGGCTCAGTCAGGCTAGATGGACAAGAAATTCGTCAGCCAGGAGCCGAACGGATGATGGTATTTCAGAACTATTCGCTGTTACCTTGGTTAACCGTGCGACAAAATATCCGTTTAGCCGTGGATGAAGTGTTAAAAAATGCTAATAGGGCTGAGAAAATTAGCATTGTAAATCAACACTTGGCAATGGTAAACTTGACAGCGGCGGCTGACAAATATCCTGATGAAATCTCTGGAGGTATGAAACAACGAGTAGGTATTGCCAGAGCCTTAGCAATCCGTCCCAAAATGTTGCTGATGGATGAACCTTTTGGGGCACTAGATGCGCTAACTCGTGGCAAATTGCAATGGCAGGTATTAGATATTTGGGAAAATAATCGTCAAGCAGTGATGATGATTACCCACGATGTAGATGAAGCAATTTATATGTCTGATCGCATCGTCTTGATGACCAATAGCCCAGCTGCTAGTATAGGAGAGATATTAAAAGTTCCTTTTGAACATCCACGCGATCGCGCCGCCATACGAAACTCAAAAAAATATTTTGAACTCCGCAACCACGCCCTAAATTTCCTTGATCGATATTTTGCCGAAGACGAGTAAGTTAGATTATCATTTTTTTTAGTGGGTAGCCTAATTCAAATTCATGAAAGCTGGATTTGGAACGGAGGAACCATATTGTGGGGCGTATCTCATAGAAAGTGAGGAGTTAAGAGTCAGGAGTTAGGAATTATTAATTAACTCAGCACGGGCTAAACCTTAGCTATCTGCTAACAGCACTCAGCACTCAGCACTATTAAGAGAAAGACACCTTCCAGTCTTAGCCCGTCAGCTAACTCCGTAGGCAATGGAAGGAACCCCCAAGACTTGGGCTGTAATACAGTTATTATTGGGGTTTCCTTGATTGATTTAAGATTTGAGATTTTGGTTATCGTCACTCAATCTAAAATCGTTCGACTGAGCGTAGCCGAAGTCTAAAATCTAAAATTGTCCCCCTGCTTCTCATTGCTAATTCATTTCATTAGGAGAAGTAAAGCTGTGCAAATTAAGCCAATGTTAGCACGTCTGCAAAGTGCCACAGGACGAGATGACTTAATTGAACAAATGGTACTGCTGCCAGAACCAAAAAAACCTTTTTCTAAAAAACCTCAAACAGAAAAAGCCGTTAACTTAATAGTTGCATATAACGCATCTCCTAACAGTCATACGGCACTAGATATTGCCTTTTGGATTGCCCATCAAACGCGTTTAGCCACTAATGCCCAAGTCACAGTTCAAGCCGTTTATGTGGTAGAAGACAATCAAAGCAGTCAGTATCCAAATATCTTAAGCTTTCCAGAAAAACAGCCTTCATTGGAGTGTCAAATCAGTGAAGTATCAAAGTCTGTCACACTGGTATTAACTCAACCCAAATTGCAGACAGTGGCAACTCCCCTGCAACAAGCGGATATAATTCTCTGGCAAGCCCGAAGTCTAGCTGAAGAATGGCAGGGTTCTTTCAAATCTCATTTGCGGTTTGGCTGCATTGCCACAGAACTTAAGAAAGTTGTTGAATCAGAAACTGCCGATATTTTGTTTCTAGGATGCACATCTGTCAATCATCCGATGATTGAAGCACTAGGTTCTAATTTCCCCTGCGCCGTTTTGGGCATTCCCACTTCTATTGATGAATAATCGCTGTTCAGAATTTCAGTAATTTTTATCAAATTGTAATCAAAAAAAGTCACCTACAACTAGGTGGCTTTTTTCGCTACTAAATAAATACAGTATAGTACAATTACCAAGGAGAAAATTAAGTGAAAACCTACCGCTTTTTACTAGTATTAATCCTAATTTTAGGAACTTATGCTTCTTCTACAATGTCAGTAAACGGTCAATCTTCTGCAAATAGACAAGTTGAGAACCAAGATAATGATATTACCCCAGAAATACAGCAGAGAGCATTAAAACAGCTATTTAAACGTACTGGTATTCCAGTAGAACACCTGCAAATAGAACACATCTTTTGAATTTTTAATTAATAGTATGTATGTTTAAAACTGATCAACGTTACTTGCTACAAAGGAGGAACCCCCGCAACGCAGTGGCTCCTCCTAACTCCTTAGCTATCGCTAATATTTAATGATGTGTAGCACGTCACGAACAACGCTATAACCAGCTAAATCCCAAAGTAAATAGGCGAGAAAGCCAATAGCTGCCAAGCGACCATTCCAAATTTCGGTTTGGGGAGTCCAGCCAAACAAAAATGCATTCCGATCTACACCGTTGTATTCCGTTGCAACAGGTGGTAAATCAGTAGAAGGGCGAGTTTCTTGATTTGCCATTTTTTTCCTCCAAAATCTAATAGGTTTTCAGGTGTTAAATTTCTAGTAGCCAATCAGATGTAAAACGTCACGTAAAACGCTATAACCAGCTAAATCCCAAAGTAAATAGGCGAGAAAACCAATAGCTGCCAAGCGACCATTCCAAATTTCGGCTTGGGGAGTCCAGCCAAACAAAAATGCATTCCGATCTACACCGTTGTATTCCGTTGCAACAGGTGGTAAACCACTAGAAGGGCGAGTTTCTGGAACTGCCATTTTTTTGTCCTCAACGATTTGTTTGTTAAGTTTAATGTAGCTATCTAAAACTCAGATCCTTTCTGTCTGTAGGCATAAACTATATGCACTTCTTACGGAGGATAATCAACAACGTCTTGGTGCTGACAAATCCACCCTGAGAGAGTGATAAAAATCTAATTATAAATAAATGTAAAATTATCGTGATTAAACTGCAATTTTTGCAAAATAAATAGTTGTGAGTTAGTAATTAAAAATTAAAACGTAGCAGCCAATACTTAGCCAAGTTTTTCATCTGCTCAGGAATCTTTTCCGGGTTAGAGATAAAAGTTATATCTTTGGCTGGATACGGTTTTCAGCCTTGGGAGAGATGCTTTAAACAGGTAAATTCTACGATTCTGAGCTAACAGAGTTAGGTATTGCCATAAGTACAGACATAAATACATACTAAGAGTTGCTTCTCAAGAAATTCTTAATTCCCTAAATTTAAACTTAGAACAAGGAAATACAATGTTCCAAAGTACGGAAATCATGGTGGGACTCTACAAACCACTATTGTGGGTGGCACAGATTCAAGGAGATGCCTCAAATGTCACGCCAGCACAGGCATCGGTTATCACTTCCGGTCCGCGCTTTTTTGTGGCTTTAATCTCCGGCGTGATCTTAGCTTTTGCTTTCCAATTAGTTCTAACTAATCTCTCCCTAGCAGCCGGTATTTCCTACCTGGGGCACTCATCTGACTCGGATTCAGATAATAGTGGGGAAGTGGGAAGTTTGGGCGGTACTATTCGCAAAATTGGTACAGCAGTAGGGATTTGGACAGTAGTAACTGTAGCGATCGCCTTATTAATCGCTTCTTTCCTCGCGGTAAAATTGAGCCTTGTAATCTTAGACCCAGCATTGGGAGCAATTCTCGGCTTGGTGATTTGGGGTGCTTACTTCTTAATCCTCGTTTGGGTAAGTTCTACCACCGTAGGTTCCTTAATTGGCTCAGTTGTGAATACGGCGACTTCCGGGTTTCAGACGATTATGGGCACAGCCACCGCCGCACTGGGCGCAAAAGCTGTGAATAACCAAGTGGTAGCAACGGCTGAAGCCGCCGCCGCTGCTATCCGTCGGGAGCTAGGAAACGCCATCGACCCTACGAGTATCCGGGAGAATATAGAGGATTACTTAGATAAGGTACGTCCTCCAGAGCTAGATGTGTCGAAAATTCGGAGCGATTTTGAAAATTTACTCAACGATCCGCAATTAAAAGCGATCGCAGGAACTCCAGATATTCGCAACATCGACCGGGAAAAGTTCATCGAGTTAGTCAGCAGTCGCACCGATCTTTCCAAAAAAGACGTTAGCCGAATTGCTGATACGTTGTATAAAGTTTGGCAGCAAGTGGTCAGTAAGCAACCACCCACGGAAGACCGGATGGGTGAGTTAATTGATTATCTGAAATCACTCCCAGCCGGACAAGCTAAAACAGATGAACTCAACGCCAAGCTTGATCGCTTAGTAACAGAAACACGTAATTCCAAAGAAGGTGAGCAAAAGGCGGCTCCAGGGGCAATTCAAAGTACAGTCCAACAAGGACTAGCTGCCTTAACCAGCATTGTGTTGGGACGCGCCGATTTGCCTGATTTGGATGTGGAAAAAATCTTGGGTAGCCTCACCACTGCCAAAGAGAAAGTCACCCAACAAGCAGATAAGCTAGGGTTGCCAACACCAGCACAACCCTATAGCCCAATTCGGGCTGATGTCGAAAACTATCTGCACAACACTTATGCTTGGCAACTAAGCCCAGAAAAAATCGCTCAGGAATTTCGTGATGTCATTTACGATCCAGCAGCTGACCCCGGAATAGTCAAGAGAGAAATAGAGCGACTATCCCGCAACGATTTTGTCAACATCCTGCAACAACGGGGACTGCTTACCCAAACCCAAATTCACCGCATTGCAGATCAGTTAGAAGCTGTCCGCCAAGATGTGCTAGCGACAGTGAAAGTTGTCGAAGAAACAGAGATAGTCCAAGACTTGCAACGTGCAGTGGAAAGTTATCTGCTCGTTACCCCGAAAGCAGATTTGACAGCCGAAGGCATTGAGCAGAATTTCAAACCACTGTTGCAAGACTCAGATGCAGATGATGAAACCCTGACATTGCGACTGGCGCACCTGGAACGTCAGGAGATGCGGGAGATATTGCTGCAACGTAATGATGTGCAGCTATATGAAGTAGACAGCATTCTTGATGAGTTGGAAAAACAGCGCGATCGCGTCTTGGTAGAATCTAAAGGATTAGCAGAACAGGCACAATATCAAGCAGAAACCCTGTGGCTGAATGTAGAATCATATCTGCGTAATACTGGAAAAGCCGAACTGAATCCTGATGCCATCCGCGCGGAGTTCAAAAAGCTACTGGAAGATCCCCAAGCTGGAATTACCTCAATTCGGGCGCGTTTGTCTCGTTTTGACCGCGATACCTTGGTGCAACTGTTGAGTCAGCGGCAAGATTTGAGTGAAGATCAAGTTAATCAAATCATCAGTTCTGCTGAGGAGTCATGGCATAATATCCGCCACACACCCCAAGCTGTAGTGGATAAAGCCAAAGATCAATACGACTCAGTTACCACCACGATCGCAGATTATCTGCGGAATACTGGTAAAGAAGAACTCAACCCAGAAGGTATTGGGCGAGATTTGACCAGATTGTTTGAAAATCCCAAAGAGGGAGCCGTCGCACTGCGCCGTCGGTTGTCGCAGGTAGACCGAGATACACTGGTGAAGTTGCTCAGTCAACGCCAAGACTTGAGTGAAGAACAAGTTAATCAAATCATTGATTCCACCCAAACTTCGATTCGCAACTTTGTGCGTGCGCCTCGTCGCCTAGCTACCCGTACGCAGCAAAGAGTGGAAACATTCAAAGGTTATGTAGAAGAGTATCTGCGGCAAACTGGCAAAGAAGAACTCAACCCTGAAGGTATCAAGCGCGACTTGCAACTACTGTTGCATGATCCGCGAGCCGGGGTAGAAACTTTTAGCGATCGCCTTTCCCATTTTGACCGTTCTACGATCATTGCCCTGCTGAAAATTCGGGAAGATATTTCTGATGAAGAAGCGGCACGGATTGCCGATAACATCGTATCCGTAAGGGAGCAATTTGTAGAACAAGTGCGGAACATCCAACGAGGGATTCAAGATGCAATTGACGGAGTTTTCGGCCGCATTCGCAACTATCTCAACGCCCTGGATCGCCCAGAACTTAACTATGATAGTATCAAGCGCGATGTTCGCACATTTTTTGACGATCCCCAGGCGGGGTTTGATGCCCTGCGTGATCGCCTGTCCTCTTTTGACCGTGATACCCTAGTGGCAATTATGAGTTCTCGCGAGGACATCTCTGAGGCAGATGCCAACCGGATCATCGACCAAATTGAACGGGCACGCAACACAGTATTACAACGTGCAGAACGCATACAGCAAGAAGCCCAGCGCCGCCTAGAAGACGTGAAGCGTCAAGCACAACGCCAAGCAGAAGAAACCCGCAAAGCCGCAGCTACAGCAGCGTGGTGGCTGTTTGCTACAGCATCCGTCTCGGCGATTTTCTCTGCATTAGGAGGAGCTCTGGGTGTACGTACATTGTAGTTTAACAAGTTTTCTCCGCTAACTTTTAAGCCTCCCGCGATGGGAGGCTTTTTTATGTTTAGGATGTCATTTGTCCTTAGATATATTGGTGGATTTCGTGTAAGTATGCCTTTGAATATAGTCATATATTCATTCAGGAACTCCTCTTTTTTCTTGTCCAAAGTCTAAAATGTGACTAAAGTCATACTTAAAATGTGACTTTATTCCACTGTATCTTTTAATTTAGTATTTTAAACTGAGAGCAATACAGCAAATAAATGGAGTTGTGTAACAAATAAAACTTCCTGTAAAGCTAATAGGTAAGAATATCTGTTCACAAATTATTGATAAATGCTGGAGAAAACTCAAGTAAATTAATTGATGGAGATTTGAACATGAAACGTATTCTATTAGGTACATTACTTGCTCTTCCATTTGCAATTTCCTCCTTGCCCTCACAGGCATCGGCAGCAGAATTCATTGTCAGACCGAATGTTCATCAAGTTGGTATTGTGCATAAAACTGTTGTTGCCCGATATGAACGAAAGTTAATTCGTGCACATTGGCAAAATGTCCGACGCGGTAACAGGTGGGTTAAGGTTCGAGTTCCTGCTCGTTATGTAACTGTAAGAGTTTAAGATATAAATAGAGGCTAACAACTCAAGTAGGGTTGTTAGCCTCTATTAGGTAAAAATTTGTTAGAAATAAGAATTGCAAAGGAAATAAAATTATCTGACATAAGTCAATTTAATTAACATGAATATATATCAAAATTCTCGGCTTTTGAAAAAACTTCTGATATTTCTACTGGGAATGACTTTAGTGACAGGCTGCAATTCCATTCAGGCTGAAGAAAAAAGTCTAGTTAAAGAAAAAATATTGAGTGGTGATAATTATGGAGAATTACATGACCAAGGAAAGTTGCGTACTTACTATTTTTACACTCCCAAATCTTATAATCCAGACCGCCCGATGCCGTTAGTTTTAGTGTTTCATGGAGATGATGGTAATGGTCGGTCTATCAGTAATGTGACTCGCTTCAATGAATTAGCAGAACAAAAAGGATTTATTGTTGTTTATCCAGATGGAATTGACCAAAAATGGAGTCTTAGAGGTAACGTTCAAGGAAGGGTAGATGATGTTTCCTTTGTCAGTGCTTTGATTGATCATCTTCAGCAGCAAATCAATATTGATAGTCATAAAGTTTATGCCACTGGTTTTTCTAGAGGTGGCATACTTACCCAAGCACTGGCTTGTAAGTTACCTAATAAAATTGCTGGTTTTGCATCAGTAGCTGGTTCGCTTCCAGTTAGACTCAAACCTAATTGCCAGCCGAAAACTTCCGTATCAATGTTAATGCTCAACGGTACAAACGATCGCGATGTACTTTATGAAGGTAATGACCACACTCAACGAGGAGCGCTGGTTTCTATCTCAGACATGGTAAATTTTTGGCGATCGCACGATCAATGTACCTCATCAAAAGAATCTCCAAAGTTTTCTAAAGATAAAGTGAAAACCGCTCTCTACACAGGTTGTAGTGGCAACTCAGAAGTCTGGCAGCTAGCGGTAGTAAACGGTGGACATTTCTGGCCTGGTGGTTCCTCAACTGACGAGAGCCTAAACAAATTCAATGCCAAGCTGGGGCTGAACGCCAGTGAAACAATTTGGAACTTTTTTGAACGTCACAGTTCATAGACCGAAAACTTTTGCGAGTAGCTAATTTTTTAAACACCATTTTGCTTAAACCAAGCCAAAAGACGTTTCCAACCTTCTTTGGCTTCTTTCTCGCGGTAGGAGGGGCGATAATCGGCAAAAAAAGCGTGAGATGCGTCGGGGTAGACGATGATTTCAGATTTGCTGCTGCTGGATTTTAAGCGATCGCGCATCTGTTCTATTGTATTGAGGGGAATACTCGTATCCTTACCGCCGTAGAGTCCGAGAATCGGGACTTTCAGCGTTGAGGCAATATCAACCGGATGCTTGGGCGTTAGTTTGGTAGCATCGCCCACGAGTCGCCCGTACCAAGCCACACCAGCCTTCACCTGGGGATTATGTGCTGCGTATAACCAGGTAATGCGGCCGCCCCAGCAGAAGCCTGTAATCGCCAATTTATTGGCATTACCTTTAGCTGATTTCACCGCCCAGTGTACCGTGGCATCGAGATCGGATAGCACCTGGGCATCTGGCACTTTGGCGACAATTGGGCGAATTTCGTCTATGCTGCTTAATTTCGAGACATCGCCTTGACGCACAAATAATTCGGGTGCGATCGCTAAATACCCCAACTGGGCAAAGCGCCGAGTGATATCCTGAATATGCTCGTGTACGCCAAAGATTTCTTGGATCACCAAGACAATGGGGAAATTTTCACCAGTCGCAGGTGCTGCTCGATAGGCAGGAATTTCGCCATCTTTGACGGGAATTTTCACCGCACCAGCTACCAACCCTTTAGCATTGGTGGTGATGACTCCGGCAGAAATGGGTTGCACAGCTAGGGCAAAACCCGTCGCCAGGGTGGTTGTTGCGATAAATTTGCGGCGTGTTATTTCTTTCATTATCTGTACCTTGAATTGGCAAAAACTTTATTGTTGGTTATCCGTACAGTACTATGACAACAAATACTACAATTGATGAATCAGTTTACTGTAATATTAGCTTCCTTTACTGTCCAAGCGTTCTTTGTCTGTGGCTGTTGTCAGGCAAAAGTCGGACGTATTGGCAAAGAAAAGCCACGGGACTAAACAATTTTCTGTGCTGAGTACCTTATAGTTAGGTTTCTGTATGGTCAAATGCGCGGTAAGGTAGGTGTACAAATTCCACAGCCGAAAAAAAGTGCTTCTATCTCAACCCCAGCAAGGTTTTCACCCAGCGATCGCCCAATTTTCATCCGCGCAATCTCTGAAATGCTTATCAAAATAGGGTTTTAGCTTTTAAACTTTTCTAGCACTCTTGCCAAACGGATTCTCTAATGCTATTATTGCTCTTGAATCGCGCAACCGCACCTTGAAAACTAAATACAGCTTGGCTTTCAGGCTCCCGCAGCGGCAATAACAGAATTGCAATTCATCAAAATCCCTTACAAATTTTGGGGCACTAGCGACGCGGGATACACCAAAGCGGCAATAACAGAATTGCAATTCATCAAAATCCCTTGAACAGAAGATTTACGCTAATCAATTGCTATTTGAGCGGCAATAACAGAATTGCAATTCATCAAAATCCCTTATTGCTCTCTCACCCTACGCTTAACTGATGCCCTAGAGCGGCAATAACAGAATTGCAATTCATCAAAATCCCTTTATTCAACAGTATGAACAAGCTGAAAATATGCTAGGCGGCAATAACAGAATTGCAATTCATCAAAATCCCTATCAGGGATTGAAACAGCCAATCATCTTTCTCTTGAGCTACACGCCAAAATTGCAATTCATCAAAATCCCTATCAGGGATTGAAACAGAAACATAAAGGCAACTACACCAGCTAAAATAAGATTGCAATTCATCAAAATCCCTATCAGGGATTGAAACATATTCGAGTTCAATCCCGAATTCTGCCCCGGCGGGTAGTATTGCAATTCATCAAAATCCCTATCAGGGATTGAAACCTAGCTTAAATCCACCTACTAATTTTTGACCCTGAATTGCAATTCATCAAAATCCCTATCAGGGATTGAAACACCTATTGCACCAGAAAAACAAACTGCAATTGAATTGCAATTCATCAAAATCCCTATCAGGGATTGAAACGATTTTATCAATACTCAGATTGTCCCCATAATTGATTGCAATTCATCAAAATCCCTATCAGGGATTGAAACGATGATTTGAGGGTTCCACTCAAATCCTCAACTATTGCAATTCATCAAAATCCCTATCAGGGATTGAAACGCAATTTGGATGCCGCACTCGCAAGCCTTCCCAGCAATTTATTGCAATTCATCAAAATCCCTATCAGGGATTGAAACATCATTACTTTGGTGAAACCTGATAAATAATACTATTGCAATTCATCAAAATCCCTATCAGGGATTGAAACATCACCCATTTTTGATATCAAAGTAGGGAGCCGCATATTGCAATTCATCAAAATCCCTATCAGGGATTGAAACAAGGCATCGTCCAGCCAGAAAGTATTATTTATCAATTGCAATTCATCAAAATCCCTATCAGGGATTGAAACCTTGCTTTTATATATCTGCGTAGTGAGTTTGCATATATTGCAATTCATCAAAATCCCTATCAGGGATTGAAACAGCTACACCGCCTGCTACACCAGAGAAAGTTATACATTGCAATTCATCAAAATCCCTATCAGGGATTGAAACTTAAAATTGCCAGAGGTAGTCCGTTTCAACGGACTTTTGCTATTAGCCAGGGACTTGAGTCCCTGGCGGTTCAAGTATTTTAGCAAGAGGTTTAATCTTCACCACCAGCTAATTTACTGAGATAATCATCCATAATCGCTGGTAATTCCTTTGGTGAATAAGTGTATGTTAAAGCCAGTAAACTAGTGGCTGTAGTCAAAATCTGGCTTTTATCTAGCATCGCTGACAACTGAGAGCGAGTAAATTTGCCGCTCATCACTTCCTGACTCGCATCTGCGATCGCATCTTCAATAACTTCCTCCTCCATCAAACTTTCCCATTCGTTTAAATTGATATAGAAAGATGTTTTATTGTCTTTGATATTTAGCTTTTTAATTTCTCGAATGGAATTCCGAATAGAAGCCGCCCATGAACCAGTTAATCGTTGTTCTACTTGGTTCTTAATCAAATGAATCAACAGAATGTTTAAATAAGCTTGGATATTTCGCAGAATAGCTTGTTTACTCATTCCCTCTAATTCATCTACAATTACCAAGGCATCTGCGTAACGTCCTTCCAAAATACTCTTTTTGAGGTCTATTAGTTCTTGCGTCATTTGTTTTACCGCCTACCTGCTTTCCAATCTTCTCCACCGGGTAGCTGAGTTAAATTTTCAGCCACAACTGCGGGTAACTCCTTAGCTGAATAAGAATAAGTTAGTGCCAAAAACTTCAAAGCAGTCTGAATAATCTGATTTCTATCTATCATTTCAGCCAATTGGAATTCATTATACATTCCATTCAAAACTTCCACACTGCCATCACGCACTGCTGCTTCTATTTCATCTTCAATATAAGTATCCCATTCATTTAAATTAATATGCCAGCGCACCTGTTTATCGGACTGTTTGAGCAAGTAATAGAGCCTCTAGCAGTCAAAAACAATCGCGCAGAAGTTGCCCCAATGTGGGCATCGGTAGCTTCTGAGTTTAGTGCAGTATGGATTGCGGATGCATCAACCTTGGAAGCAGTCAAAAAACATTTCGGGCAACTTCAAGAAAAAACAGGTGCCAGAACAACTTTCAGCGCAGCAAGTTTGTGATTTATATCGCCGTCGTTGGCACATTGAAGATGCATTTTTACTGACTAAACGAATGTTTAAGCTTGTCCTATCTTTGGGTTGGTGGCACTAATAGTATACAGATGCTTTCTCTATGCTACGTGGATTTTCTATGCTGTCCTCAATGATTTGTCTGCTGATGTCGCTGTCGCTTTGCAACAACCCTTAGAACGTATTTCTGTGGAGATGGTTTTCCGCAGTTTATATTTTTTCAATCGACCACTCTTGCAAAACCCACAACTACAACTCATTCCTTGGTTGGTTGAGCATCAGCGTTCTATGGGCTTGGTCAAAGCCATTGGTCAACGGCATCGACGCAACGCCTCAAAGTCCCTTGACATCTGGGCTGAAGCTTTAACTTGACACCAATGGCATAATACCCATCCCAGAAAATTCACTTTTGATAGCAAAACTTTTATTGGACTTGCGTGGGGAAAGCACCAGGTTGCACAGCTATGTTAAGATTCTGCCCATTGCGACGTAATTCCATACGTAAGTCGCTCCCAACTTGGCTATTTTCTACTACCTTTTGGACACTGCTGGCATCTGTGACTGCTTGACCACCAAGCTTTTGGATCACATCACCAGCCCGTATCCCTGCTTTAGCAGCTGGTGAATTTGGCACAACTTTCACAACTAATACACCTTTATCTTCAGTCACACTCAAACCACTATTGGGGTCTGAGTTGATATTTTGTTTTAGCTGAGGCGTTAACCCCACCATCTGAATTCCCAGATAAGGATGTTCTACTTTGCCCGTAGCTATTAGTTGACTAGAAATCCGTTGTGCTGTATTGATAGGAATAGCAAAACCTAATCCTTGTGCCCCCTGGATAATGGCTGTATTCATGGCAATTACCTCGCCACGGTAATTTAGCAGGGGACCGCCGGAGTTACCGGGATTAATCGCTGCGTCGGTTTGAATATACTCTACTCGCTTATCGGGAGCGCCAATTAGATTGCTACTGCGTCCGGTAGCACTGATGATTCCGGTAGTTACTGTATTATCTAGTCCCAGGGGGTTGCCGATCGCGATCGCCCATTCTCCCGGTTGCAGTTTATCTGAGTTACCCAAGGCTACTAACGGTAGATTATTTGCCTGAATCTTGACGACAGCAACATCGGTCAACTCATCTTTTCCTAACACCTTTCCTTTAAAGGTACGCCCATCCTTGAGTGTTACTGTTACCGTATCAGCACCATCAACTACGTGGGCATTGGTAAGAATACGACCATCAGCACTAATAATAAAACCTGACCCAGTACCCCGTTCTACCCGATTCTGTTGTTGTGGTAGTTGAGAGCCAAAGAAACGCTGGAAAAGTGGATCGTTAAATTCATCTGGTATCTGAGTTTTTACAGTTCGGGAAGAGTCAATTCGCACCACGGCTGGCCCGACCTTTTGCACCACCTGGATCACAAAGTTAGGATCTGTACCGGCTGCTAATGGAGGAGCGGCATTTACTGGACTCACTGCCAAATTAGATGCGCTTTCAGACACCTGCTGAGGATGTCCAGCCATATAACCGCCTGCCAATGTCATACCCGATCCCAGCAACACCAGCGATAGAGAGGCGGCAGCCTTTTTCCAGGGTGTTCGATTATGGTATTTGGTGTCAGCAGTGTTATGTGAAATGCTATTTGATGGGTGTTCTCTGTCGCGAGATTCGTTTTGCATTGCTGTCTGGAAGGATATTTAGATGTATTACTAATGTAGATATTATTTGTGACAGTTTTGTTGCAGAGGTATTGCGTTGTTATGAAAGGTTTGGTATTTTACTTATCGCATCCCACCTTAACTGAACTGTATTGGAATATAGTCATTCGTAGCGTAGCACATCTGTGCTACCCGATTGGTGTTGCATCCATGTCTGAAGGAATAAAATGGCACAGGGTAAAATCTTACTTAAAGCTGGTACTTTATGGACAAGTGTCAAAGAGCAGACGGAACATGCTTTGCAATGCGGGGCGTTGCTGTCGATACCGACGGAATTTGAATTTGTGGAACAGGATAATGTGCGGTTTTTAGTGCGGATTTTGTCTAACCTGAATCGCAAAAAAGCCGCCAAGGATCAGCAGCAAAAACAATCTGCTACATCTGGTCAAGAATTTAATCCTTTCTTACCCTACGAAAAGGATTTATTTGTGGCGGATATCTCCGATACCCATGTATGTATTTTGAATAAATTCAATGTTGTTGATTATCATCTGCTAATAATCACCCGTGGCTTCGAGGAACAGGAAAGCTTACTCACTGTGGAAGATTTTACGGCTATGTGGGCATGTCTAGCTGATTTCGATGGTTTAGCATTTTACAACAGTGGCAAAACCGCAGGTGCTAGTCAGCGACACAAGCACTTGCAATTAGTGCCATTACCACTTGCACCTTCAGGATCGCTAATACCTATTGAAACTCTGCTAACATCAGCACAATTTCAGAATTCAATACCTTCTGGGGTGTCCGCTACGCATAGCTTGCTTAAGACTAGGGGTACGGTGGGCAAAGCCTACGCAACTTCACCAAAACTTCCTTTTGTACACGCTTTCGCACCACTAAATTCCAATTGGGGGCAGTCCCCGTTTACAGCAGCCCAAGCAACACTGGAAGTTTATCGCACCTTGCGACATGCTGTAGGTTTGGATGCAAGGCAATCTGGTGCTTATAATCTGCTAGCGACACGAGAATGGATGTTGATCATACCGCGATCGCAGGAGCATTTCCAGTCTATCTCTGTGAATTCATTAGGATTCGCTGGTGCTTTGCTAGTGCGGAATGCAGCCGAAATGGAGATTCTCAAAGCCCAAGGCCCGATGACCATCCTCAAGAATGTTGCTGTATCCTAATTAAGTTGTAGTTTTTCACTCTTCCCCATCTGTGATAATTTACAATATAGGTAAAATTATTGATTCTGCATTCTTCTTTAATCGGTTCAATTACGGATGCTTTATTTATCGCGATCGGTATGTATAAATCATTGCAAGCAAAACTCAAACCACAATCTTAATCTCTGACTATTTGTATAAATAGATAACTACTTGATGGGATATATGTATGTAAATTTTATCTATTTGATATTCTGATTTTAATTCATAATTTTTATCCCTCAACTTGCAGTAATGTATGTTATCTATATTTATTGACATGGGATATTTTAGTGAATATTATGTCAATCAATCCGGATTTAATTTACTTCTCTGGAAATCTCTGTAAGTCAATCCAACATTATCCTCACACCACTACATGAAACTACGCTGGTTATTACTTAGTCTCATAAGTATTTTTCTACTGTCGTTGCCAGTAAAGGCGAATCTCAACACGAATCAAGTTGACAGCGCAGATGGCGGGAGTGGAAATCAATCAGATTTACAACTACCAGAACTGAAATTCATTCCCCCAACTCCCTCAAGCAATTTTCTCAACCCAACAGGTATTCCTAAATACACTGGTATAGTTCCTTTAGGACGAGAAATATCGGAACTACAAACTCCAATTAAAGCATTAATTGCTCGCAACAGATTCCTGACTCCGGGAATCTTTTTTATGGACTTAGAAACAGGTGATTATTTAAATATCAATGGCGGTCAACCTTTCTCTGCCGCTAGCACAATTAAGTATCCTATTTTAATTGCTTTGTTTCAGGGAATAGATGCAGGTAGAATCAAACTAAATGAAACATTGGTAATGCAACGTAAACACGTTACTGGTGGTTCTGGAGATATGCAGTATCGGCGGGTGGGAACTAAGATTAGTCTTTTGGAAACTGTAACTAAAATGATGACTATTAGCGATAATACCGCTACAAATATGATTATCGACCGTTTAGGTGGTAAGGCAAATTTAAATCAGAGGTTTCGCACTTGGGGATTACAAAGTACTGTGATTAACAATATGTTAGGAGACTTTAAAGGAACTAATAAAACTAGTGCAAAAGACTTAGTACGATTGTCAGCTTTGATTTCCAATAATCAGTTAATTTCTGATACCAGTCGCTCTCAAGTTTTAGGTATCATGATTCGTTGCCATAATAGAAGCTTACTTCCGTCTGGTTTGGGTTATGGGGCAAGTATTGCTCACAAAACAGGCACTCTCAGGTTTGTACTGGGAGATGCGGGTATTATTGAAACACCATCAGGTAAGCGTTATTTAGCAGGAATTTTCGTGCGAAGACCTAATAATGACGAGAGAGCAACAGCTTTTATTCGTCAAGTTTCTCAGATGGTGTATGGCTACTTTGAGCAACCAAAAGTTAGCCATCTACCTTAATTATTGACGTTTAATTCAGAAAAATTAAATTTAAAATTTCATGAAAATAATACACTGACATGGATAATTAAGGGTGATAATCCCAATTAGGAAAAATTACCTGAGAGTATTTCGACAAATAAAGTCCCCTTTACTGAAAGTTAGGGGATTTCCTTTATGGGTGTTCACGGTAGCACAAGTATAATTTCATATCCAGTAAGTGATATAAATATTGAACCTCACATGACTAAAAGTCACGCGATGGAAAGCTTCAACGATCTACGCCTGGAGTAATCCAGGTCTTATGAGTTCTCCACAGGCGCTTAAAGCCTCCCTAGCACCGACGGTGGCTAATTGATTTTAACACAAATGAGCGTGAAATATGGAGCGCCTAACTATCCTAACTATCATGTGAAGTCACGAGTGTGCGGCTTGTAGAAATCAAAATTGTTATCGACTAGAATTTACATATAGACAGGAACTATGGTAATGTGACACATGACTGTCGGTGAAGTGAGGACATCTGCCTGTTTGGAAGTTTGCCAACAAGGTCTAGTAGTATTTTATTCCGATGATAAAACTTGGTACACTCGTGTTAACTCAAATATAGCTGAAACTATTGTCAATGAACACTTGGTAAAAGGTAACAAAGTTATTGAACATTGCTATCCACCAGATTCCGTGTAATTTATCCTTTGGAAAATCTCAGGCAAAGATATAAAGCTGTTTTCTTAGCATTCCTCTCTGCGTGAGGTAAAAACGAAATTTCTCTAAAAGTCCATGAAATTGGTAAAACTGACTCACTCAAAACCTATTATCTTTTTATGCCAATTCTTCTTAATTGCTACTTTAATCATTGCTTGCCATAGTACAGCAATTAACACATCTACAAATACCAATAATAACGGCTGTATTCAAAAATATAACCCCAATACTGATTACTTCCCTAATAAAATTCAGATTAATTATGCAATAGGCTTGGCAGTAGAATATCATAAACACTACAAAATCGTCACTATAAAAAATCCTTGAAAGAATGCAAACACAAAGTTTCAATATGTTTTAGTCCAATGTGGAACTCCTACACCTCAAGGATTTAATCAAGCACAAATAATCACAGTACCGATAAATTCCATAGTCTCTCTATCTACTACTCATTTACCTCACTTAGCTAAGTTAGGTGTAGTTGATAAGCTGATTGGTATTAGTAATACTCAGCAAGTAAATACGCGTGATGTTGTAGAGAGAATTAAAGCAGGGAAAGTGACACAAATAGGTAATAATTCTAATGTGGATAGAGAGAAATTATTAGAATTAAATCCTGACTTGATAACAACTTATAGTAGCGGCAATTCCCAAACTGATAGTTATGCTAAACTCACTGAGGCAGGTTTGAAAGTGGGGATAAATGCTGAATATATGGAAGATACACCATTGGGAAGAAGTGAATGGTTAAAATTTACTGCTCTATTTTTTAATAAAGACGAGCAAGCAGAAAAAATATTTAGTGAAATTGCCAATAAATATGAACGAGTAGCTCAAAAAGCTAAATCTGTAAAAAATCGTCCACCTGTATTCGTGGGATTCAATTTTAAAGGAACTTGGTATATGCCTGGAGGTAAAAGTTATGTAGCTAAATATTTCGCTGACGCAGGAGCAAACTATCTCTGGCGTGATGAGAAATCCTCTGTTAGTTTACCTTTATCTTTTGAAGTCGTTTTGGAACGTGCAGCCAATGCTGACTACTGGTTGAATTTTAGCCAATCTTGGAAGAATTTAAAGGATTTAGTAGCAGAAGATAATCGGTATGCTGATTTTAATGCTGTGAAAAACGGAAATATTTATAATAATAATGCTCGCGTTAATGTGAATGGAGGTAATGATTACTGGGAAAGTGGTATTAGTAACCCAGATATAGTTCTATCAGATTTGATTAAAATACTGCATCAAGAGATATTACCTAATCATCAGTTATTTTATTACCACAAACTTATTTAATAATGTTAAGCAAAAAATATAAAATTAAAACTCCCCTATTAACCCAAAAAACTCCGGTTTTCAAAACTATTATTTTTTTAATTATACTTATAAGTTTAATCTTTGCTTTTTTATTAGACTTGGCTTTAGGTTCAGTTGATATCCCTGTTAAGGAAGTCATAAAAATTCTGCTCGGACAAGAAGTAGAAAAAGTGACATGGACTCATATTATTCTCAAATTTCGCCTACCTAAAGCTTTAACTGCAACTTTAGCAGGTGCGGCTTTAGGTGTGAGTGGCTTGCAAATGCAAACCCTATTTAAAAATCCCTTAGCGGGGCCTTTTGTATTGGGTATTAGTTCTGGTGCAAGTTTAGGTGTAGCGTTAGTTGTGCTGACAGCAAGTGCTACGACACCAACATTATTAGCAGATTTGGGAATCATTAGTGATTTTGGTTTAGTCATAGCAGCAAGTCTCGGCGCAGCATCAGTTTTAGGGATGATGTTAGTTGTTTCTCGCCGAGTGCAAGATACGATGACACTATTAATTTTAGGTTTATTGTTTGGTTATGCTACTAGTGCAATAGTAAGTATTTTGTTGCAGTTTAGCTCAAAAGAACGCATTCAAAGTTATATTATGTGGACTTTTGGTAGTTTTGCTGGGGTGACTTGGAAACAGTTAGTTGTTTTAATTCCAGTGATACTTTTGAGTTTATTGGGAGCAGTGTTGCAATCAAAATCTTTGAATGCACTTCTACTGGGTGAATCTTATGCACGTAGTTTAGGTTTAACTGTGCAGAAAAGCAGATTTTCTATTATTGCTAGTGCATCTATATTAGCTGGAGCAATTACCGCTTTTTGTGGTCCCATTGCATTTTTAGGTGTAGCAATTCCCCATTTATGTCGTAGTCTTTTTAATACTTCCGACCATCGGATATTAATTCCCAGTGTAACAATAATGGGTGCAATCTTAGCATTGTTTGCAGATTTGTTTTCCCAACTATGGGTAAGTCAGATGGTTTTACCTTTAAATGCTGTCACCGCTTTGATAGGAACTCCTGTTGTTACTTGGGTAATTCTGCGGCGTAATTCCCAAAAATATTTTCCGTCATGAATGATGCGATTTTAACAACTCACAACCTGACTATTGGTTACAAGACATCACGAAAAACTGTTCGGTGTGTTGCATCGGATATTTCTATATCTCTGCAAGCTGGGGAACTTGTTTGCTTACTCGGACCCAATGGTGCGGGTAAATCTACATTACTGCGATCGCTCGCTGGAATGCAACCCCCAATATCAGGTGAAGTACGACTCTTAGGCGAAAATATTTACAAGTTAGCACCACAAGACTTAGCCAAACGTCTGAGTTTGGTACTCACCGAAAAAGTTGATGTAGGAATGCTATCAGCCTAGACCTTGGTGACTCTGGGACGATATCCTTACACTGATTGGTGGGGAAATTTGACACCCCAAGATGAAGCTATAGTACATTGGGCAATCAAATCTGTAGGAGCAGTACACTTAGCACAACGCCACGTTAGCGAATTAAGTGACGGTGAACGCCAAAAAATCATGATTGCGCGTGCTTTAGCTCAGTCACCCATTGTTATGTTACTTGATGAGCCAACAGCATTTCTCGATTTACCGCGACGGGTGGAAATTATGCAGTTGTTACGCCAGTTAGCACGGGAAACTAATCAAGCGATTCTCCTTTCCACCCACGATTTAGATTTAGCTTTGCGTCTTGCAGATAAAGTTTGGTTATTATCAACTAATGGTATTTTACACGTTGGCGCACCAGAAGATTTAGTGTTGAGTGGTTCATTTGCTGATACTTTCGAGAGTGAACGTGTAGAGTTTGATATTGCTTCTGGGGAATTTCACCTTCATATATCCCATAAAGGAGAAATTAATTTAATAGGTGAGGGGATGGCAATTATCTGGACTATTCGTGCTTTAAAAAGAGTGGGATTCTTGGTTACTCGAAGTGCAAAGTCTTCTCTAGTAGAAGACGTGACGCAAACACAAATCTCAGTAGAAGTTATATCAAACTCCGAACAAGTTTTGTGGCGAAGCACAAACAATAATACTGTGTACACTCATTATTCATTGTATGCACTAATTAAATTTTTGGATTGTTTATAGAAGCATTTAGAACTAGGTTTTTCAAGGTGGGTAAAAATTTTGGTTAAGAAATTCCTCTTTAATCTCTTAACTCTGTGTTCTCTGCTGCTCTGTGGTTAAATAAATTACTTTTAAACCGCACAGACACAGAGGGCACTGAGAGAAAAAAGGGATTTTACAAGTCACCTTGAAAGGGCTGCGATTTTTTACAACGGTAGTGTAAACTTTGGCAAACTTATCTTTAATTCACTACAAACTCTTATTTTTAATCAAAATCACTTACTATCTCATTAATTCTGACAACATCTGCTCAAGAATATCTTCCATAATTTCCTCGTCTAAGGAGTGCAGCTTTGGTGGTCCACCGAGAAAGTCTTTGATAGTAATTTTCTGCTCTCTAAAGTCCTTAACAAAATCCCGAATCTGAGAAACAACGTTAATTTGAGATTCTATTGTTTCTACCATCTGAGCCATAGAGTCAATGCCTTTTTTAGCAGCTTGACGACAATCGCAAACCATCGCTCCTTCGGGAGTATTTTTTCTCAAACGTAGTTCTCGTTTTAAGTTTTCATATTGAGTGAGGAGAATTTGATTTTGCTGTTCTAGAGTTCGACATTTTCGAGTTAAATCATCCTCGCTATTATTGTCAATAACTTCCCCGACTTGCTGAATCCCTTCGATTTCTAAAAGTCTTGCCAAATCTCCTTCTTGGTAGGCTTTATTGATTTCTTTCATGATTTCTGTATGATATCTCTGTGTCTCGCTGTCTTTTACCTTATCAGGGTGAAAGATTTCAGCTAACCTCAGAAATGTTTGACGAATTTTTCTAGAATCCTCTGTTCTAGCTACAGATGCAGATTCTACAGATTCTTGTGCTTGCCAATGTTGATGGCGACCTTCAGCAGTTTCTCTTGCAAAATCTTCTTCTGTAGCGGAACTGTTAAATAGTTCCTCTAGCTCTCTATTGGATTGTTTGCTCCTCGGTTTTAGACTAATGATTCCTGTCAACTGGAGGTTAAGGTAAACTGATTCTATATTTTTGAGTGTTTGTTTACCAAACTTTCTAGTAGTAAAAATTTCATCAAATAGAGCATGAATATCCTGGTCTAACTCAGCCATTTTTTGGAAGCTGGGACTAGCTTGATTAAATATTTCAGTGGCTAAAGAACGCATCTGTTCAACAAAGTTCTTCAATTCCGTTCGCTTTCTCTTAATCTGTTTAAGTAGCGATTTATGTTCTTTTTCTAAAAACTCTAATCTCAGATGTAATTCCGAAAGAGCCAGTGGAGTTATTCTAGTTGAGTGGGATGGAGATGAGGTGGTTCGAGGCATAGAATATTTATGATTTTTTCAAGGTTTAAAAAAACTATAACTGTCAAAGTCATTAAATCAATGCGAAAAGAAAATACCTCAAAGATGATACACGATACCCAACACCAAGCTTTTTATAGTTTCTTCAATGGGAGCATCTGACTGAGTGTTCGTCATACTCAGCGTAGACGAAGCAGCAGCTTTTTCGTGTGACATCGCTCTCCGAGACACAGGGGAATATTGTATCGTCGTGCAAGGTAACACAGAATGTCTACTGATATTAATTCTCTTGAGAAAGTAAAAACTAAACAATAGCTGAAAAGAATGATTTTTAGGTAGGGGCAATTTATGTAGCTTTAGCTGACCGCAGGGTATTGCCCCTAAAGCGTGTAGTTTTACCTAAGTCCCAGACATCTTGTGCCACATATTCTATAACAAAAGCTACCATTTAAAAGCGTTCAAAGTCAACATCCTAGTCAGGGATGGCTGATAATTCCAAGGAGTTGGAGAAACTACATCTTCTGGGCCAAGTTTCAGAAAGGGGAAGGGGTAAAGGGCATATACTGGTTTATTCAGTAGAGCTTGTTCAATAATATGTATAATCTTATCAATCCACACAAGAGGGTGTGGATTGATAAGATTAATTAAATTTTGAGCCGATTCAACAGAACGAATGGTACGCACAAGCCCAAGGCAGAAAATTCCTATTGATAAACTCCAAGCGACTCTAGCTTCCCTAGAAAAGCTAGAAGAGAAGGATAAAGAAGAACTATCACTGCCAGAGAGTGTTTACTTTATGCGAGTTGAGCTTGAATCGGCTCTGAAAAAAGGTTATAGCTATCAAAACCTTTCTGAGAACCTCAAAACTCAAAAAATAAAAGTTTTGGCAGTGACATTCAAGCAATACTTAACTGAGATTGAGAAAGAAAAACGTTTTGGCAAAAGAGGGGTTAAACTAAAACCAATTTTATCTGCTGAGAATTATACTCAGATTTCAACAGAATCATCAGTAATGTCACAATCGGCCTCAGTAACTGGAGACTCTCTTGTTCTTGAGACTTCTTTAGAAAAGCTAACTCCAGAGATTCAAATTCAGCAAGAATCAAAGGATGAGATAAAGGCATCTGATAAAACTACCAAAACTACTAGGCGGCAACCGCCAAAAAGTTCTAAGCCTGGGAAAGATGTATCAGACGAGTTTAATAAGTATTAGAGGTGGCTGTAATGCCGACGATTCATTTGGTGGATGGTGAAAAAGGCGGGGTAGGAAAGTCTCTCTTTGCTAGGACAATGATTCAGTATTGTCTGGATAAAAAAATCCCGTTTGTACCAGTAGAGACAGATAGATCGAATCCAGATGTAGCAGGGGTGTATAAGGAGATATGTAAGTATGCTGTGTTTAGCGAGAATGAACGACAGGCAGATAAGGCAGATAAAATATTTGAGTGGGCGATAGAGAGGCCAGTAATTGTGAATTTAGCTGCACAATCGCATAGAGCAGTACAAGGGTGGATTGACTCTAATCAATTATTTGAACTAGGGAGTTCGCAGGGAGTGATGTTTTGCAAATGGTTTGTATCGACAGGAGGATACGACAGCATGAACCTGTTTACTCAGTCAGTGAATACCTATGGTGAGAGAATCTCTCATATTCTGGTGAGGAATTTAGGGCTGTGTGATGATTGGGAGCATATAGAGTCAGACTCAAACTTTCAGAAAATAGGAAATAAATATAAGATAAAAGTTATGGATTTTCCGAAGTTAGCATATAAAGAAAGAAACGTAATTGACCAAAATCGCCTGACGTTTGCGGAGGCGAGAGAGTATAAAGAATTTGGCGTAATTGGCAGACAGAGAGTAATGAATTTTCTGAAGCTTGCTTATAGTGCTTTTGAGAGAGTAGGCATCTGGTATGAAAAAGTTGAATAGCAAAGCCCTAAAGAGGAATCGCACGCTTGTTTAGTTATTTGTTGGGGATGAGGCAGTTCTTGCTGACGGCAGTTATTTTTAGAGTTTTAAAACTTTGTGTAGGATAAAGATTTTTAGTAAAGGCTTCAGCCCTATTTTTCGGGCTGAAGCCCTTACTAAAAGTCAATTTAATTAATTTTAAATTGCTTAACATAGTTTGATCTATTCTTGCCTACTTAGTTAACGCATCTAAATAAGTAACTCAAATATGGTTCTATTCATTATGATTAGTACGAAATTTTATAATTGAAGATTTTGTTTTTTGTCTACAATAAGCAGCTTTATATTTTATATTCAAAAAATACCGGACACATAAAGATCCTTTTGAATGTTATGTGAATCCTGTTTGTGGATGTGCCAATCCAGGGCAAAACCCCCAGTGTGAAGATTGTGCTTATATTGAGGTCTGCTGATCTAATTGCAAGCTCTAAAAGGTATAATTATCTTCACGTTCATAGACTAACTTTAATGCAAAATTAATTCCTGCGATAGAAGTGATTTTACTCTTATGGTAGAAGTCAGGCAAAAAATTAGCAGCTATGCTGGTTAAGAATGGCAAAATAATTGAGAATCAATAAGTAATTAAAATTTATGATGCAAGTGAATCTAATTTTTTATTATTCCTTGTTTGTTGTGAACAAGCGACCAAGGTCGTTACTTCCTAATCATAAATTAGTAATTACTTATCATTAATTAGTTTGACTTTGACGAATAATCAGTTGTTGTGGGATCTTCAAATGGTTTCAATTATTCCAAAACAAACTAGGTTGAACACTCCTCAATATATTTTGTCAAAGTTTACCTAATTTAGCAATCGATTGAGTAGACAATATCGGTTTTGAAAATCAATCAACCACAGATATCTAGAACATAAAAGGAACCGTAATCATGAAGTCTTTTGATTTATCTAAAGCTGTTTTGGCTAGTCTCTTTGCCATCAGTTTCGCCTCTGCGTCCTTACCTCCTTCTGTTTCTGCCCAAAGCGGAGGCTCCGGCAGCGGAGGTTCCGGCAGCGGAGGTTCCAGTGGTGGCAGTAGCTCAGGTAGTAGTACAGGTAGCGGTACAGGTACTGGTACAAGCGGTAGTGGTACAGGTACTGGTACAAGCGGTAGTGGTCTAGGTAGTGGTACTGGTACAGGTACAGGTACTGGTACAAGCGGTAGTGGTCTAGGTAGTGGTACTGGTACAACAGGCAGTGGTACAGGTACTGGTACAACAGGCAGTGGTCTAGGTAGTGGTACTGGTACAACAGGCAGTGGTACAGGTACTGGTACAA
>NZ_JABXKJ010000056.1 GCF_017115085.1 Nostoc sp. NMS7 | reverse complement strand
CAAGCTTTTGGCTTAGAACTCATCCCTATTTCCAACGCTATGGAATGTGTTTCTTAGGAGTTTCCCGCAGGGGTAGGGGGCAGAGGTAAACGCAGAGGGACGCAAAGAATTAAGAAATCTTTATACCAATTCTCGATGAAGATGCGCCTAATTATTTTGGGACATAGCAAATTATCTTTAAAAAACCTCTGCGTATCTTTGCGCTAACCTTTGCGTCGGCAGTCACTCATGGGGAGCCAGTGTGTTGGGCGGCTCTGCAGTCTTTTGCTAAACAATATGGTGTTTCACTATATCAATATAAGGATATGTTTGAGATTACCTCAAGCTACTGCCCAGTGCGGCCTTGCCCCTTGCATCCAGAATAGTAATTCAAAATTCAAAATTCAAAATTCAAAATTATTAGTAATTACGTACTAAACAGGATAGGATAATTATTATAAAGGCAATTTTTATAATAATGAATCAGCATCAACATATTACAGATAGAACATTTAACTTTGCAGTAAGAATTGTTAATCTATGTAAAATTTTAGATGAAAAACCTGGAGTAGGCAGGGTTCTATACAAACAACTAATAAGGTCTGGAACATCTATTGGTTCTAACGTAGCAGAATCTCAATCAGCGCAAAGTAAAGCTGATTTTCTAAGTAAATTACAAATTGCTTTAAAAGAGGCTAAAGAAACAAAATATTGGTTGAGAATATTAATTACTACTGTTATTGTTGAAGAACATAAATTGTTGCCTCTTGTTACAGAGAATGAAGAAATTATCAAAATCATTGCAGCTATAGTAGTGAAAACTAAACAAAATGAGTCCAAATAATTTTGAATTTTGAATTTTGAATTTTGAATTTTGAATTTTGAATTTGATATGACCATCTGGGATGTATTAGATGAGTTGTCCGAATCTCCAGGGACATCAACACTAGCACCGATGTGGGAATGTTTAGATGCGGAGCTTGAAAAATTACCCTTGGAGGCACAGTTATCAACAGCAGCGCTTGCCTTCAGTCAAATTGCGGATATTCTTAAGTTTCGTGCCGAAGTGCTGTTGCAAGATACCCGCGATCGTAATAGTCTTTTGGGGCCAATTATTAGCACCGATCTCTTTGCTGGTCTAGTGCGGACAACAATGCATCTGGATTTAGATGATTTGATTGAACCGGAAACACCACAAACCTTTAAACCACACGGCCCACACCAATTTTCATATTCTACTGAGTCGGGTGATTCTGTAGTAGCACCTGTTGAAAAAGCGAATGTTTTGGCAATGCTTGATGAGGTAACAACTTTAGAAGATGTCCGCAATTTGGCATCAGATGAGGATGTAGAAAAATGGCAGAGCGCGTAGGCGTAGCCCGTCGTAGACATCGCAAAATATCTTAAACAGGTCAAAGGTGAAATTTCTTTAACTCAACTCCAAGGTGGATTAAAAATGCCGATGGTAGAAGTATGGTTAGGATTATTGCTGGGTGGGTTTACACTAGAACAGCGTGGTGATTTTTATCACAACCAAAATGTCTGGGTGAAAAGCTCTCCTTCCTACTACCAATAAGTAAATCAGGGAAACAATTTGAAGGGTCTTTACTAAAGCGACCTCTTGCAGATATCTGGAAGCGATCGCCGATATTCAAGTTAGTAGTTATTGGTTGCTGCTTTGTTACATATTGGGACAGGTTGGCATATCATCTCCAACGAGTAGCCTTGCGAGACTGGGCAATGCCTCACCGTAAGTTGGGTGAATGTGAACCGATTGTTCGAGTACCTGCCACGTTGCTTTAGCTTCCATAAGTGACAAAAAGACATGCACCAGTTCAGCCGTCTCGTAACCAACCAGCGTTGCTCCTAAAATCAAATTTGTGTGTGTGTCGATGACCATGCGGTAGAAACCCAGATCGTGCCCCCACTCAATGCTACGGGCAATGTGAGCCATTGGCAGGGTGACTTCGCTCGCAGTAATGCCCTGTTTGTGAGCCTGCTCTAACGTCATACCCACTCGACCCACTTGTGGCTCAGTGTAGACGGCATAGCCTAACACCCGATCGTTGCGTGTCCGGTGTTCGCCACACAGAATAGCTTTCAAGCGACGATAGTCTTCCCAAGAAACATGGGTAAAAGCAGGCTGTTTGGCAGCGTCTCCGATCGCATAAATCCCAGCGCAAGTTGTTTGAAATTGATCGTCGATTTTAATAAAACCCTGTGCATCTAATTCAGTGCCTGTCACCGCAGAATTTAATGCCTGGGTATTCGGTTTGCGCCCAATCGCAATCAGCAATGCTTCTCCATCTAGTACTTCACCATTGTTCAGCGTTAGGGTAAACACACCGTTAGTGTAAGCAATCTGCTGAACCGTCACATTGAAATGCAGTCCAATTCCGTCTTGCTCAAAAGCATCAGCAAGCACAGCACTGACATCGGATTCTTCTTGAGCCAGCAAGCGATCGCCCCGCACAATCAATTCGGTTTGGCTCCCTAAACGCGCCATTCCCTGCCCTAACTCCAGGGCAATATAGCCACCGCCGACCACGAGCAACCGGGGCGGAATCTGCTGCAAATCAAAGAAATTTCGGTTGGTCAGATAAGGCGTTCCAGCTAAACCGGGAAAGTCAGGAAGAGTAGAGGATGTCCCTGTATTGATAACAATGAGCGGAGCCTGCACAGTCACACCTCCTCCACTCACAGTTCGCTCTCCGGTGAAAGCAGCTTCAGCGCAGATGACTCGAACCCCTGCACTCTCTAGTCGCCGCTTAGTACCCTGGTTAAACTGGCTGCGAATACTACGCACACGCTCCATCACCGCAGAAAAATCGACTTCAAAGAGCGCGTGTATGCCTAACTTTGCCCCTTGTCGAGCGCGACCTGCGGCATGGGCAGCGGCTAGAAAGGCTTTAGAAGGTGTGCAACCATAGTTTATGCAACTGCCTCCCAATGCATCGCGCTCAAATAGAACGACGTTTCGACCTGATGATGCTCCCGTCAGCTGCGAGTGGAACTCCGCCCTGACCACTTCCAATCACAATTACATCTGCTGTTTCCATGATTACCTCTGTTGATAGTTGGTCGTCATAGTTTGTCAAGTACGACTGGCTCTAATTAAATCGACTGCCTTGTCGCCAGTCTGGGTTATCCTTTGGCAAGAAAATGCATATTTCACCAATATGGTAATGGTAAGGATTGGGTACTTTCGTCCTTTCGCGTATCCTATCTACAATATCTTTTACTATGCGATCGCTAGGGAATCTTATTGCCAGCTAGACCAATTATTAAAAAAAAAACACTACACCAGAGCCACCACAACAACAAAATACTGTTTGGGCGTATTCTAGAAAATACCCTCTTCAGCACATGGGTAAAACAACGGCTAATGCTTGATTATTTGACGGCGGGTATTGCATTCTGGATGACTTTGTTTGGAGTACAAGAGTGGTTGTTAGAATTTCGCCTGGGTTATCTCGGTCGCTACTGGTTTCTTGCGATTAGTGCTAGCTTATTTATCGGCTTTTTGTTCTCTGCCCTGGTTACTGTGCCACTAATCATTAACTTGGCAGTAGATCCATTCACTTTCCCAGGTAATATTATTCTGTCAGGAATTGCTGCGGTAATCTTTGGTGTGATTCTCAGCTTGGCGCAGTGGTTGATACTTCGTCAAACCGAGATGACACCGAGAACTTTTGCACTAATCAATACAGTTATTGGAATTCTCGTCTACTTTCTACTGGTATGGTTCAATGAGGGTACTCTGGAGTGGAGTGGTAATCCCATTCAAGGCTGGAAAACTGTAATAATATTTTTAACTGGTGGTGCGATTACCGGAGCAGCCACAGGTAAAGCTTTGGATTTCTACTGTGGACGAGTGGAGCGGCGATTAATTCAGCTTGAGAGAGAACGGGTAGAAAGAGAAACGCTACAGAGAGAACGGCTTGAAAAAGAAAGGATAGCGAGAGACAGGCTTGAAAAAGAAAGGCTTGAAAGGGAAATTCTAGAAAGAAAAATGATAGAGAGAGAAAGGGACTTAGCTGAAGAGAAAAAGTGGTACGAAGAACATGGTGATGATGATTACGATTATGATGAAGATGAAGATGAAGATTGAAGAACACTCTGTTTTACTTGCACTGTTACCGCTCTCCATTATCTGTATTGGTACGGTTTCCGTCTCTGCACTCCATTCACCAATACCAACAGCACTAGCACTTACCATTGTGCCATCATTTACGTGATTCGTCAGGAAATTAGCTAAGTATATAACCTGAGATCGAGTTAAGCCAGAAGCTAAAAAGCTTATTCTGTAAGGAAGGATTGAGCAAAACTCTAAGTGATAAAATAAGCGATTAAAGAAGTCGGAAGTCGGAAGTACAGTTTTGTAACGGGGATTTAGAAAGAGCCACAAAACTTTCTGCCTGTCTTGCTGGGGAATTAAACCCCCAAACTTTGTTAAAGTGGATCATTTTGTCAATAAAGTTCACAAATGAGACTAATATCAACAATATGCCTTATCGAGAATAGATTAAAACAGAGCTTTAGACCGAACAATGAGAAATCAAGGGTTTTGAGGATTTATTATCCCGAACTCAGGTTATATAGCAAGTAAACTAATAATATGAAGATATGTGTAGAATTTTTGACTTTAACTTGTTAATGTAAATTAGTTGTTGTAAAGTTTTTCTGAAGTTAATAACCAAATATCAAGTGCTTAAGTGCTGTAATTGTCCCTCAGTGAAATCTCTGAATTTCAATAGTTGTAGCAAATACTAATTTATATTTAAATTGTGCGTTCAGTAGTATTCCTTTAGTATCTGCTAGTCCGAGTTGATACTTGTGAAGTAAACAAGCGTAACTTGCCTTTACTTGAAATCAGGGGTTTTAGATTCACAATCAAATCATAACGCAGAGTGAGCAATAACTAATTCTTTCAAGTATGCCATTCGCATCTATACAAGCATTGATGACAAAGACATAAGACTTTGTAACATTTTTACATAACGATGATTTTGCTCACAATATTTTCCAAGATACTCACGTTTGATGACATCTAAACATCAGTGATTAGTAATAATTGCTATTGACAATAACTTTCAAGCATAGAAGTAAAATATAGACATGATAGAGGATAATGCAGCGAGATTTGGTTTAAAAACTGAGCTTTTATTACGTATAGATAAATTGGGACTACAGCAAAGCCTATTTCCAACCTCTGACGAACTTATTGATCAACTTATACAACAGTTGGAGGGCATAAGTCCTATTCCGCAACCACTTCAGCCTAACTATCTTCCTTCTCTACTAGGTAACTGGCAATTAGTGTATGCATCTGGTGGGACAATCGTCACACGCCAGATTGAATCAATTCCAGATTTTTTGGGTGTAATCAAAATTAAACGCGTGTGGCAAACATTGGCTAGTGACAGTAATACTAGAAAAATCTCAGCCTCTAATAGCGCCCAGCTTGAATTACCCATTTTAGGTGAGTGGCAGTTACAAGCTAATGGACATTGGAAATGGGGTACGGGTACGGATGAGAAAACTGCCACAGTGTCCTTTAATTCATTTTCCATACAAGGGACAAAACCCTTTGCGTTGTCTAATTGGAGTTTTCCTGAGTTAAAAATACCAGTATTAGAATTCCTACAGAAAGAAGCTTTATGGATAACCTCCTACTTAGATCAAGAAATTAGGGTAGGACGAGGTGCAACAAATAATTTATTTGTATTTCGTCGTGATGTAACGCCGTCAACTTAGTTACAAAAGAGAAGTTTTGCTCACTGGAGTTAATTAAAAGCTCAGATGAAAAAAAAATCAAATATTTCTTTTGTTTTTTGTCAGCATTTAGCTTCCCTATTTTATGTGTTATTATCCTCATCGGCGATTGCACAGATTGTTCCAGATAATACATTACCTGTCAATTCTATAGTTACGCCACAAGGCAATACAAGCAATATTACTGGAGGAACGCAAGCAGGAAATAACTTATTTCACAGCTTCGAGCAATTTTCTCTATCCACAGGTAGCACCGCTTACTTTAATAATGCCTCAAATGTTCAAAACATTATTAGTCGAGTAACTGGTTTATCTATCTCTAACATTGATGGTTTACTAAAAGCTAACGGCAGCGCTAACCTGTTTCTAATTAATCCTAATGGGATTATTCTTGGTCCCAATGCTGTCCTAAATATCGGTGGCTCGTTCTTAGCTAGCACTGCTAACAGGATTAACTTTGCTGATGGCAGCCAATTCAGCGCAAAAACTCCACAAAATCAACCCTTATTAACAGTGACCGCACCTCTTGGCTTAGGATTTGATGGTAATCCAGGCGTAATTCAAGCTCAAGGTACAGGACACAATCTGACTCTCAATAGCCCATTTTCACCATTTATTAGAACCATTAGCTCAAATGGCTTACGCGTCAAACCAGAAAAGACTTTAGCTTTAGTGGGTGGTGACGTAACTTTAGAGGGAGGAAAGCTTGAGGCAAGTGAAGGGCGAATTGAGTTAGGTAGTGTTGATAAAGGAATAGTACACATTAATCCAGCTTCTAATGGTTGGAATTTGAGTTATGAAGATGCCGTTAGCTTCAAAAATATTCAACTATCTCAACAGTCAATAGCAGATGTTAGTGGCTTTGGTAGTGGTTCTATTCAAGTACAAGCTGCTGATGTGGAACTAGGAAGTGGCTCAATATTTTTAATTCAAAACCAAGGGAAGAAATTATCAGGTGACATTATTGTAAATGCCTCTAAAGAATTGAGAATAATAGGAACTTCTCGGAATGGAACAATCCCTACTAGCTTGGTTAATGAAACTTTAGTAGGAGATGGAGGAAAAATCGAAATTTCAACTAAAAATCTAATTCTTCAGGATGGAGCAACAATAGCTGCTAAAACTTATGGTGTAGGTAGGGGGGGCGATGTCTTCGTGAATGCTTCCGAATTCACTCAAGTTGCTGACGGTTCCTCTTCCATTGTTCAACTACCTAGTAATATCATTACTTCAACCTTTCGCTCTGGAAATAGTGGCAATCTTACTCTGGTTACGAAAAATTTATCTGTAGAAGGTGGTGGAGAAATCCTAACTTCAACTTTTGGGACTGGCAAAGGTGGTAACTTGACAGTTAATACTCCTGAATCTACTCAAGTAATTGGTTACTTATCGGGAGCTTCACAGCTTTCTAGTACTCTTCTTACTAGAGCTTCTGGCTCTGGTAATGCGGGTAATCTAGTCCTTTCAACAGGAATTTTAAGTGCCAAAAATGGGGGTATTATTGGTTCTTTAGCTCTGGGAAGTGGCTCTGGAGGGGATGTAACTGTAAATTCTAATAACTCTGTAGAAATTGTTGGAGTAGTACCAAATGTTTTTACTCCAAGCTCTTTAGCTACTGCAACTTATAACAGTGGTAATAGTGGTAAATTAATAGTTAATACAAAAAAGTTAACAGTTAGGGATGGCGGAATAATTAATACTTCTACTCGCTCAACTGGGAAAGCTGATAGCCTTATCATTAATGCTTCTGATTCTATCGATGTAATAGGTAGAGTTCCAGGCGCTCTAAATCCCAGTCTCATAAATTCATCTGTTATTGATTCCAATAAAACTTTTCAAGAGCTATATCTGCTGCCTTCACAATTGAGAGGAGATTCGGGAAATGTAACGATTAATACTAACAAGTTAAATATTCTAGATGGCGCATTAATTAATGTCAAGAATGATGGTTCTGGCAATGCTGGGATAATTAATATTAACGCTGATACAATCAACATTTCAAATAACGGAGGTCTTACCGCTACTACTGCTGTTGGTCAAGGTGGAAATATTGCTGTTAACTCAAAATATTTTCAACTAAACAATGCCAGTATTTCTGCGACTGCTGGACAACAAGGTACTAATGGTGACGGCGGCAACATCATCATCAACACAGATATTTTAGTTGCAATCAAAAATAGCAGCATCACAGCGAATGCTTTTGAAGGGCAAGGCGGTAATATCAGAATCAACACCAAAGGAATATTCCTTTCTCCTGATAGCAAAATTACAGCTAGTTCACGGTTCGGATTGAATGGTACGATTCAGATCAACACCTTATTTACTAATCCTGTGCAGGCTAAAGCAGAACCAGAAGCGATTCGTGCAACTCCTGAGATTGCATCGGTTTGTCAGGGACGATCAGGGGCAGTAGCTAAGAGTAAATTGGTCATTACTGGTACTAACGGTCTTCCAACTAGTTCTAACGACCTGCCAGCTAGCTATTTGAGTTGGCAGAGTAACTTGGTTTCAGGTGAAGCTATTAATAATTCAGAGGAACCAAAGTCATACTCAAGCGAAGAACCAACACAAATCATAGAAGCCCAAGCCTTGATACAAGATTCTGATGGGAATTTTATTTTGACGGCAAAACAACCCAATACTGTCGTTCCTAATGCTTCGTTGTCTGCCAGCCCGTGTTCTCAAGAATCTCATGTATCAAGAATATTACCAGTGACGAAAACGACTCAAAAGGATGATTAGACTCCGACATTGGTTCAAGTACTTGTTGCTAGTCATTTTCGGGTTGTCTATAGTTGTGAGCCAACCATTTCTTATCTCCGCTCAAACTATAAATAAAGAAGCGCAACAACAGAAAGAGGCGGATTTACTGACCCAAAGAGGTCAAAAGCAATTGGATATCGGCCAAGCAGAGTCGGCTTTTGAAACTTGGCAAAAAGCTACGAAAATTTATCAAAAACTCCACTATGAAGATGGTATTACCGGGAGTTTAATCAACCAGAATCTTGCTCTACAAGCGCTGGGCTTACATTATCGGGCTTGTAATACGCTATTGTCAGCTTTGAAGATAGACGTAAATGCTTCTCTTTGCGCCACTAAGCCACAGCAACCTACTGATAAGATGGAAAAACTGCTGACGGCAACCATTAATAAGCAAACTCTTTCACCCGTAAAATTACTCGGATTGCACAACTTGGGAGAAGTCTTGCGTCGGTTGGGCAAGCTTGATGAATCAAAAAAAGTCTTGTCAGAAATATTATCTGCTGCTAAGTGGATACCCTCTTTTGACACTAGTGGGATTCTGCTTTCATTAGGTAGTACTAGGCAGGATATCTACAAGCAAGCACGAAATCAATATTTAGAAATAGAAGAACCCGTTTTTCAGAAAGAATTTGTCAATTTGATTCAAAAACAGGCACTTGACTCACTTAATATTTATCAACAATTGATTAACAGCTTAAATACTCCAAAGGAAGTACAATTGCAAGCTCAATTACATCACCTGAGCTTAATGTTAGACTTTGAGCAATGGTTAGCAGTAGAGTCCAAATTAGGTAATAAAAAATTAGCCTCCCTTTGTACTATAATTACTCAACAGATACAGCCTGCTGTAGATTTGCTTTTAAAAAATCATTCGACATTTTCTCAATTACCAGCCAGCTATTCTGTTTATGCCAAGCTGAACTTTTCTAAAAGTCTGAATAAAATTCCAGACCAACAGTTCCATTCACTAGCTATTGAATATGCTGAATCTGCTTTACAAACTGCTAAAAGTACTAATAGTCAGAGATTACAGTCAGAGAGTTTAGGCACTTTAGGGAAGTTAAAACTAGAGCAATCACAACCATATTTTGAAGAGGCTTTGGGATTGGCTCAATCAGTTCATGCATGGGATCTTGCCTATCAATGGCAGCAAGAATTAGGAATTTTGTACAAGGAGCAGGGAAAATATAAGGAAGCTCTACAAGCATATAGTGCAGCAATTGAAAATGTCACTTTAGTTCGCAACAATCTTTTGTCAACTAATACAGATTTACAGTTCTCATTCCATGAAAAAGTGGAGCCTTTGTATCGTGAATATATGCGATTGCTCCTAACAGATTCTAACCCAAATTTGCCACAAATAATTAAGACTAATGAAAAGCTGCAAATAGCAGAACTGGAAAACTATCTTCAATGTCGCAAGCTTAATCTGGCGGCTTTCAATGAAATTGAAAACTTAGATACTAGCCCAACAATTATTCATATAATCGACTTAGTTGATAGTGTAGAAGTAATCTCTCAATCTCCTAAACAACCTCTTCATCACCACTCTATTGAATCTCAGCTAATTAGAGGTCATATTAATAATCTTGTAGACACTTTACAAGACAAGAATCTTGCTTATATTGGTGCAGATGTGATTCTTGAGCATTCACAAGCACTTTATAATTTATTGATTGCACCTATAAAATATTTACCCACATCAGGAACACTAGTGTTTACTTTAGATGCATCTTTACAAAGTTTACCGATGGGCTTATTTCATGATGGAAAAAATTATCTGATTGAGCGCTACGGTATTACAGGTACTCTGGGTTCTCGAATGCAACCACCTAGACTTTTAAAACAGAAACAATTAAGAGCTTTCATTGCTGGACTCAGCAAGATTAGCCCTAGTTTTTACGCTCCAAATGCTCCCAAAGGACTCAAAGTATTGCCAGGGGTGGAAGTAGAAATAGCAAATGTAAAAAAAGGAATTTCTTCTTCAAAAGTATTGTTAAACGAAGATTTTGTTAGCCCAATGCTAGATAAAGAATTGAGTACAGATGATTTTTCAATAATTCACCTAACTACTCACGCTCAATTTAGTTCTGTTCCTGACCGAACAATGATTTTTGCTTGGGATAAACCAATTACTGTTTCCGAATTTAATGATTTACTCAAAGAAAAAACTCAGTCTACCCAAGAAGGAATTGAGTTATTAGTTTTGAGTGCTTGCCAAACAGCCAAAGGTAATAAGAGAGCAGCATTAGGAATGGCTGGAGTAGCAGCACAAGCCGGAGCCAGAAGTACGATAGCCACTCTCTGGCAAGTAGATGCTGATTCCAGCGCTTTACTGATGAAAGTATTTTATCAAGGATTGAAAGATGGTTTGACTAAAGTCGAGGCACTACGTCTTGCACAATTGCAACTGATATCAAACCCTCAATACCAACACCCTTCCCACTGGGCAGCATTCTTACTTATTGGCGGTTGGCTCTAATTTCACGATCGAGGTTAAGGACTTTTCAACCATTTCACCAATTTCAACCCTGATTGTACCTTTGATAATTCAGATGTTTTACCACTGCTCAAGGCTAATTGAGCTGCTATGGTATAAGTTTGCTCCGCTTCATCTGGTAACAACGCTCCTAAATAGCGATCGCCTAGCAGTCTGTAAAGAGTTGGATTTTGACTACCTGCCAGGACTCGTGCAATTAATGTCTTAATTGATTCATCTAAAAGAAGCTTTGACATATATATAGCATCTAAATCGCGGAAAGCGGCTTCATCAGCCGACAATCCGAGATCATTGATTTGCTTAACCTCATCTGAAATCTGCTGAACATCATTAACAGGTAAAAGATGGACTACTAAGGGACTAGAATTCAGGGGTTGATCGCCGTGGTTACTAATTACAGTGATTGTATACGTATTGCCATACTGTAATTCTTTTTGCTCTTGCGGATATGGTAGGGTTGTAGTGTTTTTTACATCTGCTTCCCACTCAACACCATTGCCTTTTAATACTACTGTATAGCTATCAGCGTCTGCTACTGAGCGCCAAGAAATTTGTGGCCTATTATTTATAATTGAACTACCGTAAGGACTAGTTACAATTGGCGCGTTTTTTTCATCATCTGGCCCCTTGTAGTCATGTGGACAAGGAACTATATTTAACACTGAACACTGTACAGCTTCGTTAGGTGGTGGCGCACATATTTGTGCATTAAAAATAGTACTCTGCTTCAAATACAGAAATTTTCGATTTAAGAAGCAAAGTACTTTGACTGCACTTCCGTTTTGAGGACTGATCCGCTCTCCCAGACATAAATATCTTCCCGATTTCAGGGAGCGATCGCCCGTGCTATAAACTCGACCACTTGGTTGATCACACAAATTCTTTTGTAATGTCCGTTGCTGTCCCCATGCACTGTTAGTCAACAAAAGGATTAGTGTTGATATTGATACGAGGGTTGTAAGTCGGACTGCAAAGACTTTTTTAATTGAGCTAGGTACGGTAAGCATTACAACTTCTCGAATAGCTAGTTACTTTTTTGTAGTTTAATCTAAGTAGAGAATAATTGATAGCGTCAAAGCCTATTGTGGGTTTATCCTACTCTGTCGAGAATCAGGCTTGAGCCGAATTCTTTGTAATACATCCTCCCGCCAACGAAAAACTTCTGGCACTTTCGACTCAAGTATCAAGCAAGCTTCCCAGTTAAGCCAGGAATTATCGTTATCGCCCAAAGCTTCTTGAACTTGTGCCAGCAGGCAGTAAGTGTCTGCTCTTTGAGGATCTAATTCTCCGGCTTTTTCTAAATATTCCTTTGCGATGCCTAACTTCTTCTGCTCAAAAAGCGCCCAACCTAAATTTTTATACAATGCAGCTTGTAATTTAGGTTCTTTAGTTTTTTTTAACCCTTGTAGGGCTAGAGTAATCGCCGTATTATAGTCACCTTTTAGATTTTTCAATCTGGAGAGATTATTGATAACCGGGATTTCTTGACTATTACTTTTTAGAGCTAACTGATACTGTTGCTCTGCCAAATCGTTTTTCCCTTGATCGTCATAAAAGGTTCCTAATCCATAATGTCCTGACCAGGTATCAGGCTTCAACTTCAAAGCCTTCTCATAATTAGTAGTTACACAATCAAATTCATTTAATAGCTGGCAAACAAAAGCTAAATTATTGTATGTGTCTACATCTTGATTATTATATTTGAGCGATAATTCATAATATTTTTTCGCAGAGCGCAGGTTTTGAGTACTACGAGATGCTTTCTCAAAATAAAACTTAGAAATAGAATTTTTCACTTGGGGCTTAATTTTTATAGCTGAGTCAAAAGATTGTTGTGCGCTCTGAGAATCATTTGCTGCCTCAGCCCTCTCTCCTTGAGCTACTAAGTAGTTAGCTGCTAGAGGTATAGATAGAAAAATACCCCCAACAAATACTAAAATCATTAATGTATATTTGCTAAATTTAAATACTTTAGAATTAGCTAATGTATAATTTTTAATTTGCTGAGGCAGTTTTTCTAATCGCTGCAAAATTACTTCAGTAGTCTGCGGACGTTGCCCTGGAAGGAGAGCCATTAATTCATCAATCAAATCAGCAAAGGGTTTGTCAATCTGCGGTGCTTTATCTCTCCAAATTAGGTTTCCTGTTTTTTGATCTGTTGGCAAATCAATTAGTTGAGTGGCAGTGAGCAAATGGACAAAAGTCCGGCCCAAAGCGTAGAAATCTGACTGGGGTACTGCTTTACCATTAACTTGCTCCAGTGGAGAATAAAGAGGCGTGCTGATAGCTGTGATTTCATATCGTCCTCCCCTACCTGTACTAGTTCCTCCGCTACCACTAACTTTTGCTAGGTAAGTGTCAGTCACTTGCCGTGCTGCACCAAAATCAACTAATGCAAGTTGACCACTCGGCTGAAGAATTATATTAGAAGGCTTAATATCTCGGTGAAAAAAATTAGAGCGGTGTACTGTGTCAAGGATATCAACTAATTGTTGCAGCCATTCTAATGCTAGAGATTGTGAAATCAGGCTATTAGACTCTAACCATTGCTCCAAATTTTGTCCCTCAATTTTATCCATAACTAAGCAATACAATGTTAAGGAATTCTTGTGAAGAACAAAAGCAAAAAAGTCATCTATGGTGCTTCTAGGAATACCGGAATGTCGGATTATTTGTAAACAAAGAGATTCCCGCTCGATTAATTCAACCAGCTTAGGCGAGTTCCATTTTAAAACTTTCATGACTCGCTGCTTGCGAACAGGGTTCCATTGAGTACCAGCGTCATCTACTTCAAACACTTCAATGTAATTGTACGGATCATCAGTGAGCGCTCTCAATGGCTTGACTAAGCGAATGCGATCATTAATCAGCAGCGAAGTCCCACAAGAGAGACATTCTTCGACGTCATCAGAATTAGGATTTTGGCGGTGATTGCAAAGGGGATTGATACAGTAACTCACTGACCCTCCTTACCCAACAAGCCCCTAGAATTTATGTATGGTGAATTACGTATAAAACAAAACTCAAATGTATTTTTTATCACTCAAAAATGATTAATTATTTAATAAGGTCTTCGGTAAACCTATCAGAAATTGTTATGATACTTTTTTACAAAAAATAGTTACAAGTGGAAGAAACAAAGTATATTAATGTCATGCAATACACTCCTGGAACTAATCATAGTCTAGGAAAAGCCCTTTACAAACGTTTCCTACGCCTATGGAAATAGTAAATCATGGATTTTAGTGCCGTACAGAAACTGAATTCACCTGCCCTTCCCTTAGTTATCCCAAAAGGACGGAGGGAAGGGCAAATATCTTCGGCAGCAGTAAATTTTGAAGCAGCACTGGTTGTAGTAGATAATTTAGTCTTTGGCAAAAGAGGCAAACACCTATCTGAAGCAGAAATTATTGTCCTAAAGGGAGCATGGGATGATGATGATTACGAAGAGGTGGCAGAAAACTCACCTTACAGTCTTAACTACTTGCAAAGACGTGTAGCTCCTCCCTTATGGGATTTACTATCCGAAACTATTGGCAGTGGACAGCGCGTTGGAAAAAAGAAACTGCGGCGTATCCTATTAGAGCAGGTTACTAAAAAGTATCCTATTCTATCTGCATCAATTGGAAAGCAAAGACCCTCTGCAAACGGACTAGTACAAGTTATGGGAAGTCACCTGCCTGACATATCCAGTTTTTATGGACGAGCAAAGGAACTGACCAATCTAAAGGAATTAGTAATCGATCAGCGATGCGTATCACTTATAGGAGTGGCGGGCATTGGTAAAAGTGCATTAGCTGCAAAACTATTAACAGAACTTAGTGTAGAATCTCAACCTAGATTTGATTGCTTAATTTGGAAATCGGTGTCCCATGCACCACTCCTTCAAGACTTAATAGCCGATTTAATAGAGCTAACTCAACCCATAGAACCTGAGCCAAGCTTACCTAAATATACTCAGGCAATGCAAAATGTGTTAATCAAGCAGTTGCAATCACAGCGCTACTTCATAGTATTGGATGAATGTGAAGCCTTATTTCAGACAAATAATTTGGAGGAGAGGCTAGAGTACAAACTATTTTTTCGCCGCTTAGTAGAGGAGCAGCATAAAAGCTGCTTGCTTTTGACTAGTCGAGTTTGGCCTAATGAGTTCGATGTACTGATAGAAGCTGATCGACCTATTCAGTATCTCAAGGTTGAAGGTTTAGATCCGGATGCTGCCATGCAGTTTTTATCTGCTTTGGGATTGTGCAATGAAGAAAAACGGTGTAGTCAATTAATTCAAACTTATCGCGGTAATCCGTTAGAGCTAAAAGCAGTTTCCAATCGAATTCACCACTTCTTTGCAAGTAGTACCGAAAAATTCTTTCAAGATCCAACTACACTCGTTAGTAGTCGATTTCAAGAAATGCTCAATAAGGTTTTTGGTCAAGTATTAAGTAATATTCAGCGACAAATCATGATTTATTTAGCAGATAAAATAGTTTTAAGTTTTCAATATATTAGTTTCAACAAATTATTAATTGAATTAAATCAAATTTACAAAATATCTATTTCAACATCAGAGTTAATTACAGCATTAGAAGGACTTGAGAAAAATTCATTAATAGAAAGTAGTAAAGACCCAACTACAAAAGAAATCAGTTTCACTCTTCAACCAGTAATTAAAAAGTATATTACGACAGATCCTCTAGGGTTGGTACATACATCTGATGCTTCACAACTATTAGCGATCGCATCTTAAAAGAGGTAGCTATGATTGCAGGCAAACTAGAAATCACAATTAAAATCAATGAACTGCCACAACCCAAGATCGTAGAGAACGCTTGGCAGCAGTTTGACGTAGACTGTGACGGACGCATCACAGCAATCACAGTTAAACCAAAGATTTACAAGAAACTGACTAATGTAATCAGTAATTACCCACAATCGGTAGCAGCGATTGCTGGCAAACTTGGTCAGTCAACTGAGCATGGGTTCGTGTTAGAAGAACCTAGCATACAAGTTTTCGAGCGCAAGCCCAAGTCAGAAACAACCTCTGCCTTCGGTGCTGCTTCTTGAAAAAGTCATTACCCAACTAGGGTAAGCTGAACCAATACTCATAAATATGGAGGAGTCAAACACAAACGTTACAGAATCTCGCTAGATACGGAAAGACCACAAGTTATGTAAAATCAAGCTAATTGATAGGAAGTATGAAGGTGAAGATACAACAGTACGAGAATTTAACGCACGAAGCGCCACTAAGGAGTAGCGCTTCGTGCGTGGCTTAAATTTCATATAACATCAGAGCGGGGTTGATCTCGAAAGAACAAAATCAGTGGTGGTTAAAGTTTGCCGACTAAGATTACCACTAAAAATGTCCGACTGAGTTTATCCGCGCTGCTTCCCCTATTGTACAGGGGTTGTTACCAGATCGTCGAATTTTTGGTGGCAAATTTTGGCTATTAAAATTCTTCAAGTTTGGGAAATATTAAATTTAATTAAGAAATATCCCGAATTTCGTAGCAAAAAGCATAGCAGCGCGAGTAACAGTTATCAGTTATCAGTTTGAATTACAGTCCTTGATAACTGTCAACTGTTGACTGATAACTGATACAACCCCCTCTGAAGCTTGTAAACCGAGTTATCAGAGGCGAAATCATGACTTATAGCAAAACCCCCAAGGACGCAGTAGTTGAGCGCATTGGGTCAGATAGTAAGATTACACATCTTGTATGCGGTCTAGTAGAGGGTAATTTCAGCAATATCCTGGCTAGAACGAAAATTGTCAGACTTTTTATAGGATTGGAATTAGCTTTTAGTGTGCGTTCGCTGTTTCCAATAGTGGTACGCCACACCATTCGTGCGTGGTGGCTAGCATCAGGGTACAAATTATGCTGACACTAGATAGAGAAGAAACAACATCGCCACTTGATTACGATGTTCTTAACAGCAGTATCAAAGACACCTTCGCTGCCATAGACCGATTTGAGTTGCAAGCAGTAGAACTCTTTCGCGTCATGCATGACGAGCAGATGTACAGAATCGCTGGGTACAAAAACTTTGAACAATATTGCCAAGGCGAATTACATATATATGGCGGCTATCGGCGTATAAATCAACTCTTAGGGGCATCAAAAGTTATTGTTGCAGCAGGGGAGTTGGGGCCACAGATTAAAAATGAGCGCCAAGCCCGTCCTCTTTTGAGGTTAGCCAAAGAACCAGAAAAACTTATTGCTGCGATAACACTGGCTTTGGAATCAAACCCAGAGCCTAGCGAATCAGATTTCGCAGCTGCGGCTAATATTGTTGCCCCAATGCCAAGAGCGAGAAAGCCATTCCATCAGGAACCATTGGTTCCCAAAAATCAGGAACCATTGGTTCCCAAAAATGTCTGCGCCTCATGGGTATGGCACTGAAAAACCTCGCCAGTGCCATGAACAACACCCAAGCGCTAGAAGCTGCGGCGATAATTTTGGGTACTAGTCCCACACAGGAGGCGCTAGCAACAAGGACGGAGCAATTACAACTATTACCTGTGGCTATTAGGGAAATTAGGCAAGTACTTGCTCGTCTTGAGTTTACATGGCAGGAGTTTTGGGCTGTGGCTGAAAAATACGAGGTGATAAAACTTGACTACTGGGCTCTCCTTACTACCCAGGAGACTGATTTAATCACAAAAGCCCGAAAAAACAGTGAACAGTTATCAGTAAACAGTTAACAGTAAACAGTTAACAGTTAAGCTAATCGTCATTCATTTTTCCTTCTTTGATTCCCTTGTAGTAAGGACAACCCTACGGGTTCTGCTCCCGCAGTACAGAGGGAGCTTTTATCAAGAAAGGCAGAGGGCAGTTCTTGCTGAAGGCAGAAGGGAATACTGCCTCCTCCCTCTGCCTGTGACCGAACGCGAGTGCCTCTCCAAGAGTTGGGAACAAGGGCTGATAACTGATAACTGATAACTGATAACTGTTCACTGATGAATGCGGCATAGGTGCAATGTCGCTCAGATTGTCATGGAAAATATTGGGAGAGAATGTGAATACAAATAAAAATGCAATTAAGAGTGGCAACAAAGAGCCATTCGAGCCGAAACCAGATTGCAAGGTATCAATTGAGCAGATATTACACCCAATTGAATACCCAAACAATCTCTTGGCTACCGAGTACCATGAGTTATATGTTGGTAGTGCCATTCATCCCGGGTTGATTTCACGCAGCTTCTTCCACATCGAAGGAGAATCAATTTACGACTACCTGTTCATCTCCGACAAAATCCCTCGCAAAAATGCCGGTCGAGTCACAGATGCATACATTAAAAAGTATGATCATCTCTTACTGGGGGGGATATGGATTCAATCTCTTGACCCATTGAATAATTGGCGACCAATGGAATGGGGAAGGATTAAGCCCAACTTCCCTCGCATTGATTGGCACTCATGGAAACCCGTCAAATACGAATCACCCCCCAAGACAGCTAACCGCGTCACCTACTTCGATATTCCCAACTGCATATTAAACAAGATTGCACGGCGCTACAACATCCCCTCAGTTACAGAAGTGCTTTTTGCAAAACGTGGTCAAAAGCTGCATATTAAAAGTCGAAGAAAAAATGCTCTCTATGCTGCCAACTTACGTAATTCGCTCTCATACGCGCAGTCTAGTTCCTTTTTAGCACTGTGCAGAAAAAGCATACTCAATCCCCTAATGTTTTGGTTATGGGTAAAGCAGCACAAACTGAATTTCATCGACTCTGGGCAGAAAGATATACAAATCACCTTCTGGGAGTGGATAAAGCAACATCCAGAGATTCCGATTATCTTATGCGAGGGTGAGAAGAAGGCGGCCTGCTTGCTGAGTCTGGGATTTGTAGCGATCGCACTCCCCGGAATTTGGAACGGGCGCGTCGGCAAACAAGATTTTGATGAACGGTTGCATCCTGACTTAGTACCGATGGCTCTCTCTGGGCGCAAGTTCATAATTCTTTTTGACTACGAAACTTCTTCTAAAACCAGGTGGTCGGTGTTTCAAGCCACTGTTCGCACTGCAAAAGCAATTTTAGCTGCTGGTTCTGAATGTGAAGTTGCATTACTGCCGGGTCCAGAGAAAGGTGTTGACGATTTTGTTGTAGCGCGGGGCGAAGATGCTAACGCTCTACTGACCGCAATCATCGATGATGCTAAATCACTTGCTGATTACAAGCGCTCGTATCGGGCTAAAAAATGGGGGTTAAGCAAGTACCAGCCGGATGTAACTGTTAATGTCAAGTATCTCTCTGAGGCTTTGTGCATCCCTGAACTTGAAGAAAAATGCAAGCTTTTGCCCGAGCTTTATGATCTTGAAAAGGAACAACTTTTCACGCCATCTATTAAAGGACATCAAAGAAAGAAGGAGTCTACGGATTCTGGCGGAGTTGATTCATCCAAATCGAAGAAATCCCCTACCTTCAATTTCCCAAAATCAGGACTAGTCGTACTCTGGAGCGATATGGGCACTGGTAAAACCCAACTCATGCGCTGGTGGCGTGACCAAAACCCCGACGCGCGGTTCCTCAACAATGGGCATCGGGTTAACTTGTTGAAAAATCTTGCCCAACGCTTGCAGACAGCCATGTACTCCGACTTGGGTTACACAGGTTTAGCCCAGGCTCAAGCCCTTAGTATTACTATTGACAGCTTGCATAAGTTGAATACTCAGTCTCTCACCTACGGCTGCATATTTATAGATGAAGCCTGCCAATACCTCACCCACTTACTACACAGTAATACTTGCAAACAGCACCGTGCAGCAATACTTGAAGTACTGGAATATATAGTATATAACGCGCCACTGGTCGTCATCGCCGACGCACACATGGATGACCTGACTGTAGACTTCTTTCTTGCAATGCGACCAAAAGGTGAAGTACCTTACATCATTAAAAACGAGTGGCGAAACGGTTCACGCACAATTTATTGGTACGAGGGGGATAATGAGAGCGCCCTAGTCGCCCAAATCTCGGCAGCGCTGATGCTTGGTGAGAAAGTCATGGTTGCAAGTGACAGTAAGCGTTTTATTAAAAAACTCGACAAATCCTTTACTATCAAGTACGAAGAATCTAACTCCGAAAAATCACATACACCAAAAAAATGGCGTATCTGGTCTGTTCACTCTGACAATTCTGGCAGTGATGAAAATGTCGCTTTCATCAAAGATATCACCAACGCCGTCAAAAACTTTGATGCCTTGTTCACCTCTCCCAGTCTCGGTACTGGTGTCGATATTTCCCAGTATCATTTTGACTTAGTATTTGGTGTGTTTCACGGCGTTTCCCAAACTGCTACTGAGTGCGCCCAACAACTGTACCGCTATCGCCCGAAAGTCCCGTTTCATATTTGGGTGGCCCCGCGTCCTCCCTTTGGTTACAAGGATACAAACGCATCCAAAATTAAAGAGCGCTTGCTCCAAACCAATGAAATGACAGCTTTTCTGTTGCGGATTGACCGTCAAACAGGCAAACGCGGAGCCGAGAAAGATTGGGCGCTTGAGGCTTATTGCCAAATTATGGCTAACCGCCACTATTCTCTTAATAATCTGCGTGATGATTTGCGATCGCTCCTCACCGAAATGGGTAATACATTTATATGTGTGGGCAGTGATGATGATGACCAAGCAAGAGAAAGTCTAAAAGCAGCAGCACAAGCTTTGGATCGTGCCCACAATTCTCATGTTGCCAAGGCTAAGAATATTACTTTGAGTGAGTACCGCGCCCGTCAGAGCAAAGATTACCTTGACCCTAATGAAATTTTTGAATGTGAAAAGAAACGCATTTCTGATTCTTACGGCATCGAAGTAACCGAATCACTCGTAGAAATGGATAAAGGTGGTCGCTTAATTAGAGCAATTGCTGGACTTGAGGCCATTTTAGCCCCGCCCGAAGAATCGTTTACTGACCCCAAAACTGGGCAAAGTTATCCTACCCCACCAACAATTGTCACCCAAAAAGACCGCACCGAGCGCGACAATCTACCTTTGTGCATCGACTGGGGCAATTACTCCGCACGCTGGCTGGCTAGATTTAACCTGGGACTGCATCAAATTCTCTCAAGTTTAATGAAGGGTGAAGAAGTTACCGGAGACGATTCCACCTTACTCAAGATGACGGCGATCGCTAAAAACTGTGCTGCTCACGTCAAAGCAATTCTTGGGTTTACTATTCCCCTAGACTGTAAACCTATTTGGTTGCTGGCGACTTTACTAGAGCAGCTGGGGCTAAAGCTGACTTTCCGCAAGCAAGGTAAACGGGGGCAACAGGTAAAACTTTTCTCTTTATCTAAAGAGGAATTAGAATTTGCTCAAGAGGTGATTGCTCATCGTCAAACGAAGCGTAATCAAAAAGAAAATCGAACCTATTACGCTGCTCAAACCCCTGCTGCGTATAGTGCAAACCCCAATCAGCAGGCCGTATCCATCCCCCCCCTTGATGCTATAGGGAACTCCCATTGCCAAGGGGAGGATACTACCGAATTTGAGTCGCCTCCGACCGATCGCATTACGCTACTCCACTGCGTAGAAATACTTCGCTCTGGCATTTCTCGTGGAGTAGACGCAATTAAAGGCATTTTCAAGCGATGGCAGAGTGATTTGCGCTGGGAGACGGTGCTGGAACTTGAGACGATCGCGGCGAGTGAACTGCGAGTTGTCGAGGCAGCAGTACCGGAATTTTACGCCTTGCTGAATGAAGATGTGTTGCCTGTCGAGGGGTAAAGTCGGCGATCGCTGCACGCAATTATGAGACAATTACTTATCAGAATCTTGCTTATAAGAAGGACAGTTCTGATAAGTAAATGCACCAAACCATTGAAAACAGCACACCCTCTCCTCTAGCTCTGGCTTCTCCCATCCCGCTAGTCGAACATCCGGCTGCGGTCTATTTGGCAACCCTTTCCCCTGGTTCCCGCCCCACAATGCGCCAAGCTCTCAATGTGATCGCGCGATTGTTAACCAACTCGAGTTGTGATGCGATGACCCTGAACTGGGCAGCACTGCGCTACAAACATACGGCAGCAGTCCGCTCTGTGTTGAGCGAAAAATATGCACCAGCTTATGTCAACAAAGTGCTGTGTGCTTTGCGGCGAGTTTTAAAAGAAGCCTTGCGGTTAGAGATAATGGATGCTGTTGATTTTGCTCGTGCTGTAGACATTCCCAACGTTAAAGTCACCAAGCAATTGCGGGGACGTGTTCTCACGGCAGAAGAAATCGCCCAATTGATGCAAACTTGCTTTGATGACCCTACCCCCACTGGTTATAGAGATGCTGCAATATTTGCAATACTCCGAGGTTCTGGAGTCCGCCGCTCTGAAGTGGTGAATTTAGACTTGAGCAACCTTGAAGAGAGTACTGGGGCAATAGAGGTGCGCGATGGCAAAGGTGGTAAAGACCGAACTGTGTACTTACCCGAAAGTGGTTTAACTGTCGTTTTGGACTGGTTATCGCTTCGAGGCTACGAGGCAGGCCCTTTACTATGTCATGTCAACAGAGGATCAAGGATAGTGCGGCGACGACTTACCTCTCAAGCAGTGCTGTTCATCTTGCAAAAACGTGGTTTAGAGGCGGGAGTAACTAATTTTTCCGCTCACGATTTCCGTAGAACTTTCATCTCTGATCTGCTCGATGCTGGTGAAGATATTTCTACAGTTCAAAGGTTAGCTGGACACACGAACAGTGACCAGACTGCCAGATATGACCGTCGCGGTGAAGAAACTAAACGCCGTGCTGTCCAAAAGTTGACTATTCCAGGTTCGCGTCAAAATTCAAGGGGGCTTCACTAGTTTCTACACCGTAGCCATTGGGAGCTAACCACTGGTTTTTCTGATTGATGCCGGAATTGATTTTTTCGGGATCAGTATTCAGTATATTGATATGCTCACCCTTTGACACTGCGTGAGCAGGTAAGGCACAAACCAAGAAAAAAGATACCAGCTGTTATAAAAGAGATCCACACTACACAACGAATAAACTCGAAACACGGCTGCTATAGGAGTGAAAGCGGTCTCCTCCAACAGGCACGCTCACCCAATTTATCGAATTTTACCTAGATAACCTAGATGCAATTGGTGGTAATGATTTAGATAAGGTCGATGAGAGATTGAGACTCGATAAGCAATACTTTTACAAAAATGAATACGGTAAGTTTATCAATTTGCAGTAGTTAAAACTTGCGATTTTGTGGAGGCTGTGACATACTTTTGGTCATAGTACATTATTTCGATAGGTTTACCGGGGTTTAAAATATCCTCCATAAATCTTGCTCCAAGGAATTAATTAATCATGCTTAAAGATGCACAAGGACTGGTAGTGACGACAGATTCAGCCCAGGCGATCGCAGCTATTAACCGTTTCATTGATCAAGCGCTTTGTTATGGTCAAGATGCAGAAACAGCGATTTTCCAAGCAATTGAGGCTGATCCAACTTGTGCTTTAGCTCATGCTTATGCAGCGGCTTATTATCTTACCCAAGAAAACAGCAAAGCTTGGCAGCAAGTGCAACCATATTTGCAAGTAGCACAACGGAATTTAGCCAAGATTACTGACAGAGAAAAATTATATGTGCAGGCAATTTTAGCTTGGGCAAATCAAGAGATTGATTTAGCGATCGGTTTTCATGAAGAGATTACCAACAAATTTCCCCGTGATTTAATATCAGTCCAGCAGGGACAGTATCACTATTTTTATACAGGCAACAAAGAAAAATTACTAAAAATAGCCCAGAAAGTTTTACCTAGCAATCCCCAACAAGATTATTTATATGGCATGGTAGCTTTTGGCTTAGAACAATGTCACCAATTAAAAGCAGCAGAAAAAATGGCACGTCAGGCGATCGCCTTAAATAGATATGATCCTTGGGCGCACCATGCTTTAGCTCATGTAATGGAAACTCAAGGAAGAGTCAATGAGGGTATAGCTTGGATGGAGAGTTTTGCAGACACTTGGGAAAATTGCAATTCTATGCTTTATAGCCACAACTGGTGGCATATTGCACTGTATTATTTGGAGCAAGAAAACTACCAAAAAGTTGTTTCACTATACGATACCCAAATTTGGGAACGTGCAAATAAACAATCTCCCAAAGACCAAGTAGGGGCAATTTCACTATTATTACGCCTGGAATTACGTGGGGTAAATGTCGGAAACCGTTGGCAAAGTATCATTCCTTATCTTTACAGCCGTATTGATGAACACGCTTTAGCATTTCAAGATTTGCATTATGTCTATGCCCTTGCTAAAGCCGGACATACTGGTTGGGTAAACCAGATGCTTCAGAGTATGCAGTATCATGCTTTGAGTATCAATCCCTTCTTGCAAAGGAGTTGGTTAGAAGTAGCAATTCCGGCAGCTAGAGGTATGGTAGCTCATGCCAAAGGTGACTTTAACACAGCTGTTACCGAACTCAAATTGGTTTTACCACGCTTGCATGAGATTGGAGGGAGTCATGCACAGCGAGTTTTATTTGAGCAAATTTATCATGATGCTGTGTTGTGGACACAAAAGCAGAGTTGGGTTTATGGCATTACCGCCTGATATAAAAGTTATGGCGTTGCTGAATTCAGCAACGCTGTTTTTCTTCTCTTCCCTCAAAGCTTGAATCAATAAAAGTTTCAGAACCTTGCTTCGATTATTCTTTCCCAAGAGTGACAAAACAGGGTTAACTAAACAAACTGACAAAAGAGCGTTCGCAGTAAATCTGGTTGAGTACCCGATAATTTTCTAGCTTCACTGCGGCAAAACGTCTAATACCAAATTGTTCCATAACTCCTTGCAACTCTGCATCTGGTTGGAGTAAGCTAATCAGCATTTGCTGAATTAAAGGGATACTTAGACGCTGTGCTACAACCAATGGTGGCATAGGAGAAGGGCCGATCACTTCCAGCACACGCAAATGCTGTGATAATTCTGGAATATCGCGTAATTCTTGTTCTAACACTACACTGTCAATGGCTGCACAATCCGCCAGCCCCTCAACTACCCAGCGAATTGAACGTTGATGAAAACCTGATTCTATAGTTTTTCCAAAGAAATTTTGCGGATATTTTTCTTGACTTAACCAGTGACGAAGTAAATTATAACCACTGTTAGAACCAGGGTCGTTATAGCAAAATGTTTTCCCTGACAAATCGGCAAACTTTTTGATATTACTATCAGCCTTGACAATTACATCTGCATAGTAAATAGGACTGTTGCCATACCGGGATGCTTGCATCACTGGTGCAACCAATGTCTGGAATTGGTCTATAACTTCTTGACTGTAACGAATTAGTGGTAATCCACAAATAAAAACTAGGTCTATTTGGTCTTGAAATAATAGAGGGTCTTGGAGGGGATCGCATTCACCTTGATGTAGTTGGATTTCTACTTGTAAAACACGACCCAAATAAGCTGTGATCGCCTGATATAATCCGAACCAATTAGGAGCTAAGTAGGATACAGCCCGTAAGCTTGTTAATATAGTCATTCTTGTTTTAAAACAGTATTTTTCTAGAAAACTTGAGTTAACTTCCGCCCAGAGTCATTCATATATAAAAATTCCAGACTAGCAAAACTCAGCAGCATAATTCGTAAAACAGTCGTATGAACATTAATATGCCAGCCACCACAGCCGTTTTTACACAAATGTTCAGGCTTTTAATCCTTTCTACAAAGAATGATAATTTCCGCTATTATTGTTTTGGATACTAATGTTTTGGGCTAATGTCATTGTGATTTCTCCTGTTAACAAAGAATCTAAAAAAACAGTAATTCTATAGGCTTAGTGTAGATTATATTCTATATTCTCTAATTTCGCCAAAATACAAGACTCCTAATTTGATTTTTGCCACAATTCATCTTACCTCTATCTCTTCTTTCTCTGGAGTTAAATATCTTGGCTTTTGGGCGAACACTTCATCCCGTATTTCTCACAAGCTTCAGGCGTTTGATGGAGCAGAGGGGCAGAGGGGAAAGAACTTGGGATTTGAACTCTCCCCTGCTCCTCTGCTCCTCTGCACCCCTGCACAAGCGCAGGCTTTGAGAGGTGTGGTGAGAAATCCGGGTTCATGCAAGCCAATTTTCCCGATTTAGGTGATAAGGCACTTACCCGCTCATAAAGATACGAAAGTAAGATCCAGATCCACGCCATACAACAAGCAATTAAGAACACGGTTGGTATCTTTTTTTGTGGTTCCCCCTAAAAATACACCTTTAAAAGAAAAACCTAAAAATCCGTGAAAAAAAATAAACTGAAAATGACTTTATAGTTAACAAGTAATATAATAGGATAAAGAGCATACTCCTAACAGTTCACTACAGAAATATTACAGGTGTAGGTTTGTGTTAAAGAAAACGGGCAAAGATGCTTATTTTAAGAAACTTGTACAAAGTTCTTCCCTGCTTCTGTTGCTTTCATGCCAAATCAAGCTTATTGGAATAGCCCGCTATTTCATCGCTATCACGCCATAAAACTATAGAGTTATTTTTAGTTTATTTTTTGAGAGTGGTGTGATTGCTCTATAAAAAATTCTTCAAGAAATGGGTAAAACTTGCGTGCCAAAAACTCAAACTTTTCTGCAATTGATTCCGAACTTGTCCTGAATCAATTTTCAGGGTGAACGCCAAGATGCTCCCTGATGCCTGAAGGGACTTTAGCTGATTGTGAGTTAGTTTATGATGTCGTAAATTACACAGTTAAAAATGCAACTTTAACATCGAACGAAATCCCTGTGCTGTATCATGATACTTATCTAGGTAAACAAATAAGCTGATGGTAGGTTCATTTAGCCTATTTACCTAGATGAGTATAATGCAGAAAGCTTTACTGCATAGCGGTGCGTGCAGTAGTGATGATTGCGTAATGTAAGGTATTTTAGATTACAAAAAGATAGCCATGCAGAGGGCATAAGGGAAGGCACAGACATCGTTTGGCACGGTGGTCTGCAAATTTCCGCTCCTTTTAACACCCTCGATTTTGGCTCATATAAAGGATTAGTTTTTGAGAATCATAATTAAGTTTTTGCCGACCAATGGTCGGCAAATTGCGATGCCGATCAACCAACAAGGGCGGGGCAAGAAATCGTACTACAATAATTCATCATTCAAAGTGCATACTCCTAGAATGCAACCGTTAACTGAAGAAGGTAAAGCCCCAGAGACTTGGTGTAAGTGAGGAAAGTGTACGTAAGGAGCGAATTAATCTTCCCCCACCGCTTTTTGTAGCATGGTGTAAGGGCAAAGATAGAGCAGGGTTAGGGTGGGAATTTAACGAAAATACGGGATTATATCAGCCAGCAAGTTAGTATTTTGATTAATTTCAACTTGTCCGAGGGGATGTGCGCTCTACTGTTGCCAATTTTAATTTTTTAAAATGTGATTATTTCACAACCTTCAAGCAATTCGTCATAAACAGTTAGTTGTTGTGTTTTTAAGTGATTTGGTAGTGAATCATCATCAAAGGTCAAAGTAACAATATGAGTATTTTTGAGACTAAGAGATGATTTGCTGATATCGGTTATTGCCGCACTCATACCGCTTCGAGTGCCGATCAGATACTTCAGCGATTGCCCGATCTTTAACTGTGTTGCTGGAATAGCCATAGATTTTAAATCAGTGAACAGTCACTTCCAATTCGCAATTCGCAATTCGCAATTCGCAATTAATAATACCCCACGCATGAATGCGTTCCGTTGAATATTGATACTACGTGTTTTGTTTCTTTTCATAATTTAAATTAGGGGCTTGTACCCTAAATAAATTAATTATCAATTACGTTCGCAATTACGTTTTGTGACGAAGAGAAGGTTGTGGGGACGGTTTCCGTCCACAAAACTTCGGGGGATTTAGATTTAGGCGTTCAATTCGCACTGCTTGATAGAAGCAGGGGACTTAAACCCCCACCACTTGTTAAACCAATTATCAAAACTTTTAACTGTTTACTGATAACTGATAACTATTTAAGAGTAGTCTGGTTGGATGCGACCGTTGTTCCCATGTTGGGCATGGGTTTTATTAAAGGCGCAGAACTGCGTCAATTGCTGAATCAATCTCGTCAATTGCGGTAGTCTCATAGTGATAAGTATTAAAGCGAAACTTCCCGACAAGTTCGGGCTGTTTTGATGGACGATAACCATATTTAGACTCATACATTTGTAGTGCGAGACTACCAATAGTAGTCATCTCTCCAAGTGTAGCAGTCATTTGGCGTTGTTGTAGCCTAGAAGCGACAGTAACAGTAGGGGAAGATGTTGTCGCACAAGTGGTTTTTCTGGTGTTGCTCAAACTCTGCCAGATTTCACTAAGTTGCTCAACAGGTGAAATGAGGAGATTAGTTAGTCCAGTAAAACGCTGGGCGGGTTTATCAGTAGCGACAGCAGTCTTCAATGCTTCATACTGTCCAACTGCGATGAATGTACCCATTGCGCGAGTCATAGTCGTGTAGAGCAGCTGACGGGTTAACATCCGGTAATTAGCCCTGACCAATGGGAAAATCACATAAGGAAATTGGCTACCTTGACTCTTGTGGCAAGTTATACAAAACGAGTGCATAATTTGCTTGAAGTCTCCAGGATAATAATTGACAACTGCACCGCCCTCCCAAGAGATCGTAACCAGAAATTTTTCCGGCTCCACAGTAATAACCTGACCGATCTCGCCATTCATCACAGGCGGAACAGTTTCATAACGGTTTTTCAGCTGGATTACGCGGTCACCGATTCGGTAGACAACCGACCCAGAGACAACTTGTGGTTGATTTTCTTGTTTGGGATTAAAGATAGGGGCAAGAAGCAGATTGAGATTGTGAACTCCACAGTCTCCTTGTTTTTGAGGCGCTAAGATTATTAGTTGTTGATTTAAATCAACACCTGACTGGCCAATAGCTTTAACCAACTCAACGATGGCTTGGGAGGTCGCTTGGGGCGAATCTTTTTGAATCATTGCACAATCACCGACATCCATCCAATCAGAAACTTGGTTAAAATTGTGCAGTGTGGGGACTATGCCAGAATTGACATCATTAGCGGCATAAATAATCGGGCTTTCGTGCCGTTGGCGATAAATCGTCTGTAAGAGAGTTGTTGGCACGAGTTCAGAAACAATTAAATCTCGCAAGACCATTCCTGCGCCAATACTGGGCAATTGATCAAAGTCCCCTACCAGTACAATTCTGGTTTTTTTGTCCAAGGCTTTGAGCAGCGAATTGAACAGAAATATGTCAACCATTGAAAATTCATCAACGATTAGACAATCAAGATTTAGAGGATTATCCTCGTGATAAAGAAAAACCTGTTGATGCCCCTGCCATTGCAATAGACGGTGAATGGTACTTGCTTCAATACCTGTGGCATCTTTCATCCGGTTAGCGGCTTTCCCGGTTGGAGCGGCTAGTGCAATCGTTTTCTCAGTATGTATGAACCATTCAACTAAGGTTTTGAGTACATAAGTTTTCCCTCGACCTGGGCCACCAGTGATAATGCTAATTGGATGTTTGGCTGCCATCATCAAGGCGCTGATTTGTTCATCACTTAAACGTGAAAGTTGGCGATAGTCAGTAGTTTGGAATTCGGCTAACCAGTGTTCTAAATGTTCAGTGGAGTGAATTGGTTGCTTAAGGAGAGCAAGAATCTTCAAAGTCACAGAAAGTTCAGCCCGATAAGCAGCTTTGAGATAAACACTATTACCAACATCACCCTCAACTAAAGTCCCCTTTTCAAGTAACTGTTGAATGATTGTATTTAAAAATTGAACATCGGGCGTATGCTGTGATGAAGAAAGCAGGGAAGTGGCAATACTTACTAATTGCTCAAACGGTAAAAAACAATTCCCTTCACGCAAGCCGGATTTTAAAACATGGATTAAAGCTGAGATATAACGAGTATCGCTGTATAGCGGGATACCAAGAGATATGGCTAACTCATCAGCAGTCTTAAAACCGATGCCATCAATATCATCAATTAATCTGTAAGGGTTGTTTTGCAGAATATATGAAGTTTTGTGTCCGTAATAGTCACAAATTTTCAAAGCTAACTTCAATGAAGTTCCCACAGCCAAAAGTTGGGTAATCACTCCAAAGTTCGGATTCTTTTTACTCTCTGACCAAGCTTTGGTAATTGTAGTGATTCGATAAGTATTAAGTTCAGGAACCTCATCAAGTTTTTCTGGAGCGGTGTCTAACACTGATAAGGTCGAAGAACCAAAGTAGTTTACAAGAGCTTGGGCAGTTTTCTTGCCAATCCCACGAAACAGCCCACTTTCTAAATACTGCTGCGTTTCGGACAAGGTTAGCGATGGAAATTTCTCGACAATTAGGTGCCTCATCATGAGTCAAAAAGTAGTTGAGAGATTCTGTTCTTATTCAAGGGTAGCTCTAAAGCCGCGCTACAGCTAAAGCTAACTCATCGTCCCAAGTCGAAAATCCAATTGGTTCAGGAACTCTAAAGAATCTCCTTGTGGGATGAAAGTTGTTCATGGGCTAGAGCCTAAAATGGATGTAAAGAAATGTTTCTATTAACGTCATCAAATTTAGCTTTAATACAAGGTTTAGTCATCTGCTAAGTTAATGGCAGTCAAGCTCCCGGCGTACCCGCCAGCAGTCCGGCGTTAGCGGAGCAAATCGTAGCGCATCTTCAATGCAAATACTTAACCCTTCAAAATATAACGATGATTGATTAAAAATCAAGAGACAGAAGTACGGATTAAAATCGTACTTTTATCGCTCCCTTTTGAAATTGCTTTGTTACTGCTCGAACAGTCTCGCAATCTCCACTCTTAAAAATGGGCGTTATTGC
>NZ_JABXKJ010000117.1 GCF_017115085.1 Nostoc sp. NMS7 | reverse complement strand
CCCGTTCATTAGTCGCCTCAAAATAGTTTCTTTCATTCATAGCGGGTGGCAGTGCCGCCTGTGCAGTTGCTCCTAAGAAACCGTATTTGCTTCGGGCTGGGGAACAAGCTCAAAACCTAAAGCTAGAGCTTTTTTCTGGAGGTTATTGACGACTCGTTCTTGGTAACGTTGTTCATAATAATCCATGCCAGGATCTTGATAGTCACCTCCAGATGTCCAAAGTCGGTAGAAAATCCGTGCTAACTTATGAGCAGTAGCAGTGATAGCTTTGGGTGTACCCAGGCGAGAACGTAAACGACGATAAAAAGCACCCAAGGCAGAGAATTGCTCTTACCTGCTGTTTGTGCTGCCATTCGGAAAGCATTGGTAGCCGGGTTGAGAACAAGGCGAGTTTTAGAACTCTTAATTTTACCACCAGTGATGCGATTGCAAGGGCAAAGACCAAGCCAGGAAGTAAAGTGTTTAACACTTGGGAATCGGGCAGGATCTAAACCGACCTCAGAAATAATGGTTTGCACTGTCAGGATACCAAGACCATCAATGCCCGTGAAGTCCACACCACTAATTCGGTAAAGATGGGTACGTAAATCAAAAGCAGGTTCATTGCCTTGGGGCTTATGGCGGAGGTGCTTTGGTTGCGGAAGCGGAGATTCATTCAAATTAACTTTGTCGCTAAATTGAGCCAAGCACTCCTGTATTTGGCGGTCGCAAGCTGCTATCTGAGTTTGATAAACATCGTAGAGCTGTAGTTCTTGTTGGAGTACAAAAACATGCTCACTGCGATAATCCCCATTCAGTGCGGCGGCAATTTCTGCTTCCGAGCGTTTAGCGCGGTAATGCTTTTTAGCTGCCAAAATTTGTGGGTCTCTTTCTCCAGCGGCGATCGCTCGAATAATTGCCATCCCAGTAATACCAGTGATATCGCTGACAACTTTATGCAGTTGCACGTTCATCTGGGTTAAAGCTTTTTGCATCCGTTGAATGTGAACACAAGCACTTTTGATGAGACTATCTCGGTGGCGGATATAACTTCGTAATACACAAATTTGGTCTTCTGGGCGAAAAGAACCAGACAATAATCCATAACTATGCAACTGTTGCAACCATTGACAATCTAAAATATCTGTTTTACGTCCAGGCAATGTTTTAACGTGATGGGCGTTGACAAGTTTGACTTCAAAGCCCCTTGTCTCCAAGATTTGAAACAAGGCAATCCAATATACCCCCGTTGATTCCATTGCTACAGTTTTCACTCCACATTCAGCCAACCAATCAGCTAGAGCATACAACTCAGCAGTCTAACAGCCAAAACGTCTGACACTCTCGGATGCTCTATCTTTTGGAACGCTCACCCAGTGAAATTCTGAACCGATATCAATACCCGCTGCATTTGGGTTGATTGGTCTTAAGTCAGAAGTTTCATTCGCACTTGGTTGATGGGAATGGGATTTGGACTTTGGTGTTTTCATCATCAAAGGCTCCCTCTCTAATGCGGAGTCATACTAGCAATTGGAGGTGTGCCCTGACCTGGGTTGACGGATGAATACAGTCTCCTAAACGGGATAATGGCAGCAACCATTTCACCAATGTCATAACCGTCTCAACCCAGAACCAAGCTTCTGTACGGGCGATAAAGCACCATTGGGGGATCGGTCTTAACTGTCAGGACACAATAAAAGTGTAATTCTTTTCGGTGCTTCTTAATTTTGTTTCTTCCATCCATAACGGAAGCGATAGCGTCCGTAAACAGCTTCTGTCACTTTCCCTAGATAAAAACATGGAATCTTTGCTACACAAGAGTTTCAGTCTAAAGCAATGATTATATCTATCATCTTAGAAAATAAAGCCACAAACCCAATCCCAGTCAGAGTTTTAAACATTGCTTTTAATTTTTGTTTTCGGAGAGTGACAAAAGCGGGATATTTTAGCTGATTGATAAAAGGCGCTTTATTCTAACCTCTGACGGATGACGTTACTGTGGGTTAGTTGATTTTTGGAAGCTCCCATATTCTAATTCTTTGAGGTTCACGGGACGATGTATCGCTTGTTGCTTGGCAACGTATCCAAAATTAGCAAAGTCAGTAAAATAGCCATCTATTCCTAACTTAATGAACTGTTCAAACTCACGAAGCGGTTGCCCGTGGTAGTCAGGGGACAGAAAATATGAATCGCTGCGGAAGGTGTAAGGATGGAGTAGCAAGCCAGCTTTATGAGCATCACTAACTAAGGAAGTTGGCTGTCCGAGGAACTTATCAGCATCGCTAATCTGCCCATCTCCATTAATATCAATCGGTTGACCTTGGTTATTCAATCGTGCAGAGGCAGGGACAATTAGCCGTTTGTCAGGCCCAATTCCAGTTGCGTAAGTTTTAATTTGGGTCAACCCTTTAGGAGTGATCAGATCAGCGTAGGTTTGAGCAACCTTGTGGTAAATAAAGTCATAAGGAGCGCCACTGCTATCAATTAACTGAATCAGAGGAATATCGACTCCAGCAGCAGGCATGATCTTATTTTTTAATTCTTTCAGATTAGAGACTTCAAAAGATTGAATAAAAATGCGATCGCGATTAGTGTAGCCGTTGGCAACCAACCGATCAATCAGAAGTTGTGAAGTATTAACATGGATAGGAGTGCCATCTAAATATTTACCAGCTTCCGCAAAATATGTCGGGTGCTTAGTTTCGGGATAGATACCAATTTTCCGACCAGTTTTTGCTTCGCTGCGTTTGGCAAGGTTGATAACTTCGTCAAAAGTAGGGATTTGGAACACACCATTATACTGAGTATTCTGAGGACGAATCTTGGGGAGGCGCTCGATTGCCCGCAGTTTCTTAATCTCAGCTAAAGTAAAGTCTTCTGCAAACCAACCTGTAACACGATTCCCGTCAAGGACTTTGGTTGTTAGACGTTTAGCAAATTCCGAAACATCGGCAACGTTTGTTGTGGCTTCTTGGATAGTAGGTTTCCCACGATCATCGTAAACAATCTTGCCATTGTTATCTGTTTTCACTGTTGCCAATAGAGGTTCGTGGCGAACAATCAAGACTCCATCTTTGGTTACTACCAAATCTGGTTCAATGTAGTCTGCACCAAATTCAATTCCTAAGTTGTGAGAACCAATCAGATAATGTCCAAAATCTCCCACCGTATGTTCTGGACGATAACCAGTTCCACCACCACGATGACCAATTACTATCGGCGGTTGTCCATATAGAGTATTTAGCTTGGGAAAGTTTGGGTTGCGGCTGTCAATAGCCTGAACAAAATTCATACTCCCTAGAATGACAGAAACAGATAATGCTAGAAAAAAGCACAGAAATAATACATAACCTTTGAGTCGAAGCATGTTTCAAACCTCGGAAATCTATGCTCTATAGTTTGAGACTTCGAGGTTAAAACAAGGTTTACGAGAGTTTAAACTCTGCAATCGGCAGCTAGTTTACCCAACGTTTAGTTGCCTCTGCAATGCGTTGCCCAAAGCGTAGTGAAGTCAGGTAATCACCCGGATCTAACAGTGGTTCTTTGCCGCTAGTATCGAGTTGGCTTTGACCCATAACACCTAAAAATCCCCCCAGTCGATTCACCCCATCATCTTTACCAGACAAAAAGCTTTGTAAATCGCCGACATTTACCCAAATCATGCCGTGCTGGGCTGCATTGGTAGCTAAATAGAGCAGTGTGCCTTGCTTATCACCACTAGGAGAGCTAGAGTGTGTAAATCCCGCAGCAATTTTGTCTTTCCATCCGTGTCGGAACCAAACTTCGCTAGCGGCATCGATAAACGCCTTTAACTGAGCTGCTACACCACCCATGTAGGTGGGAGAGCCAAAAACAATTGCATCAGCTTGATTGAGAGTTGCTAGTCCCTGATCGTTTTTCCAACGACCGTTGATAATCTGCTCTCCAGTAATCCGCAACAATTCAACAGTAGTGTCTTCAACTTTCAAAGCACCTTCGGCAATAGCTTGGGCCATAAGATGAGTATGACCTGCACCAGAGAAATAGACGATCGCAATGGTTGGCATAAGAGCTTTAGTCAAATTTTTGACTGAAACTGAACGAGGAATATCATAAGGACTAATGGCTAGGAAAGTAAAGTAGTTAATCTTAAAGACCTGCCCCCTAATATCAACTCAATATTTTGACGCACCGATTACACATATTCCATAAAAAAGCCCCACCGAGTGATGGGGATGAAAACTGATGGATTTTTGGCATAATCTCTATTTAGAGTACGCTTGGCTTATTCACTTCTTCTAATGCAGAACTGCCAGGGTTAGCTGCTGAACTAATGACATATTCAGGGTAGGCTGGTATGCCATGCTCGTGTAAATCCAAACCTGACAATTCCCCTTCTTTCGACACACGCAGAGTCCCGGTCAAATTTACCAAATACATCAACCCCATTGCCACAGCGAATGTAGACACAGTAATAATTAGGTTGCCGATAACTTGTGCGCTCAAAACCTGTATCCCCCCACCATAAAGCAGACCTCTTAACGGTGCAGAGACATCAGGTGCGATCGGGCCAGTGGCGCCGAATTCACCAGTGGCAAACAAGCCCAACGACCACGTTCCCCAGATGCCGCAAAAACCATGTACAGGAACTGCACCGATGGGATCGTCAATCCGAAGCCATTCCAAGAGGTCTATTCCTAGAATTACAACTACGCCAGCGATCGCCCCAATGATAATAGAACCTGTCGGATTCACCCAATAGCAGGGGCAAGTGATCGCAACCAAGCCCGCCAAGAACCCGTTGACTGTGAAACTCAAATCCCACTTTTTTGTTTTCGGATAAGCGAAAAACAGTGCTGACAGACCGCCTGCACATGCTGCCAAGGTAGTATTGGCGGCAACCCGTCCAGTCCCCACAAAGTCCATCGCTGAAAGTGTCGAGCCGGGGTTGAAACCGTACCAGCCGAACCACAGAATCAGACCGCCGGAAGCCGCAATTACAAGGTCATGGGGCAACATCGGCCCGCCACCGTCGCGCTTGAAGCTCCGACCCAAACGTGGACCGAGAGCGATCGCACCCGCCAGGGCAATGAATCCCCCAATGGTGTGAACAACTGTAGAGCCTGCAAAGTCATGGAAGCCAATTCCTAAGAAAGGCAGGAAACCGTCTTTGCTGCCCATCGTTGCCAGAAAACCGTCTGGACCCCAAGCCCAGTGTCCGATAATTGGGTAGATGAATCCAGAAACGCCAAAGCTGTAGAGAAGATCGCCAATAAATCCTGTCCGCCCAATCATCGCCCCAGAGGTAATCGTCGAGCAGGTGTCTGCAAAGGCGAACTGAAACAGCCAGAAGGCCAGAAACGCTACGCCTGTACTTTCATAGGTGGCAGGAGACCCTTGCAAGAAAAACCAATTCAGTCCAATCAAGCCATTACCATGACTGAACATGAAAGCAAAGCCCCAGGCATAGAACAGTAACCCGCAAAGACAGGTGTCAACGATGCACTCCATCAAGACGTTGACGGTTTCACGAGAGCGACAGAAACCTGCTTCCAGCATCGTAAAACCTACCTGCATTGCGAATACTAGGAAGGCTGCTAGCAGTGTCCAGAGTGTATTAATCGGGTTAACAATGTCATTGCCTCTGAGTACTGGATCAGCTGCCAGGGCTGGTGTTTCCATCAAATTGGGGATCAAGGTAAATATCATGAACAGCATGATAATAGCCATTGCCTTGCCCAGCAGTAGTAAGTAACCGTAGCGCCTCCACTCTGGGTCACGTAAACGCTGTCGCAATCTTGCCAACTTGTTAACTTGCTGACTTTGCCCAACAGTCATTGGCATTTTCTTGATTGTGGGGAATTGCTGATGCTTAAAGAGGAAAAAGCCTTTCTTGAGTGGGGTAGATCCCGCCTTCACGAAAAAGACAATAAAGCTTGTTACCAAAGAGCCAAATATGTTGAGGCAATTTAAGCTATTTTTTCCCAAAGAACTACAAGCCTTAAATAAGATAGTTTTTAGTCTGCTTCTCTTGTTACCCACTAAGTAAAACCTCCATCCAGGTAATGTATTTTTAAACAACCTTAATCTCAATTGTCAAAAAAGCTGCTGAGGAAAAATTTGAAGGTATTTATGTTAAATACACTTGAGCGTAATTGTCTCGAAACCGATAGTCGCTCACGCTAGAATAATTGCAACAGCATCTGCATCAACGAACTTTTTTGACAAGACGTTGATTAGAGTGTTTTAATATCAAAAATCCTGATATTGGGTAAACATCTAAACGTTTACCTACAGGAATACACTAATAAATTTGACTAATTATTTACTTACTTATTCTAAAAAACTGTATCTTTTAATACGTTTTTTTAGGTTAAGTTGCAGGAAGTTACTCTCGCTACATCAGATAGAACAGTTGTATCCTTTACGGTATCAGTATTTCCAGATATTAAAATAAAACCATCCAGAATATTATTAATTTTATATACAATAAGTCAATAAATTGTTACTTTTAAGTAGCATAATCAATCTCGTCACATTTGCGTCATTAATTTGTCATAGATTTGTCAAACAAATGTGCAACTATCAGCTTGGCATTTTCTTGCTGCTGTGTGCGATTGCGGCTGTTAGCCAGTTTGAGCAAACAACAGACACCTGAGTTATCCTGTATCTTCAGGAAGTTTGCTTCTTTTCTATTTGGTAAGCCTGCAATAGATATTCACCAAAGCTGCATCCAGAAATTGATGCACTGTCTGGCGGCGAACTGTTTCCCGTGTGTTGGGTTTATAGGTTTTGCCATAATGTTGAGCCATAAAGTTCATCATCGGCGTAATTCCCATCAAAGGGGAAGTTGCTAATTGCCAAGAGTCTCTCGGTTTTAAGTCAAGCAACGCTAGAAGAATTAAAGCTGATCGTTCATTAAGCTGTGCTTGTGGAAAGCCCAATTGTTTCAAGATTTGCAGCGCTTCATCAATTCGAGATTTAGTTGCAATTGGATTATTCTCTGACAGATTTGACATACTCAGTAGCTGATTTTCGATAAGTTCATCAATTTCCCGCAAAGAAGGAAACTGCTCTTTAATCCCCGTCCCTAAAGACAATAGCTGTTGCAAATCAGGATACTTTAATTTTCGCAAATCTGTTGCATTCACCTGAGTATGCCCATTGAACAACCGAAAAAAAGCATCGACTAGAGTTGAATTGAGATAAACAGCAAGCCCACGAGCCAAGGTAATACTAAGTCCACGCCCATCTTTGTGAAAGTAATTTAAGTGATTTTCAAAGCCGACATAGGCATAATTAAATTGGTTGGCATCATAAACCACCGCAACAACACGCCTTTTCTCTTCTTTCGATGAAAATCTTTTGCATAAGACGTAATGCTCATTTGGTATTAGAAGATTTGCTGTTTCTTCTATATACACTATTAATTGGGGCTTTTTGGTTATTTTTGGGTACTCTACATATCCATTCGATAAATTCACCGGATAAATTAAAGGAACAGTATTGTTTTCTGAATTTGTCCTTAGATAATCTTTTGCTCGAAAATCTACTACCCGCCCGGTTGAAACTGTTAGCCCTAAATCTTTCAAAGTACAGGTGAAAAGAGCCATTCGCTGAACGATTTGCTGGCTAATCTTATCTGGAATAATATGAATAAACTGCTCTAGATCATCGGGGTGAACTAACTCTGTATATGGTAAAGAGTGTGACATGATCAAGTCATCATTAGCACCAGAACTTGTATTGATAATTATGCTGCTAGACTTTTCCCTTTGTTTTATAGCTTGGATGATGATAGTTTCCTGCAAAACATCATCGTCACTAAATGCTTCTTGCCGCGACTCAAAAAGATGTACTTGTTCTAAAGCCATCGTCTCTAAAAACATCTTGCGGAAGTCACGGAAATATGGCCCATTGCAAAAACTGCGCGGGGTAATCGCTACAAACTCCCCACTTGGTTTTAGAAGTTGCGCTGTAGCAGCCATAAAACCAGTATAAAGATTGCTAGTCTCCAAATCGATGGAACGCAGCAATTCGCGCACCTGGGAATGAGCATTGATTTTCAAATAAGGCGGGTTGAGAATAACATGGGTAAATTCTGTTGCGTAGTTTACTGCCGTAGGCATCGCACTATTCAATAAACTAACCTGAAGTAGCCTAACTGCATCTTCAATAAAATCAGTCTCACGAATTTCGTAATTGAAGGAAATACCCACATCTTCGCATTCCCTCTCACATAACTCTAGAGTCTGATGCAAATATCCAATTAGAAAAGGGTCAATTTCGTATGCTACAACGCGCAAACTTGACGTGTGTTTTCGCTGCTGGCATACTTTTGCTACAAAAGCGGCTAGTAATGAACCGATTCCGGCTCCAGCATCAAGCAAGGATATTTCCGGTAAATCCAGCCGATTAAACATCTCAGCCATCAATTGGGCTACTGAGGCGGGAGTCAGAAACTGACCCATCGACACTTTTTTATCTTGCCTTAGCTTTAAACTTACTACAGCCCGACGAAGATCGACTTCTGCAAGCAAGTTTCCACTTGATAGTTTTGCGAGGCTGGTAAACTCTAAACTACTGTTATGACTTGCTACTAATGCTTTACTGCTTGATGGGACGATCACGGTCTGTCTTCTTAATTGCGATCAAGTTTACAACAACTTTACGCCATCCTGATGCCTGAAGCAGTCCACGTTTGCGATCGCGTTGTGCAAAACTTAGTATACTTTTGGGTAAAAGCGTAGCGTTTTTAATCAGGACTTACGCAAAATTATCAAAAAACGTAGACACGGAGGGCTTGCCGCAGGCTACCGCATACTCCTACGGAGAAGCAAGCTAGTAAGAGCGTCTCCTTGGCGCAGCCTCTCGTAGAGAAGAGTTGGACGTAGAGGAATCGTTTATAAATTTTAATAGCGTTAAGCTAGAAGAAATCTATTTTAATATTAGTGATGCCTAATATTCAAGAACACGTAAACACTCTCATTACAAAATTTGTTCCGGGTTATAGATTTATTCGTTTACAAGAACTGACAATTGATAAAAATAATTCAATCCAAACAAAAATTAATAGTAAATCAATTAAAGTTCTCAGTTGGAATGTTGCTAAACAAAACTATAATAAAACATGGGTTAAGGATTTTTCAAAAATAATTGAAAATTATCAACCAAATCTCATATTTCTACAAGAATTTTCTCTAAGGCTAGAAGCAGATGAATGGTCAAAATGGCTGAAAATGAATTGGAATTTCGCTCCGAACTTTGTAGATATTCATCATCAAAGCTATTCGGGTATTTTCACAGCATCTACAATCAGTCCACTCACAAAAAAAGTTATAACTACTAAAGATTATGAGCCGATTGTTAGAACTCCTAAAATTTCGTTAATTACTGAATATCTGCTATCTGAACAAAGCACAACTCTCCTGACAATCAATAGTCATCTGATCAATTTTGTAGATTTAAATAAATTTAAAATACAACTAAAGGAATTAGAGCTAGCGTTATCTACACATCGTGGCCCATTAATATTCTCAGGAGATTTCAATACTTGGAGTCAAAAAAGAGCAGTAATCCTCAATCAAGTAATAACTAAATTGGGATTAACGCCAGTAATTTTTGCACCTCATGAGAAGGAAAAAATTAAACGCTTCTTGTTATCACCCCCTTTAGATCATATCTTTTATCGAAATCTCAGCGCGAAGAAAGCCAGTGCTAAGGTGCTAGACAAAATTTGTTCATCCGATCACAAGCCATTGCTGGCAGAATTTACTTATATTTAGGACTTACGCAAAACCACACGTCCTCTGGGGCAATTCATGAATTGCCCCTACCAGAAAATCACTCTTTTCGGGTATTGTTTGCGTAAGTCCTGATATCAATACTCAAAAAAACTAAGATGCTTGTAGATGGTGGTGTTCTAGCTATTTTTAGCACAGCTACAGTTGTTGTTCATGTCCTGGGAGTTGCACATGCAGCCCATGCAGTGATGAATGTGCGTTCTTCCCAAGGGGCAATTGCCTGGAGCATTTCTCTAATTACCTTCCCCTGGCTAGCGATTCCGTTGTATTGGATTTTAGGAAGAACTAAATTTCATGGATATGCTGAAACACTGCGCTCAGTCTATGCACAACACTACAAGCTTGTTCATCAGACTTATAGTGAAGTTATTAAATTTCAGGTTGCGCCACCAGATAAACTAGCCAAGTTGCAACCATTAGCGGAGGCTTTGACAGAAATTTCTTTCACATCAGGTAATGCTGCCGAATTACTGATTAATGGTCAGCAAACCTATGAAGCGATGCTGAAAAAGATTGCATCGGCGACAAATTATATTTTGTTGCAATCCTATACTGTTAACAATGACCAAGCAGGTAATGAGTTTAAAGAAGCGTTGATTGCTAAAGCCAAGGAAGGAAAAAACATCTACTTTCTCTACGATGAAATTGGTTCAAAGAAACTATCTCGTTCTTATATCGAGTCTCTAAGACAGCATGGAATTGCAGTGAGTGCATTTAACACCACCAAAGGCCAGGGTAATCGGTTCCAATTTAATTTTCGCAATCATCGGAAAATTCTGGTGGTGGATGGAGAAATAGCATTTGTAGGTGGACTGAATATTGGTGACGAATATTTAGGAAAAAATCCTCGCTTGAGTCCCTGGCGCGACACCCACATGATGCTCGAAGGCCCAACTGTACAAAGTTTACAAAACTCCTTTGTGCGAGATTGGTATTGGGCGACTCGAAAACTTCTCGAAGTAAATTGGCAGGTAAAAATTAATCGAGAAACTAATCAAACTGGATTCATTCTTCCTACAGGCCCAGCAGATCCGCTACCAGCTTGTAAGCTTTTTTTCGTGCAACTAATTAATCAAGCTCAAACTCACCTCTGGATTGCTAGTCCATACTTTGTACCGGATGAGGCAACATTGTCAGCCTTAAAACTGGCAGCAATGCGAGGTGTAGATGTGCGAATTATCTTACCAAATCGACCCGATCACTTATTTGTTTATTTATGTTCCTTCTCTTATTACACCGAAATGGAAACAATCGGTATCAGGTTGTATCGTTACAAAAATGGGTTTATGCACCAGAAAGTTATAGTCATTGATGAGAATATAGCAGGGATAGGAACTGTTAACTTAGATAATCGCTCTTTTTCCCTAAACTTTGAAGTTATGGGTTTTGTTACCGATCCTCGGTTTGTCCAAAGTGTGAAAAAAATGTTAGAGGATGATTTAGCTGTCTGTGTTGCTGTTAATCTTGATGAGTACGATAAAAAACCTTTTTGGTTCAAGTTAGCTGTGAGAGTCTCTCGATTGCTGACTCCTTTACTTTAATCACTAAGACAAGACTTACGCAACTGTCACAATTGCGTAATCCCATTTCTTTGTGAGGCTGCGCCAAACCCTTTTAACTTCTTTCTTTACTTTGCGTCCTTCTCCCAAGGCGAGACGCTAACGCGAACGCGGTTCGTTTTTCTTTCTTGTACTTAAATATGGTTTAGCGCATCTTCATACAGAATTAGTACTCAAAGAAGTCCTGCTGATTCATATAATCGTTTGAGCATTGCTGAAATCTTTGTACCATAATCCAAATCTGCTGACCACCGCCCTGATAGCTGATCAATTAATGTTGCAATCCCGCGTGTGACAAAGCGAAACCTGGGATCTACTACTTCTTGTACCAAAGGTTCTAAACTGGCGTAAGCTTTCAAATGTTGGATGTGCGCCCTCACTCCAATTCTGGCACTTGGAAAAGATGCAGCCTCGCAACCACCACCGATCGCACCTAAGCCAGCAAAGTTATTTTGCTCAGGTCTAATATCACCTCCAAACCGTAAAAATCCAGTTTCTATACACATTTGGCAAAAGGCAATATCATAGTTTACTCCCTCTATACCTGCTTCTTCTCGATAAAGTTTTGGAATGTCAGGAAACTTTACTAAAGCATTGTCATTATTGTTTTTGATGAATAATTGTAACTGTACTTCTGAAGTATTTCCGTTCGACATCACTCGGTCAAATTGACCAGGGCAAACCGTCAAATTCGAGCGCAAACTGACAGTACGATTTGTCGCATCCCAAGTAACTGCAACCTTAAAATCTCGCAGTTCGATCGCTTTGACATAAACTACTTTGTGATAGGTAATCCGATTGACATTAGCCGCTTTTGAAAGGTCAATTCGTAGAAGGTCTACTAAATCAATGGGGATGTAAGCATTCCCATTAACTAAAACCCCTTGCTCTGTGTAACTTTGCCCATTAATATTAATATTAATGGGCGGATAATTTGCTTCTGCCGGAGTTCCAGGAGTGGGGTCAATCACACGACTCCAAGTTACTAGTCCATCGACAATTCCCAAAGCAAAATCGCGGCGACGAGTTTGCAGCAAAGCCCGATCCTCTGGATTGCTGAGAAACCCCACTTGCATCACCAAAGCCGGAAGCGTTGTCTGGCGACAGAATGCTAAACTACCTAATCCACTATCTGTATCTGGCTTGACTCCCCGATTCGGTAATTGGGGTACGCGGCGCAACAACCCCATTAGCAACTGTTCAGCATTGCTCTTGCGCTCGCTATTATTAGCAATGTAGAAGACGCTAGCCCCACGCACAGAAGGGCTGTTAGCCGCATTAGATTCAATTTCTAGGGCGATATCACCCCGACGGCCACGGGAATTGATCCAGCTGATAGTTTGAGCGGCACTCAAGTCATCAGGAATCGCCAAAATTTCCAAATTCCGCGCTCTTAGTTCCGTGACAATCAAATCCCGCAGGAGAATCATTTCTTTAGCTTCAGTTGTACCACCGGCGATCGCACCTGCATCAATTCCTCTAGCTTCTTTGCCTCCATGAGCCGCCGATATAAAAATACGTCCCATTTTCAGTATTTCCTCTGTTAAAATTAAGTCTAAGCAATTCTATACATCATTCTTGCTCTAGCAACAAGAATATAATAGCGATCAGAAGTCTTTTGTCATTTGTCCTTTGGTATTTCTCCAAAGTTAATGCTCAGGTAGTGGGGAGATGAGGGAGATGAGGTAGCAGGGAAAGAAGAACTATTAATTATTGATCAATGCCCAATGCCCAATGCCCAATGCCCAATGCCCCATGCCCCATGCCCCATGCCCCATGCCCCATGCCCAATAATTAAATATGCAAATCCCCCGCTTACACCCAGACACAATTGAGGAAGTTAAACTACGGGCTGATATTGTAGATGTCGTCTCGGAATACGTAGTTTTACGCAAACGTGGGAAGGATTTTGTCGGTTTGTGCCCCTTCCATGATGAAAAATCTCCTAGCTTCACCGTCAGCCAAACCAAGCAAATGTACTATTGCTTCGGCTGTCAAGCTGCGGGAAATGCCATTAAGTTTGTGATGGAGTTGGGAAAGCGTTCTTTTCCTGATGTGGTGCTGGATTTAGCACGGCGTTACCAAGTACCTGTACAAACTCTCGAACCCGAACAACGCCAAGAATTACAGCGTCAACTATCTTTGCGTGAACAGTTGTATGAAGTTCTGGCTTCGTCAGCACAATTTTATCAACACGCCCTCAGACAATCCCAAGGGCAAAAGGCAATTCAATATTTGCAATCTAACCGCAAACTCAAAGAAGAAACTATACACCAATTTGGTTTAGGTTATGCCCCCGCAGGTTGGGAAACTCTCCATCGCTATTTAGTGGAAGATAAACATTACCCAGCGCAAATACTGGAAAAAGCGGGATTGATTAAGCCACGCAAGGAAGGAGGCGGTTATTATGATGTATTCCGCGATCGCTTAATGATTCCGATCCGTGATGTCCAAGGGCGCGTCATCGCCTTTGGTGGTAGAACTCTGACTGATGAACAGCCTAAATATCTGAATTCACCAGAAACCGAACTTTTTAGTAAAGGTAAAACATTATTTGCCCTTGATCAAGCCAAAGGTGGGATTTCTCAAGTTGATCAAGCGGTGGTGGTAGAGGGATATTTTGATGCGATCGCTCTCCATGCTGCTGGTATTAATAACGCCGTCGCCTCTCTCGGTACAGCCTTAAGCTTAGAACAAGTCCGGCTAATATTACGCTACACCGAATCGAAACAATTAGTACTCAACTTTGATGCTGATAAAGCCGGAACCAATGCCACCGAAAGAGCGATCGGTGAAATTGCCGAATTAGCGTATAAGGGCGAAGTCCAGTTAAAGATTCTCAATTTACCCGATGGCAAAGATGCTGATGAATATTTGTATAGCCACACTCCAGAAGATTATGGAGAACTGCTAAAAAATGCCCCACTTTGGATAGACTGGCAGATTCAGCAAATTATTCAAGACCGAGACTTAAAACAGGCTACCGATTTTCAGCAAGTAACTCAGCAATTAGTCAAGTTACTTAAAAATATAGCTAACAGCGATACACGAAATTATTACGTTTCTTATTGTGCAGAAATACTCAGTTTGGGAGATACCAGACTTCTACCCCTACGAGTCGAAAATCTGCTAACACAAATTGCGCCGGCTGCGACTACATACTCTAAGCCGGTGTCAGCGAAGAAAGCATGGGGAGATAGCAAAGTTTCAGACTCCCCACTTCCCACAGAACGCAGTCTTTTAGAACACGCAGAGGCGTTATTACTGCGAATTTACTTACATTGTCCTGAACAGCGTCAAGCGATTATTGACGAATTAGAGGAGCGAGATTTGCAATTTAGCCTTTCCCACCACCGATTTTTATGGCAACAGATTTTAGAAACACCTGTGGAACAGGTAGATTTAATTTCAACTCTGGAAAACATATATTTAGAATTATCAGAAGACTTGAGATTAGTGTCGCATCTGTTTCATTTGAACGAAAAATGGAAGAAAGAAATACTTCGGACTCTGCAAGTGGTTCAAGCTGCGATCGCTTGCATGGATTTGGTAATGCTGGAAAAACGTTCTCGTCACTTTTTGGAACTATGGCAAAACACTGATCCAGAAGCTGAACCAGAGCGTTATCAATCCTATTGTCAGGCTTTCTACGCCGTAAAAATCAAGCTTCAGAAAATAGACCGACAACGGTTATTTAGCATCACGGAGTTATTGTAGCTTCGCACTCACGTCCAACCTAATTCTTGATGTGTCGCAGAGGTATCATTGTAGGTTGGGTGGAGGCTTTGCGTAACCCAACATCCTGATAATCAGTTGGGTTGCGCTCCGCTCCACCCAACCTACGTCTAATGCACTTAACTATGCACCTTAACCGAGCAGTATTGCTAAGGAACGTGGATTAAATAAAATGCAAAATTTCATCGTGTATCTAGCTTCCCTCTCCAATATATCGGAGAGGGATTGAGGGTGAGGTAAGCCAGGGACATAAATTGTATGTTATTTAATTCTTATCCCTAAGAAAGAAGATTAGCGATCGCGTTTAGCAGAACGGCGCGATGTGGACGAACGACCACCAGGCTGATCGCCATTGGTGGCAGGTGGCGCTGGCTTACGTTTGGCGGAAGTCGGTGGTAATAGTTTAGCAGTACGAGCCGGACGCTTGTCACCTCCGGGTTGAGGTCTGTGTTGGCGTCCATTTGGGATTGGTTCGGGGTTGGTATCGGGGTTGAGCGCAAAGCCAGCGACCACTTCCTTCGGCAAACGCTGCTGGATCAGTTTTTCAATATCTGCTAATAGAGGGTATTCATCGATGCAGACCAGTGATACTGCTTCACCTGATGCACCAGCGCGACCAGTGCGACCAATGCGATGAACATAATCCTCCGGTACATTGGGCAGATCGAAGTTGACTACATGGGGCAGTTCGCTGATGTCAAGACCCCTAGCAGCAATGTCCGTCGCTACCAATACTTGTAAGCTGCCATTCTTGAACTTTGCCAGAGCGTTGGTACGCGCTGGCTGGCTCTTATTACCGTGGATTGCCAGTGCTTGAATGCGGTCTTCAGCCAACTGTTTAACCAAACGGTCAGCGCCATACTTAGTGCGAGTGAACACTAGCACTTGATACCAATTATCTCGCCGAATCAAGTGAGCTAGTAATTGGCGTTTTTTGTCACGGTCTACCTGATAAACTTTTTGTGCTATTGTGTCGGCGGTAACGTTGCGACGTGCCACCTCAATCATCGTCGGGTGATTAAGCAGTCCGGCGGCGAGGGTTTTAATTTTGTCCGAGAAAGTAGCGAAAAATAGTAAATTCTGTCGCTGTTTGGGCAGGAGTAAGAGAATGCGGCGGATATCATGAATAAAGCCCATGTCCAGCATTCGATCTGCTTCATCCAACACCAAAACCTCAATATGCGACAGCTTCAGCGTGCCCTGGTGTACGTGGTCTAGCAGTCGCCCTGGAGTAGCGACCAGAATATCCACTCGGCCTTTCAAACGCTGTTTTTGGAGATGAATACTGACTCCGCCGAATATCACCATCGAGTTTAGGTTCAAATACTTGCCGTACTCGCGCACGCTTTCTTCCACCTGTGCGGCGAGTTCACGAGTCGGGGTGAGAATCAGCGCCCGGATCGGCGGGTATCCATTAGACGTACCCTTGCTCTTGTCGGACGACAACCGATGCAGAAGCGGCAGGGTAAAACTAGCGGTCTTTCCAGTCCCAGTTTGTGCCCCAGCTAGCAAATCGCTACCCGACAATACAGCAGGGATTGCCTGCATCTGAATTGGCGTGGGTTCGGTGTACCCTCGCTCGGTAACGGCGCGGATAATTTCATTGGACAAGCCGAGAGTAGAAAAAGACATAAGACTCCAAAAATAACATCGGCCTGTCGCCAATGCTGGCGTTAGTCTTAGGCGGACGGATAATAAAATCATTGAAAGGCTGTTTCGGGGCAGTAGCGCCAAGACTCAGAGCGTGTGCCGCAATTTTGCATTCTAACAGATTGCAATCGATTGTGTCCTTAAAGTTGCTCTGATTCAGTGTTGTGTTAAATTAGCATTAGCATTACTTGCTTGCAAAGTAAAGTGTTGAACAAGTAGGAGAAATTCATTATCGCAATCCAAAAGCAACTGATTAATTCGCAAATCAAGTCACCTCACGTCTTCTTGATTGACCATGAGAATAACAATCGTGGTCTGATCGACACCAAGGAGGCCCTACAGCTAGCGGAAAGTTTAGAGCTTGACTTAGTTGTAGTCTCCGAAGGCAAAGACGCTCCAATCGCCAAGATTCTCAACTATGGCAAGCTTCAGTATCAAAAGAAAAAACGTCAGAGTCAGAGTGCTAGACCCACGGTAAAGGAAGTTCGGTTCGGGCTAAACGTGGGTGTGGCTGATTACAATTTACGTATTGAGAAAGCTGTTCAGTGGTTGAGTAAAGGCGATTCGGTGAAGTTTGCCATTCGTTTACGAGGTCGAGAACATCAATATCGTGACCAAGCTGGAGAACTACTAGACCGGATTGCAAACGATCTCAGTCAAGTAGGTAAAATCCAGTCGTTGGATAAACGCTCACTAATTGTTCAAGTTATTCCTGCCTAGTTAATCTAGCGATCGCCAGAGGATGCATTTGACCAAATAATTACTAATTCATAATTAAAGACACTGTACAGCAGCCCACACTAAATCAAAAATTTAGTGGTCAACAAGACAGTGGAGAGTAGTGAGCAACCACTGATAGCAAAGCGGTAGCGAGTCACCGAGCGTCTTGTAATTATTAATTATCAATTATGAATTATTTTGACCTTGGAACTAAACAAGCGCCAAGCGCCGATATATAACCAATCAATCGGCGCAATTAGTGATTAAATGTGTCAAGGCATCAATCAAGCGATCGCTTTCCATTGGTATAATATCCTTCCCATGCATCACGTCTTGAGTCACATGAAAATTAACTAATGTGCCTAAAAGAATCCTCGCTGTTGCCTCTGGGTCACTAATATTCAGTTCCGGGTGAGCAGCCAAGTATTGAGTGATCGTTTCTAGCATTGGTTTAATCATCGCCCGAACACAAATCTGAGTTAATTCTGGAAAACGACCAGATTCCCCAATTAGTACTCGCCAAAATGCAGAGTGTTCCTGGTCGTTATTCATCTGTTCTAATAATTTGGTTCCGAATTGGCGCAGTACGATTTTTGGTTCTCCCTCCATAGGTTCCATGCCAAAGAGAGAGTTAAACTTTTGATTTGCCAAGTTCTCTATCAGTACTTTAAAAAGTCCTTCTTTGTCTTGAAAGTGGCTGTAGACTGTCGCTTTAGAAACTCCGGCTGCTACTGCTACCCGATCCATACTTGTACCAGCATAGCCATTTTGGAGAAACTCCTGCATTGCCCCTTGCAGAATTTGCTCTACTTTGTCAACGGAATTATCTCGATCAACTTCGTCAGTTTTAATCCGTACCATTTATTAATTATCCTCTCTTATAAAGAATTTTAATCAGTTAATTGGCATTTAACTTAGACGAGAGTGGGGAGTGGGGGAGATGAGGGGGACAAGGGGGAGCAAAAAGAATAACCAATGTCCAATACTTCTCTACGAGAGGCTTCTCTTTCAGAGACGCTAACGCGAACGCCAACGACTTCTCTACGAGACGCTGTTCGCGTTCGCTCAGTATAAGTGCCCAATGCCCAACTTTACTTTTTACGCTTGACTAAACTACTCCGTTTAGTTTAGCATAAATTGAACTGAACAGTTTAGTACAAGTTGTGAATGGGAAAAGGTGAACACTATGGTATCGAACTGGAAATTAGAGGATTTAAAGTCTTCTCAAAATCTTTGGCGATCGCCCACAACACTAGCAATAATTGCATCTTTGGCAATAGGTGGAGCTAGTGTTTATACGGTGCTAAAGTTTCAGGCTACGGCTAATGAAAAGCAAGCAGCGCCAGTAGTTGTTCAACCAGTAGTAAAAACAGTTACAGCATTGGGACGCTTAGAACCAAATGGAGAAGTGGTAAAACTGTCTGCAACTTCTTCGACTGAGGGGAGTTTGCTTGAGAAACTATTGGTGAAAGAAGGCGATCGCGTCAAAGCTGGACAGGTAATAGCAATTATGGACAGTCGCGATCGCTTGCAAGCAAGTTTAGTTGAAGCCCAAAAACAAGTTCAAGTTGCCAAATCCAGCCTTGACAAGGTAAAATCGGGAGCAAAACAGGGAGAAATTGGAGCCAAGCAAGCTGCTGTATATCGTCTGCAAGTCGAACTAGAGGGAAATATCAAAACTCAACAAGCCACAATTGATCGTCTAGAAGCGGAATTGCAAGGACAACAACAGAGTTTACAAGCAACGGTGGCTCGCGTTGCAGCCCAAAAGCGAAACGCTGAAGTAGATGTGCAACGCTATGACGCTTTATACAAAGCAGGGGCAATTTCCAGTCAGGAAGCCGATCAAAAACGCTTGAGTGCAGAAACTTCTACTCAGCAGGTAATCGAAAACCAAGCCAACAAAACAAGAACTGTAGCGACTTTAGAACAGCAGATTAAGGAAGCCAAAGCTAACCGCAACCAAACTCTCGCTAGTTTGCAACAGCAGATTAACGAAGCCAAAGCCACCCTCAACCAAACGGCTGAAGTCCGTCCTACAGATGTTGCCAACGCCCAAGCAGAGGTAGATAGCGCTCAAGCTACTGTGCAAAAAATGCAAGCGCAACTTGATCAAGCATACGTCCGCGCACCGGAAGCAGGGCAAATTATGAAGATTAATACACGAGCCGGAGAAACCGTTTCTAATGACGGGATTGTGGAATTAGGTCGAACCGACCAGATGTATGCAGTTGCAGAAGTTTACCAAAGTGATGTTAACAAAGTGCGATCGGGGCAACGGGTCAAGGTAATTAGTGATTCCCTCCCCGGAGAATTACAGGGAACCGTCGATTGGCTGGGGATGCAGGTACAGCGACAAAATCTGATCAACAGTGATCCCTCCAGCAATATTGACGGCAGAGTAGTAGAAGTTCATGTGCGACTAAATCAGGCTTCTAGCATCAAAGCAGCCAAGTTTACCAATCTGCAAGTCAAGGCGGTAATTGAACTATGATTGGATTTATTCAACAACTGCGGCAGCGAACCCCCTTGGGATGGCTGCAACTAAGTCATCAAAAAAGCCGTCTTTTGGTGGCATTATCCGGCATTGCTTTCGCTGATGTTTTGATGTTCATGCAGCTAGGATTTCAGACCGCCTTATTTGAAAGTAATACTAAGCTTCATCATAGTATGCAGGCTGACATTTTCCTACTTAGTCCTCAAGCGCGTAACGTTTTAAATCTGTCCAACTTTACGCGGCGGCGACTGTATCAGGCAATGGATGTACAGGGGGTGAAGTCAGCAGAAGCAATGTATATCAACATTGTCGATTGGAAGAATCCTCAAACACACGAAAAGACATCTGTACTAGTTATCGGGATCAATCCTGAAAAGCAGGCGTTTGATTTGGCGGATGTGAACAGCCAGATAGATCAGGTGAAGCTACCAGATACCGTCCTGTTTGATCGCGCCTCCAGAGGAGATTATAAAGAAGCGATCGCTCAAGTTGCACAAGGGAAACCTGTGACGACTGAAATTGACCGCCGGACGATTACCATTAGCGGCTTATTTTCAATCGGGGCATCCTTTGGGGCTGATGGCAACCTAATTACCAGCGATCAGAATTTCTTGCGGCTATTTCCGAAGCGAGAAGCCAGCAGTGTTAGTTTAGGTATGGTTCAACTACAACCAGGCTATGATCCAAAACAGGTGAAAATAGCTTTAGAATCTCATTTAGATCATGATGTTAAAGTGTTTACGAAAGCAGAATTTATCGAATTTGAAATAAATTACTGGAAAACAAATACAGCCATCGGGTTTATCTTCAGCCTGGGTGTAGCAATGGGGTTTATGGTAGGCGTGATTATCGTCTATCAAGTTCTTTCTACAGATGTGAATTCTCATATCAAAGAATACGCCACATTCAAAGCAATGGGGTATAACAATCTCTATTTATTAGGTGTGGTATTTGAAGAGGCGATAATTTTGGCAGTGTTGGGCTTTATCCCAGGAGCGATCGCACCTTTAGGACTTTATTATTTAACTCGTAATGCCACCAATTTACCAGTTTACATGACCCTAGCACGAGCCTTGACAGTATTAACGCTGACTATGATTATGTGCATAATTTCTGGTGCGATCGCCACTCGCAAATTACAGTCCGCCGACCCCGCAGATATGTTTTAGAAAATGGGCACTTGTACTGAGCGAACGCGAACAGCGTCTCGTAGAGAAGCCGTTGGCGTAGCCTCTCGTAGAGAAGTATTGGGCACTTGTACTGAGCGAAGCCGTTGGCGCAGCCTCTCGTAGAGAAGTATTGGGCATAAAGATAATTATTCAATTCCTAATCTAAAATCCAAAATCTAAAATTAGTATGCTTCCTGTAATCTCTGTTAAAAATCTCAACCATTACTTCGGTCATGGTCAACTCCGCAAGCAAGTTTTGTTTGATATCAACCTGGATATTAACGCCGGCGAAATTATTATTATGACTGGGCCTTCTGGTTCTGGTAAAACTACACTTCTCACCTTATCAGGCGGCTTGCGTTCTGCTCAATCTGGCAGTTTACAGATATTGGGAGAAGAACTTTGTGGTGCTAATACAGCAAAACTTACCCAGGTGCGACGCAATAACGGTTATATTTTTCAAGCGCACAACTTGCACGCTAGCCTGACAGTACTCCAGAACGTCAGAATGGGCTTGGAAGTGCATAATAATATTTCGCCGACAGAAATGAAAACCCGGTCAGCCCAGATGTTAGAAGAGGTAGGATTAGGCGATCGCCTGAATTATTATCCTGATGATTTATCTGGGGGACAAAAACAAAGAGTTGCGATCGCTCGTGCTTTAGTTGGTCGTCCTAAAATTGTCTTAGCAGATGAACCCACCGCCGCCCTTGACAGTAAATCAGGACGAGATGTGGTCAACCTGATGCAAAAACTAGCTAAAGAACACGATTCTACCATTCTCTTGGTTACTCATGACAATCGCATTCTAGATATTGCCGATCGCATCGTCTACATGGAAGATGGCAAGTTAATAAATGACCGTGCTGTTGTTGCAAGCAGTTAGGAATCGGTGCAAGAATCCCACATTTTTAAGCATAGCAACTTAGTACAACACTTCATTAATATCATACCGAATTCTCTGCGTGGCTCTGCGCTTCCCTCAGCGCCCCTCTGCGTTTAAATTGAAATCGTCTGTGTAGTTTCACCAATGCCAATCTACCAACTCATCTGCTAGAGATTTGAAAGGTTTACTATTAATATAATAAATGCTTGCTAGAGTCTGGAGTGCATCAATTGTGGGCATCGATGCCGTCAAAGTAGGCGTAGAAGTCGATGTGTCAGGGGGATTACCGGGAATTGTTGTCTTAGGACTGCCAGATTCAGCGATTCAAGAATCAAGAGAAAGAGTCAAAGCAACGCTGAAGAATGCCGGTTTTGCCTTTCCCATGCGAAAAATTGTGATCAATTTAACTCCGGCAGATTTACGCAAAGAAGGACCCTGTTTCGATTTACCTATTAGTGTAGGAATTTTGGCGGCTTCTGAGCAAGTTAGCGCTGATTTGTTGGGAGATTATCTATTTTTGGGCGAAGTCTCTCTAGATGGCAGTTTGCGTCCGGTGGCTGGTGTCTTGCCGATCGCAGCAGCTGCCCAAAAGATGGGAATTGCAGGTTTAGTTATCCCTGCTGATAATGCCCAAGAAGCCGCAGTGGTTGAAGGCTTGGCTGTTTACGGCTGCAAACATCTGTCTGATGTGGTGGATTTTTTAAATAATCCGGGGCGTTACAAACCTGTGGAGATGCATGTCACAAGGGAGATAGCAACATTATCCTACCCTGGTGCAGATTTGCATGATGTCAAAGGACAAGCTCATGCGCGTCGGGCTTTGGAAATTGCTGCTGCTGGTGGGCATAATTTAATTTTCGTCGGGCCGCCTGGGAGTGGAAAAACCATGTTAGCACGGCGTTTACCAGGAATTTTACCGCCCCTGAGTTTTGCCGAATCTTTAGAAGTGACTCGCATCCATTCGGTGGCTGGTTTATTGAAAAATCGCGGTTCGTTGGTACGCGATCGCCCTTTTCGCAGTCCCCATCACTCGGCATCCGGGCCTTCTCTTGTAGGTGGCGGTAGTTTCCCTCGTCCTGGGGAAATATCATTATCTCACAGAGGAGTACTTTTTTTGTTTTATATACATTAACTATCTATTCAAAAAAACAACAACAACAATACCACTAATCGTGTAAACTCATTTTTAAGTAAGTTATTCACGCTATTCACACTATTCATGGTGGCTAAAGTTCTTGAGTCAGTACAATGCTTACCGGACGGTAAAGAATTAGTTCGGTGGCATCTGGTGGATGATAATTATCAGGTTATTAAGCCTGTTGAGCGGTTTCTGCGGTTTAAGCAATTAGGCGGTTCTGCTGTCGGAACAATTAAGAGATACGCAGAGAAGCTCAAAGATTTCTGGAAATATCTAGACATAAAAATGCTTAACTGGCAAGACTTTAATCAAGAGAAAATGGCTGAGTTCGGCTACTGGTATTTAACTGGTGGGCTGCTGCTTGAGGAAAAGTTTGCCTCTCCTAACTCAGAAGATATCTTATCTCCACGTAACGAATCTACAGCGAACCTGGCATTGACTGCTGTGGTGCAATTCTATGATTTTCACTAATTTATATTTAATAGATATTACAGCCATTAAAGTGATATATCTTTTGAAATTTGGTGATATATCCAAATCACCTTTACACTACACGCATAAGACACGCATAAACTAAACTTATATATAGCAAGCACTTCAGATTTATCACTTTCAGAAATAATGATCAAAACCCTACTGCATTTACATCATTCGCTATTTTTAGTTCACACGTACCACATACGCCCAAACTATAAGCCCTCACAGCAAAGGTTAACAGTCGTGGCATAATTAGCCTATTCTTCCTACTTCTTCAAAGAGGTTGATTATGGCAACATTATTTAAGTGGCATTGGCAACTATCCTATGTACCAAACGATTCGTCAGGTTATACAAAGCGACAGCACTTTTACCTTCACCTTCCAATGTCCCAAGCGTGATCTGACCGAATAAATTTAATAGCTTACGCTATACAGACTCGTATTTGATTTTTGAAAAACAAAGGTGCTTGGAAGCTTGCCATACAAAGGTTTCTTGCTGACTATACTTAGCAAAATTTAAGTAAGATTCTTATATCAATAGCATATTAACATAACTTCATATTTTCCCTAGCCATCGACTATTAATCTTTCAGACCTCTAAAGCCTTTATTTACAATCCTTTCAATAAATTATCCAACTTTTATTTCTTCTACATAGGTAAAACCACAAGTACTGAAAATAGTCAAGGTAACAATGCTTTAATTCCTGTTGACAGGAAATACATTGTTAAAGTAGGTAATGATTTATCTAGAATCTTTAAAGATTCATATCTGAGAGGATTTAAAGTATTGGAAATTATAGACAGGGGAGATAATTCAGTAGTCAAATTTGCAGATAAAGAACAAACTGAATTGACTAAATATCAGCCTATTGTATTTACGAGTGAAAAGGGACAAACACCTGAAAAAGTCCAGACCATTCAAAGTCTTCAAGATACTTACCCTGTCTTTAACTTGATTGACCGTGCTGCTAAAGAAACTAAACTGACTCGTGCTACACTTAATCGGATTTTTCAGGGAATGTCAGAAGATAGAATAAAAATCTTATTTAGAAACCCAGAAGGTTTCGCTAGTACCTTTATTGCAAAAATTAAAGAGGTAGCTACTTATCATGTAGTTAGCAACATTGAATTTACTCTTGATATAGGTCAACTACCTCTTCAAATAAACGAACTATTTCCACTAGAAAAGAAAATTGCTCAAAAAGAGTTAATTGATGCTGGAGAAAGAGGATTATATGACAAAGTACAGATTGATTCTAATGTAGAGCGAGATTTCGTTCAATACCGACTTTTAGAAGATCAAAAAGTTGTCTTGTACTTTAAGTTTCCTCCGTTGCTGAAAGTAAACTTTCCTAAAGTTATTGGTAATTACAATCCAGACTGGGGAATTATTCGTAGAGGAGATAATGGCAATCATATTTTACAGCTTGTTCGAGAGACTAAAGGTCAAACAGATATTGAAAAGCTCCAGTATGTTCGGGAGACTCTTAAAACTAAATGTGCAACAAAGCATTTTAGAGCGGTCGGAATTGATTATCGAGTCATTGATGATAAGGTTATAAATTGGTGGTTAAGTGAAGTTGACATAAATCAAACGCAATTACTTTAATAAAAATTACAGTTATAGAATAATTAATTATACTTGCTGTTACAGCTACCAATAACCAAGTTGTTGCTTGGAAGTTTATTGAAGCTGATTCATGTGGATATTCTTCAACTGTATGGCTTTGCAACCGCGTAGTATTTAAACTTTTGCTACATCTGAGGATTGTCCAGCTAGGGTTTAACGATCGCAGCTTTTTATCAATCCTGTATTTTTGAGTCTTCCACTTGAATTTTTGAGCAATTTATGTTTTAAGGATGGCGAGTCCCATTGGCGTAGCATTTTTTGCTAATACTTAGCTTGGTATAAACAAAGCCATCGGGTAATGCCAATTACAGTTTGGTCAAAATTGCGTGTCTTATTTGAATGTAAGAGAAATGTACAGAAAAAAGGCATGATTTATCGTTTATATGAATGCTGTACACCTACAAAGCTTATTTTGCAAGGGTTATAAGAAATAACTATATAAAACCATCCGATGAACTTACAGAATTTAAACGAGATGTGCTGGAATTCCTACGTCAACCTTTGGAAGATGGCTACGTGACAATTTCCCGCACCAAACTATCAGTAACGTTTCCCGCACAGTTTACTTTGGTGGCGAGTACTAATCCTTGTCCTTGCGGCTACTATGGCGATACCATCCAACAATGTACTTGTTCTCCACGGCAACGCGAGCAATATTGGGCAAAACTTTCTGGGCCGTTGATGGATCGGATTGATTTACAAGTTGCGGTGAATCGCTTAAAACCAGAAGAAATTACCCAACAGCCTACCGGAGAAGCATCAACATCAGTACGGGAACGGGTGCAACAAGCAAGCGATCGCGCAATTACCCGCTTCCAAGAAGAACCAAGTCTGCGTTGCAATGCCCACATGCAAAGTCGCCATCTCCAAAAATGGTGCAAGTTAGATGATCCTAGTCGCAATTTATTAGAAGTAGCAATTAGAAAATTAGGTTTATCGGCAAGAGCAAGCGATCGCATTCTCAAAGTAGCACGAACTATTGCAGATTTAGCAGGAGACGATGAGCTAAAAACCAATCATATGGCGGAAGCGATTCAGTATCGCACAATCGATAGAATGCAGTGATCAGGTAACGCACCATGCAGATTTTTAGTACGCTAGCGGTAGCGTAGCGCACTAACTCCAAACTCCTGTACAGACGCGATTAATCATGTCTCTCCAAACTCCTGTACAGACGCGATTAATCGCCTCTCTCCAAACTCCTAACTACTTCTTCACCACTTGCAGACGCTGAGTTATCATCGTCATCCCATTACCCCGCAGAATGACAGCAGAAATCCATTGGCTACCAGGGATAGATGGTGCTTGTCCAACTTTAAATAGTCCGCCAGATGTCAGTAATTCCAAATCCACCGATGTGGGGTTGATAAATTTATCTGGTTGGATAGATTCCTCTAGCGCCGATCCTAGTAGAAAATCATCACCAAGTGGCTCTTTGACGATTGCATCAAAATTATACTTCTGACCAACTTGCACCTGCTGCGGTAATTTAATCTCAATTTGGGGTGGTTTGCTGCCAGAGGTAAGTAGGGTGCGTTCTGACAAAATATCTTGGCGGACGATTTTCCCGCCTGCAATGCGCTGACGCGATTTAATCGTGGCATCAAGAGTCAAATTATTAGCGCTACTGGAGGGTAAGCCAGTTATCTTAGTTTCCGTTTCGGCAATAATCCCATTGCCTTCAGGTTTTGAAGATAGCAGTTTCGTACTGTATTGCAATTTGGGATATCGTTGCCAAAGTGAAATCAAAGACTTTTCCATAGTTTGTCGGGTTAATCCATCCCCATGAGTGAAATTGGGGCTGTAGAATTGCAACACCCCTTTGACATCGCCCCGGCTGGCGGCGGCATCAACTTGTGTCAACAGGTTTTTCAGTTCGGCTGGTGCATTTTGGGCTGTAGTGGCTTGGACTAATTGCTGTGGTGTCGTCGCTTGAATGGGTTGCCAACCACTTGTTAAACCAAGTGTCAGCAGGAAGGAAACCAACCCGATACTTGCTGGAAATCTCAGTTGGCGTTTCACTAAGGCGGTAATAATGTTAGTCATTGGTAAGAATTTACTGATTTGATTAGAGAAAGTAAGGAAATTGTTTTATCTTAGTTAAGCTAGGCGCTAAACGATAAAGGTTTGATGGCAAACGCACCGATACGATTATTAATCGCTGCCAGTGGGACTGGTGGACATTTGTTTCCAGCGATCGCACTGGCAGAGAAACTCCCAGATTATCAAATAGAATGGCTGGGAGTACCCAATCGGTTAGAAACTCAACTTGTCCCCAAACAGTATCCCTTGAATACTATTGCAGTTGAGGGGTTTCAGCAAGGGTTTGGACTATCCTCGATTCGCGTCTTGGGTAAACTCGCCCTTTCGATTCTGGAAGTCAGACGAATTCTCAAACAGGGAAATTTTCAAGGGGTGTTTACCACAGGGGGTTACATTGCCGGGCCTGCCGTCATTGCGGCGCGTTCCCTCGGCTTCCCTGTGGTTTTTCACGAATCTAACGCTTTACCAGGTAAAGTAACTCGCTTTTTTGGCCCTTGGTGTAATGCGGTAGCCTTGGGATTTGAAGTAGCTGCTAAGTATTTACCCCGTGCTACAAATGTCTACGTTGGCACTCCCGTTAGATCGCAATTTCTCGATGGGGCAATTAATGCACCTCTGGATTTAGCCATTCCTGATGGTGTTCCCTTAATTGTTGTTTTTGGCGGTAGCCAAGGTGCAGTTGCGGTTAATAAATTGGTGCGCGAATCTGCCCAGGCTTGGTTTGATGCTGGTATATATGTAGTACATTTGACTGGCGATCGCGATCCAGAAGCAGATACTCTCAAACATCCACAGTACATAGCCTTACCTTTTTACAATAATATGGCGGCGTTGTTGAAACGGGCAACTCTTGCTATTAGTCGTTCTGGCGCAGGTAGCTTGACAGAATTGGCAGTCTGTGGAACACCAGCGATTTTGATTCCTTACCCCTTTGCCGCAGAAGACCATCAATCTTACAATGCAGACGTATTTACTTCATCGGGTGCGGCGTTAACGTTGAAGCAATCAGAGTTGACGACACAAGGATTGCAAAGTATTGTGTTGAATTTGTTGCAGTCACCGCCAGAATTAGCAAAGATGGCAGAAAAAGCTCATGCGATCGCAGTTCCCGATAGTGCCGAAAAGTTGGCGCAATTAGTGCGTGAGGTGATCGAAACTTAAACAATTCAAAACTCAAAATTGTACCCTTACAGGGCAAGCTACGCGCAGCGTTACGGAGTGAAGATATAGTGTTTCGTAATGATATAAGGTACATCATAGTCCTCTCTCGAAGAGCGGGGAGGGGGTTGGGGGTGGGGTTCTTGTATTTCACAAGGGCTTGAGAACCGCTATAGTAAGAGACAATAAAAATTTATTTTCCAAGTTATGAATATCTTGTTTAAGCAAAAATTCCGCATTACAGTAGGTTGTACTGGTTTATTACTTGTCAGTTTAGCTAGTAGCCATCTATATAGTCAGTCAAAAACTAAACAGCTAGCTCAAAAATATCAGTCCTTTACTCAGCAAGAAAATTTTGCCCCACTTCAATCACAGATTTCCCTGACATCAACATTTCAAAATCTTTTTGTCGCTCAAAAAATATCTGATCAGATAATCGGGAAACAAACCGCTTTTTCATTTCGGCATAATTTCTTAGCAGCATCATCATCTTATCCAGTTGTCGATGAGTTCAAAAAATATAAATTTAGCATTAACGGCAGCCAGATTTTTACTCCAGTCAAACTACCAAGTAGTAAGGTTAACTTCAATCAAGGAGATTTATTAAGCGTTCTCGTCAATACTAGAAAATATTTTCAAGATTACTCTTCAGAAGACCCAGATATTCGGCGTACAGCAATACTTGCCACTCAAGGAGTTACTCTGCCAGATGTTCTCAAAACTTTGGATTTTATGATTGCTGTCTTAAAGGAGGATGTTGCTAATAATCGAGCAACTCGTTTACAAGATCCTAAATTTATCAATAGCAATTTTCGAGTTATTAAATGGTCTGCCTACAACCCAAAGAATAAACAGCAAAAACAATTACGAATCACCAAATATGCTGTCTTTACTCACCCCGGTTCTCGCAAGAAAACCTCTACTTTTAATATACCAATTTATAGCTTAAAAGAAAACTCTAATAACGATAATTTTTACACTCGATACACAAAGCAAGATGTTTTGTCGGGTATTTATGAACCAGGTGGGAGAGAATCTGGAAAAGTTACAACTCTCGCTTATCTAACCAGGAATGGGTTAGAAGAAGCAATTATGGAAGGAACAATACTAATTAATTTTACGGATGGTTATCAGGCATTTTTTAATGTTGATAGAAATAATGGAATGTCTTATATTCGCGGATTGAAGGCAACAGCCCAAAAGCGTTATTGGTATTTTCGAGAAGTTGATGCTATTAAAGGCTATGGATACAAAATAGATGCAAAAATTTCTATCAAACCCGGAGTCACTTTTGCTGGAGATGTTTTGAATATCGGTTTAGGTAAAGTGATTGTGATTGAACATACTCAGGGTGGTCGCAAACATCTGCAAATGGGAGTCATCGCCGATACAGGCGGAGCATTTTTACCTAATCTTTATCAACTTGATTTTTTGGCAGGTATTTTTAAGAATAAAAAAGAATTCGGGCAGCAGATCACGCAATTGCCAGACTATGCTACAGCATATTTTTTAGTAAAGAAGTAAGGCATTAATTTGATTGATTTCAAAATATCTATGCACGGGTCAACAGTTCTAGGTTATGACCATTGGGGTCATAGAAATAGAAGCCACGACCTTCGTTCCAGTTGTTAATTTGTCCTTTATTGTGATGCATGGGGTCGCTACTGTATTCAATACCCGCTTCTTTGACGCGTGCAAAAATTGCATCAAATTCCTCGTCACTGACATGGAAGGCATAATGATGCTGCTCGAAGGCTTCAGCGTCGGCGAAGTCGAGCGTCAGTGCATCATTTATATGTACAGCAGCGAAGTAGCCAATGGGAAGCTCTACCTCTAGACCAAAAATTTTTGCAAAGAACCTCGCCGATGCTTCTTTGTCATGTCCGGGCACTATGGTGTGATTTAAAGTAATTGTCATGTCACACCTCCCCTCCTAATTTGGGTAGTAATTCATCTCAACGTTCCTTTCTATTTTATCTTTTCAGCGCTAACACCAGAGCAAACATATCGGAATCCGGTTTGATTTTTGAACAAAATTAACTATTTGTAGCGACTGTCTTGATTGTCAAGTGCGATCGCCTGATGTTGGCGACTGTTTTAAAAGTCAAGCGTTCGCTTTGTTTGTCGAGATTTATGAAGGCGATGCCTACGGCGGGCTACGCCTACGCATCTGTATACTTGATCGCGGTGCGACAAAGTTAAGAGTACCTGAATACGATATTTGAGTACCTGAATACGATATTTGAGTACCTGAATACGATATTTGAGTACCTAAACACGATATTTGAGTACCTGAACACGATATTTGAGTACCTGAACACGATATTTGAGTACCTGAATACGATATTTGAGGTATCTGTTTTAACGGGATGTTGAAAGCGATCGCTCAGACATCGAGATCAAAAGTGCGATGCAATCGATATTGTAGGGTACGTTATTGGCGGGAGTACGGCATCAAATCCTTAAGAATGATGCCGTACTCTCAGCGATGACCATAAATAAGCAAAACTAATAACTTGCATCAGCTTTACTGAAGTAATAAAACTTGATTAAAAATTGTAAAGCAGTGTAAAGTACATTCACAGGCAAAAACAAAACCGCCTGATTCATAAATAACTAACCGCACTTATAAAACCATGACAACAACCTTACAACGTCGCGAAAGCGCCAACGTATGGGATCGGTTCTGCG